>CAYPMR010000005.1:0-99258 GCA_964411665.1 uncultured Granulosicoccaceae bacterium | reverse complement strand
CATTGCAGAGTCGACCGATGGTACGCTAATCGATCCCTACGGTGGCGTTGATGACCTGGACAACAGAATTTTACGTCATGTTTCACCAGCTTTCGCAGAAGATCCAGTCAGAATATTACGTGTTGCGCGATTCGCTGCACGGTATGCTCATCTCGGCTTTGAAATAGCACCAGAGACGCTCGATTTAATGCGCAGCATGGTCGTCGCAGGTGAGACAGATACACTGGTGGCAGAACGTGTCTGGGGGGAACTCTCTGGTGCGCTACTCGGTGACTCGCCACAGGTTTTTTTCAGTGTATTACGCGACATAGGTGCGCTGCGTAGCGTGTTGCCCGAAATCGATGCGTTGTTTGCTGTGCAGCAACCCGCTGAACACCATCAAGAAGGTGATGTGGGTGTGCACACATTGATGGTGGTGGAGCAGGCAGCAGCACTTGCCAAAAAAACCTACGCAGATGATGCGGCCGGCAGCGACACTGCAAACAATAAACAATCCCGGCTTGCCATTGTGTTTGCTTCTCTTTGTCATGACCTTGGCAAAGTGCTGACAGCGGGACAACCGAATTTCTCCCACCATGGACATGAAATGGTGGGTGTCGAGCCGGTTAAAGCCTTATGCCAGCGGCTGCATGTACCTAACGATTGTCGTGACCTCGCCGTAATGGGTTGTCGCTACCATCTGCATAGTCACCGGGCGCTAGAGCTAAAAGCCAGCACGTTGGTGAAAACATTGTCATCACTGGATGTCATACGCAGGCCTGAACGACTGCAGCAGTTTCTGTTGCTCTGCGAAGCCGATGCCAGGGGAAGAATTCCAGCTGCCACGAGTTATCCGCAGGCGAGTCGAATGCAATTGGCAGCACAAGCCATGCAAGGAGTAGATGCCGGGTCAGTGGCGGCGGAACAAACGGATCGTAGCAAGATATCCGATGCAATCTATCAGGCACGCGTCAGCGCGGTAAAAAAGGCGATTAACGATCAAGCCTGAATCGCGCTACATGCCCACAAAAATAAGCGTAGATGAAAGAGGTGCTGGAAATTTAAATAAGGATTTGTTACGCAGATTTCTGGAGTTGCAAGCGCGCTTTAACTAGCGCTGGACAATTGGTATTCAGGTAACCAGCTCAGACAGTTTTTCTCGATCCATCCAAGAATTCCACCCATCCATGTATAGGCCAGTGCCCACGCGAGCACGATGCCGCAGGTGTTGGCGATCATGTCCAGTACTTCAAATTGACGGCTCGGCACCATTGACTGAACGTACTCCATGCCAACACCCATCAAAACAAACGCTGCTGCCAGTAGCAAACGCGTGAGGTCATGGCGGAAGATCTGTGCAAACCAACCCATCAAACAGCCGTAAACGCCGACATGCAAAAGCTTGTCATTAAGCAGGAATTTCTTCACCTCAGCTGGCACGGATATAACTGACATAAAACAGATAGCTGCAATCAGTGCAATACCGATAACAAACCACAAAGGTGCAAATCTCAGTTTTTGCGCAGCTATGGTCCCTGCAGAAGTTCTACTGATTGGCGAAGGTTTGAACGTCACGTTCTTTTCCCTGGCGAGACTCTGGCCGACTAAGGCAGGTCTCTGCTGTTTTTGATTATTATTGTTTTTAACAGACATTGTTCTATCGACCGGCTGAATAGCCGTTTTTACTCCACCATTTACAGCTTCACAATTATGTAGACCACTGCCGTAAGAATCAACGCCAGAAACAGGTGCCCGACCCCTGACACAGTTAACAAATGAAACTTGCCAAGCTTCCTGTAAAACGCGAACAGGATCACACAAATGCTGTAAATCGCTATGCTTCCACCTACCAAATTGGCCACATTCACTGCCTCCAATGACCAATTGAAGCGATCTCTTCCCTCCAGAATCAAGCCGGTTAGCGAATAAACCAGAAAAAAACCGCTCATCACGACCGGCACAATCAACAGAACAAACTGCAATACAGGATGTACCTTGTGTATCTTGGCAACCTCGTTATCGACCACTAAATATGCCCGTCTTCTGAATTACGACAATATGGAAAGTTAAAATTATGTTCTGGAAAAATGTTGAAACAGTCATTGTTGAAACGGCCATTTGCAGGATGAATAACAGACTAGTACAGTTGGAGAAGGTACCAGGTATTTACCCTGCTAAATAGGCGGATACTGACATCGAATTTATCAACCGCGATTTTATCAACCGATTTGATAATACGGTTTTATAATATAGCTTACCGGGAAAGCGCAGTACACAATATCCGGAAACATTGAAAACACGTTTCAATCCAAGATGGGGCCAACAATGCACATAAATACTCGAAGAATCCTGACACTGACACGTCAAACGATCCTTTTAATGGGCACGTTCCTCAGTGTTGTTGTTCTCACCCTGGCAACAACCGCTAACCTGTCAGCCGGTGAAGCGGATGTTGTCAATGTAACTATACACAAGATTGGTAGAGATAAATTCACCATCAATGCAACACTGGTACACGCTGACACGGGCTGGGATCACTATGCCAACCGATGGGAAGTACTCGATACCGACGCCAACATCCTCGGCACACGTGTGCTGCATCATCCACACGTCGATGAACAACCCTTTACCCGTAGTCTGACACTCGAAATACCAAGATCAGTTACCGAAGTCATCATCCGTGCAGGTGATTCCGAACATGATATCGGTGGTAAAGAGATGACTATCGCCGTACCGCATTAAATGCCAGCACAGCATTACGTGCCGACAATTAAAGTCGGTACGACAGGTCTTCAAGACAGAATCCGCGCATGGCGAAATCAAGACCTCGGCTAAAGCCCATCACTTGAAACCGCTCGCCCATGGTACCGGGCAAAGTTAGTGTCTTGATTTCCTGGGCGCGTTTGATGCGTTGCAGCTCTGAATCACCACCACCTTTGCCCTGTGGGTCAGCATCAGCTACAGCACTGGTGATTTCGTTTAGGAAGACCTGCAAAAAACTACCCTGGCTACAGTAACCGTTCAATTCAAGATCAGCCTGCACAGAAGCTTCGGCGATGGACGTAAAGTCAACGTGTGCCGTAATATCCTGAAGACCAGGATAGAAAAACGGATCAGCATGCGCCCTGTGTCTGTAGTAGCACATCAAGGTACCGTCACTACGTTCCGGCAATAAAAATTCCTTGCGCGGATAACCATAATCAAAAAGCAGTACCGCGCCCTGCGACAGGCAGTCACCCAGGGCACCTAGCCAACCACCCACATGGGTATTCCATTCGAATGTAAACCCATCCGGCCATGTGTTGGCTAAATCCCCACAGCCCTGTTGCAACACAGCTTCAAACCTTTCATCGCAATCGACGTAGATACTACAAAAATTACTGTTCTCATCCAGATCAACAAATTGTCGCTGGAAGCGGGTACGTGATACCTGCTCAGGACTTTCTGTTTGTTCTGCACGCTTGTAACGAAAGCGTTCAACCGGCATAGCATCAAGTACTTCATTTGCGATAACGATACCGGCAAACGTTTCCGGTATTTGAGTATGCCAATGTATGCACTCACCAAATTGCTGTAGACGCGCCTGTTGGGATTCGCGTAAAGCGGCACTGGGTTCAAGGATGTGATAGTCAGGAAGCGGCAACTTTTGCTCGATACAACGTTGACGTAATCTCGAATAAAGTACGGCAGCAAGGTCACCCTGGCCTGCACCGAATTCAAACACGCCAGACGGTATAGAGCGTTGTGCCGTATTTGCGGCCGTAGTTGCTGACGTAGTTGCTGACGCTTCTGTAAACAAACTGGCCCACACCTCGAGACATTGCTCGGCAATGCATTCACCAAAGACCGAGCCGAGCATGGGCGCTGTCTGAAAATCACCGGCAGGACCAAATATCGTCTGTCCGGCTACGTAATACCCGTGCCCCGGTTCATACAAGGCCGTATGCATGTATTCAGCGAAACTGATCGGACCCCACGCTTTGATTCGCTCTTTGAGGAGCGCGACAAGCGCGTCACTCTTATCCTTCAGTTCTTGTGGAGGTTCCGGTAAATTCACCGACTATTGCGCCTGCTAATTTGACCCACGCGTGATCGTGACACCAACATCATCGGCAAATTCAATGGCATCGGGCTTATGCACTGTCAGGCATAACCACGAAACACCAAATTCTTCTATGACCAAAGCGGCAACGCGCTCTGCCAGTGTTTCAATCAGTTGAAATTCACTGTCGCTTACATACGCCAGTATGCGTTTGGATATTTTCTCGTAGTCTACGGCGTCGGCAATATCTTCAGACGCAGCAGCACGACTGATATCAGTTGCCATTTCCAGATCAAGAATTAAATTCTGACGTGTGTTTCGTTCCCAATCGTAGATGCCTATGATGGCGTCAGCACGAAGCCCACGTATAAACACTGTGTCACTACCCTTTCGGCGCGGTTGCTGTGGCTCGGTCATTTGCTGTTACTTCGAAGGTTTATGCTCAGACTCGGCATACCATACACGCAAGCTCTCCAGAGCAACACGGTAGTGATAGCTGATCTGTGCTCTGGGATAACTGGGGTGACTGCTGTCATCAACGGAGCTACCCACTGGACAGGCTTCGCGTGCCAGACAGCGATCAGCGCAGTCTGAATCCGAAGCACAACGATAGCCCGCACAGGCCTGCATATCAGGATTTGAACCGAACAAAATAGCCTTGGCCGGACAAGCGGTGACGCAAGCGCGGGATGCACACGTCAGGCATAGCTCACTAAGCGCTGTGTTTGGTTCGGCTGTTTCTGGCACCGACACGGATGTTTTGGCGCTCTCGTTGTCGCTCTCTTTGTAGCTCTCTTTATAGAAAAGTGGGTGCGTTACGGATGCAGGATCGTCATCCAGGGCATGCGGCTCAATCTCCAGCCAGACAAACACACGATAGGCATACCAGAGCCCCCACTGCGGATGCATGCCACTACCGAGGGGGCTGGATTGATGCCAGCCAGCCAATCGCCCAAGTTGCTGTAATGGCATGTGTCGCGGACTACTTCCCGACCCCAGCTGATCGTGGTGTTGGCGACGTTGTGGATTTTGTGGAAAAAGTATCTTGAATCGGACGCCGGGCAAATGCCTCTCAAGGGCCTGCGACAGCAATGCCTGACTATACAAGTCTATAGGATGATCTTCTCTGTCTTCAAACAGGCGATCAGCCAATGCTGAGCCATCGCTATCACCACCACGTGCCTCGAGTTGCTCCCAGAAAGCGCCACCGCCATTGCCGAGGAGGAGAAAAAGGCCTTGTTCTGCAACCGGTACACTAATACCGGCACCTTCTAGCTGATCCGCCGTCAGTACGCGAGCTAGATTTAACCCGCGCCCGGCTAGAGCCTCACATAGCGTCACTAGTCGCGCGATTGTGCTTGAATCTGACATTAAAGCACCCCAGGCTGGCCTGACTTATTCATTTGCAGGTGCTTTGGCCGCAAAAGCGGCGGTTTACTGGCCAATTATTTGCTCTCCGGATAGACAATTCGATGTCTTTTTTGGCTTGTATATCAACCCGACTTTGGCTATTATTCCGCGGCTACGCAAGAACTAATTTTTTGGAGCAAACCCATGTCCAGAGTGTGCCAGGTCACCGGCAAACAGCCAATGAGCGGTAATAACGTATCGCACGCAAAAAATCGCACGAGACGGCGGTTTCTGCCCAATCTCCATACGCACAAATTCTGGGTTGCCACTGAAAATCGCTGGGTAAAACTGCGGGTTTCTTCAAAAGGCATGCGGATTATTGACAAAAAAGGCATCGACAGTGTGCTTGACGATATCCGTCAACGTGGCGAAGCCGTTTAGTTCAAAGGGTTCAAGGGCTCGAAAGGTTCAGGGTTCAAAGGCTCAAAACAGTTTAGAAAGGCTTAACTTCAAGAAAGGGTAAAGCAATGCGTGAAAAAATCAAAATGGTGTCATCCGCTGGTACTGGTCACTTTTATACGACCACCAAAAACAAGCGTACCCAGACTGACAAGCTCGAAATGAAGAAATTTGACCCAAAGGCGCGCAAGCACGTTATCTACAAAGAATCAAAAATCAAGTAGTTAGCTCGCCTTTAAGCACTACCCTGGCTACCAAGGGTCAGCCCCAATCGTCAGGCTGACCCAAGAATCTCTTTCCAGGCAATTGTCTCCAGCTTGAATTCTCCAGGGTTTGCCTAACATTTGGCGCAAGCCAGGCCCAATGACTGTATCGTTCCAGGCTGTATCGCTCTAATAATTGTTGAGCCGCCCCCTTTCTACATCATACGCTTTGCTTCACTGACCAAAAATCTGGTCAGAAAATGCACAATTTCATATCGGCAATCCGATTCGAAATAACCGTGCAACGGCTCGACATTCTTACTGTCCTATAATTGTACGAACCTGCTGTTAACGGCCCCGCCTTGAATCAATTAGACCATCCAACTCGTGTGATTTCCGCCACCACCTCTGATGAGGCTTTGCTGCGTGCCAGCAGCCTCAGCCGTTGGGAAGGAAACGCATGCCTGGTCGACGATATCAGTCTCTCAGTTTCACGCGGTGAAGTGCTGGGCTTGCTCGGTTTGAACGGTGCCGGAAAGTCGACAACACTGAACCTTCTCTCTGGCGTGCTGCTGCCATCGTTGGGTGATGTTGAAATCTGTGGACACTCGCTGTTCGAGCAACCCATGCAGGCAAAACGCTGCATCGGATACCTACCCGAGATCCCACCCTTGTACATGGATATGACGGTTTGCGCTTATCTAGACTTTTGTGCCCGCCTGCATGGCATGCGGGGTCGAAAGAAACGGGAGGCCGTCGAACGGGCACTGGCTGACTGCGCATTGCAGGATGTTGGTAAACGTATCATTCGCAATCTATCCAAGGGCTATCGCCAACGTATTGGACTGGCGCAGGCTATTATTCACCGGCCAGAGGTGATTTTGCTGGACGAGCCAAGCAGTGGATTGGATCCGCAGCAAATGCACGAGATGCGTGCGCTGATCAGACGACTCGCTGCCGACTGTGGCATTGTGTTCTCATCCCATTTGCTATCAGAAGTGACCGATCTGTGTGATCGCATTTGCGTTATTCATAATGGACAGGTGATCCATCAGCAACGATTGGACGATAGCGAAAGCCTTATACCGGCACAGGGCGCTAATAGCGTGCGTGAGGTGACTCTAAAACTAAAGGAGATGGTCACTTCGGGTGAACTGCACCGACTGACAGGTGTATTGCATGCGAAGAACCTTCCGGGGCAGCGTTGGCAAATAAAAGTCATGAGTCGTGAAGTCGACAACCTGCCTGCGCACATTGTTGGCCAGGGCTGGCATTTACTGGAGTTACAGACCGACAAACCGTCACTTGAAGATTTGTTTACCGGGCTTGTCACTGACGGTGCAGCTTCTGGCAACGTAGACACACACGACGAACCTGAGAACACTATTACAACAAACGCTGCAGGCGCTGTAGCAGGTATAGATGTGGCGAAAAGCTACGACACACCTGCTACCCACGTGAAAAAAACTGCCGGATCACTGACCGCAACAACATCTGCCCCTGAATCCGCCGTTGAGCGTACGGACTAATCACTATGCTAAGCATCGCTCAACGGGAATTATCAGCTCTGTTCAAATCACCGATGGCCTGGCTTGTCGCGGCAGCGCTGCAGGTATTTTTCGCCTGGTTCTTCCTGTCCACGCTGGAGCAGTACATGTTGGTGCAGGATCGCCTCGCGTTACAGGATCACGCACCGGGCATCACGGGTTTCATGACTTTTCGTTACCTTGCACCTTGCGCAGGACTGTTATTGATCATCTGCCCGTTGCTGGGCATGCGGGCCTATGCCGATGAGTATCGTCAGGGCACATTTATTCTTCTGCAATCAGCACCGTTATCGGTAAAAGCCATTGTGTTGGGGAAATTTCTCGGTAATTTTCTGTTCATCGCGTTCATACTTATACTGGCTCTGATCATGCCGCTGACTCTGGGACTGATGACCCGCATCGATTTCGCAACACTGACCTTATCCTTTCTGGGTCTACTGGCTGTCGCAGCGTTCTGCACATCGGTTGCGCTGCTTTTCTCCAGCCTGACTCGCCATGCTCTGGTTGCAGCTATTGCCAGCACCATGGTGCTGGTTATTTTCTGGTCGTTAGGTAAAACGGCAATGAGTGATCAGACCTTGCAACTGATCTCGCAAACAGCATCAACATCCAATCATCTGGGCAGCTTCTTTCAGGGGTTGCTCAATTCCGGTGATCTTATTTATTTCGTTGCCCTGACTCTGCTGGCATTGATGCTGACATTAATTCGCGTTGGTTCTTTAGGCTGGTCTTCCAGTCCCGGGCGTTGAGTAAAATCATGTCAACAGAAAATAGATCCGACAACTCCAGCTACACTGCAGACACAGCGAAAAAACGTCTTAAACGTCATACGGGGCTTGCCAGTGTCGCGACCATTTTATTGTTGGTAATCACCGTAGCGATTATCGCCCTCGGTCAGCGTTGGCAAGTTGATTATGATTTATCAGCCAGTAAACGCCATTCGCTGACAGCGCAAAGCATCGATACTGTGCGCTCACTGGAACAACCGGTGGACATTATCGCTGTGATGGGACCGGCACCTGCACAACGCGAAGCAGTTGCTGCTCTGGTATCACGCTATCAGCAACATAACGAACAAGTCTCACTCGAGTACGTTAATCTTGAAACCGAACCCACTCGTGTGCGTGAATTGAATGCCGCACCCGGTGGTGAGCTGATTGTACAAACGCAAAGTCAGTCAGGTCTGCAGGAAGCGCGCTTGCAGAATCTAACCGAGCGTAACCTGACAGCCGCACTGACTCGACTATCACGTGGCGGCAAACGCCAGATTGCTTTTATCAGCGGACACGACGAACGCACGACTGAACGCGTGACCAATGACGACTTCAGCGAGCTGGGCAAACGACTACAGCAGATCGGCTTCGATACCACTGAACTCAGCCTGGTTACCCAACCTGTTATACCCGACAGTGTGCATCTGGTTGTCATCGCAGCCCCTCAGAGACAGTACTTTCCAGGTGAAGTGGCGAGCCTCCTGCAGTACGTTAGTGGCGGCGGTAACCTGCTATGGTTAATTGACGAGACCAGGGAAGTCGGTTTACAGGCACTACACACTGAGCTGGGAATAGACACTTTAAATGGTGTACTACTCGATGCGACTAGCGCGTCCTATGGCGCTGACTCCCCTACCTTTGCCGTAATCGATCACCAGTCGCTGCCACAACATGCAGTGAACGACAACATTGCCAATCCGATTCTTTTTCCAGCAGCCACCGCTTTGGGTGTAACGCCACTTGCGGGACAAACCCTGCAACCACTGTTGTTATCGAGTGACAGCAGTTGGACTGAAAGCGGCCCAATCGCTGGCGAAGTGCGTTTTGATGACAACGGTATAGAACGTCGCGGCCCACTGCCGATTGGTTTGGCAGTTATACGAAATGCAGCCAGTCCCGCACTGGAGCAACGCATTGCTGTGATTGGCGATGCAGACTGGCTAGCCAGCCAATGGATTGGTAATGGTGCAAATCTCGAATATGCAGAACGACTATTTAACTGGCTTGCCACTGATGATCGCCAGCTAGCCTTTACGGCACACAAACCTGCAGATGCATTGATCAATCCGACCTCGAATAGCATTTTGCTAATGGGAGGGGGGTTCCTGTTTGGCATGCCGTTACTATTTATGGTGATCGCTGGCTACATGTGGCGGCGACAACATCATGGTTAGCCGCACAGCTATAAGTGCATTGCTACTGGTCAGCCTGTCACTTACCGGGTTGATAGCGTGGCTTCACTGGAATGACAAAAAAACTCTCAGTGAACAGGTTCTGTTGCCGAAAGAACAAGTCACACGTATCGCAATTGCTACACCTGATGATCAATTGTTGATTGAGCGCATTGATGAGCAATGGCGGCTGTCTCAAAGCGCATCGAGCGACGCTAACAATACGCCATCGGAGGCACCCGCTTCCTCATTGCTGGCGAACAGCGATCGTGTAGAGCCTTTGCTGAATCTGCTCACACCACCACAACGACACAGCTACGCCGTTAATGAAATTAATTTAGCTGAACTTGGGCTCTCGCCACCACAGGCTAGCGTCACTTTGAATGAACTGCTCTTTCAGTTCGGTAACAGATCACCCGATGGCAATGTACGCTTTGTTCGAGTAGATGATCAAATACATCTGTACAACGAATTCGTATTCCCGCTAATCAGTGCAGGCGTCGACGCATTTATCGCATCCGATGCCGATGCACAAATAGTTGACCAGTCAGACTGAATGCCGGAGCTACCCGAGGTAGAGACGACACGCCGTGGCATAGAACCCCATGTCACGGGCGCTACTATCGTTGAAGTCAATATTCGCCAACCAAGCCTGCGCTGGCCCATCCCCGACCAGATAGGAACACTGGCCAATACATCCATCTCGCACGTCGCACGACGTGGCAAATACCTGCTGCTCGCTTGTAGCCATCGCAGTAACAAATCACATACAAACACCCTGCTCGGTACTGTGATAATGCACTTGGGGATGTCAGGCAGCTTACGTATTTGCGCAGTTGACGCAGAGCTGCGTAAACACGACCACTTACAATTTATTCTGGATAACGGTTACGCCTTGCGACTACATGATCCACGACGTTTTGGTTGCGCGCTGTGGTGTGAAGGCGACCCGCTGAATCACCCGTTACTGGCTAAACTGGGTCCTGAACCTCTTTCTAACGCATTCAATGCAGAATCCCTGTTCAAGGCATCACGCAAACGCAAGGTTGCTGTCAAGAATTTCATCATGAGCAGCCAGACAGTTGTCGGCGTTGGTAATATCTACGCAAGTGAAAGCCTGTTCATGACTGGCATACGTCCGGGGCGTGCAGCCATGCGTGTTACCCGCGCTGAATACGTTACCTTGACCGACAACATCAAGACCGTATTGAGTAGAGCGATCAAGATGGGCGGGACAACCCTGCGCGACTTCGTCAATTCCGATGGCAACCCAGGTTACTTTGCACAGCAACTGCTGGTTTACGGACGTGAAGATCAACCCTGTCGCACATGTAAGACTTTAATCAAAAACCGGGTAATCGGACAACGCTCCAGTTTTTACTGTCCAGAGTGTCAACGCTGAAGACAACATTACTGAACCGCTTACGTTGTTTTATCAAAGCGATTATCTAATCGGCTTCCTTTCCCGCAATCAAGCATGCCGTACATTGTCAAACGCTGACTCGGCAGATCAAAGTACTCGCGCGCGGCTTCCCTTTCTGCCTGAGCACGTGTGATCCCTATGTCTTTCAGCTCGGACTCGCTGAGACGGCTTAAAGCCTTGCGTTCACGGGCAATTGCAGCCGCTGCACTCAGCCTGATCAGTCGTTCACGCAAAGCGCTCCAGACCATTGAGTCTCGTACAAACGAATAACGTGTACGTGACGCTCCTGCAGCTATCAAATTCAAATACGATGACTTAGACATTTCTTACTCCTGTATAGAGCTTAACGCCCTACAAATTTTCCTATTGAATAGTTCTTCGCAAATCGTTACGGTAGAAGCGAATCCAGCGATTAAAAATAAACTTGTTGAGTTCCTTTTTTCTCCTGCTCAAAAGAGTTTGCGTTCTATTGAGTGTTTTTTGAAATGATGATTTTGGATAACTACTATCACCGACTTTGATATTGAACAGTCTTGAAACTGTCTGAAAAACAGACTTTTTCTAATCAACGTATTTGATATTTCAAATCACAAAATTTGATACATCAAATGAGGCCAGCGCTATGCTCAGAAATTTCGATATTGGAACCTTACGAACACTTGTTACAGTGGTTGATCTGGCAGGGGTTACCAAGGCGGCCAACCATCTCAATCTGACTCAATCAACGGTCAGCATGCAATTAAAACGTCTGGAAGAAACGCTGGGTATGCCACTGGTGGTTCGTGATGGCCGCTCTATGAGCGCAACCCCACAAGGCGAACAATTGGTGAGCTATGCACGGAAGCTGGTGGCCATGAATGATGAAGCAGTTGATCGGTTAATCAGTCGTGACAGTGGCGGGCAACTAAGATTTGGTGTGCCGCACGATATAGTCGAACCCCACATACCCGCCATCTTGAAACAGTTTGTGCATGCCTTCCCGCGTGTCTCAGTTAGCCTGGTTGTAGACAATACACGCACCCTGCTACAAGATTTTGAAGCTGGTTTAATCGACGTTGTGTTAACTACCGAGCTGGATATCAATGCAAGCGGAACACTGTTGTTGGAACGTGATCTTGTCTGGACCGGCGCGATCAACGGACGTGCCTGGATGCTCGACCCCCTGCCATTAGGCTTTACTGAAAACTGTGTTTTCCGCAAACCAGTTATCGCAGCGCTGGACGAAGCAGGCATTCGATGGGTGGACGCGGTTGGCCTGGGACAAAATTATGATTCGGGATCGGTAGCCTGTGCCGCAGACCTTGGTGTTCGAGCCGACATCGCAGGCTTTAAGGCACCCGGCATGGGACCGGTAAACGATGCCCTGGCAAGACTACCGAAACTCCCGCTCTATCGAGTCAATATGTATATTTCTGACGGACCTAATCGGGAAGTCGCGGATGTATTTTCAAGATTAATCCAGAAAGCGTTTGCAGATCAGGAGACTGATGAGGAAGTAACAATGAGCGAAGACAAGCGCTTGGTTGTTTGAATACGTACAGCATTATATCTGATGGTTTTATACTAGATTTACACAACTGTAATAGAGACAAGGCATGTTCTCTACTGCTCGTAGTTACAATAGGGTGCATGTCCAATCTAAATTTGAAAAAGGATTTTTTAGGTACAGCAATAGCCATAGGCCTCGCTGTGACTGCTTGTGGCGGCGGAGATGAATTAATTGATTCTAATTCATTATCCCAACAAACACCGACCAGCCCTATCTCGAATACAATCGGGGATTCAAACCCTCCAGAACTGTTTGCCAGTCTTGCCAATTCAAGTTGGTTCTTCGCATCATCCGGCAATGGCCTTATCGTTCCCGCCGCAGACGACACTCAATTCACATTACAGTTTGATTTCGACGAGCGACAGATGAGTGGGTTCGATGGTTGTAGCTCCTGGCGCACTGCCATTGAATTATCAGATGCGGGAATCGGCATCGTAGGCTTGGAAGTTGAGCAAAGTGAATGCGTTTTATCACCAGTCGTTATCGATCAACAACAGTTGATATACCGTGCAATTACAGGGGTATTGCCAGTCAGCCTTGAGTCTGGTGTGTTACAGCTGGGTA
Organism: uncultured Granulosicoccaceae bacterium; assembly: GCA_964411665.1. Taxonomy (GTDB): domain Bacteria; phylum Pseudomonadota; class Gammaproteobacteria; order Granulosicoccales; family Granulosicoccaceae; genus CALFCE01. The sequence continues at coordinate 85,978 of CAYPMR010000005.1, read as the reverse complement.
CATTGCGTTTTACTCAAAATCAAATGCTGGGAGAACTAGACACTCAGACAAATTTGGAAAGCTCAGCGATTGACAATAGTAATAGATTAAATGTACGAGTACTACGCGCATTCCCCACGCCTCAGTTAGCGATCAATCGTGACTTCAGTATTTTTAATGATACTGAAGCCTTCGCAAATGCTTACGAAAATATCCTTACTCAATTTGATTCATCATTAGTTAACAACATTGCTGCTGAACTACCTTCTGTTAATTTTAATTCAGAGTTTGTAGTTACAGTCTCTAGCGATGGTAGTACGCCCAGTGGTTCTGATATTGATATTAGAGAAGCTGAAATTATCAACAACAATTTGACCATAAAAGTAAACAGCAGGCTGATAGAGCACTGTGGTAATTTTCAATTCGGTGAAAATGTTCACACCATTTTCGTTGCAGTGGAAAGGCCCCCAACAGGCATTCCGACTGATTCAATAAGATTTCTGGAAATCGAAGAGCATTGTGATGCGCTTAATCAGAATTTTGGATTGCCACTATCTCAAGTAACCACCCCCGGCTTTACAGTTTCAGAGCTTCCAGCATTGGCGCAAAGAGTCAATCCTGAGACTCCAGAAGACATTCGCTCTTTGGATTTGGATGTACGCCTTCTGGAAAATCAGGATGTGTCGATTACTTGGCAGGCGCCAACAAACAAAATCGTTGACTACGTTTCTGTACAAGGCACAGGCGGGGTGCTTCGTATACAGAACAAACAACAGATTGTAGTATCGCAGCTTGTAACGGGAATCGACTATGAATTTGTATTGACCCCAGTATTTGAAGATAACACCACGGGCTATCCAAACCGTTTAGCATTTAATACCGATGGGCTGGTTTCCTCTACCTTGCGAAGCGGCGGATTGACTACGCTGCTCAGTGCAACGAATTACGCTTTGGCTGATACCACTGAAATCACCGCAGCATCATCGGAATTTACGGATCAGTTCGCAGGAGCTAGCGCTTTGGATTGTAGTGTTCCCATTGAATCATCAGCACACCCCTTTCTGGAAAATTCACGAATAGACATCCAGTGTTTCGCAGCGGCATTGGAAAATGGACAGCCAGTTTATGCACTGGAACTGGAATCGGGCTTATGTGGAACAAATCAAGCTGCCCTATATGCTATTGATGAAAACGGGCTGACTAGCGTGTTTTACAATCGCTTCTCCGAACCGTTTTTTGTTCAACGAAGCACGACCCAACGAATCAGCGTAGCGGATTGTGTACAGTTCAACTCAAGTTTGGCAGCTTACCGATGCAACGAACTATTGGTTTCGGATGATGCGGTAAATTGTCGTGATGTCTCGTTCGCATTTCCCGATTTAGAGGCAGCTTCTGAGCAGCTTTAAATCAGTTTTCTTGATAATGCTGATCATTTCATTTGCTAAGGTCACCCGGATTGAAAGCCTTTCCGTGCTTATTTAGTCTGGCTGGCTGGGCAAGTACTATCAGGCTAAACAACAACAAAGCAACAATTTCAACCACACTTGTCTGTCCACTGCCACCGGTGTCTGTCTGAATACTACTCGCCCCTGTGCCAGTTATCAAAGTGATATTACCCGCGTCAAAGAATAAATCATTTATATACTCTGACCCCATCTCGACTTCTAATAATGGCTCAAGCGTGGGTACATTATTACTGTTCTGTATTCGACCCGTGCCATCTGCATTGAGCTGAAACAGTGCTGGGTGAAATCTGCCATTATTGATCTCACGCCCATTAAACTGAAAGACCATTTCACTACCTGCAAGCTCTGCAATCTGAACACCATCTTCGAGCACAGCAGTATCGGCTATTTCGAAACTCAAGGAGCTGCCCTGGGCATAAAACTCCTCGCCAGTAATTTCGCGTACAAGTTCGAATGATGGGAAGCCCGATGGTGTACCTGCTACCAGTCTGCCGAAAACCCGATAACTGACACTGATAATCGGTGGATTGTCAAACACACCAACTGCAAGCGGCTCATCGATTTCGATGGTAAATGAAAATTCATCAACGTCACTAAAAACGTTGGTGACCTCAAAATTTTCATTCGACACATTCAGTGTCATCGATTGCGCAAACGCCATCGCCGACCAAACATTCAGCAACAAAAAAATAAACAGGCTTAAATATATACGCATGCATCAACTCACTATCGATTCAGTTCTGACGGAGTGCTGATCACTAGCCAGTGGTCTGAAAGTCCACGAAAATTCGAAACTTTTTATGTCAGTGTTGATTTAAACAATTCCAGCGTTCTCTGCCACGCAAGGTCAGCAGCTGATTCATCAAAGCGCGGGGTTGAATTGTTATGGAAACCATGACGAGTGCCTTCATACAAAAAGCGATTATAGTTTTTATTGTTTTTCTTCAGTGCAGCTTCAAAATCCGGCCACATAGCATTGATGCGCTTGTCATCCTCCGCCGATTGAATGGCAAGCTGCGCTTTTATTGCCGGCACTTCAGACAAAGTGGGACCCACACCGTAAAAGGGTACACCCGCACTGAGATCTGAACCCATTTGAACCGCCAGGAAATTGGTAGTACCACCACCCCAACAAAAACCAGTTGCACCCAACTTACCTGTTGATAGCTCGTGACCTTGCAAAAATACAGCGCTGTTCAGCATGTCCTGTTTCAGTTTCGTCTGATCCAGACTTCTTTGTAACACCTTACCGTCATCGTCATTACCGGGATAACCACCCACAGGTGATAACCCATCAGGTGCCAGTGCTAAAAAACCCTCGATCGCAAGGCGCCGTGCGACATCTTCGATATAGGGATTAAGACCCCGGTTTTCATGGATAACAAGCACAGCGGGATGAGGGCCTTCAGTGGTCGGGGCAACCAAATAACCGCGCATCTCACCCGAGGTACCACCGGGTGATGGATAGTCAATGTAATTGGCCTTAATACGTTTGTCGGTAAACGATACCGTAGCGGCTTCAGCGTAACGCGGCAACAGTGCCTGCGCCATAGTCAGTCCGGATACACCAGCAATAGTGATTGCGCTGGCGCGTTGTAGAAAGGTTCGACGGTTCATACCAGAGTGGCAATACTCATCGTAGAGGTCGTAGATTTTCTGATCTATTTCAAGTTCTTTTGACATGATGAATTCCTGCAGACATATCCTTATAAGTACGAGCGAGTTTCAGAGCAAATTCAAGTATGGATGTTCAGCGTCACAGCGGACGATTGACAGATACAATGGCACAGTGGACAGCTCTAAGTAAACCCGTATACGTACGCTTTGCATTACTACTACATTACATACTATCCAACTCGGCTAGATTTCAGCCTTCCTGCTCCACCAACAATCCATTACTCAACCCGTTGTCATGCATCGCTCTGCATTGCAGGCTGTTCAGCAATCGGTTATTCAATGCGGTTTTTGTATTCATCAGGTTGTTGGCTTGATCAACATGACCACCATCGTTCATCAGTACATGAACAAGTTCATGCACAGCAGCAAGGCCTGCATCCTGTACATCCTGACTAATCCAGACAGTGTCACGCAACCAGTCCCTGCCACGTGTATTACCCCGACCGAATGCTTCCGCATCGTATCTATAAGCCTCACCATTGTCTTCGAACAATGTGCGTGTGATTGTGGTGAGTACGATGGACGGTTTATCAGGGCGAACATGATCAAGTAAGGTTCGAGAGTTGCCGATGCTCATGGTTGCCAGATGGGGTGCCACCGCCAGACGGCGTATCAACGACCCACTGACTTGAATATTGCATTGCGACAGGACGCTGGCAATCATATTTTGAATGTCAGTGATGCGCTTGTCGTCCCAGCGCGAATCCAGCACAAGCATTTCGTAATCCAGCTGAAATTGCGGATGCGAGCTATCAGCAGAAAATGACTCAACGACTTTGCCGCTTTTCTGCTGCTTCGACAACTCTTCTATCAACACCTGATCGGGTGCAACCGATAACGGATCGCCTATGTAGCCGCCACCGATAAAGCGAGCCCGCTTACCGTCATTGAAACGCCGACGCAATTCCGCCTTGAAATCATCAGCTACCCAGTCCGGGTTTTGAGTTTGCAATCTAACCAGTAATGCCACCATTCGCGACACAGCATAACTGGAACCAGAAACCCGTGTTTGCGTGCCATCAAAATCCAGTACATTGACGTGCTCAGCAGGCAGTAAATAATCAACATGACCACGACCCCAGTTACTACCGCGAGCCGGCAGAGTGCTGTCATCCGCGGAAGTGACGACAATCATATTAGCCAAATGCAATGCCGCAGGATAGACAGGCTCTTGATCAATATTGCGTCCGTTGTTGCCCGCTGAGACAACAAACAACATTTCCGGATACTGCTTTGCTGCCTGTTCAAACGCTTCCCACTCTTCTTCGCGGTTTCCGCCGAGTGCCATGCCCACCAACTTTATATCTAGCGAATCAATATGTGCGAGCAGCTCACGCATACGGTGCATATGTGGGCGTGGGAAACGAAACGGAGCAACACGCGCTGCGGGTGCTTCTGTCATTACCAGTGAAGCAGTACGTGTACCGTGACGTTGGATGTTAAATATCGAACCACGCAGATTTAAATCAAACGGCCGATCATCATTGTCCCAATAATCGTAACCAGCCATCTGACCTGATGGATCACGTAATAACTTATCTGCTATCTCAGGCAGCAGATAGTTAACGCCCGAATCAATCATGGCGACAGGTACGATGGCCTCGGTAACGTCTGACTGTGTACCCGGTTCAAATTCAATTTCAGGATTCAGTAATTGCGGTTCGCCAAAAGCATCACCCTGCTCATCAAGTGATTGCAGTTGGTAGGCGAGCATTCGCGATGGGGCTTCATCGGTTGCAGATTTATAACGGCGGTATTCAACGCGCTGTGCATTAACAACAGAGCAGTCTCCGCGAATCAGCAATCGCAGTACAGGAAATTCATCACCGATTTGCAGGGTCAGCACTGGGCGCGCGGGGGTACCCAGCACTGACAATTGAACCTCATCGAGCAAACGGGTTAGCCAGGTATAACGAGTGCCTACTTGCTGACCACGCCGCTCAACAGCTTCGGTGGCAGGTTGCACCGATGAATCATCAGTTGAGTCCGAGTAAGCCAGCCAGGAAGCAGGTAATGTTGTGGAATTTCCATCAAATACCTCACCCGTAACCTGCTGACAACTTTCGCGGATAAAACCCTGGGCGCTGGTAAAAACGGGTTGTGATGCTGCCTGAATAATCAACTTATCAACAGGCAGCTCATTTTCAAGTGCGGCTAAATCGTGGGAGTCGTTGCTGGCCGCAACAACTAATCTGGCCGGCAGGCACAGGAGATAACACAAGAACAGGAACAACAAAAAAGTCCGGGAACGCATGGTCCTAATTGTATAGCTATAAGCGACACAATATTTTTTTATTTAAAGCACCATTGAGCGCTCAAAACCCTGCTGTTCCCTTAAGATTCAACTATTACAGTTTGATTCAAGAACATCGCCCTGCTTTTATCCTGCTCAATTCACCCTATCATTGGGTCAATTCAAAATTGTACTGCAGCAGCGATTGCCAATCCTGCCAGTTCTCCGTGATCGTAACAGGTGATTGTCCAGGCTGATAAATAAGAACAGTAAATGTCTCGCTATTTCCAGTCGTCGCGTTCAAAAACAATTCGTTACCGTTACCGGCATTTATATAAAGGACACCTTTGTCAGATGATACGGTAGTCGGCTCATGTATTGATCCAATATGGTCAAAGCTAAATTCTTCAGCAATCAGCACATTAATCGTACTGTGATTAGTTGCGTTGCTTGATAGTGAGAAGCGCCCCGCCAATGTTGTATTACTATGTGTTACCGGGAACTGATTTCTTGCCGAATAGAGTAAGTTAGCATCACTCAATACGAACAAATCATTATTAGCAGTAGAGTCCAGATAGACGTTATCCAACACATAATCGAAAAATGGTCTCAGGCCGTCACCAAAGTCTTCCCTGTGCTTGTAATGCACAGTGCCCTCAAATGTTTTACTACCCGAATCATCTGACACGGTGAGTCCGGATGAAAAATGGGTGTGATTTCCAAAGTCACGTGTACTGATATTTCCGTTGTACGTCCTGTTTTCTCTTATGCAGTCAGTAAAAACTGAACGCCATCCAGTGGTTCCTTGTCTAGTGCCCCACCCGAAAGGCCTCAGAGAAGCATTGCCTCCGTTGTCACAGACCTGGATCTGTTCAGCAGCAAAACCTGTATTGCCATTGAACAGCTCGGACGGATATCGCGGAAAGGGAAAACCAGGGAGACCCAGAATCGTCGCGCCAAAACGTTCACCAGTCGCCACTTTAAATACTTCAGAAATCACTCCCCGATAGGTATTCTGATTCAATTCAGTGCCATCGCCATCAGCTGCTGTGACAATCAAATCCTGTCCCAGTGTTGGTGCTATAAAGGACAATGCATGAAACCAGTTGGACCAGGGTTCAATCGACGTGATGGACTCACCTGCAGCAGTCACAGTAACCATCACAGTCTCGGCATCGCCATTGTCTGCATTAACAACAATTTCGCTATCATCAGCCGCGATTCGCATTGAACCGCGTGTGTAGCGCAAGTTACTTAAATTATCATCGTTCTCAAACGGCTGATCTATAGAGACAAACACAGACTGGTTCTGCAACACAGGTGGTGACATGGAAAATGAGCCAGACATAGAGCTACTTGTTCTTGCCGTAGTAGCGCCAAGAACAGATAGCGAACCACCGCTGTAGTTGAATTCATAGTTGAAGTTATCGACCGATATGAAATGGTTATTCTCATACGTGCCTGACAAGCTCATTCTGCCACTATCACCAAATTCAACGGCGAAGTTATTACTGAATTCTTTTTTATAACCGTTATTACAGCAAGTATCCGCTGAAAGAATGGCGCGACCAGTCAGAATTTCAAGACCAACAGAACAGTTAACGTAAGTGGTGTCATAGAAGTTAAAGTCACCAAACCCTGCTCCCGTTGTAAAGTTGTTTTCTGTTTTTTCTCCGTTGTTGTCACAAGCCAGAGTGTCGTAGTAAAACTGTCTTCCCAGCGCATTGACATTAGGCATCAATGGTGGCGCCTGTACCACATAGGGATACGCAGTTAGTCGTCTGTCATACGCACGGCCGGCAAATACATCAAACGCCTGCATAACCACAGCGTTTGCATTGCTGGTGTTTAAAGTACTAACAGTTGGGCTGTTTGTATTGGTGACTTGAGCGCTGTTATCCAGGACAGATAAATTTTCCTCTACATTTGTTCCTTCTGTAGTGGATGCGTTCTCCAGCACGATCTCGTCAGACATCAGAGGATCGGGTGTATCAGCTAGCACCATGTCAGCCAACATCGGTTGCGATGCCTGAACTGTAGGGCTATCAATTGCCGTTATAGGGTCATCACCCGGCGAGCCTCCCGAAGAACCGCCACATCCGGCTAACAGCAGCATGACCGAAAACAGATGAAAACCACGCAGCAGGCCGCTCGTGGACGGTGGTTTGGAGGAGAAGTACAACTTGTTTAACTTGGTCATGACTCATATCCAGGGTTGTTATGGGTCAAGTGTACATCAAAATTATATTATTTGGGAATATTATCCCATAAACATCTAATAATTAACATAAACAGAGGACTGCCCAGCCTGACGGCACCCTTCCCGCCAGAAATAGGTCCAGGCCATAGATGGTACGGTCTGTGGTAGACATATTGTTCAGCTGACAAATGGATTTGCTAGACAAATTTCACCAACCGATCATGACATCTGCTGTTGACCTACCCGAACAGCCCAAGCACTCGACATCCTTTGATCATTTAATCGCGTGCCGGGGCTGCGATCTGTTGCACCATCGACAACAACTTGCTTCAGGCCAGTTGGCGCGATGTGCTCGCTGTGGCGATATTGTTCAGACACGTAAACCCAACACGGTTAATCGCACCTTACCGGTCGTAATTGCCGGCATCATCTTATTACTGGTTAGTCTCAGCCTGCCACTTATATCCCTGTCGCGCTCAGGGTTCGAGAGCAACATAACCGTGCTAACTGCTGTTGGCGCTCTCTGGTCGGGCAGTATGCCGATGCTCGGAATATTAACTCTGGCATTGATCGTACTGTTACCACTGACCCGCTTCGTGCTACTGGGCTGGGTGTTGTGGCGTCTGCGTTTCAATCGCAAGACAGGGCAGTACACGCGTACGGCTTTTCGCTGGGCTGTTCTTATCGAGCCCTGGGCCATGGCTGATATTTTCATGTTGGGCATTGTGGTGTCCCTGGTGAAAATAAGTGCACTGGCTTATTTGCAGATCGAGTTGGCTTTCTGGTCGCTACTGACATTGGTAGCACTGTCGATGATCATCAATATACTGCTTTGCCGAGACACGGTTTGGATACTCTTGAATCGCAAAGCCTGACCGCGCGGGAAGCCGGCCTGAAAGCCTGCAATGCTTGCGGTATTGTGCTGCAACTCGACGAAGCACACTTCTGTCCCCGATGTGGTGCAACAGTATTGTCTCGCCGTCATAACAGTATTGAACGTGTCTGGGTACTCCTGCTCGTAGGAATACTGGCTTACATACCTGCCAATACACTACCGATTTTAATGACCCGATCAATCGCGGGGGATACGTCCGATACCATCATGAGTGGTGTTTTCGAACTGATTCGCCACGGAAGTTATGGCGTGGCCGCCGTTATCTTTATGGCTAGTGTATTAATCCCCATCGCTAAATTCATCATAATCGCCGGTCTGGCACTAAGTCTGCATTTTGATGCGAACCTGTCCGATCACACGCGCCATAAGCTCCACGCTATAACCGAGTTTATAGGGCGATGGTCCATGATTGATGTGTTTGTCGTCGCCGTCCTGGCAGCTTTGATCCAGCTCGGCGCCATATTGACCATCCTTCCGGGAACAGGCATCAATTGCTTCGCGGTATCCGTGGTGTTCACCATGCTGTCAGCCAGCGCGCTTGACCCGCGGTTACTTTGGGACAAAGAACAAGAGCAACATGGCGAATAGTTCAGTCAAGAGACCGGCAACTTCCAATGTGGATCGCGCTGTCACGCTATCTGCGAAAGGGTCACTCGCCTGGCTATTACCCCTTGCTGCATTGGTGTTTGCTGCATGGGTGTTATGGCGCTCGTATGCTGAGCTTGGTCCTTTGATAGAAATCCAGTTCGACACAGCAGGCGGGGTTGAAGCCGGTCAGACTCGCGTGCGTAACAATGATGTTGACGTAGGGCAGGTGGAAACTGTGCGCCTGTCAGACGACCTTAAATCTGTCGTGGTAGGCGTTCGAATGGATCCTTTAGTGGCTCCCTACCTCGATGATGACGCACGCTTCTGGATAGTCAAAGCACGTGTCAATGCCACCGAGATTTCCGGCCTTAATACCTTACTGTCAGGTTCCTATATTGAGGTTGATTGGGATGATTCTCAGGGTGATCGTCAGGATAAATTTACCGGCCTGGATGAAGCACCGCTGACTGAACGCGGTACACCGGGTTTACGCCTTACGCTCAGTGCGGAGGAATCTGGCTACGTCAATGTTGGTTCTCCGGTTTTTCTACGTCAAATAGAAGCCGGCCGCGTAGAACGTCGCAGACTCAGCGAAGATGCATCGCACGTTCTCTTCGACATATTTATTGAAGCTCCTTATCACTTGCATGTCTATCCTGAAACACGGTTTTTCGGTGTCTCAGGTATCGAAGCAAAGATTGATGCAGGTGGGGCTACTGTTCGTGTTGAATCGGTTGTAGCTCTCCTGAGCGGCGGTGTTGCGTTTGAGAATACACCCCAGGCCAGCAACGCAGAGCCGGTTACTGAAACAGGCAGACAATACAAATTATTTGATTCCAGATCAGACGCAGATGAGAGTCTGTTCGACGGCGAAGACGATGAAGACTTTCGCTTGATTGCCCGGTTTAATGGTTCAGTAAAAGGACTAAGCCAAGGTGCACCTATAGAATACAACGGCATCACGGTAGGCAAGGTATCGAATATATCTGTCCAGCTACCACAATCTGCTAACGAGTCCAGTGTTGCTACAGTGGTGCTGCAGTTTCAGCCAAAACGTCTGGGCCTGGACGATATTTCACGGCAAGGTTGGCTGGCGACTGTCAATGGGTTTGTAGAAAGTGGTCTGCGCGCGCAGCTGACTAAAGGCAACCTGCTGACGGGCTCGTTAATTGTCAAGCTTGTCAATAAACCAGAACTTGGCAAAGAGTCCATTGACATATCCTCCAGGCCTTACCCTGCAGTACCGGTTATACCTTCAAACATTGCTGCCATTGCAGCCGATGCAGAAACCTTGATCAAGAATCTGTCTGAGTTGCCCCTTGATTCTCTGGTCGTTTCAGCGACGCAGGTATTACAGGAAGCGAGACAATTGTTGGCTAGCCCGGATATCGCAACATTACCGGCGCAACTTGCAACCTCGATGCAGTCGTTGTCAAATGCAACAAGCAGTTTGCCGGATATGGTCAAATCACTAACATTGGCCTCTGACAGCGCCAACGATGTTATGCAAGGCCTGTCACCCGATTCAGAGGTTTATATCGAGCTCTCTGAAGCATTGCGAGAACTCGGTGATGCTGCCAGATCGATCGCAGCGTTTGCACGAGTGCTCGAAGATAATCCAAATGCCATCATCACCGGGCACTGATCAATGAATAAATTGTACCTGTCAGTGCTGTTGCAACTACCACAAAAAACCGTTCGTACGTTTTTGATGCTGTTGGTCATTGCGTTATTGGGCGCATGTCGAAGTGGCCCTCCTCCAAAACTGTACATACTCGATACCTTGCCGCAATACATCGAGCAACGCAGCTCTTCGTCTATCTCGGTGTTGGGCGTCAGCCAAGTGCAGTTGCCCGGTTATGTCAGCGATACGCGCATTGCCAGCATTAAGTCCAACGGGACAATATCATTGGATAAAAACCATAAATGGGCAGAAAAACCCGAGGATGCCATCACACGATTACTGATCGATCGTTTGCGTAACCACACAGGTGCAACCGTACTACCCAAACCCTGGCCGCGAGAGTCTGAGCCCACGGTACGCGTTGAGCTTGTATTTGACAGACTACTGCGTGGGCCTCTGGGTGGTGCACAAATGGCCGGACAAATCCTGTTGATATCAGGTAATGGTCGACAATTGATACGAAGTATCCCTTTTCGAATTATTCGTAATGGCCTTAGCAAAAAGAAGCACGTATTCTTCACATCCGTATCACAGGGTATAGATGACATTGCGCATATGGTTGCCAACATATTGAAGAAGAACGAAACACCCTCCTAAAGTCTTATCGCTTTGATTCGTTTTAGTTCGCTTTGGCTTAAAAAGGGCTTATAAAGTCGTAACCAGTGTCATCTTGCTGGTTTGGTCTTTTTTAAAACGCTTAACAATTTTTCAAGCCAGACACCTGCATCAAGGCATATAATATTTGTCATACTGGTATCCGTTCATTGAAGCGACGATGAAACTCACTGATTTCAACACCCTGACATTTGATTGCTACGGCACCTTGATTGATTGGGAGTCAGGTATGATTGCAGGACTCAAACCGCTGACCGACCAGCTAAAATCCGAGTTGTCACGCGATAAAGTTTTGCAAACCCATGCTCGCCACGAGTCCACGCAACAACGTTGGACACCACAGAAAAAATATCCCGAGATACTCGCAACGGTTTACAAACGAATCGCTGAAGAATGGGGAATTTCTGTATCTGCCACGGAATGTAAAACCTATGGAGAGTCGGTTAAAAACTGGCCGGCATTTGACGACTCAAGTGCTGCTCTAAAGTATCTTAAAAACCATTTCAAGCTGATTGTTTTGTCAAACGTAGACAACACAAGCTTTGCAGCCAGCAACGAAAAACTGCAAATCACTTTCGATGCCATTATTACTGCCGAAGATGTCGGCTCTTATAAGCCGGACGAGCGAAATTTCGACTATATGCTGGAACAACTTGATGCCATGCAAATCAACACCAATGAGGTATTGCATACCGCAGAGAGCATGTTTCATGATCATGTACCGGCCGGGAAAAAATCATTGTCGCGTTGCTGGATTTACCGCCGTCATCAACAAAGCGGTTATGGTGCAACGATGAATCCGGGCGAACAGCCATCGGTTGAATTTCAATTCAATTCGATGACAGAGTTGGTAGAGGCGCACATGGCAGCGCTAGGGAAATCGCAGACTGGTCAGACACACTGACAATTTATTGAAAATGGGTCGCAAAAATCAACCGAAGGTTTTTGCACATGCTTTTTTATAAAACCTTTGTTATAAAAACCTTTTTTACATCAATCCTTTTTTTCAGCTGCTTCATCCGATGAATTTTCTGAAGACTCATCAGTCAGAGACTTGAATCTGGCGAATAATTGATCGCGTGTTTCTATATGGTCCGGGTCAATAATAATGCACTCTACCGGACACACAACAACACACTGCGATTCGTCATGATGACCGACACACTCCGTGCACAAATGCGGATGAATTTCGTAGATTTCCGGGCCCATGTAAATGGCACCGTTAGGGCACTCCGGCTCGCAAACATCGCAGTTAATACATTCGTCTGTAATCAGTAATGCCATAATTGGAAGGCGGCCATGATCAGAAGATAGTCACGCTGTGGTGGTCGCAGTGGCGATCACAGTGGCGATCACAGTGACAATTAAACGGCTGCGGATTTCTTACGTGCCAGAGCATCGAGCACTATCGGATGTACAAAGCTACTGACATCACCATCGAGCTTGGAGATTTCGCGAACGATGCTTGACGATAGAAAAGTAAAGTCCTGAGATGCTGCAATGAATACAGTTTCTATATTTGAGTCCAGATGACGATTGACACCAGCGATTTGCACCTCGAATTCAAAATCGGATATCGCTCTGAGACCACGAATAATTACTTTGGATTCTACTTCACGGGCAAATTCAACCAGCAGACCATCGAACGAACGAACAGTTACATTAGGCTGACCGACCATCACCTCTTTTACCAGCTCGACGCGTTCATCAAGATCGAAATACGGTTGTTTGTTGGTACTTGCAGCGACACCGATAACCAGTTCATCGAACATCACACAAGCGCGTTTGGCAACGTCATGATGACCGTTAGTCAACGGATCGAAGGTTCCGGGATATATAGCTCTTACATGCATGGTTTGTTAGCAAGCACAGGGCCTGAATGTTTATCTAATGCCCACTGTAGCATGTCCATCATGGTCGCGGCACTCAAGCGTCGCAAGTCCATAAGTCACCCCGCCAGCACGCTTTTCCCGCAGTATGTGCCAGCGCCCGTTTATCCATTCCAGTGACGCCGTTGGCAATAAATCAGCAAGCTTCACCTCACGGGCTTCCAGATAAACACACGCACCGTTTTTCAGCCAACCCTTGCTTTGCAATGCAAGCAATACCGTCGTTTGCAATCTCGCATCGAATGGCGGGTCCACAAAGACAATATCAGCGCTCGGCACATCCGGCCCCGGGCCCTTGTCCAGCAATTGTAATGCGTCAGCCTTATGTACGCTTATCGCTGATACAGGTGAGGAATCAACTGCCGTGTCTGCTAAACCCTGATTCGTAGAGGGTGTCAGCCGTATCAGTTGTTGTTCGAGGTTCTCTACAGCGGCCGGATCGTTCTCGAACAGATGCACTTGCGCTGCGCCTCGCGATGCTGCTTCGAATCCCAGCACCCCGCTGCCGGCAAACAGATCCAGGCACGAAGCGCCACGGATCATCGGTTGCAGCCAATTGAAAAGCGTCTCCCGTGTGCGATCAGCGGTGGGCCGCAACCCGGGTCGATCAGGGAAATTAATCAATCGTCCTCGCCAATGACCACCGACTATGCGTACGCGCTGACGAGCGGCGCTTGAGCGTCCAGTGTCTGACGACCTGGCAGATTTGCGTTTGCTCACGCGACAGATATCCCTGGCCAATCAGTGCCGGTTGCACAATCCATACACCAGACTGTCTTTTTGCCGACTTCGGCAGGCTGTACGGTGGAAGTCGCTTTGGCAATGGGCGAGGTTCTGCCACGCAGCCTCCTAGTTGCTATTATTAACCCTGCTATCAACACTGTTTTATAAACCGTAGCTATACATGCGGTCACCCTTGCCGGACAACATATCTTCAATGGGACTATTCAGTTTTTTAAAAAAGAAAAAGACCGATGACGAAGCGCGTGAGAACAATGCCGATGTCGAAGAAAATCTCGATAGCAAGCTGACACGCACGCGCGGCCGCTTTAAAGACAGTCTGCTGGGCTTCATTCGCGGCTCAGGCAAAATAGATGACGATTTGCTTGAGGAGCTTGAGAACCAGCTTATCACGGCAGATCTCGGGGTCGCGGTTACCGAGCGCGTCATAACAGCGATTAAAACGCGACTCTCGCGCGCAGATGGTAGCGACCCAGAGGCTTTGCACCAGGCCATGAAATCTGAATTAACGGACATTCTGAAAAACGTGGAGCAACCACTGGAGATCCCCGACAGTTCCAGCCCGTTTGTAATTCTGGTGGTTGGCGTCAACGGATCCGGTAAAACCACAACTATCGGCAAGCTTGCCAAACAGCTAACAGATGGTGGCCAGAGTGTCATGCTGGCAGCCGGTGACACCTTCCGGGCAGCGGCTGTCGAGCAGTTACAAACCTGGGGTGAACGCAATGATGTGCCCGTGGTCGCCCAGGCCAGTGGAGCGGATTCAGCTTCGGTCATTTTCGATGCACTACAATCAGCTAAAGCGCGCAATATTGATGTTTTGATTGCCGATACCGCCGGACGCCTGCATACACAGGATGGATTGATGGATGAGCTTAAAAAGGTCAAGCGCGTGCTTGCCAAGCTCGATCCCTCGACACCTAACGAGACCCTGATTGTACTTGACGGCGGAACCGGGCAAAACGCGCTTAATCAGGCCCAGTCTTTCCATCAGGCCATGCAGTTAACGGGCATGGTGGTAACCAAACTTGATGGTACGGCCAAAGGTGGGATAGTGTTTGCGATAGCACAGCAATTGGGTATCCCATTACGCTTTATAGGCGTGGGCGAGAAAGTCGGAGATTTACGTGTATTCCAGGCTGAAGAATTTGTTGACGCATTACTTGCCAGCTAGCTATCGGGTCGTGCCATGATCTGTTTTGACAATGTCAGCAAAAATTACTCAAACGAGCAAGATCCTGGCAGCGCTGCCCTTTCCAAGGTCAGCTTTTTCCTGCAACGCGGGACTTTTAACTTCATTACGGGTCATTCCGGCGCTGGTAAAAGCACTCTACTGCGTTTGCTGGCAGGTCTTGATCGTCCAAGCTCGGGCGACATCATTGTTGAAGATCAGGCCTTACAGGCACTAAATGACACGCAGCTAACCGGTGTCAGAGAGTCCATGGGGATTGTTTTTCAGGATAATCAGTTGTTGCCGGATCGCAGCGTATTCGACAATGTGGCCTTGCCACTTATCATCAGCAGACGAAGCAAACGTGAGATAGTAGATCGAGTCTCTGCAGCACTTGAGCGCGTATCCCTGTCACACAAGGCCGATGTCCGACCAGACACGCTCTCCGGTGGCGAACAGCAACGAATTGGAATTGCACGTGCTGTGGTCAATCGTCCACGAGTACTGATCGCCGACGAGCCGACCGGCAATCTGGACCCGCAAATGAGTCTCGATATCATTCGGCTATTTCGGCGTTTCAATTCAGCAGGCGTGACGGTTCTGATCGCCACACACGACATCTCTCTGCTTGAAACCAGCCATCACAACCGCCTGACACTATCCGATGGTCACCTCAGCATGGACGGCAATGACCCTATTCGGCAGACGCCTCATCCGCTGCAAGTAAAGCAGCCGGTACAGCACCGCCGGCAACGATCGAGGCATCCGGCCTGACATCATGCGCCTGTTTAAATCCAAAGTGGCTAACCGGACTGCGAGCCATGCCTCTGCTCATGTCTATGGCGAAAACGAGTCAGGTAGTGGAATGAGCACTGCAACCACTCGTCACGCGTTTTGGTTCACAACCCGAGGATATGCACTGCGTTCAACCTTAAGACGTCTGGTGCACCGCAAGTTGGCCAGCCTGACAACACTTGGCGTTATGTCACTGTCATTAACCCTGCCTGTATTACTGTTCCTGCTGTTGCCAGACATGTTGCGAGTGACTGCAGCCAGCACCTCGTCTCCGGGTCTGGTGGCTTATCTGGATACAAATTTATCCGATATTGAAGGTGCGCGACTGGCAACAAGCATAGAGCAACGAGCAGATGTGCAGGACGCGGACTACGTTAGCAAAGCAGATGCTTTGGCCGAGTTACGCCAGTCAGGGGATGCTGACAACATCAACAAAACGATAGAACTGCTTGGTCACAATCCACTGCCCGGGACTGTTCTGATCAAACCTGCCGGCAATGTCGGACGCTCTGGTAGTGAGGAACATCAACGCCTGGCAGGCGTTATGCGCGAAACAAACGGAGTCAACGCGGTTGAAGTCGATATTGAGTGGGTTGAGCGCCTAGCTGCCATTCGCCGTTTTGTACAGACCGCCGGTTGGCTGTGTCTGACGGTTCTGGTCCTTGCCAGCTTGATGGTACTGTCGAATACAGTGCGACTGGAGGCCTTGCGCTACACCCGGGAATCCTCGGTCATCCATTTACTTGGCGGTAAACGCAGTTTTCGCCAGCGTCCGTTCATCTATTTAGGGGGGTTGCTGGGTGGACTGGCCGGATTGAGCGCCTGCATTCTTGCCTGTATCGCATTAAACGTCCTTAACGTACCGCTGCAGGCGCTGGCGCACAGTTATGCACTATCCTTCGCTTTGCCCATGCCCGAGCCAAGCGCACTGCTTAAGATCGTGTTTGTGTCGACATTGCTAGGCACAGTTACTGCACTATTTACTGTGCGCCAGTCGACACTCTCGGTGGCAAGCTGATGGGGAAATCGTAAAAACCACTGCAAGTTTTTGTTTTTATTACAATTATCAGTGTTTTTCAGTCCACGACACAGCGCTTTCATCCATCTTGCCAGATCGGTATATCCACAGTAATTAACTTACTTTTAATATTGATTATCAGGAACTTGGCCGCTAATTAGCACTCTATAGTATCGAGTGCTAAAATAGCTTGATCACACAAATGAGGGAATACTAAATGAGAAATAATGCCCTGATGCCTGCAACCGACGCGGTAGCTATGCCATCGGTTGCAGATGATCTCAATCACTATCTGGCAAAGATCGCCAGTTTCAAGATTCTCAGCGCTGACGAGGAACAATCGCTGGCACAGCGGCTGCGTAACGACGAAGACTTGGACGCTGCTCGCCAGTTGATCATGTCGCAGCTGCGTTTCGTTGTACATATCGCCCGAACTTACAAAGGCTACGGCCTGCCCTTGTCCGACCTGGTACAGGAAGGCAACATCGGGCTGATGAAAGCTGTCAAGCGCTTTGACCCGGAAGTGGGTGTTCGACTGATATCGTTTGCCGTGCATTGGATACGTGCAGAGATCCATGAGTACGTCATCCGCAACTGGCGTATTGTCAAGGTCGCAACCACCAAAGCTCAGCGCAAGTTGTTTTTTAAACTGCGCAGCGCGAAAAAGCAGCTGTCCTGGTTCAGCCAGGAAGAGGTGGAAGCGGTTGCTGAAGATCTTGGTGTTGACCCAAAAGTAGTAATGGAAATGGAATCGCGTATGTCCGGTCACGACAACGCGTTTGATGCACCACAAGGCACCAGTGAAGAGAACCGCGCTTTGGCACCAGCAGAAATGTTGTACGAGCCAAACGATGACCCTTCCAGCCTACTTGAAGAGGCTGATCACGTAGACCAGGCAGTACAGGGTTTGCAAGCCAGTCTTAAGACGCTTGATGATCGCAGTCGCGACATACTGCAACAGCGCTGGCTGCAGGATGGTAAATCCACACTGCATGATTTGGCTGCCAAATATGACGTATCAGCGGAACGTATCCGGCAGATTGAAAAAGCAGCGATGAAAAAGCTCAAGACCGCTATGTTGGCGGCTTAAAAAGCCAGTCTCACATCAGCCTCCAACGATCCTGACGTCGCCCCCGCGCAAGCGGGGGCAACCCTACCACCTGACATCAACACCTTTACAGTCGTATTCAAGCGCACTGGCTTTAGTGAAGCTCGGCTCATCTTTTGACAAGGAACGTACTGTATTGGCAAGGCCAGCCAGATAGTTACTGACTGTTTTACGCTGTTCATCATCAAGGCTATTGCCTGCACGATGGAAATACGCTTCCCACAGCATTCGATTGCGCCCTCTGGTCTCGGAGGCCCATTGCCTGACGGCTTTTCTGCGTTGATTAACATAGTCCGTCAATCGCATTTCCCAATCGGCCTCCTGCCGCGAATCCAGTAATTCAAAAAAACGCAGATCCCATTCATCGATTATTTCTCTGAACGAAGTTGTCGGCCGCTGCCTTTGCAACATGGTTTCGCGTAAATCCTGTAACTGTGATTGGTTCAGGTAAAGCCCGGCCAGACCGGCATAGCGTCTAACCCGTTTGACCTGGGCATTCACACGCACCTGCGGCGTTTGCGAAGCTCGCTTGGAACTGGCGCGTTCCCGGCGCCAGTTTTCAAGAATCTCCAGGCGTGCTTTTTTTGTCTCAACCACCTGTTCATCGGTCAGTGTTTGCAAAACAGAGGACGCTGAATAAATGGGATTGCAAATACCGATTTTGGAAGCATTGTCATTAAAGATTGCGCTCCAGTCAGTCACTTCTTCAAGTGACAGCTCATCAGGGCTGGCAAGACGCTCGGCGACGTCTTTCAACAGGAGTTCGTAGGCTGGCAGTTGCGTTTGTCGATGCCATACGTGAAAGTGATCAACAAGATCGCTAATCGCTGCTCTCTGCTCTTCGCTGAAGCTACCATAGCGGAGCATCTGGCTCTCAAACTGATCATCCAGCTTGTTATAGAGTGGGCGCAGCACCAGGCGGCTGTTAGTGCAGCCAAGCACAAACAAACAGATAAAAACCAATAAAATGGGGCGTAACAAAGTGTTCATGCCTGGCAAATTAAAGCTTGTTTCAACGAATGTGCTAGTTGTTTAAAATTACATCAAATTCCACGGAAAATGGATTACCAATGACTGTTCTTGTGATCAACTGCGGGTCTTCAAGCCTGAAATACGCTGTTTTCGACGACAAGGAAAATCTCCTGACCTCAGGCAAACATGAACGATTGGTGACAGACAGCGCCGCTGGCGAGTCGCACGATGAAGCCGTTCAATGTGTGCTCGAAAAATGTAAATCCTACGATATTCGATGCGTGGGACACCGGGTGGTTCACGGCGGTGCTGAATTTAATCAGCCGCAAGTCGTTACAGATTCGGTGCTTGAAGCCATAGAGCACTACATACCCGCCGCTCCCATGCACAATCCCTACAGCCTTGCCGCTATTCGCGAAGCTCAACGCTGCTGGTCAGACATCCCGCATGTTGCCGTCTTTGACACATCCTTTCACGCGCGCATGCCGCGTCGTGCTACTACCTACGCCATCGATCAGGACATTGCCCAACGCTACGGTATACGACGTTTCGGTTTCCACGGCATTTCTCATCAGTACGCTGCCGGGATTGCTGCGGGATTTTTGCACCGGCCACTGAGCGAATTGCGTCTGATCACGATGCATCTTGGCAATGGAGCAAGTGCAGCAGCTGTAGAGTTTGGTAGTTCTACGGAGACCAGCATGGGCAATACGCCACTAGAGGGCTTAGTAATGGGTAGTCGTTCCGGCGACGTAGACGCAGGTGTGTTGCTGAATTTGTTACGCAGTGGTGAATTCGATCTGGATTCACTCGATCACATGCTGAACCAGAAAAGTGGACTGGCAGGCCTGTCCGGCATCAGCAACGATTTGCGCGAAATAGAAGCTGCTGCTGCTGAAGGTCACGACCGTGCCAGACTCGCCATCAACGTGTTTGCACATCGTGCACGAAAATATATCGGCGCCTATGCAGCCACCATGGGCGGTGTCGATGCGATTGCATTTACCGGCGGTATCGGTGAGAACAGCGCCAGCATGCGTGCGCGCATCCTGCAGCGTTTGGAATTTCTCGGCGTCATGATGGATGAGGATCGCAATCAGGATGCGCAGATACTCGATGATCAGGATTTCGCAGTTATTAGTACTGAGCATTCCAGAGTTGACGTCATCGTGGTCAAGACCAACGAAGAGCTAATGATCGCTCGTGAGAGTATGCGTATTGGACTTAAGCCAGGCACATCAGTATCGAAAGACACAGATTTACCCGCCATACCCATTGCCGTCAGCGCCCGGCACTGTCACCTGACCCGGGAAACCTTCTCGGCCCTGTTCGGTGAAGATCAGGAGCCCACACGATACAAAGATTTAGTTCAGCCCGGCCAGTTTGCCTGTGAGGAAAAAGTCACACTGATAGGCCCGAAAAACCGTATCGAAGGTGTTCGCTTACTCGGTCCCTTACGCTCAATCGATCAGGTTGAAATTGCGCGTACGGATGAATTCAAGCTCGGTGTTGATGCGCCCGTACGTAACTCTGGACAGATCAAAGATTCAGCTCCCATTACTCTGGAAGGCCCCAAGGGTCGTGTGCAATTGAAAGAAGGATTAATTTGCGCCAGGCGGCACATTCATATGCACACAGACGATGCGAAACGCTACGCGGTGTCGGATAAGGACGAAGTCTCCATAGCCATAACCGGTGGTGACAGGGATCTGGTTTTCGGTGATGTATTGATAAGGGTCAAAGACAGCTACAAGCTGGAAATGCATATCGATACAGACGAAGGCAATGCAGCTGAACTGGGTCGTGACAGCACAGGCGCGCTGCAACATGCTGATGTTGACGACGATGCACAGGATGATGACGTTTACCGAGTGATTGGTACCGGGCGTCCGGTTTAATCGCTACATGAATTGCCAGTAACACTGTTTTAACGAGTAACTTTTTGGGCGTTATTTTCTCTCAATTTATATTTACCCTTTACTTATAGTTTTCTTACCGTATCAGGATCAAAGTTCATGAACAAATACACGCCACAATCAGAATTCGAAACGCCCAAGGTTACCACCGGACCATTGCCGGCTAGCCGTAAGGTGTATGTAAACGGAGAGCTCTACCCAGATCTACGCGTACCAGTACGTGAGATTGATCTTCACCCATCGGCAAATGAAGAAGCGGTTGCAGTGTATGACACCACCGGCCCTTATACCGATCCCGATGTTTCAATCGATGTTGAAAAAGGTCTGAGCCGTACCCGTACCGAATGGGTTAAAGATCGCGGCGGTGTTGAGGTTTATGAAGGACGTCATGTAAAGCCCGAAGACAATGGCGGTGCCAACGGTAAACATTTGGCGCGAGAATTCCCCGTCCGTCACGAACCGATCCGTGGCCTTGAGGGACATGCTGTCACACAACTTGAACACGCGCGCGCAGGGACAATAACAAGGGAGATGGAATTTATTGCGATTCGTGAAAATCTGGGTCGCAAACAAATGCTGGAACAAGCGCAAGAGCGCATCGAGGCAGGCGAAAGCTTTGGTGCTGATATCCCCGCCTTTATAACACCGGAATTTGTACGCGACGAAGTTGCCAGGGGCCGTGCAGTTATTCCATCCAATATCAATCATGCGGAGCTAGAGCCACAAATTATTGGACGAAATTTTCTGGTAAAAATAAACGCCAACATTGGCAATTCAGCTGTTGCATCATCCGTTGAGCAAGAGATCGATAAAATGGTTTGGGCAACACGCTGGGGCGCAGACAATGTTATGGATCTCTCAACCGGGCGCAATATTCACAACACACGTGAATGGATCATACGCAACGCACCCGTACCGATTGGTACAGTACCTATTTATCAAGCTCTGGAGAAAGTTGACGGTGTTGCAGAGAATCTAACCTGGGAAGTCTACCGTGACACATTAATTGAACAGTGCGAACAGGGTGTTGATTATTTCACCATCCATGCAGGAGTGCGCTTACCTTACATTCATCTAACTGCAGAACGTGTCACCGGCATTGTCTCTCGTGGCGGTTCAATCATGGCCAAATGGTGCCTGGCCCACCACAAAGAAAGTTTTCTCTACACAAACTTTGAAGAAATCTGCGACATTATGCGCAGCTACGATGTGACCTTCTCTCTGGGTGATGGCTTGCGCCCGGGCTCGGTAGCAGACGCTAATGATAAGGCACAATTTGCAGAACTTGAGACTCTTGGTGAGCTAACACAAATAGCCTGGGACAAAGGCTGTCAGGTCATGATTGAAGGGCCCGGTCACGTACCCATGCACAAAATTAAAATCAACATGGAAAAACAGCTTAAAGAATGTGGCGAAGCTCCATTCTATACGCTTGGACCACTGACCACCGATATCGCTCCCGGCTACGATCACATTACATCCGGAATTGGTGCGGCGATGATAGGCTGGTTTGGCACTGCGATGCTGTGCTACGTAACACCCAAAGAACACTTGGGTCTACCCGATCGCGACGACGTTAAGGTTGGTGTGATCACGTATAAGTTAGCTGCACATGCAGCAGATATTGCCAAAGGTCATCCAGCAGCCCAATTGCGTGACGATGCCGTATCACGCGCACGCTTTGATTTCAGATGGGAAGATCAATTTAATCTTTCACTGGATCCTGAAACTGCACGTGATTATCACGATCAGACCCTTCCTAAAGACGCACACAAGGTGGCGCATTTTTGCTCCATGTGTGGGCCCAAGTTCTGTTCCATGAAAATCACCCAGGATGTGCGTGATTACGCTGATGGGCTTAGCGACAATGAGAAAAAAGATCTGGAGGAGCTATCAGCAAGAGGAATGGCGGAAATGTCCGAGAAGTTCAAAGAGATGGGCTCTGTCGTGTATTTGCAGGTCGAGGAAGTGAAAAAAGCCAACGAAGTGTTGTGATTCTAAATTGAAAGCTTTACTGCAAAGTAATAGCGGTAAAATTTATAGAAAAGTCAGGTCTGAACCATGTAACAAAGACCATGTAACAGCGGCTATGTAACAACGGCTATGTAAGAACGGCACGTCTAGCAGCGTCAGCCATGAGGTAATACATTGAGTATACCCATGGCTCGTCGCTGCTCGCGCTTACGCCTTTTCTTCTCAATGTACATTGCATGATCTGCACTACGAATCGCCTCCTGTAGTTTGGAAGCCTGGCGACAACAGGCATAACCAACCGACACGGGCAAACCTAAATCATCCAGTTCCTTCATAACAGAATCAGCTACAACAGTAGCAATTTCATCATCGACACCTATCATCATCGCAGAGAATTCATCACCACCCGTACGTGCTACTACTACTTTGTTATTGTTCAGCTCGAGTGCATCATCATTAACAGGCGATTTGATTGAGGCATATTGAATACTTTTGTCAGCCTGTGCGAGATGAGCTGCAAAAACTATGTTGTCAGCCGACGAATCTTCACTGCTACGGGCAAGCGAAAAAAGACGAATCAGTTCACTGGCGATTTGCGAGATAACCCGATCACCGCTTGCATGACCATCGCTATCGTTCAAGGATTTTAAATCATCCAGATCGATAACAAAGATACTGACAAATCCCTGCCCTTGCCCTTGACGCTGGTTATCCATAGCGGCCGAGATCACCCGATCCCAGCCATTTCTATTGAGCAGTCCTGTCATTTGATCACTGTACGCCTGCTCCGCCAATACATCTATGTGAGCAGACTGATCAAGTACAAATAGTTCGGATGCCAGAACAAACTTGATTTGCTCTGCACAAAATCCCAACAATGTCTGGTTTGCGCAGGTATCAGATGAAAGAGGCGATGATGAAATACCACACAGGATTCCATACAAACCGCCGCCAGGATCATCAATAACTATGGAGGCGAAAGAGCGCAATCGATAGTTAGGCAGGAATGGTACATTGGCCAGAGGGATGGAAAGCACATCAGGTGCTATGGCGGGCGCCCGTCCCTTGACTACAGAATCAAAAATTGAGCCTTCCCAAGTTCCACTTAACCCTTCATACAAACCCGCTGCGGTTCCACTGACGTATTCGATGTGATACTGATTGCTCAATTGGCGTACCAACAGAACAGCATCCACAGAGAGGTTATTTTTTAAGTATGAAAGAGATTGCCTGATTGTTGTTCGGCAATTTGATGACAATCCGTGCTCCACAGCTACCGCTCCCAGAATAAATTACATCAGTTACAACATTTATCCAAATTACATTGAGAACAATACTGTGTATTGATATCAAGCGACCAGTGTGAAACCAAATTGCAATGTTCACTCAACGACGTCGAATCCAGAAATGCTAGTTAACATTATTTAACATTGTACTGCAACATATGTTCCACTACATTTTATGAACTTAAATGCACCAACAATGGCAGATAATGATCAACCAGCATAAACGCGAATAGCCACAACAGATATTGAATCGAGAAAACGAATGTTTTGATCGGCTGTTTCTCGAGCTTCGTATCAAACATGCGAATCGTGTGATACAAAAACATCAGGCCGAGCACAACCGCGCCAACCAGATAAACCAATCCGCTCATACCGATCAGCCAAGGAAATATACTGATGATGATTAGCAGCACTGTATACAACACGATTTGTACACGCGTGAACGGTATACCGTGTGTGACAGGTAACATCGGTATATCCACTTTCGCATAGTCATCGCGTCGGTGAATAGCCAGCGACCAGAAGTGCGGTGGGGTCCAGATAAAAACAATAAGAAACAAAAGGAGAGCTTCAGCGGTGACTTCACCTGTCACAGCTGCCCAGCCGAGTACTGGTGGCATCGCACCCGCTGCACCACCGATAACAATATTTTGCGGGGTCGCACGTTTGAGATACACGGTATAGATAATGGCATAACCGATCAGTGACAGAAAAGTCAGTACGGCAGTCAGTGGGTTAACCAGAAAATACAGAATTGCCATTGCAATTGCGCCAAGCAACAAAGCGAATACGAGGCAATCGCGGGTTGTAAGCTGGCCTTGTGGAATGGGTCTGTTTTCGGTGCGTTTCATGATCGCGTCACTACGCTGATCAATAACATGGTTTATCGCAGCTGCCGAGCCGGCTGCCAAACCAATACCCAGTAAACCAAATATGGTTTCCTGCAATGGCACCATGGCAGGCACAGCCAGCACCATCCCGACCAGTGCCGTGAACACCAGTAAATAGACAACCTTGGGCTTGGTTATCTCATAATAGGCACGCCAGTTGTGCACATGAGCAAGCAAAGACAAATTGCCTTTGGTTTGCTTTATATCGTGGGAAGTCGCTCTCATCTGGACTCAGATTTTACACTATCAGACAGGCCTAACAGAACGTCGCCATAGGCACTCGCCAGCCGATTTGGCCGATTTTTACCCGATGCGGGACACCTTCAGCAAATGTTTGATGTCTTTAAGCATTTTCTTGGGTGGCAAATCAGCAGGAAATCGCATCATCAGATTGGCAAACGGATCAATCAGATAAATGGCATCACCCGGTTGCAAACCACCCTCCGACTGATCGAGTGCGTAGTTAATTTTCTCGACCATTTGCTGATACTGGGCAGCATCACCTTGCAGTACACGCAGTCCCGGATGCTCCTCCAGCAATTGCGTTGCCACCTGCTCGGAGTTCTCCAGTAGCAATACACGCTGAACTCTGTCCATGCGATGCGACAGTGCCAATCGAACTTGCCTCATGTGATAAATATTTTTCTCACAGGCCTCACTGCACGTACCCGCCGGTGCATAGAACATTGTCCATGTACCGTGCAGCGCAGTTTCATCAAAGGGTTGTTCACCGTTTGATTGATTGTTCTCGGAAAGCTCAATACCTTCAAGCGGATAAGCCGGGTGAATTAATTCTCCTCGTGCAGACAACCCGAGAGATCCGCCGCTAACACGTACGTGGTGCAACCAGAATGTTGCCAGCAACAACGGCAAACCAAAGGTTGCAAGCACCGCGATCAGTTTGATTCTGGATCGCCTTTGCAGTGCCGGGTCGATTTGGATACGCTCAGCCTGGCTGCCAGTGTCATTAGGTGTTTCTGATTCACTCATGATTTTTCATGACCTGCGATCGTTTGATCTTTATTTTTTAAATTGGTAACAATAAAAATGACACACAAAGCAATAAACATCGCGAACCATTGAAACGCATACCCGTAATGTTTCTCGGGGCCATTCGCGACCGGCGACCAATTGTTTGTATACAAAAAAGCCGCTTCATCCTCAGGCGTGGGCAAGCGAACACCTTGCACTACGCCAGCTATAACCGCCGTCCCTAACGCATCAGCAATTGCTGCATAATCCACAAACTGCAATACCTGGGGCCAATCCCTGCCCTGCCCATTACTCTGTTGCTGTGTATCTTGTTGCTGTGGTGAAAGCGCATCACCACGCGCGAATCCTTTTGACGGCGTTGTTAATAAGCCTTCCACGCTAACATCATCAACCGCGAGCTGCATTGCGATATCAGGCAATACTGTGCGATAAGACTCAGCTGCTACCCAGCCGCGATTGACCAACACCACAGGCTGCTCCGACAGGGCGAGCTCTGTCGATAGTTTCTTGTCACTCAACAACAACGGAGTCAGGACCTCGTAGCCGGCGACCCCTTTATGTATCCGGTTGTCCCACAAAAATTGCTGATCCGATAGCCATTCACCTTGTACCAGCACTCGGGTATAGTGATGTTCATCCATTTTGGCAGCTGTGTCCGATTGGTGTAAAGACAGTACCGCAGATGCAGATTCTGTCTTAACCAAATCAAGACTTACCAAGGGCACGGCTTGAGCGAGACTGGCGCTCTCGGCGCGTTCCATCAGGGTGATTTTCTCATCAGCTCTGGACAACTGCCACTGGCCCAAGAGCAACATGATGAGTCCAACGACCAGAAACAGGACAATCGCCCACCAGGAAGGCGCAAATATTTTGCTACCGATTATCACACTGCCCGCTATCGATTAAGCTATCCCTTATGTTACTCGTCAAACTCATCGTAATCATTCTACTACTCGCCATAGTCGTGAGTTTGTTCTCCGGTTTGTACTTCCTGGTTACCGACAAGGGGGAAACCAAACGCACAGTCAACGCATTAACCCTGCGTGTTGGATTGTCGATTGCTGCGATCGTGATAATAATCATCGCTGGTTTAACTGGATTAATTGAGCTTAACCCGAGTCCGCTGGGCCAGTAGCGCGGGCAGTAGCAGTAGCGCGCGATATCCGATTACCGCAGGTCAGACACAGTCAGGAATCCGAACTAGATACCCTGAACTGACTCATACGTTCAATCAGCGTATCCGGGTCCTTGGCGTGAATCAGCATGTCGCTGTGATGTGTTTTTACAAAACCACTGGTATTGGCGTTTTGCAGAAATTCGATGAGCGCGTCGTAGTAACCATCGATATTGAATAGCGCACAAGGCTTGTTGTGAATGCCAAGCTGCAACCAGGTCATGGCTTCAAATATTTCTTCCAGAGTGCCCCACCCACCCGGTAAGGCGACAAAGGCATCACTTAATTGCGCCATCATCGCTTTGCGTTCATGCATATCCTTAACGATATGCAAAGTGGTTAGGCCGGTGTGACCCACTTCCAGATCCATCAGCGCTTCAGGGATAACGCCTGTGACAGAACCGCCGCGCGCAAGAGCTGCATCTGCGGCAACACCCATCAGGCCAATCTTGCCACCGCCGTAAACCAGCTCTAGATTATGGTCAACCAGACGCTCGGAGAGTGTTGCAACAGCTTTCGCGTAGCTATCGGAATTACCGGCGCTTGAACCGCAATAAATACATACACGCTTCACTTGGCTTCCCCCGAAAGACTATCGGCGGGAGCACAGCACCTGACTGCTATCCCTACGATCCGTCGCAACGAAAATTTATCTGGCGATCAGACCAGATAGACAAATATAAACAGACCCAACCAGACGACATCGACAAAGTGCC
This sequence comes from uncultured Granulosicoccaceae bacterium, assembly GCA_964411665.1. Lineage (GTDB taxonomy): Bacteria > Pseudomonadota > Gammaproteobacteria > Granulosicoccales > Granulosicoccaceae > CALFCE01. The sequence continues at coordinate 57,998 of CAYPMR010000005.1, read as the reverse complement.
AGTACCAGGCAGCGGCCTCAAAGGCAAAGTGATTCGTAGCGGAAAAATGCTTGCGCATGCCTCTGAGCATCACGAAAAACAGCATGACGGCTCCCATCGTTACGTGGAAACCGTGGAATCCGGTCAACATGAAAAAGGTTGAACCGTAAATTCCGCTGGTAAGTTTCAGCCCTAGTGCATGATAAGCATGGTAATACTCATACGCCTGAAGACACACAAAAATTAATCCAAGACCGACAGTTGCGGCCAGCCAGCGAACCATCTTGCTGTGATCAGCAACCTTGATTGCATGGTGTGCGATCGTACAGGTGACACCACTGGTCAGCAGTAACAGGGTGTTAATCAGTGGTAAACCGAACCACCCCATTTGAGAGAATGTTTGATTGCTGGCGAAGCCATCACCAATTTTAGCCGGGCCGTTGTTTGGCCAAATGTAATCGAATCCATTCCATAAAATGGAATTGGTCATGACCGCACCACCGCCACCATCACCACCGATCCAGGGACCGGAGAATTGGCGGGCATAAAACAAGGCACCAAAGAAAGCGCCGAAGAACATGACTTCAGAGAAGATGAACCACATCATCGCCATGCGGAACGACACATCAACCTGTCCGTTATAAGTGCCTGATTCGCTTTCGCGTACCACCATGCTGAACCAGCCAAACATCATCCAGATAATTATGGCCAGACCGATCAATAGCATGGGCGTGCCCATTGCCTGATCATTCAGCATACTGCCGAAGCCCATAAAAAATAGAAACAAGCCTATTGAGCCAACGATTGGCCAGCGGGCTTCATGGGGTATGTAATATCCGGACGATGCACTCATGGTGCGCGTTCTCCAGTAAAGTGTTTGCTAGCTGCCAGAAGCGGCAGGTTCAGATTCAGGCGCCATTGAAAGAGACAGGGTCTGATCTGCAGATTTAAAAAAGGTATACGACAATGTCACACGATCAACATTAATCGGTATTTTCGGGTCTATGACAAAGGTGACCGGCATATCACGTCCACCGTTGGCTTCGAATTCCTGTCTGGTAAAACAAAAGCATTCAGTCTTATTGAAATACTTTGCTGCAGCGCTCGGGCTTACGCTCGGTGACGCCTGACCAACAACCGGTTGAGTCGACAGGTTGCGCGCAAAGTAACTAGTGACATATTGCTGACCAGGTGTCACTTTCATTTGGTGCTGGTTGGGCTTGAACTCCCAGTTTCCACCCGCACTAACGATACCAACAAACTCAACCGTAATCTCACGTTCGATTGCCTCCCCACCGTTGGTTGTCAAAGCTTGCTCGAGGCGGGCTTCGCTCTCAGCAACACTGATTCTGCCGGTTTTTCCATTAAGCCCTGTGACTTCACAGATGACTTCATAGAGCGGCACCATCAGATAACCGAAACCGAACATGGCAGCAGCAAGCAACACCATTTTTCCGGCAACCTTGTAGTGGCTGCGCTCAACAGCAGATGCTGAGGGGTCAGATTCAGAATGTTGACTCACGCCGCTCCTCCACGAGTGAATACAATAGAGGCAATACTAAGCACATAAAAGCTAACCGCGATAACACCCAGCAACAGCGCCAGACGAATCTTGCGACGTCGTCTGGCAACGGCCTGAGCTTCGTTATCTAAATCACTGTCATCCACGGGTTTGTGCATCGACAGATTCGCCGTTTCTGCCATCAGAAATGATTCTTGTTAATCAAGGACTGCGAAGGCGGTGCTTCAAATGTATGGTAAGGCGCAGGCGATGCAACCGTCCACTCAAGACCCACTGCACCTTCCCAGACTTCGTCTGTAGCCTTCTTACCGCCGCGAACACATTTCACCACTACCCAGACGAATATTATCTGTGCAAAACCGAAGCCGAATGCACCGATAGAGGCGATCATATTCCAGTCAGCAAACTGCAGGCTGTAATCCGGGATTCGTCGAGGCATACCGGCCAGACCTACAAAGTGCATGGGGAAGAACAACACATTAACGAAAATAGTGGACGTCCAAAAATGTATCTTTCCCAGTTTCTCGTCGTACATATTGCCGGTCCACTTGGGGATCCAGTAATAGGTTGCCGCAAGGAGTGAGTAGATAGCACCAGGCACCAATACGTAGTGGAAGTGTGCAACCACGAAATACGTATCGTGGTACTGAATATCTGCCGGCGTGATAGCGAGCATCAAACCTGACAGGCCGCCGATGGTAAACATGATGACAAATCCGATAGCGAACAACATCGGGGTTTCAAAGGTCATCGCCCCTTTCCACATGGTAGCAACCCAGTTAAACACCTTCACACCAGTGGGTACCGATATCATCATGGTCGAGAACATAAAGAACAACTCACCTGCCAATGGCATACCGGTGGTGAACATGTGGTGTGCCCAGACGATGAAAGACAGAAACGCAATTGATGCGGTTGCATAGACCATCGAGTCATAACCAAACAGAGGCTTGCGCGCAAAGGTTGGAATGATCGATGAGATAATACCGAATGCAGGAAGTATCAGAATATAGACTTCGGGATGACCAAAGAACCAGAAAATATGCTGGAACATCACCGGGTCACCACCACCTGCAGCACTAAAGAAGCTAGTGCCGAAATATCTATCGGTTAGCAGCATGGTTACTGCACCTGCGAATACCGGAATGGTTGCAATAAGAAGATAAGCAGTAATCAACCATGTCCAGACAAACAACGGCATCTTCATCAGCGTCATGCCGGGGGCACGCATGTTGAAGATCGTTGCGACGATATTGATCGATCCCATGACCGATGAAATACCCATAAAGTGGATCGCGAAAATAACAAACGCGAAACTGTCGCCCATTTGCAAGGTCAGTGGCGGATAGAGTGTCCAGCCACCAGCAGGTCCACCACTATCCATAAACAAAGTCGAGAGCATAATGGTGAATGCAAACGGCATGATCCAGAAACTCCAGTTGTTCAACCGGGGCAACGCCATGTCAGGCGCACCAAGCATCATGGGGATCATCCAGTTAGCCAAGCCAACAAAGGCCGGCATAACGACACCGAAAATCATGACGATCGCGTGCATGGTCGTCATCGAGTTGAAGAACATCGGATCGACTATCTGGATACCGGGCTGGAACAATTCAGCACGAATCACCAGAGCCATGGCACCGCCGATAAAAAACATAAGCAGCGAGAACCACAGATAGAGCGTACCTATATCTTTGTGGTTGGTGGTGTATAACCAGCGAGTCAGGCCAGGAGCGGGGCCATGGTGATCGTCGTGCTCATCATGTTGAGCCTTACCGTAAGCACTCATCAGTTTTTCACTCCTGTGCCGGCTACGCCGGATGAAATTTCAGTATCTGTTAAAAAATCGAATTCGTTTGTCGCGCGTGCAGCGATCGCATCGCGCCCACCTAGCAACATGCGTTTCACATAATAGGGTTGCATGGCATCACCCATGGCATTACCCAGCGCATTACGTTGATAGGTTATAACCGCGGCAAGTTCGACGTCGGACAACACATCGCGATAAGACTGCATAGGTGTACCTTCCACGCCATCAACGATTGTTGATAAATGTCTGTCGATGTCTCCGGTCGCTATGTCACTGCCAGCGATGGCCGGAAACATATTGGGTATACCTTTACCGTTTTTCTGATGGCAACCAACACAGTTACGGCCATAAACCTCTTCACCGCGTGCCATCAATTCATTCTTCGACCATTGTCGCGTCGTGTCGTTGTGCGCGGTTTGCCCTTCAGACTTTTTCTCTGCAATGAATGCATCAAATTCTTCCTGGCTAACAGCTTTTACAACAATCGGCATAAATCCGTGGTCACGACCACAGAGTTCGGCACACTTACCACGGTATACACCTGGCTCTTCAATAAGCGCCCAGTTTTCATTAATAAAGCCGGGGATTGAATCTTTCTTCACTGCAAGAGCAGGCACCCACCAAGCGTGAATAACGTCAGCTGCCGTATGCAGGAAGCGGATTTTCTTACCCACTGGCAGGATCAGAGGGTTATCGACTTCCTTTATATAGTTGTCGAATTGCTCAAGCTCGACTTCAGATCCTAATTGGCGCGCTACATTGTGTTGCGGCTCGAGCTGACTGAAGTAGTTAACACCCTCTTCAATATAATCATAATGCCAGCGCCACTGATAGCCAGTGATCTTCACTGACATTTCAGATCCGGAAAAATCTTCCATCTTGATCAGCACCTTGGCCGCAGGCCAGGCCATGAAGAGCAAGATCACGAACGGCAACACAGTCCAGATTACCTCGACTGTTGTGCTTTCATGAAAGGTTGCAGGTGTGACGCCTTTGGATTTGCGGTGATAGATCATCGAATAGATCATGATGCCGAATACAACGGCGCCAATGACTACGCAGATTTTGAATATCAGCATGTGCAAGCCAAATACTTCGCGGCTGACCTCCGTTACGCCCACCGGCATATTGATAACGTCTGTGTAGCCGGCATGTGCCGCCGGAACAAACGCCAACAGCGCAAAGACCGCATGCGCTATTGCCAAAGCACTTCGAGTGCTGCTCGACATGAGTTTTATCTCCAAAACTTAAATTTAAAATCTTTTCGGTCGAGTTAATGCGCCACACCCCAATGAGACCATGGGATATCGACACCTATCGCGACATCTATTGTTAACTCGACTAAATCAGTTTGTTCAGCTCTGTAAAGAGCTCATGCTTCTCGGAGCGCCCCAGACTGCTCCCAAGTGCATAGCTTTTTCCGTAAGCGCAGACCATCAGATCACCCACTTCGAAAGGGTTTTCCGAGCAGCTGTACGCCAGACGAGTCCAGTGACGTGGCAACTTTACCGATTGTTGTGGGCCGGTTCTGCCCCATTCAACCTTAATCTCGTTTTCACTGATTGTAATGACTTCTTTGACTGACAGCTTTCTGACAGTCGTGTGCAGGCACCACGTAACAAAAATGACCTCAGCACCCGCAAAAGGCAATACGACCCAAAAGCCGAAAAATGCCCAAACGATTGCCGTGCCCAGACACACAACGGCTACCGCACCCGCCAAATACATATTGGCACGCCAGCTCATGGATAAATTCGGGCTTACAACAAATGTAGTAGCAGGGCCTGCTGACTCATTCTCCCTGGGTCCTGCGCTCTCTGCCTGCAGTCCTTTATCGTTATCTCTGTTGCGCTCGCCATTTCCAGCACCTGCAGCACCTGCAGCACCACTTGCGGGAGTTTCCAGGTTCGCGGTTTCGAGCTTTTCTATCAAGCGCCTTACTCGTCGGTTCCCGTAATGATAGTTGCGATTGGCACAGCGCTCAACGACAGCGTTTCCAACCTGACTCATTCAAACCAAAAGATTACGTTTGAAGCCATCAGCACACGTTTGCCAGCACCATGTCAGCTGCCTGTAATGTTACTTGATACGTTCAACGGACTCTAAAGGATGCGACCCTTCACTACCGAAACTGCAATTACAACCACCGAATTATATATCGATTTTGAATAATAGTCCTCGCGTAAAAAACCTGCAGAACGATTACGCAGATCAGTATGCAACTCACAGGCAATAGACAAGCGACGCAAAAGTGATTCGCAGCCACTTTTCAATCAAATTTTTGGGTCGATTTACGCGCTATGGCATCAATCGGCACTTTAAATACTGTTGGATCGCGATTTTCCACAACAGGTGGAGGTTCAGCTTTCCAGCCATGCCCCTGAATCAGCTCGAAAGTAACATCGATACTCTCGTCAGCGTCGGGTGACAAGGAAGCAGCAGCAGCTCTGAGGCGGTTAACAGCTTCTCGCGACATCAGCCCACGGCGTCTACCAGCCGCTATGTTGACCAGAGCATTAGCGCGCAAATCAGCAACCAGCGCATCCACTGACACATATTCAAGGGTCAGATTCTCTCGATCCATAACCGGTGCACTGAATCCACAACGCAACATATCGTCACCCAGATCATGCATGTCACGTAATCCCCAGACGTGAGGATAATGATCAACCTGTTGCCAGATAGCCCGATATTCGCTCAGCGTGTCCGGCCCGGCGCCACTCCAGAAAAACGCCCCGCCCGGCGCCAGCAAGCGATGCATCTCTTTGAAAACAGCGCCCGGGTCCTGACACCACGGCAACACCTGACTGGCAATAACCAGCTCAAAAGAGTTATCTGGCAAGGGCAACTGGTCAGGCAGGGCTGCAATAACCGACCATGGCTTACTGGCAGAAGCGGCGAAACCGCGAACAGGTATAAGCTTGCCAATGCCTGCCAGGGTGCGACCCAGTTTACGCCGCAGACCCGATTCGGACACCGCAGTATCGGGCTGCCAGGCACCCGCTAGCGGCCGAGCTTGCGCTGGGGTTGTTGTCGAGCTCAGCCGTGACAGACCGGAAGAGGACCAACAGGCACCCAGAATATTCGCATCGGGGAAACGTTGGCGCAGTGAATTGAGTTGGTAATCGCTGGTACACCCCAGATCAAGCACAGTGGCCGGATGCATGGCAAGTGTATCGAGGCGTTGTAGCAAACGCTCCGACAGCAAATCGGGAATTGCTGCAAAATCACCACTGGGGCTAAAGCATCGCCCATGCAACTGCCCGATTCTATGCAAATCGGGTAGATCGTACGCATGCTGACCCTGTGCAGATGGCGTTGCCATTTACAGAGAGCCCCCAATTGACATCAAATGGGAATCACCGGATCGTATCATCCGATTCTTGCGATACACAGACTGACGCGATACCCAATAATTACTTATGCCACAGCTCATATTTGACGGTTTGTTCACCGGATTGATAATCACCATTATTGCCTACTTGCTGGGTTCGCTCTCAAGCGCGGTCATTGTTTGTCGTTTGCTTGGACTACCTGATCCCAGAGAGTCTGGCTCGAAAAACCCGGGTGCTACAAATGTATTGCGCCTGGGCGGCAAAAAGCCGGCAGCGTTGACCTTAATCGGCGATATGCTCAAAGGCCTGGTCGCGGCGGTGCTGGCCAGTATGCTCGGGATGAACCTGTTTTGGATCGCCCTTGCCGGCCTTGGCGCCGTGCTCGGGCACTTGTTCCCGGTGTTCTTCGGCTTTCGTGGTGGCAAGGGAGTGGCAACCGGCCTGGGAGCTATTCTCGGCACACACTGGATCACGGGTTTACTCGCTTTGAGCTTTTGGTTGGCCACCTGCCTGGTGTTCAGGATTTCGTCCCTGGCAGCACTGGTTACCTTCGCAGCAATACCGTTATTACTGCTGGTTTCCGGCAAGACACCGGCTGCAGGGATTTTCCTGATTATCAGCGCGTTGCTGTATTGGCGGCACCGGGAAAACATCAAACGGCTCATCACAGGAAATGAACCCCGGGTAAACGAAAAATCCACCGATAAGTCAGCACCAAACAACACCACTGCCGACGTTTAAGATCACACCAATAGGATTCAGCAAGGCATCACGGACGGCTGCAGTTCGGATATGGGCCAACGCGGGCGTATCTCCACCTCTAGCGACCCTCTATCATCAGACACCCCACCCTGCGAATCCAGGCGCAGAGCACCAACCAAAGCGATCATGGCCGCGTTATCAGTACAGAATTCGAGCGACGGATAATCAATTTCAACAGCGCGACCACGAACTTCCAAGGTGGTTAGTTTCTGATCAAATACTGCACGCAGATGCCGATTGGCACTGACGCCACCACTAACTACCAAGTGGTTGAGCCCTTCCTGCTGCAACGCTCGCTGGCATTTTATTCTGAGTGTGTCGACAATTGCCGACTGAAACGAGGCTGCCAGATCCGCCTTTGAAGATTGCAGATCGGGGGCATCCAGAGAGGCTTCGCAGACTTGTCTCCAGGCAACGATCACAGCCGTTTTCAATCCGCTAAAACTCATATCCAGTCCTGGCCGGTCAGTCATCGGCCGGGGAAACGCATAGGCTCGTGGATTACCGGACTCTGCAAGCTTTGCCAGATGCGGCCCTCCAGGGTAAGGCAAACCCAGAACTTTGGCCGTCTTGTCAAAGGCCTCGCCAGCTGCATCATCGAGTGTATCACCAAGAAATTCATACCGCCCTATCGCATCAACCCTTATTAGTTGCGAATGCCCACCCGACACCAACAGACAGACAAACGGCGGTTCTGCCGCATCCTGCTCAAGCATTGGAGACAGCAAATGGCCCTCCATGTGATGGATCGCAATAGCCGGCACATCGAGACCCCAGGCTAGTGCCCGGGCACCCATTGCGCCGGTCAACAGAGCACCTGCAAGCCCGGGCCCACTGGTGTAAGCCACCGCGTCGATAGCGGACAAACTCTGACCGGATTGCTCAAGCAGCTGATTCAACAAGGGCATCAAGCGCTTAATGTGGTCACGTGATGCAAGTTCAGGTACAACGCCACCATATGCGGCATGTAAATCAATCTGGCTGTGGATCAAATGGGCCTGCAAACCCCGGCTACTATCGTACAGAGCGACCGCGGTTTCGTCACAAGAGGACTCTACGCCAAGCACCAGCATCAGCTGTCCCTTTCTAACATGTTGTTTTCTGCAGCTTTATCACTATTGCACTCAATCGAGGACAGGCAGGGCCGGTATAATCGGGAAATTGCATACATACTGCAGGGTAGTGTCCTAATAAAATCTGACGACTATTGACTTCCCGAAAATCTCTTGAATTCATATCCTGGCAGCCGAGGAGAATCGTCAAATCGACCAAACCTCATTCGGATGCGATTGGTCATATCTGTTAAGGCCGATTCATCGACGATAATTCCGCCGAATTCATCTGGGTTGTCACCTGGCATCGGAAAAGAGTGTTTTATGTCCGCATACGAATATCGTACTCCGACCTCATCTTCCGGATAGCCCTCCTTGTTATCTCTAAAGGTTTTCAGTTCCTTTTCAAGATTCTCTTGCATCCATTTCGCATTCTCAAACACCTTTGCATCATCCATTTTTAGCGCCTTTAGTATCTTTAGGGAAGTTGCCTGAAGCAATAGCCGCCCTAACAGCCGTCACCGCATCTTCAACCGGCGGCACCTGCAATATCCCAATGTACTGGATTTCGTCATCGTCATCCATCCAACCCCATCCATAAGCAACATTAGCTTTTGGATGCCCTTCAAGCTGAAATATCTCCACATCGCCTTCCCAGACGTCCTTGCCTTCGTGCTCTTCCTTTATATGCTCGGTTCCAAAATGACTACAGCGACACTTGTGCATGGCCGCAACGGCATCTGTCAGGTTATTTATATATTCGGACATTGTGCAAGAATTTACGAGTTGGCCTCTACTCCAATCTCTAACTTCGGTATATTTCGAGGAGGGGCTATTGGAGGGGAAAATCCTGATCTTTGGCATGAACCAGCAACTATTTCCATCCAATACGGCCACGCATGTTCGATTGGCGATAGCCCATGCTCGGTATGGAAATTATGCTGATTTACATCGATTTCTTCTTGGTGGTCATACGTAACAGCTAGCAGCGCGCTGATTTCAAAAAGCGCCGAGTGCAATTCTTGCTCGCTATTCTTGTCCTTTTGTTTATCACTCTTTTTGACGGCTCTAACACCCAAAAGAATGTCGAACCGATAACGCCAAAGCTGTTCGTTTTGCGATAATTCATAATTGAAAACAGTTATTCCATCTAGGAAACTCAGGCTTCCAAGAACGACCTCTTTCCGATCTATAAATTCAATGTCAGCAATATCATCGCTTGTTGTTATATGTTGTTTTCGAACGCGAACGTTTTGCAGAACAAAATCTGACATTTTTCTATTGCACCTGCCATAACGGTAAAGGCTGATCTTGTTTTAACGAGATGACCTTCGGGTTGCCTACAGTTTTTGGCCGCTTCGGTTGCGCAGCAATTTGATGGATCGTCCATTCTAAATGGTCGAGCCTTTTGGCGAAGTTCTTGCGCCATTTGTTCACCTGCTGCTCAACTTCTAGAACAATTTTCGCATCGATTTCGGGAGAAATGATCGCCGCTATGTCATTACGACTAAGTTCAAGCGCAAAAAGCGCTTTCAACATGAGATCGATGGAAACCGATGTATCTCCGCCTTCCATCTTCGCCACACGCGATTGACTAGAATCTAGCAAATCAGCTAAGTCACTTTGAGTGATGCCTGCCTCAATTCGAAATTTTTTGATTGACTTCTTTAACGCAACCTTGGTATCGATATAAGCAATATCGGCCTTGGAAAGGTCTAGGAATTCCTCTAACGTTATGCTTCTGGGAGTTTCGTTATTGCTCATAGTTATCCCTGTGATGTTCTTTGCAGGTTCTCAATCTAGATTCGCAGACGTCCTTTATGGACTTAGGTGTCGTATTGCTTTTTTTAGCAAAGACATTAAGAACGTAAATCGCGTGGGCACCCACCCAATATATGATCCGCCATGTCTTATCCAAGTTAATCTGATAACAACCAGAGCCTATCTGCGTATACGGCTTGAAGTTAGAGCACATATTCGGGTCGGGGTCATCTCCCAGCTGAACTTGACGCAATAAATATCCAGCCCTCTTTCTGTTCTCCCGCGGCACAGGCGGGGTCTGCATGTCGACGCCAGCGGCACGATGGAGGGGCTTTTCCCGTTGCATTCTTAATAAGCCCTAGCTAGGAAGATCATAGCTGGAAATATGCCATATCTGACATATTTCGGCTATACATAGAATATCATTAGATTCGGCTGGCTCCTGCATCGTCACAATTATTGAAGATAAACTGAAATATCAATGACTTAAGAGAATTTGAGAGCGGATTCGCCTTTTTCAACCAAATCCCTAACTGTCCAAAATGTCTTTGTCTTGCCAGCTTCCATCGCAGGCGTGCATTTGATCGTCTTGTGCGATTTTACCAAGTTGTAGTAGCCGTAGTGCAGGGAAATCGCTGCCTCGAAATTCTCGCGCTTCTTTGAGAAAGCGTTAGTCAGACGAGCCAGTCGACGGCAATGCATTCGCAGAGTGTGGTTTTGCTTTTCAACGTAAGAGGTTGAGATTTTGTCCACATCTGGATTCCCCTGCATCACTTCTTTTTTAGTTGATACGACCTCCGGTAATGAGTAACGGCGCGCTCCTTTGAGATCCCTTTGGCTGTAGGTTTTGACAATACTGCCGTAATCCACATCGCTACCGAATGCTTTCTCAATTGCCCAGATATAGTTAGACAGGCCGTCAGTTGATATTTGAGGGCGATTCACCAGCTTTGATTTCAGATCAGAGATTAGAGCGTCAGCATCCACCTGCTTGCGGTCGCTAACATGCCATGACGGGACTAGCTTTGTATCGGCATCCAGCGCGATCCATGTCCAATCATCACAAGCGCCTTCTATCTCTCTGGTCTTGGTGGTTAACGCCTTTGCACCAACAAATCCCCAGATTTCGTCAATCTCTAGCCGCTTGGATTCAAGACCAGTAAACAACTCGTCCTGTACTTTCTTCATGCCGTTACCAACACGAACAGCCAAGCGCATTATGGTGTCGCGGTGAATGCCTGTCATGCGCTCAACACCGCGAATAGAGTTACCTTCACACAACATTGACATTGCGAGGGTTTTCTTTTCGATTTCGAGGTGTTTTGGCATGATTCGCTCCCTTGACTTGATATATTTATTGTATTACATTAAATAAATTTTACAAGGATATTCGTGTGGCAAAAGAGGTTAAGAAACCGCGTGGGCGGCCAGAAGTTTCGGACAAAGAGCGCAGGAGTGTATTGCTGCAATTCAGGGTCACTGAGAATGATGCTGCATACATTAAGCGCATGGCTGCAAAAACTGATTTGTCGGTCTCTGATTGGCTCCGAAAAAGAATCGCAAGTGATTAAAAGAAAGCCTGTATGAACGACGATCAATCAAAACCAAGTCATCGACTTTCACCCAACTTGTCATTTCGGGAAGTTCCGAATGGAGAGGCAAAAACTTATCGATTTCAAACTAGTTCAGACGATCCACTATATGGAGCGAAAATCAAGGTAATGCGGGCCGTAACTCACATCAACGACCTCAACCAAGCTTGCAAGCCCCTTAAGAAGTCTGATTTCTATGATGTCAGGGCCGAGATGAACGAGCAAGGGAGCGTCATTTGGCGATTCGGGCAACAAAAGCCTGTACCTCACGAAATTCCGATCCTCATAGGTGAAATCGCCCACCAAATCAGAAGCAGTCTCGATCATATTTTGTTCGCTATAGCCAAGCCCGTCGCAGGAAAAGAGAACCGAGTTCAGATGCCGATCTGCGAGACTGCCGAATCTTTTGCCGAGGCCCACCAAAGACGAGGTCGAATGCCTGGCATTGAGGTTGGTTCCGATAGGTTTCGAGTCATCGAAAGCATACAACCCTACCTTCGCCGGTCTAGGCCAGAAAATTGGATTCTGTGGCAAATCAGCCAAATCAACAATTGGGATAAGCACCGAATGATGGCTGTTACTGGCAACATGGTTTCTGATAATCTCGTCGAAGTAACAAGCGCCGACGGATACTCGTTTAAAAAACCGGCTGATGGGGGCATGGTGAAAAGCGGCGATAAAATATCGGAAATCGAGTCCAGAGATCTGCCGCGCGAGGTGGAACTTGATATAAAGGCAAAATTTCAAGTCGAGCCAGTCTTCGGAGAAGGAATCGACCCTTCTCTCGATGGTGCCCCTTTTCAGAGAATTGTTGCTCAAGCAGCCAAATTTATGCTGGATGAAGTCTTTCCGAGATTTGACCAACTTAAACGCTTCTAAATGTCCGCTTTCATCGGTCACGATGAAACCCTTTAAAGCGGCAAAACAGAGGAATAATTCCGTTTACTGGCTTTAGATGTGCATGCAGTAATTCATTCATTTTTATTAGGACACTACCTACTGCAGGGTAGTGTTTTGAATTAATGCGGCCGCAGTGTATACTAACGGGCTGTCTGCACCAAAATATAAGTCAAACCTTAAGGAATAGATGCTCTATGCCTGCTGTGCGTGTCAAAGAAAACGAACCCTTTGAAATGGCGTTGCGCCGCTTCAAGCGCGCCTGTGAGAAAGCCGGGGTATTAACTGAAACCCGACGCCGGGAATTCTACGAAAAACCAACCTCCGAGCGAAAGCGAAAAGCTGCTGCTGCGGTCAAGCGACATCAGAAAAAACTCGCTAAAGAAAACGCCCGCCGCGTACGAATGTATTGATCAAACATCGTTTTAATCAGTATCAGCCAAGCCTGCTTTTCCAGCCCGATGCCCACTTTGCTGCAACGCGGCTGCGTCGCAGTTTGTCAGAGCGACTGTTCGATTTGTGTGACTTGTGTGTAAGGTCCGGTCATTGCCGGGCTAGCGCCACAGAACCTGAATCTGGCAATACTCCCACCCCCTTCAGGTAATCTCGAGCAAACTTGAGGTAAGCTAAACACCTGGGTTCGAAGTAGCACGGCTGCACTCCCGGACAATAGGTCATCAGCCGACCCCATGTTGGCAGACCGCTCATTGCGCGACCACAAAGGTTGAAGTTATGACAGACAACACATCGCAAGAGACAACTCGCACTCGCATCCTTGATGACATCAAGGTTGCCATGAAAGCCAAAGATAAAGAGCGTCTGGCAACATTAAGATTGGTGTCGGCAGCCATCAAGCAACGCGAAGTCGACGAACGTCAGGAGCTTGATGACGACGCGACACTCAGCGTACTCGAAAAAATGCTCAAGCAGCGCAAAGAATCCATCATCCAGTACGAAAAAGCCGGACGCGACGATTTGCTTGCGCAAGAGGAAGCAGAGGTAAGCATTATCCGCGAGTACATGCCTGCCGCTTTACCTATCGAGGAAATCGAACCCATGATCAAACAATGCATTGATGAGTCGGGTGCATCGTCAATAAAGGATATGGGTAAAGTCATGAACACCTTAAAACCCAAAATTCAGGGCAAGGCAGACATGGGCGAAGTCAGCGCAATGGTAAAAAACCTTTTAAGCGCGCTTTAGAACAAACAATAAGATGTGATACCCCGGCCGGACCCGCTGGCAGATCGGACTACTAGCGAAGGGTTAACGGACTTCAAGGCACTTTATGACAAAAAATCATTTTCAATTTCTGGATGCACCACGTCAGGATCCAGCGAAAACCGAGGTTGAAATCCGCGTTCAGGACTATCGCGAGATTTATGGTCAGTTCGATGCAGATCAGGCAGCGTCTCAGGCGGCCCGATGTCTGCACTGCGGCAATCCCTATTGTGAATGGAAGTGCCCGGTACATAACTACATTCCGAATTGGTTGCAATTAATCAGCGAGGGCAACCTCCTTGAAGCTGCGGAGATGTCTCATCGCACCAATTCCTTGCCAGAGATGTGCGGGCGGGTTTGTCCGCAGGATCGATTGTGCGAAGGCGCTTGCACACTGAATGACGGCTTTGGTGCGGTAACGATTGGATCAATTGAAAAATACATTACAGATGAAGCCCTGAAGCTCGGCTGGATGCCGGATATGTCTTCGGTGACTGCCACAGGCAAACGTGTTGCTATTGTTGGCGCCGGTCCTGCTGGTCTCGGATGTGCCGACGTGCTTGCCAGAAACGGCATACAAGCCGTGGTCTTCGACAGCTACAAAGAGATCGGTGGCCTGCTTACCTACGGCATCCCACCCTTCAAACTGGAAAAAGAAGTCGTTTTTAAACGCCGTGAGATCCTCGAACACATGGGCGTACAATTTCAATTAGGTACTACCGTGGGCGAAGATGTGCCCTTCGAGAAACTACTGGAACACTACGATGCTGTGTTTCTGGGTATGGGGACCTACACCTATATGAAAGGTGGATTTCCGGGTGAACAATTACCCGGCGTATATGATTCATTACCCTATCTGATAAGCAATGTTAATCATCAATACAACTGGCCTGATAAGGGCGAACACATCGATTTAAAGGGCAAACAGGTAGTCGTCCTTGGCGGTGGTGATACAGCCATGGATTGCAACCGCACAGCCGTACGCCAGGGCGCAAGTTCAGTTACTTGTGCTTACAGAAGAGACCGCGAAAACATGCCAGGGTCACGACGTGAAGTTAAAAACGCTCGCGAAGAGGGTGTGCAATTTCTGTGGAATAAACAGCCCGTAGAAATAGTCGGCAAGGATAAAGTGGAAGGTGTAAAGCTTGCCACTACGCGCCTGGGTGAACCAGACGAGCGAGGTCGCGCCATGCCTGAAATCGTACCGGGCTCGGAAGAAATCATCGCTGCAGACGCCGTGCTGATCGCCTTCGGTTTCCGTCCGAGTCCCGCCAGCTGGCTGGACGATTTCGGGATCAACACCGACAAACGCGGACATATACTGGTGGCAGGGGAAACCAGCGAAGATAGTCCCATGCATCAGACAAGCAATGAGAAAGTTTTCTCCGGCGGGGATATGGTTCGAGGCTCAGACCTTGTCGTCACTGCTGTTTTCGAGGGTCGCAATGCAGCAACCGGTATTATCGACTACCTTGCCGTGTAACCTTGCCTGAGCGACTAGTCAGCACCGTTGATCGCAGCTGGATCCCTCGCAGGCATATATTTAAATCGAATATTAAGTAACACGACATACGAGCAGCACTGACGTGTATCCCGAACTGAAAAACGACCTCTACTTACGTGCACTTATGCGAGAGAGCGTCGAGCGAACTCCCGTGTGGGTGATGCGCCAAGCCGGCAGGTATCTGCCTGAGTATCGTGAAGTAAGAGCGAAGGCCGGGGATTTTATGACCCTTTGCACAACACCCGAACTTGCCTGCGAAGTAACACTACAACCGTTACGACGTTTTGATCTCGATGCTTCAATTATTTTCTCCGATATCCTGACCATCCCGGACGCCATGGGACTAGGCCTGCATTTTGAGCAAGGCGAAGGACCAAAATTTTCCAACCCGATACGCGATAAAAAAAGTATTGATAGCCTGCCCACACTGGATCCTGCAGAAGACTTACGTTATGTCATGGATGCAATCAGTCTGACACGTAGGGAAATTGATGGAAAGGTACCGCTAATCGGATTTTCAGGCAGTCCCTGGACACTCGCCACCTATATGGTTGAAGGTGGAGGAACAAAAGACTTCTCAAAGATCAAAGGCCTGATGTTTAGCGAACCACAATTAATGCACAGTTTGCTTGAGAAGGTGGCGAACTCGGTTGCCGATTACCTGAACGCTCAAATCGCCGCCGGCGCTCAATCCTTAATGATTTTTGATACCTGGGGAGGCGTGCTATCGCGCGAGCGCTATCTCGAATACTCTTTGCACTACATGGCGCTGATCGTTGACAAACTACAACGCACTTACAATGGCACTCAAGTCCCGCTGACACTGTTCACCAAAAACGGGGGTCTATGGCTGGACAAAATTGCTCAGACAGGTTGCGATGCTGTGGGAGTGGACTGGACTACCGAACTTGCCGATGCACGTCGGTTGACGGGTGACCGAGTTGCACTACAAGGCAATCTGGATCCGTCCGTTCTTTACGGTTCAGCCGAAACAATCCATGCAGAAGTCGAAAAAGTACTGACAAGTTTTGGTGACGGACCCGGTCACGTGTTCAACCTGGGCCATGGTATTCACCAACATGTCGACCCGGACAATCTGGCTCTGATGCTTCAGTCGGTGCGCTCGCTCAGTTACAAATAAGTTGCAAATAAGTTGCAAGTAAGTTGTAAGTGAGTTGCAACTCAGTACGGGCCCAAGCTCTAAACTTTGTTATGACCGGAGCCTGGGTTAACAGCCGTCAAAACAGGTCTTCTACCTTCTCTTTAGCCGTCTTTTTTTCCGCCCGGGTAACCGGTGGATTACTGATCGTAACGCCGGCATTGGTGCCGTTGCCGCTACTGGTGAACGTCGATTGGCTGCGCGCAGTGGCCGGTGCATTCTCGCTAAAGAACATTTCCAGTATCGATGAATCAGCACCGCTGACCGCTTCACCGGTAGAGCGATCGATTCGAACAGTCTTGATACCGTCCGGTTCCTGTGGGGACGCTAGCGGGTAATCCGGTAGAGACTCGGCCATAAAATCCATCCACATGGGCAAGGCAACACGGCCGCCCGCTTCAAGCCGACCAAGCGGCGTCAGCCCATCGGAACCAACCCAGGCGGTAGCGACCATATTGGCCCCAAAACCTGCAAACCAGGCATCGAGTTGGTTGTTTGTGGTGCCGGTTTTACCACCAAGATCACTACGACCGAGTTCCGCCGCTTTTCGCCCGGTGCCACGGGTCGTTACTTCCTGCAGCATGCTGCGCATGATGTAGGCATTGCGCTGATCTATCACACGTGGCGCATCTACCGAGGTGATGATTTGCGGATGCAATATGTCATCACTGTTTGCATCTGCGTTGTCACTTTCACTGACGCTGTCTGTGGCGTTATGAGTCTGAGCGCCGACCTCTTTGGCCAGTGGATTGATTTGTGCAGCATCGCAAGTGTCACAGAGCACCACATCAGGCGCATGATAGACAAGCACGCCTTTTGAATCTTCGATCCTGTCAATGAAATACGGCTCGACCAAATAGCCCGAATTGGCAAACACGCTGAAACCGGTAGTAATCTCCAGGGGTGTCACTGTCGCACTACCCAGTGCCAATGACAGATCAGGCGGCATAGACGACTCTGCAAAACCAAAGCGTTTCGCATGATCGACCGCAGACTCAACACCAATTTCACGCAACACACGAATTGAAACCAGATTAAGTGATTTGACCAGGGCTTCGCGCAAACGCGTCGGCCCGTAAAATCTACCGCTGTAATTTTGTGGACGCCATTCACCCTCAAGTGCATCATCATGAAAAACAACAGGTGCATCGTTGTATATCGTTGCTGCTGTATCACCCTGCTCCAGCGCTGCAGAGTAAATAAAAGGCTTGAAGGTTGATCCTGGCTGTCGCTTGGCTTGCGTTACCCGGTTAAATTTACTGCGTCTGAAATCAAAGCCTCCAACAAGCGCTTGAATACGACCACTGGAAGCATCCATGGCAACCAAAGCGCCTTCGACCTGGGGCTCCTGAACCATAGTTACATTGCCGTTCTGATCGCTCCATAAATAGATCACATCGCCCAGTTGAAGAACTTCACCGGCAGTGGTCAGTTCGTCACCCAGTTTATCTATGGCGATACGTTCACGAGCCCAGGCTATATCTTCTTCGAAGGACAATTGATGATTCGTCCCGTCAGCTGTGCGCACAATTGCATCAACATCTGTGACACTGAGCGCAACCGCCGGTAACAATTCACCGTATGTGCTGAATTCACCCAGCGCTTCGGAAAGGGCTTCGGGGTCGTCCCATAGTTCAGGGTCCAGCTTGCCGATCGGCCCGGTATAGCCGTGGCGCTTTTCATAGGCATACAATGCACCACGCAACGCTTTATTAGCTGCACGTTGTTGCTTGCCCACAAGTGTTGTATAAACGTTAAGACCGGCTGTCGACCAGCGATCACCGTACAGTTCCTTGATGCGCGCGCGCGCCATCTCGCCAACGTAATGTGCTTCAGCGTCAGGACGAGAGAAGTGCAGGCTTGCCGTTACCGGCGCATCAATTGTCTCGTCATATTCTGCCTGACTTATCCAGCCCAGTTCGTTCAATCGCCGTAACACATAGTTGCGTCTTAACAGAGCACGCTCTGGATTGATAATCGGGTTGTAACGTGAAGGTGCTTTTGGCAGCCCGGCCAACATTGCCGCTTCCGCAAGATTGATGTCCTGTATCGGTTTGCCGTAATACACCTTGGCTGCTGCTGCGAAACCGTATGAGCGGTTACCCAGATAAATCTTGTTCATGTACAGCTCAAGGATATCGTCCTTGCTGAGCTCACGTTCTATACGCAATGCCAGGAAGATCTCGTTGAGTTTTCGGGAGTAGGTTTTCTCGCGCGAGAGAAAGAAGTTGCGCGCGACCTGCATGGTTATAGTACTACCACCCTGTCCTTTTTCACCGGTCTTGATCAGATTGACAGCGGCCCGTGCTAGACCTTTGACGCTTACACCCGGATGAGAACGAAACGCATCATCCTCTGACGCCAAAATCGCATCTGTCAGTACTTTGGGGACAGCGGAGATCGACACTGGTTCACGGCGTTTTTCGCCATATTCCGCTATTAGCTCACCATCGTTTGTGTACACACGGAGCGGTATTTGCAACTGAACGTCGCGCAGGCTATCTACCGGCGGCAGATCGCGGTCAACACTTTGGTACAGGTACACCCCTAAACCGACTATGCACAAGGTGAACACGAATCCTGCAATAAATAACCATTTAAATAACCTGCCGATAATCGACGTACTTTTTGGCATGAACAATGTTTACTCCAATTGAGTGCGCGAATTATATCAACACAGGATCAGGTTAACCGTGCAGACGGGCGAAATTGCAAAATTTCGGTAAAAAAGACAGTAATTTGTCACAAAGTTTAAGTACTACAGCCGATTGAAGGCATTTCCGTTCAGAGCAGCCTTCTTTCAACGAAAAGATAATATCCGATGTTTGTGCACACCATTAATGTAACCCGACTGGAGCCACGACGCTAAGGCTATGTCACTACTTTCAAAATCCAAAGGTCTGGTTGGTCTCGATATAACGGCCACATCAGTAAAATTGCTCGAGTTCAAGGCTGCCAAAAAGACCGGCTTGAAGGTTGTCAACTATACAGTTGAGCCTCTGCCTGCAAATGCGGTCGATGAGAAAAATCTTCAAGACATTGAAGCGGTAGGTGATGCTATACGTCGCGCTGTCAAGCGTTCAGGCACACGAACAAAGAATTGCGCTGTAGCGGTACCCAGTGCCATGGTTATAACCAAAGTTATTCAGATGCCTGCGGATCTAAAAGATCATGAGATGGAGGCACAGATACAGCTTGAGGCTGATCAGTACATCCCTTACGCGCTCGAAGAGGTCAATCTCGACTTTCATGTAATTGGGCCGTCAGAAGATTCCTACGGCAATGTAGATGTTCTTCTCGCTGCATCTCGTAGTGAAAACGTCGAAGACAGAACGGCTGCAGCAGAAATTGGTGGCATGAATGTATCTGTCGTCGACATCGAACCCTACTCTGTGGTTGGCGCTTTCGATCTGATCAGTCATCAGATCAAGGATGAAGGTCGCGATCAGACTGTCGCCATCCTGGATATCGGCGCAAGCATGACCAGCCTCTGCGTGTTGCGTGACCAAAAACTTATCTATACACGTGAACAGCCCTTTGGTGGCAAACAACTCACTGAAGAAATAATGCGTCGCTACGGTCTGTCTTACGAAGATGCAGGTCGAGTCAAACGAGTTGGAGGTTTACCTGACAACTACGAACCAGAAGTACTGGAACCATTTAGAGATCTGATGGTTCAACAGGCTAATCGATTTCTGCAATTTTTCTTCTCTGCCGACAAAAATGATTATGTTGATCAAATCATTCTGGCAGGTGGATCTACAGGCATCCCGGGTGTTGCTGAACTAATTGAGCAACGCATCGGCACACCAACCATTATCGCCGACCCTTTTTCAGAGTTGGCTGTGGCCTCTGACATACCACAACAACGCTTAATTGATGATGGCCCGGCAATGATGATCGCTTGTGGGCTGGCTATGCGAGGTATGAGCTAATGTCGACAAATATAAATTTACTGCCCTGGCGCGAAACTCATCGCAAGGAAAAAAACCTTGAATTCGGTGTGGCAATTGGCATAGCAGCGTTGATCGCTGCAGCAATCGGCTTTGCCGGTTTTAAATATGCTGATGACGAGGTTGCATTCCAGCAATCTCGCAACGATCGATTGAATCAAGAAATAGCGCAACTTCAACTGGAACTTAAAGAAATAGAAAAGCTTGAGGAAACAAAAAATAACCTGCTGTCCAGAATGGAGGTTGTTCAGGATTTACAGTCGCTGCGACCACAGGTTGTTCACTTGTTTCAGGAAGTAGCTGAAAACTTGCCAGACGGAGTGTATTTGACGTCGATGAACCAGCAAGCGCAGGATCAGCTGATCATAGAAGGTAGAGCAGAATCAAATGCACGAGTCTCTGCACTGATGAGAAGGCTTGATCAAAGTAATTTTTTAAAGAATCCAACGCTTGAACTGATTGAGGCGAATAAAACAGACGGATTCAGTACTTTCAAAATGAACTTGTACCAAGTCGTACCCAATCAGAATGAGGAAGACGTAAATGGCCTTTAGTGACACGATAAATGATCTTCGGAATTTTGATTCCGAAGACATGAAACGATTAGGCACTGCTCCCTTGTTTATAAGGGCTTTGTTAATGCTACTTGTTGGCGCAATTATTATCGCCGGGATCACATACTACAAAACCATTCCTACTTTCGACAAGCAAGCTTTGTTGGAACGCAAAGAACAGGAATTGCGTGCAAAATTTGATTCTGAACAGGCGAAGGCGGCAAACCGCGAAGCTTATGTCGAACAACTTGCCGATATGGAAAAAACTTTCAACATCATGTTGCGGCAGCTACCCAACAAAACAGATATAGAAAGTCTGCTAGTTGATTTGTCTCAAACCAGTGTAGCTAGTGGACTTGAAGTTGAATATTTCAAACCAGACACTGAAATTCCTCGAGAATTCTACGCTGAATATCCAATCAAGATCAGTGTTACCGGTCAGTATCATCAATTCGGACAATTTATCAGTGGACTGGCAGCGCTTCCCCGGATCGTCACCTTAAGCAAGATAGATATCGCTGCAGTCCAAGCCAGAGGTAGTAAATCTGGCGACGACGAACCAGAATTGAGCAAACTCAAGATGGACCTGCTTGCAACTACGTACAGATATCTCGACGCAGACGAATAAGGCTCCGTTCATCTGTCGGCTAAATACTAGTGAAAAGTTATACATTCGGAATAAGAACAATGAGATCTTACTCGGTGATTAATAAGCTACCAAACAATTTTGGCAAATCTTGTGTGATGCTTGCAGTGCTTATAGCCCTGACTGGCTGTGACAGGGATACATCTGACCTGGAGCAGTTTATTGCCACAACTAAAAGCAAACACCATGGCAAAGTCGATCCTTTGCCTGAATTTACGCCTTATCAAAAATTCACTTATACGGCTCAGGATTTTCGTGATCCCTTCCGATCGCATGCAGACAGCTCTCAGCTGGCACTTGTCGATAGTCCTTACGACGGTCCTCGACCTGAAGCTACAAGACGAAAAGAGCCCTTGGAAAGTTATCCAATAGACGCATTAAAAATGGTCGGCTTATTGCAACAAAGAGCGCAAACCTGGGGCCTGGTCAAAGACCCTGACGGAACAATCCATCGTGTACAACCAGGCAACTATGCAGGGCAAAATCACGGCAAGATAACAACCGTCTCTGAAAGCAGAATAGACATTGTAGAATTAGTGCCTGATGGTCTAAGCGGTTGGACAAATCGCGAAGCCCAACTCGCGATGGTAGAAGAGTAAATTCGACGGAGACAATCAGGTGAAATTTTTTATAACAAAAGAGAATTCGCAGGTGCAGACAGTAATTAAATCTCTGAAACTCGTCAAACTCGCAGGTCTTGCATGCGTTATGTCATTTGCACAAAATGCATACGCGGCGTCCAACTCGCTAATCGATATAAGCCACATAACCCTGCAAAACAATCAGCAACAATTGGCTTTCACTTTATCAGACAGTGTGCCTGAGCCGCGCTCATTCTCGATCGATAACCCAGCACGTATCGCAATTGACCTACCGGATACCAACAACGCACTTAGCGACCGAACAATTGATATCGGAGCCGGTCTCATACAAGACGTAACAACAGTAGAGGCAGGCGGCAGAACCAGAATTGTTGTGAACATGGCATCCATGATTCCTTACAGCACTACAATTGCCGGAAATCAACTGCTAGTAACCTTTAACGATTTACAGAACGGCTTTGCGGCTAATGAAGTTCCATCCGACTACGACCTGGCTAGCACCGCAGTGACAACTGCAACAGCCGTTAGCGGACAGCAAAATTTTGAGTTCGCGAGCGAATTTGCTAGCGAACCAACAATAGGGGCTGCACAGACTGACAACACCAGTATCGTGACCGCACAAAACGTCACAGGCCAAGCAGTAGAGACTGTTGATTTTCGACGCGGCCCACTAGGTGAAGGTCGTGTGATTTTTAAGCTCTCTGGCGCAGGCATTAATCCAGATATGCGTCAGGAAGGTGGCCGGATTATTATCGAATTTCCAGACACCCAACTTCCTGCTGATCTTGAAAGAAGACTGGACGTGACCGACTTCGGCACACCTGTGAGTCATATAGATACCAAGTCAAGCAGACAGGGTACACGTGCGATTATAAAACCGTCCACAGAATTCTATGAGCACTTGGCTTATCAGTCTGACGATATATTCACAATCGAACTCAAGCCAAAAACAAAAGATGAGCTTGAAGAAGAGCGCAGAGAAAAATTCGGCTACGTTGGCGAAAAACTGTCTCTTAATTTCCAGGACATAGAAGTACGTTCAGTACTGCAGTTGCTGGCTGATTTCACTAACTTGAATCTGGTAGTCAGTGATACTGTTCAAGGTAAATTGACTTTACGTTTGAAGAATGTTCCCTGGGATCAGGCGCTTGACATAATCCTGCAGACCAAAGCACTGGATAAGCGTGAGGCAGGAAACGTCATCATGATTGCCCCTGCAGAGGAAATTGCCAATCGAGAGCGAATCGCTCTTGAGGGTCAAAAGCAAAAAGTTGAACTTGCCCCACTACGTACTGAATTTTTTCAAGCCAATTACGCAAAGGCAGCAGAACTATCCGAGTTGCTCAAGTCAGGCACTGGTAGCATCTTATCTGAAAGAGGTAGTGTTTCAGTCGATAACCGCACTAACACATTACTTATTAACGATACGTCTGACCAGCTTGCCGAGATAAGAGCGTTGGTTCACAGACTTGATGTGCCGATTCGTCAGGTGTTGATTGAATCACGCATCGTCATTGCAACTGACGACTTCAATAAAGATCTGGGTGTACGTTGGGGTATAAACCGCAACACTACAACCAATGACGGAGAAGGCTTTGCAGTTTCAGGCAACCAGCTCGGTATTGACAACCTGATCGATCAGGAACCACTCGGACAAGAGCGTTTCAACATCAATCTGCCAGCTACCAATGCTGCGGGATCTTTGTCACTGGCATTGGCCAGACTACCCTTCGGTACTTTGCTGGAACTGGAATTGTCAGCAATGCAGGCTGAAGGTCAAGGTGAAGTTATCTCAAGCCCGCGTGTCATCACGGCCAATCAGCATGAAGCTTATATCGAGCAAGGTGTTGAGATTCCTTATCTTGAAGCCTCTTCAAGTGGTGCAACTAGCGTATCATTCAGAAAAGCTGTACTGGGCCTGAAAGTAAAGCCACAGATTACACCTGATGACCGTATCGTCATGGACTTGCAAGTTAACAGAGATACCGTTGGTGAAATATTCGGAGCTGGTAACCTGCAGGTTCCAAGTATCGACACACGTGAACTGAGCACCCAGGTTCTGGTAGACAACGGAGAAACAATTGTTCTCGGTGGCGTGTACGAACAACGCCTACTTGACAGCAAGGATTCAGTACCATTTTTCAGCGACCTGCCACTGGTTGGAAGACTCTTCCAGAGAACTAGAAAGGAAGATGACAAATCTGAATTACTGGTCTTCGTTACACCGAAGATTGTCAGAGACAACGCTTCTATCGATTACTGATAGATAAGCGCTCCACATCAAGACAAAGCCTCGGGAGTTTCCCCCGGGGCTTTTTTTTGCATACCCCATCTATAGTCTTTAACTACCCTGCCCTGAATCAGGGTTTCGCTATTCTGCTAACGATTCGTTATAGTGAAGATATGGCTAGCATTTTTTTAATCGGCCCAATGGGATCCGGCAAATCAACCGTGGGCAAGGCACTTGCGCGCAAGATCAACTACCCCTTTTACGATGCCGACCATGAGATCGAGAACCGTTGTGGTGTAGACATTCCAACAATTTTTGAATTCGAAGGTGAAGCAGGCTTTCGTGAGCGCGAGAAAAAAATGCTGGCAGAACTGACTGGACTCGAGCCGGTTGTGCTAGCTACAGGTGGCGGTGCCATACTCAAGCGCAGCAATCGCAAGCTGCTTCGCGATAACGGTCACGTCATCATGCTATCGGTTGAAATCGAAGAACAACTGCGTCGAGTGTCGCTGAACAAAAAACGTCCGTTGTTACAAGGTGGTGATGTAGAAGCCAAACTGCGCAAACTGATGGAAGAGCGATATGCACTCTACGAAAAAACCGCACATCACATAGTCAGCACAAATAGTGATCGCATGCAACGTGTAGTAACCAGCATCTACCAGTACCTGCTCAGCCAGGAAATTATCGAACCTGTCGCTACAAAAAGCAGCAACGGCAAGTCCGCATCCAGCAAAACCAATCGGCGCCGTGGTAAAACAGCAACAAGCACCTCAAAAAAGGCTGCCAGCAAACGCACTGGCGCCAAAACAAGCAAAGCTTCATCGACAGCCAGGGCAAAAGCATTCAGTGAATCCAATGCATCGTCTAACGAAAAGCAAGCCAAACGCACTGAATCAAAATCCGCTAGCACCCGGCACACTACACAAAACGCTAAAGAAGTCGACAAAAAACGCGCAAAACGTTCGAACGTGAAGAAAAAGGTATGAATGAACCTGCAAACCCGTTACGCATAGATCTGGGCGAGCGCAGTTATCCTATTGTCATTGGCAGTGGGACGAGCTGTGGCTCTGATATAGACAAGCTAATCGAACAGCGTAACGTGCTCATCGTCTCGAACGAAACAGTCGCGCCGCTCTACTTAAAACAGGTTGCAGCATCTCTTGGCAATCGACTAGTCGAATCTGTCGTGCTACCCGACGGTGAACAATACAAGAATCTCGATGTACTAAACCAGGTTTTCGACGGGCTTTTACAAGCCGGTTTTGCCCGCGACTGTTGTGTGATTGCTCTTGGTGGTGGTGTTGTGGGCGATATGGCAGGTTTCGCTGCGGCTTCTTACCAGCGCGGTGTTGCTCTGGTGCAAATACCAACATCTTTGCTTGCTCAGGTCGATTCATCAGTCGGTGGCAAGACCGGAGTCAATCACAGTATGGGCAAAAATATGATTGGCGCATTTCACCAACCGCAGGCTGTGCTAATCGACACTGATGTGCTTTCTACCCTGCCACAACGTGAATTATCTGCAGGCCTGGCCGAGATCATAAAGTATGGCTTCATCTATGATGCGCAGTTCTTTGCCTGGCTGGAAGAAAATCTCGACGCTCTTAAATCAGGAAATCCGGAAACACTTTCGGTGGCGATCAGGAGGTCCTGCGAGATCAAAGCCGAAATCGTTGCAGCGGATGAAAGAGAACATGGTGTCCGTGCCTGGTTGAATTTTGGACATACCTTTGGTCACGCGATTGAGAATCTGCTCGGTTACGGCAATTGGTTACACGGCGAAGCAGTCGGTGCGGGTATGTGTATGGCGCTGGATATGTCCGTTCGTATGGATTTTCTAGCTGATTCTGCACGTCAACGCGGGGTTGATCTAATCGCCCGCGCTGATCTGCCAACCCACCCCCCGGCTGAGTTGCAAGCAGCTGATATGCTTGCCTTAATGGCACGCGACAAAAAAGTTAAAGAAGGGCAAATTCGACTGATTTTGCTTAAAGACATAGGCAAAGCCACAATTACCGCTGACTTTAAACCGTCACTGCTGGATCAAACTCTGGCGGCGGCTCTGGCTTGAATACCTGAGCGATAGCCAGTAGCTTTTGCAGCAAAAAATGTCATCGCGCTAGCCGCGAGACAAGCACCCAAACCAACAGAATCATCAACCACAGCTGCAGCGGTGGTATAGTATTACGTAATTGCGCCCGAAAAAAGCGCAAACAACCCAACCAAAAGCGAAAAACCAACGCGCCAATACGCCAACACGCCAACGCCGCTCAAAGCCCATGCAGCAGGATCAGTCTGTTTTAGAAAAACCCGGCAATTCTCAACAGGACCAGACAAGTGGACAAGTCGGCAGGCCTCAAACCAATTTGTCAGCTGGGTCAGCTGACAACGAGACCGTAAACCACGCAGCTCATCATCACCCATCTCACATGGCAACAACGACAGACGACGCACAACTTACCAGCAACCTCGATCCATCCAACAAGACAGAGGGCCTGCTGACCGACTTTGCCATGCAGCAGTTGCAACTGCGTTCCCAGCCATTTATTGGTGCATCAGCCGATGGTGAGTTGTTTGCTGACGAATTGACATACTCGCATATAAACGAGATACGCCAGACAATCATCAATGGCGACCAGTTAATCATGCTGCTTGGCGAGCTGGGTGCAGGGAAATCAACACTTTTGAAACAACTGACAAAAACAAGCGGTCAGCGGTTACAGTTTTTCTCGGTTAAAGGTGGTGAGAAGTACACAACCCACAACCTGTTCAACGGCATACTCAATGCGTGGCAGCTCGATACACCATCCGAGTTCGAGGCCTCGGTCAGTAACATGCTGGATGCGCTTCAGGCCGGACATGAACGCAATCGCGTTGTTGTACTGTTATTGGATGACGTAGATCTTATACCCGCCCGAGAGTTGAATCTGCTAGTCGCGTCAATCGGTTACTTCAATGCAGATGAAGTACTAATACATATGGTAATGTCCGCAGAGCCTGCTTTTGAACAACAGATTGAATCTTTACTGCAAAAAGACCTGCAGTTTGGATACAGCAGGATCAATATTGAACCCATGCTGGCCAGTCGCGCTCATCCCTACATTCAGCTGCGCCTGAATCAGGCTGGTCACTTCGACGAGTTCCCACTTTCCGAAAAACAAATCACTGCCATTGCCAATGATGCTAGTGGATTACCCGGCAGAATAAATTTTCTGACCGCTGAAACACTGAACACATACTTCTCACCATTCGGTCACACGGCCGAGCAGGACCGAAGTAGAAAAAGTCTGCAAAAACAACGATTAATCCGCTACGTAATGGGATTTCTGGCCTTGGGGCTTATCGTAACCGGACTGCTGTGGAAATCATCCGACGACAGCGGCGAAGCGCCTTTCAAAACCGTTGCCAACACACCGGTTGGTAATGCACAGAACAATGCCTCGACACAAAGCTCGACTGCGCAGCAAGCAGTGACAAAGGATGATGACGATGTCGATAGTGTTACAGAAGCTGAAACGGATGCGGCAGAGACCAGCAATGCAGAGGACGCTGGCAGTAACGCAGTTGAAGCCAACGCGGCCAGTCAGGAAGCCAGTGAAAATCTGGAGGCTGCCAGCCAAGAAATCGCTGCAGTTGTTAATGAATTATCCGGTGATAACAATAACAACACACAGACTGAAACCAGTTCTACAACATCAAGTATCGAGGCAGCAACAGACTCAGCAAATGAGGTTGCAAATGCAGCAGCGAATCAGACAACAGAAGAATCCTCCACAACGAATACTGAGACCTCGCAAGAACCAACGTCGACTGCTGCAGCAAACACAACTACCGCGACCCAAGATAGCGATGACAGTGACGCCGAACTGCCAAAGGAGTCCACTGATACTGAGTCACAAACAAATGCGAGTTCTGCCGCCGCCGATGAAGTCGAGGGCCTGGAATCACCTAATTGGGTACTACTGCAGCAGGCCGATAAATTCACTATTCAATTAAGCGCATCAACGGATCGCAGAGACGTGACACGCTTCCTGGCTCGCGCTGGCCTGACAAAGCCGAATTCTATCTACTCCTTTCAACGTCAGGGAGTCACTCGATTTGCGCTGGTACATGGCTTGTTTGACAACGTCGAAGACGCTCAACTGGCCATTCAGAAGATGGCCCCCGCAGCCGTCAGTAATCAACCATGGATCAGGCGTCTTGGCAGTATTCAACGAACTGTCAAAAATTAACTGCGTCTGTTTGAGAACAACTGCTGAATCAACCCCGAGAGCAGGCTCTATCAACCCCAACCCCAGCCCCAACCCAAGGCCTTAGTCCAGGCCTGAAGACTCTTTGATTGAGATTAACTAATTCAAATCAATGACTTAGCCTATATTTTACAACTAGTAGGTTGTGTCCCGAATGTTAACAGCACGTCAATCCGCGTATAATGATCGTATTACTTTAATGCGTTGATCCCCTGGGACAGATCGGTAGCAACATCGATTACTCACCCCGGAACACAAACGGGGCTTCGACAACAACTTCCTGGTTCTACATGAATAACCTGCACAGACTTGCCGAGAGCGGGCTGTATCGACCGCAATTTGAGAAAGACAATTGCGGATTCGGTCTAATCGCTCAAATGGATGGCCGTGAAAGCCATCAACTGGTTCAGACAGCGATAACCGCACTGAGTCGCATGACCCATCGAGGCGCAATAGCTGCCGATGGCAAATCCGGTGACGGCTGTGGATTATTGTTACGAAAGCCAGAGCGCTTTTTACGTAACTGTGCTGCTCAAATTGGCCTCAAGCTCGGTTCCGAGTTTGCTACTGGCATTGTGTTTTTACCACGTAATGAAAGTAAGGCTGATCGTGCCCGCAAAGAACTCGAAACTCAACTTCAGGCTCGAGGTTTACGCTTTAATGGATGGCGTGTGGTACCGATCAATACAGAGGCCTGTGGTGATCAGGCGCGTGCTTCTCTGCCGCGCATAGAGCAGGTTTTCGTCAGTGCATCCTCTGATATGGATGGTGCTGAATTTAACCGGCATTTATTCGTGGCCCGACGACGTACTGAAATGCAACTCGTTGATATGGGGATGGATTTTTATGTCTGCTCTTTATCCAACGAAGTTATTCTTTACAAAGGCCTGGTTATGCCAGGCTACTTGTCAACACTCTATGAAGATCTGCAAGACGAAATGCTGGAATCGTCGGTTGCCGTTTTTCATCAACGCTTCTCAACCAACACACTACCGGAATGGTATCTGGCACAACCCTTTCGCTATCTTGCACACAATGGCGAGATAAATACTATCCAGGGCAATCGAAACTGGGCAGAAGCACGAGCATACAAATTACGCTCTGATGTTTTGCCAGAATTATCTGAACTCCGCCCGCTGGTATCCTCAATCGGTTCGGATTCGTTATCCATAGATAACATGCTCGAAGTCTTGCTTGCCGGCGGCATGGACATATTCCGTGCTCTGCGCATGTTGATGCCTCCAGCCTGGCAAAACACGTGGGAACTCGACTCGGATCTGCGTGCTTTTCTCGAATTCAATTCCATGCATATGGAACCATGGGATGGTCCAGCCGGTATCGTTCTGACTGATGGACGCTATGCGTGCTGTGCGCTTGATCGAAATGGCCTGCGCCCTGCTCGCTACGTCATTACACGCGATCGTCACATCACTCTCGCTTCCGAAATTGGCGTTTGGGATTACAGGAATGCAGAAGTTATCGAAAAAGGACGCCTGGGCCCCGGGGAAATACTTGCTGTCGACACGCAATCCGGCCATCTGTTGAAGCCTGATGACATTAATGATCGTCTGAAAAACCGCCAACCCTATGCCAAGTGGATCATTAAAAACAGTCGCCAGCTACGCAGTGGCTTACGCCAGTTACCACGTAACAATAAGGGCTTGAGCCCACAGGAATTGAAAAATCATCAGAAGATGTTCAATGTGACATTCGAAGAGTGTGATCAGATTATTCGGGTGCTCGCTGAGGGTGGACAGGAAGCAGTAGGTTCCATGGGTGACGATACACCTTTACCGGTACTCTCTACACGAATACGTTCGCTATATGACAGTTTCCGGCAGCAATTTGCTCAAGTTACCAATCCACCGATAGATCCGATTCGCGAAGCTATCGTCATGTCGCTCGAGACCTGCTTGGGACGAGAGAAAAATTTGTTTCTCGAGACCGTACATCACGCGACAAGGCTCCTGGTACGGTCACCCGTATTGTCACGTACCAAATTTGAAACTTTGCTGGCGTTAGACGACGAGCCCGGTTACGCAAACCATCGTATAGATCTGAACTACGACCCAAAAGAAAAGACACTGCACCAGGCGGTACGCGATATTTCCGCAGAAGCGGTGGCAGCAGTACAGGATCGCAAAGTTATCATCGTGCTGTCAGACCGACATATCAGCGCGGGTAAATTGCCAGTGCACGCCCTACTCGCCACAGGCGCAGTTCATCACGAGCTGATACGCCAGGGCTGTCGCTGCGATGCCAACCTCGTTATCGAAACAGGTACCGCAAGAGATCCTCACCAAATGGCAGTGCTGGTTGGCTATGGTGCTACCTGCGTTCACCCTTATCTTGCCTATGAAACGATTGACGGCATGATAAAAAGCAAAACCCTGGACGAAGATAAGGCCGAGCAATACATACAGGACTATCGTCGCGGCATTAACAAGGGATTGCTGAAAATACTGTCCAAAATGGGTATCTCCACAATAACCAGTTACCGTGGCGCACAGTTGTTTGAAATCGTCGGCCTGCACGATGAAGTTGTTGACCTTTGCTTTAACGGTACTACCAGTCGCATACAGGGAATGAACTTCGATGATCTGAGCAACGATCAGCAATTGCTGGCAGACAATGCCTGGAATGACAGCAAAGATATTTCGCAAGGTGGTTTATTGAAGTTTATCCACGACGGGGAATATCACAGCTACAACCCGGATGTTGTACAACTACTTCAAGCCGCAGTCACTAGTGGTGATTTTGCTGATTACAAGATTTATGCAGACGCTGTTAATCAGCGCGAACCAGCTTTTCTGCGTGACTTGATGACGCTTAAATCCGATAACGGGCCAATACCCATTGAAGAGGTCGAATCGGTCGAGGAGCTGATTAAACGATTTGATTCAGCCGGCATGTCACTGGGAGCCTTGTCTCCCGAGGCACACGAGACACTGGCCGAGGCAATGAATCGTTTGGGTGGCCGATCCAATTCAGGTGAAGGTGGTGAAGACCTGGAACGCTACGGCACTATCAGAATGTCGAAGATAAAGCAGGTTGCATCCGGGCGCTTTGGCGTAACACCGCACTATCTGGTTAACGCAGAAGTGCTACAAATAAAAATTGCTCAAGGTGCCAAGCCCGGAGAGGGAGGACAACTGCCCGGGCACAAGGTCAACGACATGATCGCAAGACTGCGTCATAGCACAGTGGGCGTTGCCTTGATCTCACCACCGCCACACCACGACATCTATTCAATAGAGGATCTGGCTCAATTAATCTTTGATCTGAAACAAATCAATCCAGACGCGCTGGTATCGGTCAAACTGGTTGCCGAAGCTGGTGTTGGCACAATTGCAGCCGGTGTTGCCAAAGCCTATGCAGACCTCATAACTATTTCGGGTTACGACGGTGGCACAGGCGCGAGTCCACTTACCAGTGTCAAGTACGCCGGTTCCCCCTGGGAACTGGGTATGTCAGAAGCGCACCAGGTGTTACGCGCCAACGATTTGCGTGACAAGGTTAGAGTACAGGCAGATGGTGGCCTTAAAACCGGACTGGATGTTCTCAAAGCGGCAGCATTAGGTGCAGAGAGCTTTGGCTTCGGCACCGGACCCATGATTGCGATGGGCTGTAAATATCTACGTATTTGCCACCTCAATAACTGTGCAACTGGTGTTGCGACCCAACACAAGGTGCTGCGCATGCGCCACTTCAACGGCAACGTAGAAAAAGTCATGAACTACATGCGCTTCATTGCCGAAGATGTGCGCGAACACATGGCTGCGCTGGGTGTAGCCAGGTTGTCAGACATTATCGGGCGAACCCAGTATCTGCAACCTGGATCGGGCACGACTGAACGTCAGGGGCGCATTGACCTGTCACGCATACTATCGCAGGGGGATCTCGACGACTCTGTAGCACGCTATTGCACAGTGCCAAGCAACAAGCCATTCGATCGCGGATTACTAGCCGAAAAAATGGTATCCGATTGTCTGCCTTCGATAGAGACAAAAACCAGTGGGCAATTCTCCTACACCATCAGTAACGTTAATCGTTCCATCGGTGCAAGGCTCTCGGGTGAAATAGCCAAACGTCACGGTGACCAGGGCATGGCAGATACACCACTGGATATCACGTTGAGCGGAACAGCTGGCCAATCCTTCGGGGTCTGGAATGCAGGTGGACTCCACCTGCGCCTTGAAGGCGATGCCAATGACTACGCTGGCAAGGGCATGGCGGGCGGAAAGATCGTTATTCGGCCGCCACAAAACAGCCACTACGACAGACGTGATTCGCCGATTGTTGGCAACACTTGCCTATACGGTGCGACTGGCGGTACTTTCTATGCCGCAGGTACTGCAGGTGAGCGCTTTGCAGTAAGGAACTCAGGTGCAGTTGCAGTTGTTGAAGGAACCGGGGATCATGCCTGTGAGTATATGACCGGCGGTTGCGTTGTTGTGCTCGGTGAGACTGGTATTAACTTTGGAGCTGGCATGACTGGCGGCCTGGGGTACGTCTTTGATCCCAACAATGTATTTGTTGATCGCTACAACCATGAATTGATCGACATCCATAGACTGCATTCGGAATCCATGGAACGCTACCGAAACTACCTGCAGAGTTTGATCGAGGATTATATTGAAAATACAGGTAGCGAATGGGGACGAACGTTAATTGATGAATACTATAGTCTCGCTTCGCGATTCTGGATGGTCAAACCGAAAGCAAGCGAACTGTCTGAGCTGATCGCCTCACTTGAGAACGCGGCCTGATCTTATACATCCGCGATGTGAAGAAAAACGCGGCCACATAAACGGTTATAACAGCACACGCAATAAGCGGAGCAGCAACGATTGGCAGGGCGTATTCCACAACATTTTATTGATGATCTACTCGCACGCGTAGACATTGTCGATGTTGTGAATTCCCGTTTGCAGTTAAAGCGGGCGGGCAATAACCTTAAAGCATGTTGCCCATTTCATGGCGAAAAAACCCCTTCGTTCACGGTAAGCCAGAACAAGCAATTTTATCATTGCTTTGGTTGCGGAGCACATGGCTCAGCGATCGGTTTTCTGATGGAATACGACGGTCTACATTTCGTCGATGCGATTGAAACGCTGGCCGATATGATTGGGGTTGAAGTCCCACGTGAACAAAACGGCAACAACACGTCTGGCGCGGTAGCTACACAATCAGACAACCGTCCTCTCTATGAATTAATGGAGTCGGTTGGCGCGCATTTCGTCACTGAATTAAAAAATTCAAAACGAGCAATCGACTACCTGACCCAACGAGGCCTCTCCGGTGAAACGGCCAAACGCTTTCGTATCGGATTTGCACGCGACGGATACGACAATCTTGATAAAGCATTTTCCGGGCAACGCAAAGCGCTGGAAACGACCGGCATGCTGGCACGTAACGATCGTGACAACGTATACGCAAGATTCCGTGACCGTATCATGTTTCCGATTCGCGACCGACGTGGACGCGTGATTGGATTCGGTGGACGTGTTATCGAGAAGCAGGAACCCAAATATCTCAATTCTCCGGAAACCGTACTCTTCCATAAAAGCCAGGAACTCTATGGCCTTTATGAAGGACGACGCGATGCGCAGGATCAGGGCTTTGCACTGGTTGTGGAAGGTTATATGGATGTCGTCGCACTGGCAGAAGCAGGTATCGGCAATGCGGTTGCAACACTTGGTACATCACCCAACCAGCATCACTGCGAAACGTTGTTCCGGGTCGTTCCCGGAATCATTTTCTGTTTCGATGGTGACCGCGCTGGCCGTGAGGCTGCATGGCGCGCAGCTCAGGCGGCATTACCGTGTCTGCGGGATGGCCGCGACGCGCACTTTTTGTTTTTACCCGATGGTGAAGACCCGGACAGCCTGGTTGCAAGAGAAGGCGCAGACGGACTCAATCGTTTAATCAGCGAACAAAAAGTATCCATCGTAGACTACCTGTTCGATCATCTCAGCGAAAATCTGAATTTGTCCGAACTTGGTGGTAAAGCTGCATTAGTGGAAAAAATGAAGCCACTGTTAAGTCGTATGCCCGAGGGTGTTTACCGGGATTTTTCTTACCGCCAACTTGAACAGGTGGTTGGCTTCCCGATAGA
Organism: uncultured Granulosicoccaceae bacterium; assembly: GCA_964411665.1. Taxonomy (GTDB): domain Bacteria; phylum Pseudomonadota; class Gammaproteobacteria; order Granulosicoccales; family Granulosicoccaceae; genus CALFCE01. Next base: position 23,048 of record CAYPMR010000005.1, on the reverse strand, counting down.
TCAGAAAAATCTCAGTAGCAGTACGACTCGCGCCGATAGCAAACCTGCTTACCAGCCAACAACAACCAAACCCAAAGCAGAAAATGCCTACTTAAACAACACATCGAAACGTTTGTCCGTGATGCGTCACAGCATACTGCTGTTATTGAATCACCCGGATGTCTCGAAAAAGTACTCGCCTGCCGAATTCACTATTAGCCAGGAGTTGCAGGGAGCACCATTGCTACTGGCATTATTGCAAGCCTGCCAACAGAGACAGGGCATGACGACCGGCTCGTTGCTGGAATACTTTCGCGATACCGAACACGTTGACGTTTTGCAAAAACTCGCTATCGTTGAACTGATGCCTGACGGTTCAAGCATGGAATTACAACAGGCGGAAGAAACTTTCGTCCACTGCCTGCAACAACTCCATTCCAGAAGCCGCCTAAAATCTGCCAGCAAATTGCAACCTTCCCAACGCACTGGCCTGTTGTCGGTGACCCGCACCAAACATTGATCCGTTATGAGACGGCCGCGCCTATACGTATCAGCCGATGTTCGCAATACTTCAGCTAATTCGAGCAGTGCGACGGCTGATTCAAATAACGACCTGGCTGGCTACGAGGAACAAGCATTCCTGCAAATAGACAGAGAGCTGACACTTAGCAAAGCAGCAAGCCATTATTTGAACACAGTGCTGCGTTCACGCGTAGGTGACAGCGTCATTCTATTCAACGGCGACGGGTTCGATTACAGTGCGCGCATTGTGTCACCCGGGAAAGCAACGACACTTCTGGTCTACGAAAAACAACCCAATCTGGCTGAATCAAATATCGATTGCACTTTGCTTTTAGGCCTATCGCGCAACGAACGCATGGACTATGCGATTCAAAAATCAGTTGAACTGGGCGTAAATTCTATTGTGGCTTTTCAAGCGATACGATCCTCATCCAGGCTTTCGAAAGATCGCGAACTCAATAAAATTCGGCATTGGAAATCTGTAATCCAAAGCGCCGCAGAACAAAGTGGTCGCAATCGAATGCCTGATTTTACTCTGGCAAAAAAATTTGATCTTGCCGCAGACATTGCCATTGAGGCGCAGAAAAAAGTAGCTGCGAACACACAATCGTTACGTTTTTTACTGGAACCTTCAGCATCTGATTCACTGATATCAAATCTGGCATCGATAACAAACCGGGGCGAGAACATAGACTCAGCTAGCAGCACACAGTGGCAGGTATTGCTCGCGACAGGTCCCGAAAGTGGATTCTCTCCGGAAGAACTCGATCTGACTAAAAGCCATGGATTTCAGTGTGTCACGCTGGGCCCGCGCGTCCTGCGTGCCGAGACAGCACCGGTAGCTGCCTTGTCAGTCCTGCAAAGCACTTTGGGTGATTTCACCTGAATTACCACCTCAATCCGATTTGGTCAAATTCGCCAGGGCGCTGAGTCGTTGATAGACGAACTGCGGCAATCATCTTGCTTGATTATTTGCCGATTTAGAGGAAAAAAGCGCATAGGCCGTCAAAAAAATGTTTTCTCGACTACACTTTGTATTAAATGAGGGTAATGACACCCTGCGCAGGTCCAATATGCAAAAACCGAACAAGCACAAGATATCCTTGTACCGACAGGTTTTTCCGCTGCAATTATCGCTAGTTGCCCTGCTGTTTCTCGCTGTAAGCTGCTCCAGCTTGCCTACACACAAACCGCTACCACCCGAGATCAGTATCGCTGCGGTCAAGCCACTAAACCTGAGTCTGAGCGGTCAAAAACTCATGTTCAGTTTGCGAGTCACCAACCCTAACAACTATGATCTTCCGCTTAAGTCAATGAGCTTCATCGCCTCATTTGCCGGTGAAGATATAGCGACCGGTTCCACCAATAACAAAGTCCGTATCCCGGCAAATGGGGAGGCGATAGTAGATGTCGCTGTCATTGCCGGTCTAAATACCATTATCAACAAGTTAAGTAGCATGGCCGATAGTGGCAATTTACAACTACAGTACGGAGTAAAAGGTATCGTCAAGCTGTCAAACTGGCCGCTGAGCATACCGTTCGATGTCAAGGGTGATGCCACAACAGAAGTGCAGGACAAATTGTCTGTAGGCTTGCAACTATTGCTGCCGGGTTGAATGGCCAGGCAGGTTATTCCTGTGGAACAACTTCTTCCTGCGAACCTACTTCAAATAACTCAGGTGCAATCTCCGCCAGGCGCAGATTCGCACGATTAAATGCGTTGCGAAGCCGGATGCGCCGATCCTGCTTGTAGTTCACCTGATTTTCAAACAGCGAAGATACAGGGCTCGCACGAGAGACAAAGCTGTTTACAGCAACCCCGTTTGCATCAGTCGCACCTTCTACCCTATCGAAAAAGCGCAGTCGGGTGCGAGCCTGAAGCAACTGGCTTTGCAGATACACTTCTTCGCCTTGCAGATAAACCAAGGTTTCAGCCAGTGCATCGGTATAGGCTACAAGAAAATCTTTCTCGTATTCAGCAGGGCAAACATAGTTGTAGATCTGTTCACTTTTGGCGAGTTTGTATGCGCTTTCAGGTCTACAAAAAAGAGCAAGACCACGCGAATGACCATCGCGGTATTCTTCGGCATTCAAAGTAACACCATGCTTGGCGCAGGCTTTGCCATGTGATGCAAGGCTATCATTGACAAATTGGCCAGCGGAACCATCGCCAAAACCTATATCCTGCCATTGACCGTTCAGGCACGCTTGCTGGCCAAGCGATGCACAACTGCTAACCAACAGCAGTACCACGAAAAATATCGAACTGCTAATAGCACTGCCAAACAAACTACCGGCTGAGTGACCACCACTACAAACAGCATTTTTTACGGACAGATTATTTTTGCCAAATGCAGGCAAGATTATTTGCGTAATTTTCATCTGCTTACCTTTTACTAGATCTAATAGTAATACGGCTAAGCCTATACCGATTCAAGCCCAAAGCTGCGATTTCACGCAGCACCTTGTCGATACGTCGCAAAAATTTACATATCAGCGCGCAATATCCATACAAATTAGTTGCTCTACTGCGGATGTGAATTTCAAACGAGTGCCGCAAGTACTGCCTCTGCCGTCGATACCTCGAGTGTCTTTGGCTCTTCTTGAGCGACCCAACGGATTTTGCCATCATCGATAATCATGGCGTAACGATCAGATCGGATGCCCAAACCACGAGCGCTAAAATCAACCGTCATACCGGTTGCCTGGGCAAATTCGCCCATTCCATCAGCCAGCATGGCAATCTGTGAAGCGTTGTTTTGCTTCCCCCATGCATCCATAACAAATACATCGTTTACCGATACACAGGCAATTACATCTGCACCTGCAGCAAGCAAATCATCTGCTCTTGCGACAAATCCCGGCAAATGGCGCTCGGAACAAGTCGGCGTAAATGCGCCTGGAACAGCAAACAGAACAACTGTGCGACCACGGCAAAATTCAACCATGCTGACCGCCTTTGGGCCGTCCGAGGCCATCGTGTAAAGTTCTGCATCGGGAATTTTGTCCCCGGCTTGAATACTCATCTACTGTTCTCCCATCATTTATTGCGTAAACTGCCTAAGCCGCACAACTCACGAAAGCGAATCAATCATGAATAATGCAGATCAAGCATACCGAATTCCTGGCTGTTATGCCTGTGTTGCGATAGATGATCAATGCACCCACGACAGACCTTAAACCGGCCCGCTACACTAACGCACAGACCCTGTATCAAAAACTCTATGCGAACCGCTCAACCAGACAACACAAAAGCGAATTCACCAATACCTACCCGCGACACCGGTGAGCCCCTGCGTTTAGGACTGCTGCTTGAATCACTTGAGGTTCGAGCCTGGGTCTATGAAATGATTGAGCAGGTAATCGACGACGGTCACGCAAAGGTAGAGCTGATCATACTCAGTAGATCCAAAGTGGCAGCTAACGCAAGGCCCCAGCGAGAACAAACAGCTTCCAGCTCGATCAGCGTCAACAGACTTTTTGGCGCAGCGACAAGGCGGCTGGCCGATTTGATCAACACCTACTATGTTCAACGTGATCGTTCCATCGAATCGGCTACAGTGCTTCATGCAATAACAGACTTGCTACCTGATGCAAAGGTTATTGAAGTTGACACAAACGTTACCGGGAATCTGGAAGAATTTTCAGAATCAGCTTTACAGCAGATTCGCGATCACGATCTGGACGTACTCTATCGCGGTGGATTTAAAATCCTCAAAGGTGGCATTCTCACAGCAGCGCGCCACGGCGTCTGGTCGCATCACCACGGCGACAACCGGACCAATCGAGGCGGACCACCCGCTTTCTGGGAAGTGATGGAAAGCAGTCCCAACATCGGCTCAGTATTACAAATTCTGGGCACTGAGCTCGACAACGGTCAGGTTCTTTATCGATCATCCAATCCCATAGCTGCCTACTCGCTACACAATACACGCAATCGCAACTATTGGAAGTCAGCAGTTTTTCTTCCCCGTGTATTGAAAGAGTTGCATGAATACCCCAACACATTTTATCAGCGTGTAGCCGCGCGCCAAGCAACTGAAACATTCTACAGCCAAGGTATCTACCGCGACCCGACCCCCGCTCAATACTTGCGACTGACTTTAAAAAAAGCTACCGCTAAAGTACGCGTGTCATTACGCAAACGTTTAACCCGGGAACAATGGGTTTTGCTTTACAACCTACGTAACAGTGATGCCAGCGAGGGCCCGGAAAAAGCCATGCACCGGTACCGGGAACTCACCCCGCCAACTGATCGTATCTGGGCAGACCCACATGTTATCCACCGCAACGACAGGTTCTATGTCTTTTTCGAAGAGATGGTTATCAAGGCTAACAAGGGACACTTGAGCGTTATCGAGATCGATGCACAAGGCAATGTCTCAGAGGCGAAGAAAATACTCGAAAAACCTTATCATTTGTCTTATCCATCAATCATTGAGTCAGACAATGAAATCTGGATGATTCCAGAATCTGTTAGTAACAATACCGTTGATCTGTATCGCTGCACTGATTTTCCGATGAGCTGGGAGCATCACCGCACTCTGTTTAAAGATGCTCGCATGGTCGATTCAACCCTCCACTTTCATGAAGGTCGTTGGTGGCTGTTTGCCAATATTGAAAGTCATCGATCAATGGCCGGCCATGGCTGGGACGAGCTGCATCTTTTCCATACAGACAATTTTATATCCGGTCAGTGGCAAGCACATCCAATGAACCCGGTAATCTCGGATATCTCCTGCTCACGCCCGGCTGGCCCTTTGTATATTGAGAACGGGAAACTCTTCAGACCATCGCAAAATTGCAATTATGATTATGGTTACGGATTCAATATCAGTGAAGTTCTGACACTGACACCCGATACCTATGCTGAGAATGTCATCGATCGCATAACGCCAAGCTGGCGCCCCGATATCATAGCGACACATTCCATTGCACACGCAGACAACAGCTCTACCATCCTGTCCGTCATCGATGCTCACAAGGTGACTTCAAAATTCCGCGGTAATCGTTGACAACACTGGACAAACAATCTGACGATCATTCCACGAGCAGCCTGATTAATTTTATCGAGGCCAATGCCCCCATGTTCGTCCTGACAGGAGCCGGTATCAGTATCGACTCCGGCCTCGGTGCCTATCGCGACGACAACGGTGACTGGATACGTCAAAGTCCGATCACCGGACAGGATTTCAAAACAAAGCTTGCTTCCCGCCAACGCTACTGGGCCAGGAGTTTTGTCGGCTGGCCGAGTGTTGCCAATGCGCTGCCAAACCCCGCCCACAAGGCGATAGTCACTCTGCAACAGCAGGGGCTGCTGTCAACTGTGATTACACAAAATGTGGATGGACTGCACACACTGGCAGGCACACGAGATGTCACTGATCTGCATGGCAATCTGCACAGGGTCACGTGTTTGTCCTGCCAGCAACAGATTGCGCGCAGTGATTTCCAGACAACGCTTGAAACGGCAAATCCCGTACTAAAAATGTTTGTTGGGAACAGTACCGCAGACGGAGACAGTAATGTGCATTGGCAGCCAAAAGGCGAAGAGGCATTCAAGGAAAATTTTCCCGCCGATGCAAGTCACATGACAGATGAGCTGATTGCCAATCTGGTCCTGCCCGACTGTGAAAAGTGTGGAGGTATGCTAAAACCTGATGTGGTTTTTTTCGGAGAAAATGTTGATCGCGAAATTGTTGATAACACCTACGCAGCATTGCAACAATCTGCCTCGGCACTGGTCATTGGTTCTTCGCTGATGATCTATTCAGGCTTTCGCTTTGCACGACGTAGCATCGAACTGGAATTGCCACTGGCTATACTTAATAAAGGCAAAACAAGGGCTGATGAAATCGCAACTCTGAAAGTCGCTGGTGATTGCTCACGAGTGCTCGCGCAGGTAGCTGATTATTTTTCCAACTCGGAAATCTGAACCCGCTCAAACATTCCTGGCTGATAAGCGAAGCCGCTAAGCGTTACAAGGTTCGGTAATCCATCACGCTGTGTATCTCATGCGTCCAGCTCTTTGCCACCCAGGATGGAAATCATCTCTCGCAACTCGACCACGGCCGCATCAATCTGTTCCTGCTGTTGTCCACGAACAACTAATGACACTTTGCCGCCAGCTGCGGTCTTGCCGGGATAGCTACCAATGTCCAGATCCGGATAATTGGCCTGTAAATCACCCAATGGTGCCGCCAGTGTGCCTTCCGGCAGATTGCAGATGATAGTTTTTGCCAACAACTGCTGCGCCATCGGCAGTTCTGGGAGGATGTTTGCCAGCATTGCCTGCATTATTTTTGGAACGCCAGCCATCACAAAAACATTATCCATGCGAAATCCTGGCGCTACCGACACCGGGTTATCAACCAGTGTTGCACCTTGTGGAACTCTGGCCATTCGCATTCGTGCAGTATTGGGTTCGACCCCACGCTCTTTAAAATAGGCTAGTAACAGCGCACTGGCTTGCGGATGATCATGCAGCTCAACGTCAAAAGCTGCAGCTACATTTTCAGCGGTAATATCATCATGCGTAGGTCCTATACCACCGGTCGTAAAAACGAAATCTGCGTTGTGGCGCAGTTCGTTAACCGAGTCCTGAATAACTTGTGCATCATCTGGAATTACCCGTGCCTGTACAAGACGGATACCGCGCTGGCCAAGGGCGTCAGCGATGAAGGGTAAATTGATGTCATGCGTTCGGCCACTGAGAATCTCATTACCGATTATCAGCACGGCAGCTGTGATCTGCTTCGGTTGCAGCTCAGTATCAGATTCCGTGGCAGGAATGTTGTCTGCGTTAGCTGCGTTGGTAGAACGGGTTTCGAATGAGCTCAAAGTAAGAGTAGCCCCGGCTGATTTCGGTTGAAGAATTCAAACGATACACGGGTAAGCTACTTGAAAATATACCTGCGGACAAATCCGGCAATCAGGCGCCACTGACCGTTATGCAGCTGGTGTCGAAGTTACTCTCTGGCAAGTCATTACTGCGCCAGATGTAGCGGCCCAGAACAGAACGAAGTGCGAAGACTTCATTGAGATTCGCGCCGATCAATTCATCAGACAGTAACTGTATGGAAGCACCCTCATCAGTGTCATTAGCGCTCGCGACAATCTGGCCAAAGAAGTTGAACAGAACATCGTCTTCACTGCTAAGTGCTTCAACAGCCGTATCCTGTATCACGACCAGAGGTGGCACTGCTCTGATGTCCAGACAGTCTTGCAGGTCAAGCCAGATCGCATCAAGCTGATCCAGCTCTACAGCCAGCTGAGATACATCAGTAAGCCCCAGCATCAATCCCGTTACATCACTGTTGCGCAGTTCAATTATCCCCGGGAATAGTGCCAGCGGATCAAACATGCCGGCGTCAGAGAAGACAACTGATCCAGTTTCAACTTCACCGTCGGTACGTGAAGAAGAAGATGCATCACCAGAAACCGCCAACGGTGACTGAGTAGTCTCAGGAGTCCCACCACCACAAGCAGCAGTCAGTGTACAAAGCCCAAAAGTTATGGCTCTTGCCAATTTCACAATTCTGTTCGTCATCTATTCAACCAGATAGATTCCAAAATGGAACCGTCTCTTTCGTGTGTATAAGATCGATAGCGGACAAAAGTGCAGATACTTGCAGCTAAGTATCACAATGTAACAATATGGTTTTCTATTGCCTGGTTGCGCACTACAAATATGCATTAATATGCATTGACCAGCAGGTGTCAGAACTTATCCCTTCGCAGGGATTTTTTACCCAGGCTGGCTGCCAGGGATTTATTGATTGCACGAGCAGCCGCAATCATGCCGAATGTTGCCGTAACCGACACTGCCGAGCCGTAACCACTGTCACAATCAAGCGTTGCTCCGGCAACTCCGGGCTTGGCACGGCTGACCTCACCTGTGGTGTCCGGATAAACCGGTTGCTCAGTGGAAAAAATACATTCAACACCAAAACGACGCTTCGGATTCTTACTGTAACCATACTGGGCGCGCAGGCGAGAGCGCACTTTGGCTGCCAGAGCATCGTTCCAGGTACGCGACAGATCGCAGGTCGACACAGCACAAGGGTCGATACGCCCACCGGCACCACCGGTCGTGATTATGCGTATTTTATTGCGCCGGGAGTAGTTGATCAGCGCGGCCTTGAAGCGAATACTGTCAATTGCATCAATAACAAAGTCATAGCTATTAACAATATATTTTTCCAGATTGTTTTCTACCAGCATATCGTCGATGGCAACAACTTCGCAGTGCGGGTTTATGTCGAGAATGCGCGTTTTCATCGCCTCGACTTTGGACAGCTGGAAGGTTGAACTGCCTGCATGAATTTGTCGATTGGTGTTGCCCTCAGCGATATCATCCGCATCAATCAGCACGATTTTGCCTACTGCGCTGCGCGCCAGCGCCTCTGCCGCCCATGAACCCACACCGCCTACTCCTACGACGCAAATGCACAGTTCAGGCAATCTGGCAGCTGCCTGACGACCATACACACGTGTCAGAGCGGCGAAGCGTTCGACATCCAAAGTCTGGATCTGAGGATTAGAAGCAGTCATAGCAATCAGAGCAGCATAAATGACAGGTAAGCATCAGCAGATCGAAATATGTTGCGCCACTTTGCTGTAGCATCGACTGTTTGGTTAAGTTCACAGAAATTCTAATTACACACAGTGATGTGGGCCAATTACCTGCCTAAGGCGGCAGCGATTTGTCGCTCTACGCGCATATATCTCATTCTTAGTGCAGATACTCTCATTTTGGAGGCACCTGCAACTGGCGGCAAGTATAGGCTTTCCAGTATGATTGCGGGGTTGCGCGCGTTGATTGTTACTGCGAGGCCGTCAGGACCTTAAAATCCCGACTGGACGCACCGTCTGTTATACCAGCGGATAGGGTAATAACCTGCAAAAAGAGCGGTAAAACGACTCAAAACAGCCAACGTGCGATGAAACACACAACTTCAAGTCAAGGGGATGTTCAGTGAAAAAAATGTTTGTTGGCGGCCTGCCAGTCGAATCTACAGAAGAAAGCGTTACAGAACTCTTTGCGGAATTCGGCCGTGTAAGGTCTATCAAACTGGCGTCCGATGTTTTCAGTGGTAAGTGCAAGGGATTTGGCTTCGTTGAAATGGAAGGGCATGAGGCACGTAAGGCTATTGCAGCACTCGACGGTAAGGTGGTTGGCGAGAAATCCCTGCGCGTGCAGTTCGAGAACCCCAAAGGCAAGGGAGGCAAGCGGCCGCGACGTTAAAGGTATTTCAACCATTCAACTATTTATTTATCCACAAACACGATAGCGGGCGCGGGCACAGGCGACAAAGCGGCCACAGGTGGCCAGAAAGTAGCTGCGTTGCCCGGCCACGCGTAGAAAGCCACGTAACCTACAAAAACGCCTGCAAAACGATTCAGATCGGCAGTCCAGCGCTATGGCAAGAGCCAGGTACAGGTAGTTAAGTCAGCTACCAGAACCGCAAATAACCGCCAGCCAGACCAGAGAACCTTTGTGTCTGGCCGGATTTGCCGCCTTGCCCCTCAAGCTTTATCACCGAAATTTACGGTCGATGAACAACCACTGCTATATAATCTTCTCTCTGTCATATAATATTATTACGGCTCTTGCACTAATTTGAGCCGTTCCGTTGTCAATATCAGTGCCCCATGCACCATTATCAGGCACATGCGGTAAAGCCGATCAGGAAATGGCGACCCGATGGCAGACAGACGAATCTAGCAATCCTATTCGGAATTAACAGAACATCAGGAGACAGCAATGCTTGGAACATTAATTTCAGCACTTATCGGTGGTGGTGGCGGATTTCTCGGCGGTATGGGGATTGAATCACTCGCTGGCATTACAGGTGGTTTGAACAGTGGTGTCGTGGGTGCCATATCGGGATTAGTCGGTGGTGGTGCCATCGGTGGACTTATGGGACGTGGCGGTGATGCCGCAGCAGCCGGTGATGCCGCAGCTGGTGGTGGCATCAACATCAAACAAATCCTCGGTGGACTCGCTGGTGGCGCCGGTGCCGGCGCAATAGGCCAGGGCATTCTCGGTTCGATAATGTAAGTACCCTGAGGCTGGAGGTCGATAACACCCGATCTTCCAGCTTTTATTTGGTTAGCAGCAATTGGTTAGCGGCAATTTGGTTAGAGGCAACTTCAAGCTGAGTTGCCGTGACCCTGCACTGACCCGTGTCTGACTGAACAATAGACAGACATACTCTCCGCAACACAGCATGTGATTTTCTAATGGACGTCACTTGCGATGCATGCCATTCACTTTTTTATTGTTGATTCTCATTCGCGTTGCTCCGGATGTGCTTTGTTTTCTTCGAGCAACTCGAGCGCTTTGTCGAGCTGCTGCGGCGTGTCGATGTCCAATAAAATACCAGGGTCTTCCACAGGAACTTCAACAACCTGTTCGGGATTCGCTGAAAGAAGCGCGCGAGCTCCGCGATCACCATCAAGCTCCAGCAACAAATCGTATAACTCAGGCTTTAGCAGGACCGGGTTACCCCGTACTGAGTCGCTGACAGGTACATAGGCAGCAGCAGGTAGATCTGAATTTTTCTCCTGGCTAGCAGCGTCGATTAGTTGATCGATGGTTGAGGTTTTGACCATCGGCATATCGCCAAGGCAAATAAGTGCTGAACAATCTGCCAGCGATTCAGTCTGCGTCTGTTGTCCGAGTAACTCCGCTATGGCAAGTTTCAGGGAACTGCCCATGCCGCTCGGATAGTGCGGGTTATGCAGTACTGTTATCCGCTTTTTAGTATTTCGACAGATTAAACCGGTTTGCGTTTTATCATCCGACGCAAAACGATCATTGAGTGCTTTGCCTATCTCTTGCGCATCCTGTCCGGTGATGACAAGAATTGAACTCACATGGCTGTTAAGCAGATTTGCAAGCGTTGCGAGAAATACTTTTTCACCATGCCAGTCTGCCAGCAGTTTATTGTCCTTGCCGAAACGTCTTGATGATCCTGCTGCAAGTAGCACCGCGACAACTTCAGATTGATTTGCAGTCTTCCTGGCTCCTGCAGATTCATGTGGTTCTGCGGGCAGATGTGCAGCCATGCTGCGGGGCTGCGGTCGGTCCAGAATTTCACCGATCAGTCCACCTATCGCCAGTTGGTCGATCCATTCCTTATCAACCGGTAGTCGACACGCCAGACGGTCAATAAAGAGGTCGAATCCGTTGTATTTTGGCGAACGTGCACAACCTGGCATACCCAGCACTGTATGTTCACCGATGGTTGCATACATCAACAGATTACCCGGGTCTACAGGTATGCCCAGTCTTTCGATCTGACCGCCATTAGCAGCAACCGCACTTGGAATGACATCAGCACGATCACTGATTGCCGATGCTCCAACAATCACCAGCCAGTCTCCACTATGGCAGTTGGAGGAATTTACTAGCTTATCGATACAGCGGCTCATAGCATCGCTGTTGTGATCGCAAATGGTTTCTGATGCCAGTGTTATTTGTCTTTTCAGTAGCCGCTGACGTGTTACTTCAGTCGTTTTATCAAGTAGCTTTTCAGACGTATTTTGCAGGCGACTCTGAATCAGATGTGCGCGGCCGATGACGGGTGCACAAACGCGTAAAGCTGGTTGTGCGTCTGGAGCATCCTTCGGAGTTTCCTTCATACGCACTATTCGCAGAACGCGTTGTAACTCTTCACAACGCACTGCATAAGGAATGATCTTGACAGTCGCGACCATTTTGCCCTTCTCAACCCAACGATCTGCACCGAGAGTAGCAACAGTTATGCTTTCGGTGACAGCATTGCAACCGAGCAGCACATGGCGCGAAAGCACGAAAAGGCCACTATGGGTTGCGTGCAGATTGACACGGCCTTTGCTCACTCGACTACAACGTAAACCAGTACCACACAGTGCGTCAGCCAGTTGCCGAGCGGCTTCGTCCTCGTGAATATCGTCCGCTTCGAGTCGCGCTACCGTAACTGTCAGATGGCCTTCAGCGATAAGTCGTTCGACATTTTCCTGCTTAAGCAGCAGACCCTTGCGCAATCGAATATCGGCGAGCTTGATCGAATGAGCCAGATAACAGCCAATTGCCTCTGTTGTATTGATTTCACCAAAGTACATGACACATAGACCAACGGAATACTTCAACGCGCCCGAATAAAAAGACGCTCATGCTTTACACATCTGAACCTGATCGCACGTTTAGTCAGCGCTTGAAGCCCTGCACGCCAAGGCGCAGCAATCAGCAGCTTTGCTCTTTGACCCTCAAGGATCCGGGCAAAACACCTCATACGTATTGTCAACATTGATACCATGACATACGCAGAATGTGGTGTATCAAAATGGCTTGCATCGAGCCGATTACCGTTATTTGGGTTAAAATAATTTTAATGCTGCATCTCGAAAAATCGAGCGCGCGGCTTTTACAGCCGTTTTTGCAAGCCACTTTTTGCAAACGACTTTTGCAACCCGTTTTCGCAGGCCGTTTTTGCAACCCGCTTTTGCAACAGCAACCCAATGAAAGCAGTAACCTACCAACTCAATAGGCAGATCCCACCAATCAGAAACAAGGGGGTCTGTTCGACGTGACTGCAGCATCGCACAACATGCTCCTGGTACTGGCATCTGTAGCCGTGTCGCTGGTCGCCGCTTTCACGGGACTTGCGATAACCAACAATATTGCCACACTGCCCGAGTCAAAACGCAAAACGCTGGTAGTCATGTCAGCATTTATCCTCGGCGGCGGTATCTGGTCCATGCACTTCGTGGCGATGCTGGCGCATGAGTTCGCTTCCCCTGTCTATTATGATTCACTGCAAACTCTGAGTTCAGCCCTGATAGCCATTTTAGTTGCAGGAACAGCCCTCCTGATTTTGCATTTCACTTCTCGTACGCCCACTCATCTGATCATCGCAGGTAGCGTGTTGGGTATAGGAATAGTTTTGATGCATTACGTTGGCATGTTAGCGATCAGGGGCGTAACACCGCAATTTACGGTTCTCTCCATTGTACTGGCCGTATTGGTGGCAGCGATCGCTGGTGTTTCAGCTGTTTTTGTCGCATACGGACACCGATCCAAGCAGAATATCGTGTTCGGATCAGTAGTGTTCGGCACCGCTGTAGTGGTTGTGCACTACACTGCGATGTTTGGCACCAGCTTCAGCATTGTTGACGGCTTTCTGCCTGTTCCGGTGTTGATGGAAAATCATACCCTTGCCTTGTCAGTGACTATCGCTGCATTTGTGATTTGCGGCACCTTCCTGCTGGCGACGACAACATTTGTCACGCAGCAACCACCGACACAGCCAGTTGTTTCAAATTCTGACACAGTAGCTCAACCATCAATAGCTGCTCAGCAGCTAGAGGAACCCTCTAATCAGAAACCGCAGCAGCTTAAGATCCCATTTGAAAAAAATAAGAAAATCGGATATCTAGAGTCTACCGAGGTCGGGGCGATTCGGGCTGACGGGCACTACACCCAGCTGTACACCAAAACCGGCGTCTATTTCTGCCCGTGGTCAATCACTGAGGCAGAAAACAAACTATCGCTGCATTCATTCCATCGAACCCACCGGAGCTATCTGGTTAATATCGATGCAATTGATTCCTTTGAAAAGCGCAAAGATACAGGAGCCTGTTTGTTTGACGATTACCCTCAACTGGCCAGCGTACCGGTAAGTCGTAATCGTGTCATCGCCCTGTCGTCAATACTGCGGCCAGGCCACACCGATTGAACCAACTACCGGCCATATCGCTGTAAGTCAACTTTTCAGCTTAGTTTCAAATACTTAGCGCTAACCTGCACGAGCGTCGCTGGTGACGAATGTATGCAACTCATGCAATTTCGATGAAGCTTCAAGGCTAGTGCCACCTACCCCATCACTCAGAAGGTAACCTGCGCAGTAACTCTATTGCGAGGAGATACCATGATTACCGGTAGTTTCGAGTACCACCAACCCGAGTCGCTGCCTGCTGCGGTGGCTTTACTATCTGAATTGGGCGATGACGCGCGGGTAATAGCCGGTGGCCACAGCCTGATCCCGATGATGAAGTTACGTCTGGCAACCCCGGAACATCTGATCGACCTGCAGTCGATTGAGTCGCTTAAGCACATCTCGGTGGCCGATGGACAAGTCAGCATAGGTGCAATGGCTACACAGGCTGACATTATTGCCAATGAGCCGTTGTTTCAGGCAGCACCGATTGTTCGAGAGACGGCGCTGCAAATAGCCGACCCTCAGGTCCGCTACATGGGCACAATCGGTGGAAACGTAGCCAACGGAGATCCTGGTAACGACTTACCTGCGCTGATGCAGTGCCTGAATGCAATGTTTTCACTGCAGGGTCCGGACGGTGAGCGCACAGTAAACGCGCGCGAATTCTACGAAGCCGCTTATTTTACTGCGCGAGAAGATTCGGAAATTCTCACGCAGGTAAGCTTCCCCGTTTGTCAGGGCGGTTACGCCTACGAAAAGCAAAAACGCAAAATCGGCGATTACGCCACTGCAGCTGCTGCCGTGTTGCTATCAAAAAGTCCGAACGGAGACTGCAGTCATGCAGCCATTGCGCTGACCAATCTGGCTGACACGCCAATATTCTGTGCAGATGCTTCACAGCATCTAATAACTAACGGCGTATCTGACGAATCAATCGCCAATGCTGTCAAGTCAGCCATGGCCGGGATAGATCCGGTTGATGACAATCGCGGCCCCGGCGAATTCAAAAAGCACGCTGCCGCCGTTGTTTTGGAACGCGCCATTCGCAGCGCCAGCACCCGGGCTTAAATGAGGAATAATCATGTCTAAACAAACGATTACTTTAGAAGTTAACGGCCAATCTCTATCAGCTGACGCGGAACCCCGGGAACTGTTAATCCACGTACTACGCGAGCAACTGGACATCACGGGCCCGCATATCGGCTGTGAAACCTCACACTGTGGTGCATGTACGGTTGAGATCGACGGTAAATCAGTTAAATCCTGCACTATGTTTGCGATTCAGGCACAAGGCAAAGCCATCACCACTATTGAAGGCCTGGGTAACCCTGACAAACTGCACGTCCTGCAAGAAAAATTCAAAGAGCATCACGGGCTGCAATGCGGTTACTGCACACCTGGAATGATCACCCGTGCCCACAGACTCCTGGAGGAAAATCCAAACCCGACCGAAGAAGACGTTCGCTTCGGGATTGCAGGCAACTTGTGTCGCTGCACCGGCTATCAAAACATTGTTAAAGCGGTACTTGCCGCAGCGCAAGAATTGAATCAACCGGAGGCAGTGGCATGAGTGAAACAGCGGAAACCATTGAAGAACGCCAGGCAGCGCTGAAGGGTCTGGGCAGTTCACGCAAGCGTGTCGAAGATGCACGTTTCACACAAGGTAAAGGTAATTATGTTGATGACATAAAACTCCCGGGAATGTTGTTTGGTGATTTTGTCCGCTCGCAACATGCGCACGCTCGAGTCCTCTCCATAGATACATCAGCCGCCCTGGCACTCCCAGGGGTTGTCGCTGTGCTGACAGCAAAAGACCTTGAACCTCTCAGTCTGCACTGGATGCCCACCCTCGCCGGTGATAAGCAAATGGTTTTGGCTGATGGCAAAGTTTTGTTTCAGGGGCAGGAAGTTGCTTTCGTTGTTGCACAAGATCGTTATATAGCCGCTGATGCAGTGGATCTTGTGCAGGTGGAATATGAAGAGCTGCCGGTACTGGTTGATCCTTTTAAAGCCGAGTTGCCTGACGCACCGATACTTAGGGAAGACATCGCCGACAGCGACGAAGGTGCTCATGGCCCGCGCAGACATCCGAACCATATCTTTACCTGGGAGCAAGGTGATAAAGCCGCCACAGAAGCGATTATGTCTGAAGCGGCAGTTGTTGCAGAAGAGATGGTTTACTACCACCGCACTCATCCGTGCCCGATGGAAACCTGCGGATCGGTTGCGTCTATGGATAAGGTCAACGGCAAGCTCACCCTGTGGGGCACCTTTCAGGCACCACACGTCGTACGAACAGTTGCGTCATTGTTGTCAGGAATCGCTGAGCATAATATTCGCGTTGTCTCTCCCGACATTGGCGGCGGATTTGGCAACAAGGTAGGCGTCTACCCGGGATATGTATGTTCGATCGTAGCCTCGATCGTAACGGGTGTCCCGGTTAAATGGGTTGAGGATCGCATGGAGAACCTGAGCGCCACGGCCTTTGCGCGTGACTACTGGATGGATGGCAAAATCGCCGCTACCAAAGAAGGCAAAATTCTGGGTCTCTGGTGCCACACGACTGCAGACCACGGTGCGTTTGATGCCTGCGCTGATCCGACCAAGTATCCCGCAGGATTCATGAACATCTGCACCGGATCGTATGACATTCCAACCGCGTATCTGGCTGTAGACGGTATTTACACCAACAAAGCGCCAGGTGGTGTTGCTTATCGATGCTCATTTCGAGTCACCGAAGCGGCATACTTTATTGAACGCATGATCGAGGTGTTGGCCATCAAACTCAACATGGATGCTGCTGAATTACGCGCCATAAACTTTGTCAAAAAAGAACAGTTCCCCTATCAGTCAGCCTTGGGCTGGGAATATGATTCCGGCGACTACCACACGGCATGGAACAAAGCGCTGGAAGCCGTGGATTACAAAGGCTTGCGTCAACAACAGGCACAGCAGGTTGAAGATTTCAAAAACGGAAAAACACGTCAGTTGATGGGCATTGGTCTTTGCCACTTCACTGAAATTGTCGGTGCCGGACCGGTTAAAAACTGCGACATTCTCGGCATGGGCATGTTTGACAGTTGCGAAATACGCATACACCCGACAGGGTCGGCGCTGGCACGCCTGGGCACCATCTCTCAGGGACAAGGACACGCGACAACATTCGCTCAAATCCTTGCGACTGAAATAGGTATTTCTGCAGACGATATCACCATAGAGGAAGGTGATACGGACACAGCACCCTATGGGCTTGGGACCTATGGCTCGCGCTCCACACCTGTGGCCGGTGCGGCGACAGCGATGGCTGGCCGAAAGATAAGGGCCAAGGCGCAAATGATTGCCGCTTATCTCCTTGAGGTACACGACAATGATCTCGAATGGGAAGTAGATCGCTTTGTTGTCAAAGGTGCGCCCGAGCGATTCAAAACCATGAAAGAAGTGGCCTTTGCTTCCTACAATCAGGCGATCCCCGGTGTTGAGCCCGGGCTTGAAGCCGTTAGCTATTATGACCCACCCAATATGACCTATCCGTTCGGTGCCTATATTTGTGTCATGAACATCGATGTAGATACCGGTGTATCCGAGATCGTTAAGTTCTATGCACTGGACGACTGCGGTACTCGCATAAACCCGATGATCATCGAAGGTCAAGTACATGGTGGTTTGACTGAGGCGCTGGCAATCGCGCTGGGGCAGGAAATCGCTTATGACGAACTCGGTAACGTAAAAACGGGCACTCTGATGGATTTCTTTATACCCACCAGCTGGGAGACGCCGAACTACGAAACCGATTTCACCGAAACACCGAGCCCGCACCATCCTATTGGAGCGAAAGGCGTAGGTGAAAGTCCCAATGTGGGCGGTGTTCCAGCATTCTCAAACGCAATCAACGATGCGTTCAGGGCGTTTGGTCATGTTCATACCCATATGCCTCATGATCATTGGCGCGTTTGGAAAACGGCTAACCAGCTTGGTTTGCATGCCTAGTTAAAAAGCCCAAATGTTGCCTGCATCATGAGCTGGAAATCGCTGCAATCCGATTTGGCAGCACAGGGATACATCGCCAACGACTCGTTGGCGATGGCTGTTTACCTCGCCTGTGATCTTGAGCGCCCCATGCTACTGGAGGGCGCTGCGGGCGTGGGCAAAACAGAAATCGCCAAACAGCTGGCCGGCATTCACCACACCCGCCTGATTCGTCTCCAATGCTACGAAGGACTGGATGCCAACACCACTATTTATGAGTGGAACTACCAAAAACAACTGCTGCGGGTGCAAGCATCCCAGGGTGAAAATGCGCAGGCGCTGGAGACGCAGATTTTCTCTGATCAGTTTCTTTTGAAACGCCCGCTTCTCGACGCCATAACCCAGAAAAAACCACCGGTGTTGTTAATCGATGAGATTGACCGCGCGGATGAAGAATTTGAAGCTTACCTGCTTGAAGTATTATCAGACTATCAGGTTTCTATTCCGGAAATAGGTACTATCGACGCGACGTCGAAACCAATGGTTGTGCTGACTTCCAATGGCAGTCGCGATCTTTCTGACGCCTTGAGGCGCCGATGTTTTTACACTTATGTCAGCTACCCGGATACAGAAACAGAAATTGCCATACTAAAGGCGCGTATGCCGAACATTGACAACGAGCTCGCACTACAGATTGTCAGCTTTGTGCAATCTTTACGAAAAGAAGATCTTGAGAAAAAACCCGGTGTGGCTGAAATGCTTGACTGGGCAGCAGCTGTTGCGGGACTGGGTGTGGCAAAACTCAGTGATAATCCTCTAGAGCTTCAAGCGACACTGGTGTGCCTGCTAAAAACCCAGGCAGATCAATTCAACATGCCTACCGAGATAACCCAGAGATTGGTTGGCAAGGTGGTCGTGTGAAGGTAACAGCTTTTCCGAGCACCGCCAGCGGTGTTGCTGAACGCCTGTCAGGCTTCATGGCGCACTTGAGGGAGAACGGTCTAGCGGTGGGTGTTGTGGAGACGCAAGCGACCTTATGCGCCTTACGTCTTATCGACATTGGTAGTCACCAGGAAGTACGTCTGGCTTGCAAGTCCATTTGCACCAGTCAGCATCAGAGTTTTACACAATTCGATGATCTGTTTGACAGTTACTGGTTTAATCATGGCCGGGTCAAAGGGGACTTTAAAGCTGAACTCGAAAAGCCAAAGAGAAACCCACGGCACACCTCTCAACCGGGTATTGAAAAAAGACAGCAGACAACCGCACGAGGTACGGCTGAACAACCGGATGAATCCGGTACAGAAGGTGAAACTGCGCACCGCGGTGACGGCAAGCTGATTGCCGCAAAAACCACAAACATGGAGAAGGTGGACTTTCGCGAATTAATGACGCCTGAAGCATTGCAGCAGGCTGAAGTTGTTGCTGCAAAACTGGCCAATGCTATTCGTGATCGTCGATCGCGTCGCTACCGTGCCCACAAAACCGGCAGTCGACTTGATCTTCGACACACTATTCGAAACAGCATCTCGCACGGCGGTGTTCCCTTGCAATTGCACAAGCGACAACGGCCAGAGCGCCCGGTAAAAATTGTCGCACTGCTGGATGTTTCCGGTTCCATGACTGTTTATACGCGGATATTTCTTTCTTTTTTGAAAGGCCTGATCAGCCACGACACAAATACTGATGCGTATCTGTTTCATACATCGTTGGTACGTATCAGTGATGCGTTACGTGATCATGATACGTTTAGAGCCGTAAACCGGTTGTCAGTTATGGCTCAGGGGTTTGGTGGTGGTACAAAAATTGGCGCCAATCTCATGCAATTTAATCGACAGTATGCAGCCAGCACGGTGAATGGCAGAACCGTCGTAATGATTTTATCTGATGGCTATGACACCGATCCACCCGAGCAATTGGCAAGTGCACTTAAGCGACTTAAAAAACGTAATTGCAAAATCATATGGCTCAATCCGCTGAAGGGCTGGAAGGATTATGCACCCGTAGCAGCAGGTATGGCGGCGGCTCTACCCTATCTTGATCATTTTTCGGCTGCCAATACCTTGAACAGTCTAGCCGCGCTTGAGCCTCAGCTCAGTCGTCTGTAATAGCTACATTACCCAACTTGCAACGTGAATAATATATTCATTAACTCATCTACGGCTGATATCGCTGCAACTGCAGAGTCGATGAAAGAAGTTGGTAGTCAGTTCGCCGTAGCGACTGTCGTGCGAACTGTTTCGGTAACTGCAGCCAAGCCAGGTGCAAAAGCAATTATCAACGCAGAAGGAGAGATTGTTGATGGCTGGATTGGAGGCGGTTGTGCACGTCATGCCGTGGTTAAAGCAGCAGTAAAATCCATAACCGATGGAGAACCACGCTTGGTGAGCCTAAAGCCAGAAGAACTCTTGAATGAAAACGGCTTGACTGCTGGTGAAGAAAGTAACGGTGTACTGACCGCAAGCAACATGTGCCCCAGTCAGGGATCAATGGATATTTTTGTTGAACCGATACTGTCGGATCCACAGCTATTGATACTTGGCGCCAGCCCAGTGGCTAAACATCTGGCTGCTCTTGCGGGTCCATTTGCTTTCAATCTCACGTGTGCCTGTGAGGATCTGTCACAATGGGAGGATACCCGGATCGTTGCAACGGGTTACGAGGCATTATCGGTTTCACATGATCATCGCTATATTGTCGTTGCCACCCAGGGTAGTGGTGACGCAAGCGCGTTAAAAAGAGCACTTTCGCTTGAATCGCGATATATAAGTTTTGTGGGCAGCCCCAGAAAGACCAACCATTTAAAGAAAGAACTAAGAGCACTTGAATTGTCACAAGAACGCATTGATAGCATCAAGGGTCCTGCCGGTATCGATATTGGTGCCGTGACACCACAGGAAATCGCGTTATCCATTCTCACTGAAATCGTCGCTTTACGCCGACGCTCAAAATTGACACCAAACTGACCGAAACATTGCCTATGATTCTCAAAGAGGAAGTTCAAATCCCACTTGATCGTACTACTGTATTTAACGCTCTGAACGATACGGAAATTCTCAAGGAGAGCTTTCCCGGTTGCGAAGAAATAAAAGAAACGGGAGAACAGGAGCTGGAAGCGACAGTGGTGGTGAAGTTTGGCCCGGTGAAGGCCAGTTTTAAGAGTCAGGTAGAAATTGATCCGAGTGGTGGCCCGGAGCAATTCAAGCTACAGGGTAAAGGTGACGCCGGGGTTGCCGGATTCGCCAAAGGCGGCGCTGATGTTAGTCTTGCAGAGAACGAAGGCGGTACTCTTCTGACCTATGAAGTGAATATTGATATCGGCGGTAAATTGGCACAAGTGGGGAGCAGGCTGATTGAAGGGACTTCGAAGCGGCTAGCTAAAAAGTTTTTCAGCAATTTCGAGGAAGCACTGCTGAGTCGGCAGAACGACGATCCAGGCTAGTAGTGGGGCACAAACGACACGCCGCCACGATTCTTCTTCCCAAAACAGAGGAATCTGGATATGCTCATCCATTTTCAAAGATCCACAACCCTTGACAGCCGAAGACTCCAACGACAGTCCTCTCCCGGACAGTCATACAACAATCGATGAATCCGATTCAGCCGCACCAAATACGCTAACCTCGCGCTCAGTGCGCAGCTTCGTCGTACGTAACGGACGCATAACACCAGCGCAACAAGCAGCACTTGAGCGACTGATGCCACAATACGGTATCGACTTTTCAAATCATCCAATGACATGCGACGCAGCGTTTGAACGCACCGCACCTCTATGGGTTGAAATAGGCTTTGGCAGTGGTGATACGCTGCTTTCCCTGGCCGAACAGTTTTCCGAATACAATTTTCTCGGCATAGAAGTACACGCACCCGGCGTGGGGCACCTCCTGAATGGTATCGAGCAGCAACAACTGAGCAACCTGCGCGTCATCCGGCACGATGCTGTAGAAGTTCTGGAGAATATGCTGCCACTTAAATCAATTGACCGAGCGCTCGTCCTGTTCCCGGATCCCTGGCCAAAAAAACGCCACCATAAGCGACGCCTTGTAAACCCAGCCTTTATTGAACTGATAGCCTCCAGGCTTAAAACAGGCGGCGTGCTGCACTGTGCAACCGACTGGCAGGAATACGCCGATGAGATGCTAGAGCAACTTGAGAGTTGCAATTGTTTGCTTAATCAGTCTCTCGACAAAGGTTTTTCTGAACAACCCGACTATCGCCAGTTAACACGCTTCGAAAAACGCGGCATGCGCCTCGGCCACGACGTGTTCGACCTGGTGTTCGAGCGCATCAATTGAGCTACTGAACCCGCCGATTGACTTTGGCACCATCAACAATGCTGACTGAGCGCTGTCGCTCGGCTACACTTAATGTAGACTTGATACATCTGAAGCGATCAGGCACCTGTACCCGTCTGAGACCGAACCGACGCCCGGTGAAGGACAAGAAAAGAAAAACAAAGAAAGACAAATAAAAACGGGCAGTGGAAAAAAGCTTCAATGAGGACACAATGTTTCATATGCCCATGTTTCATATGTCCATGTTTCATACGTCCGAAGCAAACAGTTGATTCAATGACCGGTTCAATGTCGGACACGCATCGAGCGACAGTTCAGCCTGCTTAGCACCAAATTAGCACCAAATATTTTTTAACAGATTGCGCATTGTTCTTGCAATGTTCCTTCAGATCCAGTGTCCAAACTTGAGTCTACTGATAGGCAAGCTTCTGGCCGAAGTAGCCTTCAGCAATGACAGAGTAAATTTTTACAAAATCGTTACAAAATCGAATTGCAAATTCGCGGACTGATGATGTGGTAGATGGCTGACCCTTTGACACTGACAACAGAGATTATCGTGGTTCTCGCGCTACTGGCGATG
>CAYPMR010000004.1:0-111145 GCA_964411665.1 uncultured Granulosicoccaceae bacterium | reverse complement strand
ATGTGACAGGACCGTCATTGCAGGATGAAACTTGCATGTCAGCGCCGAAAACACCCGTTTCCGGAGATTTGTAATCAGACTCAATGCGGGTACTCAGAGAATCAAATAACCGATTGGCGGCGGCAGGATCAGCACCGTTGAAACTTGGGCGCAAACCCTTGGTTGTATTAGCAACCAGGGTAAATTGAGGAACCAATAACAGCCCGCCATTAACCTGCATGACATTCAGGTTCATTTTATCTGCAGAGTCCACAAACACACGATAGTGCAGCATTTTATGCGCAAGACGGTCCGCCAGATTTTCGTCATCATGCTTCTCGACACCAATCAGCACCAACAGGCCAGCAGAAATCTGTCCAACCGTCTTGCCACTAATAACAACTGAGGCATGGCTAACGCGTTGTATCAAAGCAATCATACTGTCGACTTGTCATTGTTTCTTGTGACCCGTTTTTGTCACTCTTACTTGCAAGCAACCAGGGGATCTCTCAGGCACTCATGTATTGCAGCCGCGGCATCCCTGACATTTTGTTCAGACACATCATGGTGTACCACCAATCGGCAAACCCGGTCGTTGGCAGACACAAGTAACCCACGAGCTAAAGCCAGCGAAACCAGTTGATCAGCATCGACGCTGTCTTCAAGATCAAGCCAGACCATGTTCGTTTGCGTCCATTTTTTCCTGACCGACGCACCGACAGCATCTTCCATCAAGTCGGCTAGCAATGCGCTGTTGGCATGATCTTCAGCCAAGCGATCAACCATATGCTCCAAACTGTATATACCCGCAGCTGCCAACATACCCGCTTGTCGCCAACCACCACCTGTCACTTTGTGCCAGCGCCGGGCTTGTTCGATAAATCCTTTACTGCCACAAAGCACAGAACCAACAGGGGCACCAAGTCCTTTCGACAAACACACAGATACGCTGTCAAACAGTCTGGTTATTGAATCGATCGACCTACCGGATGCTATGGCTGCATTGCAGACACGTGCACCATCGAGATGCAAACCGAGTTTGCGCTCATTACATAAATCACGCGCTGCCTGCAAATATTCAAAACTAACAACCCGGCCATGTTGCGTGTTTTCCAGCGCAAGCAATCGGGTTCTTGCAAAATGCGGATCATCGGGTTTGATTACAGCGCTCACCTGATCCAGCGGCAATTCTGCATCGCTATTAAATGCCACTGTCTGGGGCTGAATACTGCCGAACACAGCCGCCCCTCCCCCTTCATATTTAAAAGTGTGCGCATCATGCCCGACAATATATTCATCACCCCGCTGGCAATGCGTTAGCAGCGCGATCAAATTGGATTGGGTACCACTGGCAACAAAGATTGCCGCTTCCATACCCACCATCTCGGCAGCTAATTTTTCCAGACGATTAACAGTCGGGTCATCGCCGTACACAACATCACCCAGCTCAGCACGATGCATCGCATCACGCATCGCCGGCACTGGCCGGGTAACCGTATCGCTTCTAAGATCAATGGGGCTCATGTGACACCTGTAGGTTTGTAATCTTTGGCATTAACATACATTAGCAGTGCGCCATCTTCTACACTGACCTTGACAGAAGTCGATTGAGCGACATTACTGACACCGAGTGATGTATGGGTTTCGAGTTCAGCATTCTTGAGCGGGTATCGAGCACCTTCGCAGTTAACACCTGATGCGTGACGCAAAGCCAGCAAACTAAAGGTGTCGCCCGGATTCAAGGCGATTTCCCGGGTTGATTTTGGAGAAACGAAAAAGCCAGTACCACATCGATCCATAACAGTTATGGCAAATGACCATTGCGTTTTGGCAAGCAACAGCCAGTTGGCCAACATATGATCTGTACGTCCACCACTCAAACCTGCCAGCAGAACCTCCACTTGCGGATCACAATTTGCGTAACCCAATTTTTCCGGGTTCTTCATAAACTCAGCCTCCACGTAACGCAGGGCAAGCTCAAGGTCAGTAGCATCCTTATCTTCAGGGTGTTGAATACAACGAGTCTTGCGCTTATCAATTTGTGCAACATGCAGTGGGTCTGCACTGTCGAAATCTCCAAGCAGTACGTCTGGTTCAATGCCTGCAGAGATGCAGTGGCGCAAGCCACCATCGACACAAAGGATCATTCGCGGTTGCAATGTCAGACAACGTGCCAGGGTGGCAGCGTCACAATCACCATTGGCTATAAGCAATATGCGATGCAAGGTCATTAGCTCTGCGTTTCAGTCTGATAATTCGCGATAAGCTGCAACAGGTAGTTTGCCGCGTTGCAGCAGATACAGACAAAATGCTCAGAAAGCCCCTTCAGATGAGGTAAAATCGTCGGCGAAGTTTAGCGCTCTTGTCAGGCCATTGAGCGTTGCCGAGAGATCATGCTCGACGTTACTCTCCGATAACACAGAGAGGTTCAGGTTACGCCCCTCGAGCAACATCGGAAGTAATTCATCACGAATAAACCAACGTTCGCGCAAAGACTGTCGCACTAGCGTCTCTCCGCTTAAAACACCAACTCCGGCAATATCGTGCAATTGCGAATGGAGTATCTTGCCCAGATCAAACGAATCAACCGTCCAGTGAATTTGACTAACATCGGTAACGGTTGATCCGAGAGCAAGCGGGAAATCTACATCGACGATTGTGCGCTCTTTCGAACGACGTGTGATACGCAACGCAGCGCCGCCATTGATCAGGGTATTAGCACCTATTTCCGTCACCTCAGCTGTCTCGCCAGCATTCAAGTTAACAAGTGGCGCACTCAGTGCGCAGCCATAACTGCTGCCAAGCTGTTCGCAGACAGCTATCCATTCACCAAAGTATGCAGTTAGAGTCTGCTCTGGCTCCAGCGCAGCCTGGTTCGAATCATCATTATCGCTTACCGATGATGCGATTGTTGTATCAGGCGAAACATCATTTGCCAGATTATCAGTAGATTCAGGATCACCATCACGATCAAGTTGAGGCGGGGCACAGTCAATGTCGGTAGGCGCACGAAGAAGTTTCAGGCCTTGTATATTGAAAACACCATCGTGTCCGAGTGCGCTTGTCACTGCTGAAGAATCAACCTCACCAATCAGTTCAACATAGACCAGTTGCAAATCAGACGTAGCTTCGTTCAGATAACTTTGCTGTAATTCGTTGATAACTGTGCTTTCACCTTCAACCCACAAACGAGACTGTGCTCCGCAAGGTGTAAACGTATTACGGTCAGGCCCAAACACGTAGTAGCCACTTTGCTGAGGTTGTGGATTGGCTGTTTTAACCAGGCGCTGCAATTCCGCCAGTCGGTCTTCAGACATGGTCGCAAGACAGTTTTTGGCGATTTGCTCGGCGATATTACGAGGGGAGGAAAATTCCAGATACCACAGGCAATTTTCTGTTCGATAGGTTTCGAAAGCCTGTTGCGATCTGTCCAGGGCATTCAATGCTTGTGTATTGTCCAGACTGCTCTCTAGTTCTCTGCGGATGAAGTCGAGCAAGTCACTCAGGTTTTCATCCATCAGATCAAGATGATTATCCAGGCAGTTGTGTATGTCGTCGTCTGCCAACGAAAGATTTCTGCATTGCTGCAGAATCTCGGACTCGAACTTTGCCAGAACCGTTTTTGGCAAAGCGAACACCAGTAACACTAGTAACACCAGAAAAAAGCTGGCTGCGGCAGGCGCAAGGCGACACAACTGGAAACTACTACCGATCGACCTAAAGATGCAACATATTGGCTTTAAATCTGACAAGCAGCGCAGTGGAGAAACTATTTGGCAATAAATATTCACGGTTTTCCATCCGTATACACGGCCTTGCACGAAGACAAATCGCAGGTTTACTAACTATAATGAATGATAACAGGTGATCGCCAGTCAATATGTTGTCGCGCTCACTAGAGTAGATTATGTGTCAGACTTGTATTGACGGGAAACTACTCCCTACAATGTAACGCACTCGACACACTCAAACAGCTCCTACATTACACCGTGGCAAAAGCTATAAAGAGGCCTGTGCTGACTACAAAAGCGTCTAGAGCAGAATCTGCAATTGAGTCAGAAACTGCGACCCCCAAAAACTCAATGACAGCGGTACAACACGCAAGAGGCGTATCTGCGCTCGCTAACCTTGCATACAGGCAATCCGGTGGTGCATTTCTCTGGATGCTGCTCGGATTAATAGGCTTGCTAGGCATACTCTTCGTATGTCTGCACTACCACTGGCCTGTCGCCGAAGCTCGACTGCTGGATAACGTAAATACCTCGGTTGCAAGCGCGGCCGCAGGCACATCGGTAAGCGCCAGCATCAGCGACGGACGCAATGTCCTGTTGCAGGGCCAGGTAGAGAACCAGCAAAAAATCGACGCGATTGTCAGTGCTGCCGAGAACACACCCGGGGTGCGTAACGTTGAAAACCAGCTCAGCATCAGTCAGTCTCAGGCTGAACCAGTCGCGCAAGCTGAACCAGTCGTGCAAGTCGAGCCTGTTGCCGAATCTGTTGTCAAGCCGCTGGCCAAGCCACAATTGCATGTCACCAAAAATGACAACCAAATCGAGCTGAGCGGGCAAGTTTCGGACAACGATTCAGCTGAACTTATCCGCAAAAACCTGACAAACCTGTTTCCTGACGATCAGATTAATGATCAACTCGTAGTTGACGAGGGTACTGAAAACGCCGGGTGGCTTGAGCCAGCTGTTTCCAGCCTTGCAGCACTTAAAAACCTGCAGCAACCTGAGTTGCATGTGGAATCCGACACCATACGCATAGCAGGGGTAGCCAGCAGCGAGACAGAGGCTGCGGAAATTTCGTCATCGGTAGTCAGCAGTTTCGGTGTGGATTTCTTACTCGACAACAGCTTGAGCGTTGCACCCGAACCCGAACCAACACCTGAACCAGCACCTGAACCAGAACCAGAACCTGAACCCGAACTGCTCCCAGTAACTCAATCGCAAATCTCGATCCTGACAAACGATGCGGGCGATGTGACTGTGGGTGGCATTCTTCCTCAGTCGACGGGAATCACGCAACTATTGGCGGCAGTACGCCAGTCTACTGAGGCATCAGTGGTACGCAATCAAATTTCTGTTGATGAAAATGCCAACGAAACTCCCTGGCTTCCATTATTGATCGATTCATTACGCACCGGCGCCAAAGTTAAACAGCTACAACTAACAGTCGACGCACAAAGTCTGGACATGCAAGGCACTACTAATAATCAGGACAATAAAAACCTGCTGGAAAATACATTAAAGTCCGGGCTTGGCGATTTGGTCAGTGTGGAAACCCGCATTAACGTGGACGAGCCAGAACCACAGCCGGAGCCGGAACCTGCGCCTGTGCCCGAGCCGCAGCCGGAACCTGCGCCACTGCAGCCGCTTGCAGAGCGAATGCAGGGTGTCAATACTCAGGGTATTTTGTTTGACAGCGGATCAGATGTTTTACGACCGGAAAGTCGTGTCATTCTTGATCAGATTGCAGCAATTTTTATTGATTATGCAGATACAGAAGTGATTATCGCCGGCTATACAGACTCGAGTGGCAATAATGCAGAAAATCAGCTTCTTAGTGAAGCGCGTGCACGCTCTGTCAGAGACTATCTGGTGAGCAAAGGCCTATCTGCCGACAAGCTGCAGCCTTTTGGGTACGGTGAGAGAGCGCCAATCGCGGATAATTCAACCGCTGAAGGGCGGGCTCGCAATCGACGCATAGAATTCAATTTTTGACTGGGGACAATTCGCCTTGGAAAACCTGATGGCAAAACTGTCGCCACTCCTGGCAGAGTGGGGAACGATGAAATTTTTAATCACCGAGATGGCACTGTGTCTGGTAGCAGCCAGTATTCTCGGTCTGATTATCGGCTGGCTTTGTAAAGCGGCATTTGCACGAGACAAGCTTCTGGCAAGGGAGCGTGCGTGGCAAAACAAATTCCATGAAAATGAGCAGGAGCACAAGGCACGTATTGAATCGGCCCAGCAGGAAACGCGCGTGTTGTCATCACGCGTGGAAGCACTGGATGCCAGGAACAAGACGCTCGGTTCCTCCTTGGATACCAACAAGTCAGCTGTTCATAAGGCACACATAGAAGTACAGCGACTGAGCAACAAGCAAAAAGAGACGCATACTCGCCTGGAAAAAATTATTGCCGAGAAAGACCGAGAAATCACCAATCTTGTGAAAGCCAGTAATCACGGGAAGGATACAGTACCCAGACCCTATGGTTTCAGTTCCAACAAACCTCCAGAGGCAAAACCTGCAAAACCGCCAAGTCCTGCGAGAAACAGCAGCCGAACGGCGCCCGCTGCCGTACCTGCTCCAAGAGCCGGCGGTACGCCCGGACCTTCTCAAAGGGACACGGATGACTTCAAACCCGGCACACAACGCTCACTCGATGACAGTGATATTTTCGACAGAACGCAGGTACTTGATCAGGGCAACGACCGTATGATCGAAACCGGCCTGTACACCACTGACAACTCGACCTACTCCCAAAAGTCCGATGCATCAGGAAGCTTGCCGAAGCAGTCTTTTGACGATCCCACGACAACGCCTGGCCAGGCGCGCGACGAGAGAGTAACCAGTGCGCATAATGAACGCAGTCAAGGCGCGAGCACTGCTTCGAATCAACCATCAAAGAATGTCACTGGCAAGCAGAGCGAAAATGCTACATCAAAGCCTCGCAAACGGTCTTTGTGGGAGCGCGTGAAAGGGTCTGGAAAAAAAGACACCTAAAATCACCTATACGGGTAGACATTTAACCTGCCCGTATAGACTTTTTGCTTTGCCAGCTATTACGGTCTTTTTATCGGCCGCTTATTACCCTGACCCACTTCGTTAACCAATTCATTAGCCACTTCGCTAGCCACTTCGCCAACCACCTCGGCTCCACTGATTGTTACCCTATCAACCATGGCCTGTGTAAAGCTTGGGCACCTCTGACATGCATCAAATGATCACCACAACGTCTCGATATTCGCAAGCCGGTCTGCAATAGATTTGTGTACTGGCTCACGCTAACTAATCCTGCACGCATCATTTATTAGATTTATACAGCAGCTTTGCGCTTTATAATTCAGATTTCGCACAATACGCCGTTAGCTCACTCTGACACAGTTCACAGAAGTGTTGGAGATGAAAATAACAATAAAAACATATCTCACCGTTATAGCTCTAACGGTCACAGTTGCCGGTTGTGGCGGCGGCGCTCCCGCAGGAACAACAGATGCAAATAGCGAGGCTGTTGTAGTCGTGCCAGGGGCTGCTGCGCCAAGTTCTTTGGAACTGGGTGCTGCTGTTTCTTCGCTTAACGACACTGCAGCTCATCGATTCCTTACCCGCGCTACCTTCGGTCCAACACTCGACGATATTGAATCGTTGAAGCTACAAACACCAGTTGACTGGATTACCGAACAAATGGCATTGCCAGCGACTTCCATGTCACAAGGACTGGCAGATGCCAATTCCCGCTGGGCTCAATACGTCAACGTGTGGTGGCGAACATCCATTGAAGCGCCGGATCAGTTGCGTCAGCGTGTCGCTTTTGCACTAAGCGAAATTCTTGTGATTTCCGGTAAAGATGCACTCGGCGATGAGCAGCCGGGTCTTGCAAACTACTACGACATTCTTGTCGACCATGCTTTCGGAAATTACAGGGAATTGATGGAAGCCATCACCCTTAATCCGATTATGGGTGAATACCTCAGTATGAAAGGCAACAGAAAGCCAGATGCTGAATCAAACATACGACCAGACGAAAATTTTGCCAGAGAGTTGCTGCAACTGTTCACCATAGGCCTTGAGCAGTTAAATCAGGATGGATCTGTGAAGCGAGATGGCGACGGTATCGCACTACCTACCTACGATCAAAATACCGTCGAAGCTTTTGCTCACGTTTTCACCGGATGGCATTTTGCCAATGCGGAAGACTTTCGTTGGGCGAACAATACTGACTACATAACACCCATGAGAGCCTTCGAGGATTTTCACGACAAGGGATCAAAAGAACTGCTCAACGGATTTGTCGTGCCAGCCAACCAGAGTGCTGCAGAAGATTTACAAATGGCTCTGGACAACATTTTCAACCACCCCAATGTCGGACCGTTTTTGTCCAAACAACTGATCCAACGCCTGGTCACCAGCAATCCGTCACCACAATACATCAGTGACATAGCAGGTGTATTCAATGACAACGGAAACGGCACCAGAGGGTCTCTTGCCAGCGTCGTATCAGCCATTTTATTGCACGAAGAAGCATTGAATGGCCATGCACTTGCGCCAAACACTTTTGGCAAATTAAAAGAACCGTTACTGCGCGTCACTGCCTTGTGGCGGGCATTTAAACCAGACAACATTCACCACAATTTTAATTACTCTTTTGCTGCCGACGAATTAAATCAAGCGCCATTGAATGCAAATTCTGTGTTCAATTTTTTCACTCCGTTCTTTAGTCAGCCAGGTGTTATTCGAGAAAATAACATGGTCTCTCCGGAGTTTGAAATTCACGATGAAACATCAATTATCACCATAACCAATCGCCTGCTTGCCAACAGCATTTGGTCTCACAACGCGAAATACGAATCGGATGAGCAACGCATAGCGATAAACATAAACAGGGAGTTGGAGTTTGGAGAAAATCTTGATGCGCTGCTCGATCACCTTGATAGGGTTCTGCTCGGTGGAACGATGACCGACGAGCTACGCCAGGAAGCGTTAAGACTGATGAACTCACGCGACTACAGTTGGGCAGCGTCTCAACGTATCGTCGAGGCAATCTTTCTTATAGCGACGTCCCCTGAATCAGCTGTTCAATTATAAAAATAATAAAAACAGGTTTTCACCATGCATGACCGTCAAAGACGTAAATTTTTATCTCTGGGTGCAAAGACCCTTTGCGGTGCCGGTCTGGCTCTTGGTAGCAGCCCATGGCATACGCTTGCCAATATAGCTCACGCTGACACCGGATTTAATGACTACCGGGCACTCGTGTGTGTGTATCTCGAAGGAGGTATTGATGGATTCAGCATGCTGATACCCGATTCAGATGCCGAATACGCAGAATACGCTGCCTCTCGGGGTGACCTGTCGATCCCTCGTAGCAGTGCTATTCCTCTACCCATGAGATCAGCTGAAACCGTAAGCGTCGGGTTGCATCCCAGTTGCGCTCCACTTGCTGATCTATATAACGATAGCCGCCTCGCCTTTATCAATAACGTCGGCACATTGATCGAACCCACCACAAAAGAGCAATATGAAAATAACGCTGTTCGCCTTCCCAGCCAGCTATTCTCACATGCTGATCAGGAAATACAGTGGCAACAATTGCAAGGACAGAGCAATGGCACTGAAGGCTGGGGTGCACTGGCAGCGCAGGAACTGGCAGCACAGCAGGAACGAGACTATCTGACCTCAGTGTCGCTGGCAGGAGCCAACTACTGGCAGGCCAGTAGTCAAAGGCGTCCGTTTAGCGTGCGTTCCAGTGGTCTGGTTCAGTACGCTGGTATGAGCGATGGAACACAATGGCAACAGCCACGCGTCGATAGCTTTCGACGAGTAGCCGAACAACCTTACTCGCACGCTTTCATGCAGGCCTACGCGGATTTACAAAGACGCGCCGGCGATATCACCAGCGAATTGGGTGTTTTGCTCGCAGATCAGCCAACCCCGTCAACTCCTGTGCCTGCTAACAACGATCTTGCAGCTCAGTTATCTATGGTTGCCCAAATGATTGCAGCACATCCAGCACTTGGGATGAAAAGGCAAATATTCTACGTGCGTATGGATGGTTTTGATGTGCATGACCATCAGAATAAAAACCAGCCATGGTTGTTTGAGCAATTGGCCGAAGCACTGATATATTTTCAGGCAACAATTGATGAGCTCGGCCTGAGTGACGGTATTACCACTTTTACTGCCAGCGACTTCGGACGCAGCCTGACCAGCAATGGCGACGGCACTGATCATGGCTGGGGCAATCACCATCTGGTGCTTGGCAACGCTGTGCAAGGCGGCGACATCTATGGACAAATGCCACGTATGGCGACCGACGGCCCGGATGCCGTCAGAAACGGTCGAGTCATACCAACCCTGTCAGCCTCTCAATACGCAGCCAGTTTACTGCGCTGGGCTGGGTTACAGGAGTCGTCGCTTGATCTCGTACTTCCGGATCTGGGCAATTTCAACCAACGCGATCTGGGCTTTTTGCGTAGTTAATACATCCCCAGTTGACTGACAAAGCCAGTGCCCCGCAAGACCAGATCCTGGATCTCGTCTCAGGCGTTCGAAAGAGTGCAATCGGAACGCACTAAGTACTAGCTAGTAGCGACACCCTTCGCAATGACTGGGTGTCGCGATTTCCCTCACGCTATCGTTCACGCTTTTGTCCAAAATTTGAAAAACCTCTCCCGTTAGATCCACAGCAACAACCAGACACGGCTATTACTACTCCAGGTGACTTGCAGTAATTAGAGAACGTCGGCCTCAAACCACTGTTCAATTGACAGCATTATCCAGCAATGAGACTCTTGGTCTCATTAATCTTCATTATTTTGATGAAAGCGCCTGTTCTGCCTTGCTGGACGGCTGATCTGATGAGCAAGATCGTCGATCCAAGGTGATCTTGCCACC
This sequence comes from uncultured Granulosicoccaceae bacterium, assembly GCA_964411665.1. Lineage (GTDB taxonomy): Bacteria > Pseudomonadota > Gammaproteobacteria > Granulosicoccales > Granulosicoccaceae > CALFCE01. The sequence goes on along the minus strand of CAYPMR010000004.1, from coordinate 100,546 downwards.
ATGATCGGGATGACCGGAGAGAGATAGAGCCCAACTGGCTCACAAAGCACTTCGAAGAAAGTGCCGTCTAGACAATCGCAACTGAAATCAAAAAATTGCGGACTTCGTATGCGGTGCTTTGTAAAAACAATCATAATCACCCTTGGCACTGCTAAAAGACTTTGCCGACCACTACGGAGGAATTGCCCGATGTTCAAACGCATTAAAACTCTGGGAGCTGTCGCACTTGGCTCTCTACTGCTGACCAGCATGTCAGCTAACGCAGCAACCGAGATCGAAATTCAATCTGTGCTTAGCAACAAAGCAGATGAAATCGTCATGCTGCGAGATTTCGCTGACACTGTAGAAAGACTGACAGAAGGTGAAGTCACTTTTAAAATTCTGCCCAACAACGCTGTTGTGCCTGGTGCTGAAATCATGAACGCGGTCGATAAAGGCCTGCTCGACGGTGGTTTCGCCTGGACTCACTACTGGTCAGGTATTCACCCTGCTGCCATGCTGTTCGGCTCACCTGTTGCAGGCGCTGGTGTCGGCATCGATAACATTGCTTTCATCTCCTGGTTCCAGTTCGGTGGAGGCAAAGAATTGTATGACCGCCTCTGGGGCGAAATGAAATTGAACGTCAAAGGTCTGATGCTGCAACCGGTCGGCCCTGAAGCGCTTGGTTGGTTCAAAGAGCCTATCAATAGCATGGATGACTTCCGTAAGCTTCGTTTCCGCACACCACCAGGCATACCTGGCCAAACCTATAACGACATCGGCGTAGCTGCCGTTGCAATGGGTGGTGGAGATATACTTCCTGCTCTTGAAAAAGGCACAATCGACGCCGCTGAGTGGTGTTGCCCAAAGCCTGATAGCGTTTTTGGTTTCCAGAAGGTACTGAAGCACTATTACCTGCAGGGTCTTCACCAGGTTGTGGTAAATGCTGACCTCTACATCAATGGCGATGTCTGGGCTGGCCTGACTCCTTTACAGCAAAACGTCATTCAGGTTGCAGCAGATGCATCTTTGATGAAAGCGATCAGCTATCGTATCCACGAAAACGGCAAAGCTCTGAAGAATCTGACAGAGAATGAAGGTGTCATCCTGCATGACACTCCAGCTGACTACTTCACTGAGTACATGGCAGCTGCCAATGCGACTCTCGAGAAGAACGCTGCTGAGAACGAATTCTTTGCTGAAGTATGGGATTCAATGAAAGCCTTTGCTGAAACAGCCGTACCATTTTGGGCTGGTGCACAGACTTCAAACGCAGCACTGGGTAATGCCTACGCTAACTCGTTGAAGTAATGCAAATAGCGACAAGGGGAGTTTCCCCCTAGTTGTGGAGGCAGTGTTCGTACGAACACTGCCTTTTTTTGATCCGAAGTTCTCAAGTTTTTCTTCCATCAGTTCAACTACTGAACACCTCGTGTAGATTTATTGGATCGATGGAAAAAGCCCCGGGACAGACCAACTGTGTACTGTCCGCCTAACCCGACGAAGTGTAACCATGGCAGAAGACGTCAATCCGGATGAACTGGAAATCGGCGACGAGTTAATAGCCGAGCGAAGATCAGCAGCACCTGGGCAATTACCAGATGATATGCCGAACTGGCACGTCAAGCTGATAACCATCATCGACACAGTAACCGGTTGGGTAGGCAAGCTTGCCTCATGGCTAGTCATTCCATTGTGTTTTGTAATGGTCTACGAAGTCCTTGTTCGAAAATTCGGTATTGACCCATCACTTTATCTGCCCGAAGTGTGGCGTATGCTGACGAATCCGGAAGCGGAAAGTCTGGTTATTCCAAAACCAACCTTGTGGGCTTACGACGTTAGTCGCATGTTGTATGGTGCGCTGTTTATGCTTGGCGCTGCCTATGCACTATCGCGTGGCGTGCACATCCGGGCAGATTTTATTTATCGCAACTGGTCAGATAGATTCCAGGCCAGTGTTGATTTGTTCCTCTACATCTTTCTCTACTTCCCCGGCATGATCATGTTGCTTTGGTACTCAAGCGAATTTGCATTCAGCGCCTGGGAGCGCGGCGAAAAAGCCATGGACACCGCCTGGATGCCTCATCTAGGACCCATAAAAACTGTCATACCCATTAGCGTCGCCTTACTGGTGGCACAAGGTGTTTCGGAGGTACTTAAATGCTGGTATGCAGTACGTAACGGGAGGTGGCCGGTATGAGCTCAGAAGTCATTGGCATGTTCATGATCGGGTCCATGCTATTCGCCATATTTATAGGGTTCCCGATTTCCTTTACCTTGATTTTTCTTGGCGTTGTATTCGGCTATTGGGGATTCGGCGACCTGGTTTTCTACCTGATGACTCTGCAGTTTTCAGGCGCCATGCTGGAACAAACGCTATCGGCAGTTCCCTTGTTTATATTCATGGGAATTTTGATGGAACAAGCCGGACTCATGGAGCGGCTGTTCTCCGCAGTGCAGCTAATGCTATCGCGTGTGCGAGGATCACTTTATATAGCCGTGCTGTTTGTATCGACCATCTTTGCAGCAGCTACTGGAATCGTTGGTGCCTCAGTAACGATCCTCGGCATCATGGCTGCAAAAACAATGAATCGAGCAGGCTATGACGTCAGACTATCTGCCGGAGCAATAACTGCTGGCGGCACACTCGGTATATTGATTCCACCGAGCATTATGCTGGTCGTTATGGGTCCTATTCTTGAAGTGCCGGTACCGGATTTGTTTGCCGCGGCAATTATTCCCGGCTTTGTCATGGCGATGCTTTACGTCGGTTACGCCATGGTGCGATGTAATCTCAATCCGGAATTGGGACCGGTGTTACCCGAAGAATATCGAGCCAGTTCCATGTGGGTTATTTTTCGCGAGTTCGCACTTGGCCTCGTGCCCCCTGCAATGTTGGTCGGTTTTGCACTGGGCAGTATTCTGTTTGGACTGGCAACTCCAACAGAAGGTGCAGCAATGGGCGCTTTCGGTTCGTTTCTACTAACGCTTTGCTATGGAAAATTGACATGGAAAGGCACTAAGGATGCACTGATAAAAACTCTCGAAATTTCGGTTTTAATTTTGTTTCTGGTTGCCGCCAGTAATTTCTTTGGATCAGTATTTTCAAAACTCGGCACGCCGGGCATGCTGACCGAGTATCTGCTCACGCTGGAAATGTCGCCTTACATGCTTCTGCTGATTATCATGGCGTTGATATTCTTGCTGGGTTGGCCGCTGGAATGGGTACCCATTGTCCTTATAATCGTACCTATTCTCCTTCCACTGGTTGAATCTCTGGAGTTTGGCGGTCCTTTGGCAGATGTTCAAAATCGCCTGATCTGGTTCGGCATCATTGTCGCGGTCAATCTGCAAACGGCCTGGCTGTCACCACCCGTTGCCTTGTCTGCCTACTTTCTGAAAGGTGTTGTACCGGAATGGGATTTAAAGGATATTTATCTCGGTATGATGCAGTTCATGGTCATTCAGTTAATTGGTCTGATAGTCATCATTGTGTTTCCTCAGCTGGCGTTGTGGCTGCCGGAATACCTCTCGAACGCCAGAAACTGATCAACCCGCAGTTTAAAACAACTTAGCAACGTTTCAGAAAAATAGGCTAGACGCACCTAGTAATGTTTGATCTAGACATGTTACGCGTACTCGGCGAGGTCATATTACTCGACCTGGTACTAGCCGGAGACAATGCCATTATCGTCGGCATGGTTGCATCCCGTGTGCCTGCAGAGCACCGCAAGAAAGTCATTTTCTGGGGCATTGGTGCTGCGGTAGTCATGCGGATCTTGTTTTCGCTGGTGGCCATTCAATTATTGGCAATTACCGGTTTAAAACTTATCGGTGGCCTCGCGCTGTTATGGATCTGCTGGAAGATGTTTCAGGATCTGCGTGCTAATCACGGCAACTCAGAAGATGAAGCAGGAGCTCAAGGTGAACAATTTAAAAGCTTGCGCCCGGCGATAACCCAGATTGTCATTGCCGATCTTTCCATGTCCATTGATAACGTGCTGGCGATTGCATCTGCTGCTCGAGACCATCCTTACATAATGGTTTTCGGTCTGGCACTATCCGTTGCTTTCATGGTTTTCGCAGCTACGTGGATTGTCAATCTGTTGCGTAAATACCCGTGGATTGGCTGGATCGGCTTGTTGTTAATCTTACGAGTCGCCCTGGTGATGATGTATGAAGATACCGTACATATCCTCAACTTGGGCAAGGTCTGATCTTTGAAAAGGACGCGCTGATAATACAAATCAGCGCAGCAAACCGAATACCGGGATGAACCTGAGGCTCGACTGGATAGATATTCGTCCACCGGATAGCTCCAGTGCTTTTCGGGATCTCCACCAAGGCGATGGTGTCGCGCCGAAAATTATCCTCGAACCCCAAGATCTGCAGCACATATCGGCAATACGCAGTCTGCGTCGATCGTTCGATCTATTGCACTCCGCTCAACGCACTGTCCAGGCGATGCTCATGTAGTGATGCCTTACTGCTGACACACTGAAATTTTCTCCGTACTCACCCCTGTGCCCCCCCATTTCCGTCAATTCAGAGCTAGAATATAAAGGTGGCTTATCTCCAAAGCCGGCTCGGCCAACGTGGCATTGCCGGTCAGCACATTGTGAGTCGCTAAATAGGTGTCTATTCAGGAGTGTCTGTATGTCCTGCACTTTGACTGGTCAGCAAAAATCTTATCGAAAACTAACAAAAAACCGCTTATTTTCAGGGTACATTGTCGCAGGCGTGCAATATCTCTTGATCAGACAACTCCAAAAACTGTCATTGGCTGTGTTCGCAACACCGATAATTTTCCTGCTATCAGCGCAACTGCTTGCAGGTGAGTATGAGTGTCATTCAGGGCAACAGACACGGCTTATACGCATCGACTATCCAGGCTACGAGCATCTCTGCGAAGTAAGTGTAACCAGACTGGGTCAGCAAAGAGAAGTCAAATGGTACGCCGATTCGGATTCAACTTTTTGCAGTAATAAAATAATAGAGCTTGTTGGCAAGCATCAGAATGAATGGGGGTTTTCATGCGAGCGACAGCCTGATCACGACGGCATCAACGAACTTAATCTGCGCCAGCGAAAGTTCCTCGATAATCTGGTACGAGAAAATCGTACGATTTATACCGACGAAACCGAGTTTGTTTTGCTGGGAACACGCGCACTGCTAGAACCTTCCACAACGACCAAAAACAACTCGGTAGCAGATTTGCTTGCCATACAACTTTTTATGGCAAGACTCGCATCAGTTGAACCTCAAGCGAGCACAGCTAATGGCAGTGGATCTACTCTCTCGAATGGTCAAAATGGCCCACAAGACAATACCGCAACCCTGGCAAATCGAGTTATTTTATATGCGGACGATGGAGAAAATTACAATACTCTGGCAACCCTGGACAATCTAAACAGCGCCATTGAAATCGAGGAACAGGGTTATCATCTGGATTCCGTACTGATTGACACCTTACATCCTAATGGTGATCTCGATGTCAGCACGCTAATCGCAGCGCCTGATGATGATCCCAATGCCTTACCGAGTTGTTACGGTACTCAGCGATTTCGAAGAACGACAGCGGGCTTGCTAGCAGAAGCCCAGCACCAGTTTACCTGCGAGTAAATCCGGTCAACGCCTTGTTGAACCAGAAGTAAAATCTGTCACATTCCATCTGATTGGCTGTTGCTTATGTATTTGCTCGATAAGACACTCGAACGTGCTGCAGCTAATCAACCCGTTAAAGTCGCATTGATCGGAGCCGGTAAGTTCGGCAGCATGTTTCTCTCTCAAGTCCCCTCAACTGCCGGCCTTCACGTTAGTGTTATCGCTGATCTTGATCCCGAGCGTGCACGTCAATCCTGTCGCGATGTGGGATGGTCAGAAGAGACTGTCTCGAAAACCCGATTTACCGATGACGTTGCAATAGCTATCGATACGGAGAATTGCGATGTTGTTATAGAAGCAACCGGCAATCCCGCCGCTGGCGTTTCACATGCCATTCAGGCGATAGAGGCAGGGCTTCACATTGTGATGGTCAATGTTGAGGCGGATGTACTCGCCGGGCCCTTGCTAGCGAAGCGTGCTCGCGAGCATAACATTGTCTATTCTATGGCCTACGGTGATCAGCCGGCATTGACTTGTGAATTAGTAGAGTGGGCCAGAACATCCGGATTTGAAGTCGTGGCTGCAGGCAAGGGTACAAAATATTTACCCCAATACCATGACTCAACACCAGATACAGTCTGGGAGCACTATGGCTTGACAGCAAAACAAGCACAAAGCGCTGGCATGAACAGTCAGATGTTTAACAGCTTTCTCGACGGCACCAAATCAGCACTGGAAATGGCCGCAATAGCAAATGCTACCGGGTTAAACGCACCCACTAACGGTTTGCGATTTCCACCCGCCGGAATGGATGATCTTGCACATGTGCTAAGACCCGATTCCAATGGTGGGATACTTGAAAAGAAAGGTCAGGTAGAAGTTGTATCCTCGCTCGAACGCGATGGTCGACCAGTCTTCAAGGATCTGCGCTGGGGAGTGTATGTCGTTATAGAAGCACCCAACGACTACGCCGCATCCTGTTTTGTTCAGTACGGCACGAATACTGATGACACTGGTCGCTATTCTGCGATGTACAAACCCTTCCATTTAATTGGGATGGAACTCAATACATCAATATTTTCAGCAGCCCTTTTGAATCAACCAACAGGTAGTACACAGGACTTTCAGGCTGATGTCGTGGCGACATCCAAACGTCATTTGCAAGCAGGAGAGGTACTTGACGGTGAAGGTGGCAGCACCGTGTGGGGAAAACTCTATCCAGCTGAGCGATCTCTCTCCATAGGTGGTTTGCCCATCGGCCTCGCCCATCAAATAATGCTCAAAAACGACATCAAAAAAGGAGATGCGGTTACATGGGACGATGTAAATCTTAACAATCTGCCATCACATATCAGTCATGCGGTTGATGTACGTCGTGCAATGGAATCCGAATTCTCTTGAACCAGCCCTCCTTCAAGCATCGCCAAAATGTGATGCAGATCTATAAACTCTCTTTTGATCGCTCGTGCACAAAAACACCACTGCAGTAAATCACTTATTCGTCGAAATATAAGGCAGTGCTTTGCAATGTTGTAGTGATTATTTCCTCGATGGAAAGCCTTGAGAATGGAGCTACGAACATAAACGGGATGCGAACACATAAAAACAATAACATTAGCTTGGTGAGAATAATGATATACAAAAAATTAGTAACACTCGGATTCGTCGCACTTGTTACAGTCGGGTGTGCAACTGATGACCCAAACAGACGCGCAAAAACAGGTGGCGTAATCGGAGCTGTGGCTGGCGCCGTAATTGGCAACCAGGTCGGCACTAACAGCAATGGTAAATTTGTTGGTGCAGCAGTGGGTGCCTTAACGGGTGCGGCTGTTGGTACCTACATGGACAAACAACATGCTCAATTACAGCAGCAACTAGCGGCTGAGCAAAGCAGTAATGAAATTGCTTTAAGCCGACCAGATGGAGAAACGATTAAACTTGATGTAGCTAGCGAAGTTACCTTCGATGTTAATAGCGCGGGCATCAAGTCATCTTTCAAAGGTAGCCTCGATAAGGTAGCTGACATAATCTCTGATTATGATCAGACGGCTGTACACATAGTTGGCCACACTGATAGCACTGGATCAAATAGCTACAATCAACAATTGTCTGAAAAGCGAGCCATATCTGTTGCCAGATATCTCAACATAAACGGCATACAGCGTACACGTTTGCGTAGTGCAGGTCGTGGCGAAACGCAACCAGTTGCGGATAACAGTTCAAGTTACGGGCGCAGTAAGAATCGCCGCGTAGAGATTTATCTGAAACCTATAGTTCAGGGTCGCGAGCAGGACGCATTCGTTACACCATACTAGACGGCAACGTAACATATTGGCGCAGTACCCTTATCTACGCTCAATAATCTGAACATCACCGATCGCATGCTATCTGTATCGATCGGTGATGCCAGCTGCTTAAACGGCTATTTCGTGAGAGCTCCCTTGTGCAATCTCAGCCAGATACAACAATCACGAATCAGTTTGTGCCGAAGCTGCTTTCGTTATAGCGGGAAGAATATTAATATCATTGGCACTGCCACCAGGGTTATGACGATCTCAAGCGGCAAACCAACACGCCAGTAATCGCCGAATTTGTAACCGCCTGGTCCCATCACAAGCGTATTACATTGATGGCCTATCGGTGTAAGAAAAGCGCAGGATGCACCGACAGCCACTGCCATAAGGAACGGATCCGGATTAACCGATAGCTTCTCTGCCAATTCAATACCTAAGGGAGCCATAACCAGCGCCGTCGCGGCATTATTGATTACATCAGAAAGCAACATCGTTGCAACCAGCACCAGCATCACTATTTGCCAGCCTTGCCAGCCTTCTGTGGCACTCCTGATAAGATTTGCAACCAGCGCAGTTGTGCCGGTATCAGTCAAGGCGTTACCAATCGGAATCATCGCAGCGAGGAGCACGATAATCGGCCAGTCTATGTCTTCATATATTTCTCTGACTGACAATATCCCCGTTAGTAAATAGGTACCTACCGCCAATAAAAACGCAACTGGCATCGAAACAAATTTAAAAATTCCCAATGCAATAGCAAATGCAAAAATTGCCAATGCCGTATAGACCCTTTTGTCTCGCTGCAAGTCCAGCTCACGTTTCGCAAGAGGCCACAAGCCCAGCAAATTTACATTGCTGTCGATAGTTTCAGCGTCCCCTCGCAGTAGCAGAACATCACCCGGCTTGAATATAACCTGCCGTAATCGTTGTGTTACCGAATGCCCCTGACGGGCCAGCCCAACCAATGCGACAGTCCTGCTTGTTACCTGGCGTAACCTGTCAACACCCCGGTTTTCCAGCACAGATCCGTTTTTGACAACACCCTCGATTAGAATGTCATTATCCGGATTCGGTTCGACAAATTTCGACGTCGCTGATGATTGCAACTCGAAATCGTTTGTATCAAGAAATGACTTTAGATCTGCCGGATCCGCCCGTAATACCAAAATATCTCCTGCTTTTACTTTGTAACTTGCACGACCAATCTGCACAAAACGTCGCTTGCCAGCAACACCGATAATTTCAATATTGCCATCATCCTGCTCTACTAATTCATCCAGTGCCTTGCCCACAGCACTGGAGTTATCACCAACCTGCACCTCAGTGAGATAATCGGCAACCTCAAAAAGTTTTTCTGTTGAATTTTGCTTCATGCGTTCGCCGGGAATTAAACGCCAGCCAACAAATATTACAAATACAAATCCCACCAGCGCCACTGGTAGCCCGACAGGTGAATAGGAGAACATTGAAAAAGGCTCGCCGAGGTAGCTTTCGCGGATACTTGCAACAATGATATTCGGCGGCGTACCAATCAAGGTTGTCATACCACCTAACAGACTACCGAAAGCCAAGGGCATCAGTAACAACGCTGGCGAGCGGTTTCTCTCTGCCGCAGTAGATAGTGCAATCGGTAACATCAACGCCAATGCACCCACGTTATTCATGAAGGCCGATGCAATTGTCACGACAGAGGTTAATGCCGCTATGTGCATGATGGGTGTTTCAGTGAGATGGCTGATACGCGAAGCGAGCATATCGACAACACCGGCGTTCTTCAAAGCGGTTGAAATAATCAGCACAGCTGCCACCGTGATGACTGCGGCATTGCCAAAACCGGCAAAGGCCGCTTCGCTGTCGACCAGCCCAAGCAAAACGCATAGCAACAATGCGCTCATCGCAACGAGATCGTAGCGGTATTTGCCCCAGCCAAACATGATCATGGCTAGAACGAGAATACCGCTAATAAGAATCTGTGGAGTTGTCATGCGATAAATGGTACACCAGCACAGCCGGGCGCGACCAGCTTGCTGGGTCTGCGTGACAATTCGTGTAAAATCGGGAGTTCTAGCTGAAGCCGAAAATTTTAATCCAGTCCTCTCCTTCTGTTCACGCGAATGCCATCCTTGATACATCCAGCGAGCACGAAATCGTTATACGTTTATACTTAGTGCCATGACATCTGATGACACCGTGATATCTGCCGTCACTTCATCCATCGATATCGATGCTGAAGGTAAACAACACGGCCACATAAGCTTGCCTTTCTCGCAGAATGAGTCTGCCTGGGGATCAGTGCGCTTACCGATTTGCGTAATCGCCAATGGCTCAGGGCCTACAGTGACTTTGCTTGCCGGCAGTCATGGCGATGAGTACGAGGGGCCAATTGCTCTATTGAATCTTGCCAGGCAACTCCAGGCCTCGGAAATTTCAGGCAGATTAATACTCATACCCTGCTTGAACGCCCCGGCAGTAGCAGCAGCGACTCGCCTCTCACCGTTGGACGGTCTGAATATGAATCGTGAATTCCCGGGCCAACGCCAGGGAACACCGACTCAAATGATAGCCGATTACATAACAACGGAAATCATCTCGCGCTCGGATATCGTTCTGGATATTCACTCAGGTGGAAAATCACTCGATTTCACACCCTTTGCCGCAGTGCATTTCCTTGATGATCGGGAACAACAAAAAAAAGCCGAAGAAATCATGATCGCATTTGGTGCACCAAACAGCCTGCGAATGAGAGAACTCGACAATCGCGGCATGCTCGATACGCTGGTGGAAGCGCAGGGACGAATTTTCGTCACAACCGAACTTGGCGGTGGCGGCGGTGTAACCCGTCAGAGCATAAAATTAGCATCAGTTGGCTGTCGAAATGTACTGGCGCACAGTGGTTTACTCGATGAAGAAGTTACGTTGTGCGCGACACGTATGCTGGAAATACCCGAGGAAAACAGTTTTATAGTTGCCGAGTCTCAGGGCTTACTGGAGATGTGTGCAGATCTTGGAGAATCTGTTTATCGAGGCTCTGTTGTTGCTTGTATTCTCGACCCCATGAACTCCGGTCAGAACGCGCAAGAGTATGTTGCGCGACGCGATGGCATATTACTCGGCAAACACTTTCCAGGGATGATCAGGCAAGGGGATTGTCTGGCGGTCATCGCAGAAGAAGTGCAACGCTAATTCAACACAAATTTCGTCGCAACTGTGGCGCAAAAAACGGTGTAAATTTCAGTACAAATCAGCATGACCGACAATCCAACTGTTAGTGTCATCATTCCCACCTACAACAGAGCTCATACGCTTGGCCGCGCTATAGATTCTGTACTGCATCAAACCCGTCCGGCTGATGAAATCATCATTGTCGACGACGGATCAACAGACGATACTGCGGCACTTCTTGAAGATTATAGTGATCTGATTTGCCTAGAACAGCCTAACGCTGGGGTCTCAAGAGCTCGCAACACGGGTATCGCAAAAGCCAGTTCCAGCTGGATCGCATTTCTTGACTCGGATGACGAGTGGTTGCCATCAAAACTGCAACATCAACTAGCAACGATTGCAGAGCAGCCGGAGACACGTATTTGTCACACAGATGAAATCTGGATCCGCAATGGCCGTCGCGTCAACCCGGCCAAAAAACATGCTAAAGCCGGAGGCTGGATCTATCCCATGTGTTTACCACTTTGCGCAATTTCACCCTCTGCAGTGATGATTCATCAGAGCGTTTTCGAACAACTGGGTACCTTCGACACCGGTCTACCCGCTTGTGAAGATTATGACCTGTGGTTGCGCTTGTGCAGTCACTGGCCGGTGACCTATGTAGAAAAGCCGCTTTTGTACAAGTATGGTGGACATGTTGATCAACTATCACGAAAATACAACAGTATGGATCGTTTTCGCATACGAGCATTGGAGAAAATCCTGCGCAGCAATACGCTGAGCAAAGACCAGGCTCAGGCAACGAAGTCCACCCTGCTGGAGAAGTCAGCAGTATATTTGAAAGGTGCAATCAAACGCGGCCGCTACAGCGAAGCCGAAAAAATGCTGAATCAACTTGATGACCTTATACCCACTGATTCGCTGCGTGCCCATTTGTCTTCCTCTATAGAAAAGCATGGCAAAACTACTTTTCAAACTGCGCGACGTCCCTGACGACGAATTGCAGGATATTAACGAATTGCTGTCAATCAACAGTATGGATACGTATGAAACCCAGGCTGGAAACTGGGGCATATCATTTCCCGGTCTGTGGCTAGTTGATGAAAGCCGATATAAAGAGGCCAGACAGTTGATCGATAACTATCAACTTCAACGCAGCAAGCGCCTGAAAAGCGAATGGGCAGAACAAAAATCACAAGGACAGCAACCTACTTTTGCACAAATGATACGCCGACGGCCACTGGCATCTCTGGCGCTTTTAGCTTTTTGCGTTGTTGTGTTGTACTTCTCCGTTGCACCCTTTTTAAGTTTTCTTGACACCCCTTAATTAGCCTTATCTCTGTAACAACCACGGCAGGCATAACCCATGAACAAAGACAGAAAAGTGATGCTGGTAACCGGCGGCAGTCGAGGGATCGGACGAGCAACAGTGGAATTGGCAATAGAACGAGGCTACAACCTGTGTATCAATTACGCACAATCTGCAGATGCCGCATTAGCATTAGTGGAACAGGCAAGAAGTGCCGGTGTTGAGGCTATAGCCGTACAGGCCGATGTTGCAGACAGAAAACAGGTCGACACTTTATTTGAAGAAACGCAGCGAAAATTCAACAGGCTTGATGTCCTGATCAACAATGCCGGCATTGTCTCGAAGGCATCAACGCTGGAGGAGATTACCGAAGACAACCTGCAGCGTATTCTCGATATCAATATCTCGGGTGCAGTCTATTGTGCGGTGGCAGCAGTGAAACAGATGTCGAGCAAAAAGGGTGGACACGGTGGCAGTATTGTCAATGTATCCTCGGTCGCCGCACTGCTGGGTGCGCCGAATGAATACGTCGACTATGCGATGACCAAAGGCGCCCTGGATAGTATGACGGTCGGACTGGCCAAGGAAGTTGCAACCGACGGGATCCGGGTCAATGCGATCAGGCCGGGGCTCATATATACTGATATCCACGCCAGCAGCGGGGAACCTGGCCGAGTGGATCGTCTGGCCAGCCTGGTTCCTATGCAGCGAGGTGGGACTGCCCATGAAGTTGCGACAGCCATTCTATGGCTTGCCTCTGATGAGGCATCCTATGTAACAGGCTCGTTCTTAAATGTCTCGGGCGGCCGATAACAGGCACCATCCAATCAACCTGATAGATCAAAAATCAAATGTTTAACGCACTACTACTTGAAAAAGGTGACGACGACAAAGTCACTTCATCCATCCGTCAATTGAGCGATGGCGACCTGCCAGAAGGCGATGTCACCGTCGATGTGGCCTATTCGACGCTTAATTACAAAGACGGACTTGTGCTCGGCGGTTTGGGTGGCCTGGTGCGTAATTACCCACATGTGCCCGGAATCGATTTCAGCGGCACGGTTCGGGAAAGCTCTCATAAGGACTACCAGCGAGGCGACAAGGTTGTACTGACCGGCTGGCGCGTGGGTGAAGCACATTGGGGTGGCTATTCTCAGCGCGCTCGCGTTAAGGGAGATTGGCTGGTACCACTGCCCAAGGGTATTGATGAGCAACAGGCCATGGCAGTTGGCACTGCCGGCCTGACCGCCATGCTCGCGATTATGGCAATACAGGAACACAATATCCGCCCCGATGCGGGTGAAATACTGGTTACCGGTGCCAGTGGCGGCGTGGGCTCAGTGGCATGTGCGCTGTTGTCCAATGCAGGCTATCAGGTCACTGCATCTTCAGGACGTTGCGGAGATGACTACCTTGAATCGCTTGGTGTAGAAAACTGTATTCCCCGGGATGAGGTGGCGCAATGGAATGGTAAGCCATTAAATAAAGAACGCTGGGCTGCAGTTATCGATTCGGTTGGTGGAGCCACTCTGGCGAATGTACTTAGCCAATTACAATACGGCGGTGCAGCTGCTGCAATCGGGCTCGCCGGAGGCAACAAGCTAGAGACAACTGTTATTCCGTTTCTGCTCAGGGGTATCAATCTGCTGGGTATAGATTCGGTGATGTGTCCGACAGAAAAACGCAAACTGGCGTGGCAACGAATTTCGGCAGAACTGCCAATGTCGCAACTTCAACGCATGACAACCACCAGCACACTTTCTGAAATCGCAGCACAAGGTAGCGAAATTATCAAAGGCGGCGTCCGCGGCCGGACTGTAGTTGATGTCAATGGCTGAGCAATCTGCATTTGAAATTGATCTGCCGCAGAATGCTGCCAATCATGTTCCGCTAACGCCAGTATCTTTCCTGCAGCGAGCTGCAGCAGTACGACCGCAGCATACTGCGATCGTCCACGGCAAAAGACGTTACAGCTATGCACAATTCTGGCAGCGCAGCTGTGCGCTGGCTGCAGCTCTGTCACAACACGGCATAGCACACGGGGACTGTGTCGCTGCGATGTGTTCAAACACACCGGAAATGCTCGAGCTACACAATGCTGTACCGATGCTCGGCGGCGTACTGAACTCACTGAACATACGGCTAGACGCTGAAACCATAGCCTTCATACTCAATCACGGCGAAGCCAAAGCCATTATTACGGACACTGAATTTTCAGCGACCGTCAAACAGGCATTGGCGAAAATCGGGCGCGACATTCTGGTCATTGATATCAACGATTCTGAATTCGATGGCGAGCACGAATTGCTTGGCAGCATGGACTATGAAACCTTGCTCGAACAGGGCCAGGCATCTGGCGCTGACAAGAATGTGAGCCTGGAAGCCATAACCGACGAGTGGCAATCCCTGTCTCTGCTCTACACATCCGGCACCACGGGTAACCCGAAAGGCTGCGTTTATCATCACCGTGGCGCCTACCTGAACGCACTCGGAAATCTGATCACCATGGGTCTGCAGCAAGATTCACGCTATCTCTGGACTCTGCCGATGTTCCATTGCGATGGCTGGACATTTACCTGGGGTGTCACTGCAGCGATGGCTACCCATGTCTGTCTGCGTAAGGTCGAAGCCGGGGCAATATTTGATTCCATAGAGAAAAACGACGTCACGCACATGTGTGGTGCACCAATAGTTTTAAATATGCTCGCCAATGCAAGTGCCGACATACAAAAACGCGCGACCAAACCCATTGAAATTGCCACAGGCGGTGCCGCTCCTCCTTCCGCAGTCATAGAAGGGATGGAAGCCATCGGCTTTAACGTCACACATCTATACGGTTTGACCGAGACATACGGCCCGGCGACAGTGTGTCTGCCTCAAGCGGACTGGGAGCAACTGGATCTCAATACTCGTTCTGCTCGCATGTCACGTCAGGGGGTGCACTATCTGACACTCGATGGCGCCGATATTTTCGATTCCACCAACATGCAAAGCACGCCAAATGACGGCCAGACTCTGGGTGAACTGATGATCCGTGGTAATACCGTCATGAAAGGCTATTTGAAGAACCCGGATGCAACGGCTGAAGCATTCGCCGGCGGCTGGTTTCACAGTGGCGACCTGGGTGTACAGCACGCTGATGGCTATGTAGAGATCAAGGACCGTGCAAAAGACATCATCATTTCTGGTGGAGAGAATATATCGACACTGGAGGTTGAGGAGGCCTTGTACAGATTTCCCAAAACCCTTGAAGCAGCTGTCGTCGCTCAACCAGATGAACGCTGGGGGGAGACACCATGTGCATTTGTCACCCTTAAGGAAGGTGAAGAGGCAAGTGCGGAAGAGGTCATCGCATTCTGCAAAACGCGTCTGGCCGCATTTAAAGTTCCTCGCCACGTCGTATTTGGCCCCCTACCAAAAACAAGCACCGGCAAAATTCAGAAATTCGCCCTCCGAGAAGCCGCTTTAAGTCGAATAGAGTAGTTAATTAGCCTGACGCTAATTTCCTCCCGGATTTTCCCCAAAAAAAACCGATCTGAACTATGGTTGTTCTGTCAGCGACATTTGTAATCGTCGTATGGACAGGGATCTGAGCAATCGTGCAATCGACCGAAAACCCTATTGCTTCGAATCAGCAAGAAGAATGGGGAATTTAAGCTACGGTTAATGTACGGAATGTAAACTTCGGTTTGCAATTCAAAATTCCATAGCTGAGTCAGATAGTTAGCAACGAAAATTCAAGCAACTTAAAGCATAAGTCAAACCTGAAATCAGCATTGAATAACAAATCGCCAACAACAAGAACTTCAACAAGAACTTCTAAAAAAATGGAATTTAATAAGGCGCAGGCTTGTGCATTTTGGAACGGATATCAGTAACAACAGAGTTAACACTGCGGCTGGTGCGATCGCAGTAACCAAAGAGCAACAGTAACAGGCTTTAAGTAAATCCAAATTTATCGCACCCAGGCAGGCGCAGTGACAGTCAATTGGCTGCAACAATCTGACCGAGTGCTCAATAACGATTATTGAGATGATCCGTTTAAAAACCCACGCACCGATTTATCTGTTACTTGCCACTGCAGTAATTTTTATTGTTAGCACTATAGGCGCAATTGGCACCGCCCAAGCAGATACCCAACGACCTTCCATCGTCAATGGTATCAATACCAATGTAATTACTAATACGCGAATCAGGATAACCTGGAATAGACCCTGGGATGATAACGGCATCGCCGGCTACAACATCTATCGTAATGGAAGTTACTATTGGACAGTAACCGATACCTTCTACGAAGATAACAATGCCCGACCTGGCGAACAACACGATTATCAAATTACAGCCTATGATTTCTCGCAAAACTATTCAGAACTCTCAGCTATAGCTTCAGCGATAACCGCTGGCTCAGGCACGAACGTCGCACCGCCAGCACCACAATTTGACCAAAGCGGTAACAACAACGCTGGCGCTGATCGCCCCAATTCACCTACTGGACTGCGCAGTCAGATTTTGAACGGCAACTCGTTCCGACTGAACTGGGATCAGCCACAGGGCAGCCGAGAGGTTACCGGTTTTAACATTTACCGCGACGGAAGCTATATCACTACTGTACAAACGGCAGAATATGTCGAACCCCGGATCGACTGGGGACGCGACTATGACTATAGAGTGGTTGCCATTGACAATACGGTGAAATTTTCCGATCCGTCGGCACCACTAACAGTCAATACTGCCAATGGCAATTTAAGTCAAGCTAACAACGATAACCAAAACCAGAACCCACAACCTGCTCAAATTCAGAATGACGCTGGCACCAATACGCGTTCATCCAGTGTTCCAGATGGTTATCGCATGATTTTTTCGGATGAATTTCGTGGCTCAAATCTGGATTCCGGAAAATGGAACAGCTCCTATCGCTGGGGACCGCACTGGATAATCAATAGTGAACAGCAGTTCTATGTTGATCGCATCAACAATCCGGATTTTGGTCATAACCCGTTTAGCTTCGATGGTGAGCACCTCAATATCACAGCGCAAAGAACGCCTGACTGGTTGTTATCACGCGCTTCCAACCAACCCTATCTGTCCGGTGCGCTGACTACCTATAACAAATTCCGCATGCGTTATGGCTATGTGGAAATACGCGCAAGACTGCCTAGGGGTCAAGGGCTCTGGCCTGCTTTCTGGCTGCTACATCAGCACGATAATGATCGACGCCCTGAGATCGATGTGGTGGAAATGCTGGGCCATCAACCCAACCTTGTTTACAACACTTACCACTGGGTGGAGAACGGCTCAGCACGCCGATCACCATCATTCGAAGTCTGGGGCCCAGACTACAGCCAGGATTATCATACTTATGGCATGCAATGGGAACCTGGAAGGATTAGCTGGTTTGTCGACGGCGAATTAAGAAACCAATTCGTCGATGGCAATGTCTCCTGGGAAGAAATGTATCTGTTAGTTAATCTTGCGGTTGGCGGATGGTGGCCTGGTAACCCAAATCAGGAAACCCAATTTCCGGCAACCATGTCAATAGATTATATTCGTGCTTATCAGCGTTAACATCTAGCTGCATCTATTGCTATTAATGTTGGTGTTTAACTATCGTTGCAAACTGGCGATAGTCCGGATAAACCAAATGCCTTTTTAATTGGCAGACAGCAGAGCAAGCGACTCTCTGGCGCAACTTGCTTCGGATGAATGTCTCAGTGTTGCCCGTAATAATGTTTCAGCCTGCTGATAGAAATAATCCTGTGCACCACTGACCCCATGCCTGCTGTCGCTAGCCGTGCCAGACCCTCCAGCTGAGGGCGTAGTAGCAAGAAAAGCGGCATCCACAGGCCGTCTAACGATCTCAGCAAGCGCTTTGCTGGACTCCGTCATATCTGAGGCAATACCCATATAAATATTTGCACGCAGACAAGCACTTTGTACCGTTCTGCCGCCCATCGATTCCAATTCAACCAGTTGTACCAACGCACCTTGCCAGTCAGGCTCACCTCTCTTGTGTTCAATGCTGGCTAGCAGCTGGGCATGACGAAACTGTTGATAGCGCTTTCTATCTATCGCAAATCGCCCCGAGACACGCTGTTCGTGGGCATCTGGAAAACGGATTTGATTTTGTGCCTTCCCGGATGTACGCAGCAAAGGATTCGGTTGTAGAGAGGCCTGAGTCAGCACCATTTGTTTACGTTCAGCCAGCAGTGGATGTGTCCTTTGCGCACTGTGTCCAACAAGGGCTACCGGATATTTCGCCATCTGCGAAAAGAAATCAGCAGCCCGCGCAAGATCGTAATTGGCATTTTCAAGCAACCTTATCGCGTATGCGTCTGCCTGAATCTCTTGCTGGCGATCAAAGGCATTATCACTCAATTCGGTAGTTCGCGAACCACGGTTGTACGACAGGGCCGCATAGTGTAATTGCGACTGCCAGGCATGGCTCATTAATCGGTGAGCAATCTCATGTGCCAGTAGAAAAGCCAACTGCTCTTCAGTATCAAGAGCCGCAAGCATGCTTTGATGAAGCACCAGAGTACCATCGGGTAAGGCCATGGCGTTTTCACCAGGCAATCTGGCCAGTACAACCTTGATACCGTAGCGCTGAGCATGAGGCAACAAGCGATGGAGAATACGATCGACTATCCACTGTGCTTGAGGGTCACGATAGACAAGACCCGCGTTGTGCAATTCCGCTAACCATTCTCTGGAAATCTGGTTATGGTCTTCAGCAATCCGGTTGTCATCAACAACCAAGGCACTTACCTCATTCAAAGCAGCTCTATTCGAGCAACCATAAATGACCAGCAGCGAGAAAAGTACCAGTACTGGAATCAGCACAGAACATGGGTTTCTCTTTTGATTATCGTTTTTTTCGCAAGCGCGCCCCATACCGGTGTGGAGCAATACCCGGGCCTAACTCGCCTGTCTTCTATGGATGGGCTTTCAGCCTCTCCTCACGGGTGATAAACACTACTGGACAAGGAGTTTCACTGGGGCCACAAAAACGTCAGATATCAGATCTTGAGTGTGGGCTGCGTCGCGAAAATTCACCATATTCTCGCCCAGAGGCCAGGCCAACAGGGTAGTATTCCATGAACTGTAAATACGTAAAAATGGAAGATTGATGCACTCGACACCCGCGTCAAAGCCGAACTGCAAGTTTTTCACCAGGCTCCTTATTCTGGTGTTGCTTGTGGTTGCCGGTTGCCAGAGCGCACCCTGGGATGCAACTTCAAGTCCGGCCAACACAAAGCTGTCAGGGCAGATAGCTAAAGCTCTCAGCGTCGACGCTGATGTCATTCCCGCCGACTGGATTAGCCAGGGTTTGGACGATAATCCAGATCTGACTGAAGACGCATCCATTAGAACTCTCTATAGCATTGCCCGAAATCTGGTTGAAAGAAGATTTGATGTCAGGTTGGATAACATCACTCTCGAAATTGTTGATGATCCCCGCATTGAAAAAATTGTCAGACGGGAAACAACACATCTCACTCGTGCAGTTTTTTCAGATACAAATTTCGCTGATTTTTTTGTCAATCGCGTAATGCAGGATCAAACCGGTTCCTACGCCGGGTTATTCGTGCATCCTGAGAATACAATTCTTCTTAATCGCGATCTGCTAGATGTTTTTCAACAACGATTGAAAAGTCAGTCAAAACGCGTCAAGGCAGAGAGCATCTTGTCTTTGTTGATACACGAGCTGGTGCATGCAGCTGACAACGAGCGTTATCAAATACATGCAAAACGAGAACTTAATTTTCGAGCCTCTGTAGCACAATCTGCTGTTTTTGAAGGCCATGCGCAGTTTGCTACCCGTGAAATTTGTAAACAGGAGGGCTGTCTACGCGGACTCGCGCAACTCGATGCCTTTATGTTCGAAGCACCAGAGCCAACTGATCCGCTAGCGCGCAGCCTGCAGGCAGTCAGTCGCAACGTACTTGAATACTCCTATGTCGAAGGTGAACGCTTTCTGCGTAGACTTAGCGAAAGACAAAATGGCGCTCAACATCTGTCCAATGTTTTACGTCATCCACCACAGGACCCCGTGCAAATCCTGACACCGGAAACTTACCCCGATACAGCACGCGTAGATCGTAATCGATCAATTTTTAAATTGATCCAGTCTATTGACCACCGATGGAATGATCCAAAGTTCGCTCTTGTAGAAACATCACCAATCAAAGGCATTAACATCAGAAATGATCCGGAACGCCGAGCTGCAACTAAGGAAGGGTTTACACAGTTGATAACATCCATGGTCGGCCTGCAGATTTTTGATCAATCGGCTGATACATTGCTACCGATTGAAATCACAGTGATGCAAACAGATACAATTGCCACTGCCAAGCTTTTTGCTCATTCATTCCATAAAAAAGCAGCGAACAATAATAGTGGTGACTCGCAAACGAACACACTGCATCTGAATCTGGGTGAGGTGCAAGGCATTGCACCCACGGCGATGAAAATTTATTTAACGCAAACCCGCATTGATAAAGATGTTGATGACGCCACTAGCGGTGATATCTATGTGAGTGTCGTTGCAAGCTCGGATAACTGGATCATTCAAATGGGCGGATTTGCCAACGGCTTTAGTGGCGAGGGTGCGAACCAAATTGAAGTTTCCAATGAAGTCACCTCGGGAGCTTCAATCAGTAGCTTTGAGAGAATGCTGGAATTCTCCGAACTAACCATGTTTGAACTCATTCAATCGAAAATCTGAATTTACAATTAAGCTCTGAGCCGTGAATCAAGCTGGCATACAGCCACCACCTCTTTTACAACCTTAAGCTTACTGAAAAAACGAACTGTTTCGAGAAAAACGCGTTTTCAGAAATTCCATCTGATCAGCCAGCACGTTGTGATTCGACAGGAAAAAGTACTCGTGCCGGTTTGGCACAAAGGGTACTGCCAAGAGCTCCATATTTGCTTCATCCAACGTTTTGTTACCTTTTCGATTATTGCAACGACGACAAGCTGTGACACAGTTAGTCCATCTGTCCTTGCCACCACGGGACGTTGGTATCACATGATCACGGGATAGTTCAGACGTTTGGAAATTGTGGCCACAATACATACAAACGAACTGATCTCTGGCAAACAAAAGACCATTGGTAAGACCAGGTACGAACGCTTTTTCTTCGATCTTGCCATCGCAGGCAACGATGCTCGGTAACTCAAGGCATGAGCGATTTCCCTCGTTATTTACACCACCATAGATGGTATAAATCGTCTCACCCATACTCCATATCACGAGATCCTTCGCCACCAAGGTCGCGGTCTCTTGCCAATTCAGCCAGGCGATAGGGGTACCGGCTTTATTCAATCGCAATACCTTTACATTCATGTTCCCGGATGGAGATTAATTATGGCCATTCCTCAAACCGGCTCAAGCACGTCGCGGTTATAATCGAGCTTATGTTTGAAGTTTATGTTTTTAGTTTTGTGTACAGACAAAGGTATACCACAAGAACATGGCAGTTGGAATCATATTTACGAAATCGGTACTGTCTGTCGAACCGATTTAATGCCTGACTGCAAGTGGCTGGCGGAGGAAGGGTTGGCACGCATCCTATAATGTTACAAATTGACACGAAGCCAACATTACACAGGCGGCTAGAGTTAACGTCCGGGGTTTTCCAGCGGCGTCAGAAAAGCCGATACTCTGTCACGTAGTTTGCGACTCATTGCAAGCGCATCAACTTCGTTTTTGATGACTATCTTGCGCAGTTGATCAGTCAGGCTCGGCTCCGGTGCAACTTCTTCTTGTGCCAGAGATTCTTTTAGCGCCAATGAAGACTCAGCAACAGTATTGAACATGACGTCCGGGGCGTAAGCATGCTCCCAGGCGGCACGTGCAGCGTCACCTCTTTCACGTGCTTCATTGGCCATTCCCTGCAGTACTTCGGGAATTCGAGCAACATCGCTTTCCGGAATGCGGATAATGAAATCCCAGTCAATATGTGGTGGCTCAACCCATTGATCAGAAATTACTACGGGTGCACGCCCGGCTTGTAATGTTTCGAAAAGTCGATAGCTTGATGTACCAATTCCTCTTGGACAAAGTACAAACAAACTGTCAGCCATGATTTCAGCGTAATTGCGCTCTGCACGCAGGCGAACCTCAGCAGGTGCCTCCCAGACATTAAAGTCCGACGTATCCTGTATTGCTTCAGAATGTTCAGCCAGTTTAAAAATACCGTTACGACAGCGATGGCTGGCAGCACCAACGAACGAATATAACCATTTGCGTTGAGAATTATCTGCCGGATCATAAATCTGACCCACCAGATCGTTGGGAATAGTCAACATAGGCATTGCAGTTTGGCGCTTGGGTTGAAAAAAGCGCTGCGGCATATTGCAATATAAACCTGGCAAGACACACCAGGGTTTATCTACTTCGTTGTACATGAAAGTCTTATCAGGAAAACGCTTGACTAGAGTATGCATACCCAATCGCTTGTACAGATAATCATCAAACTGGCCATCTTCCACAAACAGAATAATGTCAGCATCCTCTGGACGAGAGCATATCTGATGATGTCTTACGACATCAGACTCAGCGTACGTCAGCAATGCATCAAGCATCGTGTGCACTTCATAGGCTGAAGTCAAAAAGAGCTTCATAAAAGATCCCGTATTATTCTAATGCAATGTTAAATAGAGACTGCGAACAGTATGACTGCGCTAACTCTTATCAAGTTGTCGGCCAGACTGGATGTATTTGCACTTTGAACTCAGGGACAAGTTGCCGGGTTAGCAACATCTTGGGAAAAACGCGACAAGCGTCACATAAATGGGGTGGGTACGGAGCTGGAGCACGGTTGGGAATAAGAGTTAAATCGCATGACCCAGACAAGACAGATTAACTATATTTCTTGATGTCGTCCCAGCCTACGCGCACAAACGGGTCGCCATCTCATTGGCGCAGGCAGGGAAAACGCTGGATTAAAGAGTCATGCTTGCCAGGGCCTCATTCAGGCCTTCACCGGTCAATCAGGCTCCAGCTCATGCTCCATGGTTTGACAAATAAAATTGCGTGGTACATCCAGGCCATCAGCGATGGTATACAGAATCTCGCGTTCTTCCAGCGTTGATTCGCCATCCGCTTTACTGATAGTACAAAGATCACGCATGATCTGCATTCTCTGAGTCACTGTAGTTTGATCGACAACTCGCTTGATACGCGAAGGCAGATCCTCACGTAATCGATCAATGTTCAGCTTGTCACTGAAATCTCCCTCTTCAAAAAAATCTTCAAATACTTCAATTTCTTTCTCAGTCACCGTACCACTGGCAGAAGCCACAATAACAGCGCCGGCGAACAGCAAGTGGCGCATGGCTATCGCCGCGTCAGTGCGACCATCTAGATAGCTTGGCTCCATCAGGCTCATTATTCGCTGCACGCCTACATCCATCTCGTTCAATGAGATACCATCCTTTTTCATTAATTCTGAATTATGAAAATACTGCAGCGCACGCACGCGCAATGGACTGAATGGATGCGTTGAAAACCAATCGGCTTGTGGTGCACCACGACCTGGTTCGTCATCCACTGATTGCATCTCATCTACCTGACTTAAAAATTCATCAAGGTTAAATTTGATCAGGTCGCCAGTTAGTCCTGAAGATAATTTAAACAAAGCACTAGCTACACCATTGAAATCCTGTGCACACCAGGCACCAGCCCGGTCAGCCGATATTTCCGCATTTCTGGACCAGGCAAACAACTCAAGCGCTAACTTCGGACCCGGTTTGCTTTTGCCTTTTAACAGATAACCTATCGGTATATCATGATGTGCATAAACGTGATGGCCGAACTCATGACCCATAACGAAACGCAGCTCACTCTCAGTGAAACCTTCAAGAAGACTTGATGAGAACATAACAAACAAGCGCCCTTCTTCCGGCTTAAAGCACGCAGCATTAAACGTTGGACTGGAATAGACATACAACTCCATCGGTATATCCATTTCCAGTCTTTCTGCACACGACAATGCCATTTTATGGATGGATGGAGCCAGTCCTTCGCTGAGACGAACAGATGTCGAGAGCAATTGACGACGCACACCTTGCGGACCCTCTTCTTCCCGCTTTTTTATCCAGTCATTAACTTTTTGAACTTCCCGTTCCTGCAGAAGGGAATCAAACATGGATTTATCATTGCCGTAACGAAGTTGATCCGGATTCAGATTTTTATTCACGTCTTGGTACCTGATTTATGATTATTGAGCTGATAAAAAATGTTTCTCAACACCAAACTTTGCGAGCGACTAAAAGCCATCTCAAAATTAGCGCGGAGCGCACAAGATCAATTTTTAGAAGGCTTCTAGTTTCACAGAGCTTTCAACAAGAACATATATTATACAACCTACACTAAAAAAGCCGCAGCAGGCGAGATTCTGCCATACAGGCTACTAGCTGTTGCTAAGAAGGTATCGCTCGAGACTATGTAAACGAGAAACTAATTCCGCGATATCCGCATCTACCTTTTCCAGTTGTTTATAGCTTGTTTCCCGTGCGCAACCATCGTTTAAGCACTGCAATAGTTCCCGTGCATGACCAAACATCGATTTAAAAGGAGTTTCCAGCTCTTTGAATTGCGTAACTTCTGCCAATACCTGGCCATGACCGTAGTACCAAAGGCCAAATCTTGAATCCTCGGCAAGCTGCCTCATTTCGGGACTTATTACAAGCTCAGAGGTAGGTTCGGTTGCCACCACTCGACAAAACATGGCATCTACCAAACTTTTTCTGAACTGTACAATGTTTAACAAAGCTTGATGAACACACCCAATCTGCGATCCTTGATAGGTGGCACCTTCGTTTAAAAATTGAATGTAATTTTCAAAATCGAGCGGCTTGGAAATCCAGAAACCTTGTGCCTGTTCGCAACCATTTGCAACTAAAAAATTATAAGTGCCCTCAGACTCAACACCTTCAGCCACAGATGTCATACGTAATTCTCGCGCCATAGAAATAGCCGATTTGACAACATCAAGATTCTGTCGAGATGAACTCAAGCGACTGACAACGCCTTTGTCAAGCTTCAGAGACGAAAAAGGCAATTGACTTAAACGATCAATGGACGAATATCCTATACCAAAGTCGTCCATCAGCACACCAATACCGAGTTCAGTTAAACGAATAATGTCATCACGAACTTCATCAAAACGCGTCATGACTTCGCTTTCGGTAATTTCCACTTGTAAGTCGCACGCCCTTATTCGACCCTGCGTCAAATGTTCTGAAATAGTATCGCTGATGTGATGAGACGCTAAATCATAAGGGGTAACGTTCATTGATAATGACAGATCGGGAAAATCTTCTGCCATGTCATTTATAGTCTTGACAGCCTGGCTCAGCATTTCAAGTGTGATTGAGTGGAGCAGCCCGCCAGTTTCAGCTATAGAGATGAAATTATCAGGACCAATTACCGTACCGTCTTTGCGACACCAACGAACCAAAGCCTCAGCACCAAGTACTTTTCCCCGCAAAAGGCAGACTTTAGGCTGGAAAAAAAGTTTTAATTCATGGCTGGCTAGAGCCGACTTTATGTCATCACAGGTATACATGAAAATCACATTAACCTGAAATAAAACACGGCTTTTATACAATCAATATAATCACCTGCCATGATCTGATTTATTTTTACCGCTGGAGAGTGCTTCGTAGAAACGTTTCTCGAGGGTCGCAGCAATTGCCATAGATGCAGGAGGCAAACACAGCCAGTCAATCTCGTACTGCTTCATTGTTTCAGCATCATCCAGAAGTAGTTTGGAATCACGCCCCGACTGCAATTGTTGCAATTGATATTGCATACGCATCGTTTTGTCTTCTGCCGGTGAGTCTACATCACGTATTATTTCCAGTTTTATGCAATGTAACTTTCGTGCTTGATCGTGATCGTCAGAAAAGGGAGATTCACCTTGTTGGTGTAAAGCAATCGCCTGATCACGGCGTTTAGCTATTCGTTTGAGCCAGGGTTTTGGGACATGAGAGGCATATTCAGTCCATTGATCAACTGGATCATCTAATACCAAGGGCTCATTATTAACAACAGATCCAGCATTTGACATATCGTCTGCAGTATCAGTTACTACGTCAGATGCAGCATCACTATCAGCATCACCAGCGGCATCGTTCGCAGTAGCATCAGCTTGTTGATTTGATTCTGCTTCTTTTTCTACGCTGTCTTTTTTTGTTTCAGTCCATTGAATTTCATCACGTTCCAGTAACTCACAAAGTCGCGCCATATCACGCATGGAAGTCATTTCCATCGCTTGTTGCTTGCGTCCTCGACTGGCTCGTGCCCTGTTAAAAGCATCGCAGGCACCGCGAAAATCCTTCAGCAAAGGCTTTTTTATTTTCTCTGGAAATTCTGCTAACTGTCGAAACTCATCTTGTAATTCGGTACATTGGCTTTCTTCACGCTCACTGGCATTACGTGACAGTTGACGGATAGTTTTGATAATGTCTCGGGCTCTATCTACATGGCCCATGCTAGCTTTGTACTGCTCTCTCTGCCTTGCTCTGTGTTTATTAAATATTTCACTACATGCCGTATTGAATTCCTTCCATAGAACCTGATCATCTTTACGCGCCGTTGCCCCGCACAATTTCCATGCAGCTTGCAGGCTTTTCGCCTGATTGATTACATGCTGATTGGATTCGTTTTCACCAAGCTTTTTGGCTTTTTCTATGAGCTCCTGACGCTCTGCAATGCCCACGGCATAACGCGGCGCTAATAAAGCTGTCAAGGATGCGCAGAGTTCGTTGAATTGATCTTCAAGCTTTTTCTGGGGCTTACGTCCTGTTGGGCGATTATTGCGCCACTCACGTTGTGCATGCGCTAACTCACGCTCTATCTCACGCAGATCCAGGCTGTCGGTATTCGACGATTCAGTCTGTAATAATTCTCGCAAGCGTGTACACACATTTTCTCGATTCCGGACACGCGCTTCACGCTGCTTTTTTAAACCATCAAAGTATACTTTGCAGGGCTCATAGGCAGTATCGGATGCATTTTTAAAGTCATCCCATAATTGGTTAGCAGCACGACTGCCGCCTAAACTTTTCCAATTGTTCTGCAGAGTTTTAATCTCATCAGCAAGCTGGCGCGGTTTCATATTCTGAGCTGGCAAAGCGCGCATCTCTTGTACAATGTTTTGAAGTTTTGGCAACGACGCAAAATCCTGCCAATCAGCCAACTCATCTAGCTTTTTTCGTTGCTTTTCAAATCGCGCTCGAAGCGGCTGAAGTTGCTTCCCTTCCAACTGTTGTAATTTTCGCTCAACACGCTGACTCATACCCTCAGCTGCACTCCACTTACCGCTGGTGATCGCAGATGCAAGTGCATTCAACTGTCGCCTTACACCATCAGCAATCTGTACTTGTTGTTGACGATCCTTTTCCAGCTTTTCATCCAGCTGCCCCAACTGACTACGCAACTGAGACATGCAAGCCATCTCAGCGGTAAAAGTCTCGTCAGATAGTGCCTTTTCAATTTTCAGTCGTTGATCTGTTCTGACAGGAACACGTTTGGAGGCAGATGACGGTGACTTTGCCTGCTCAGGCGCAGGATTTTTCTCCTCAGAGAATTCATTGTTTTTGTCAGTGCTTATTTCTGCCTTTGTAATATCTTTGGATTCAGTACTGCCATTGGCGTCATCATCATTTACAGCTTTGTTTTTATCAGGAGTTTTTCGATTTGCCAACTCGTGGACAGATACCTCAACCAATGACTGACTCAGGGGCAGTAAAGTCTTGAGGGTTTGGATGGCACTTGTAAAATCACCAGCAAACGGATTTTCAACATCAAGATTATCGGAAGCAACTTTCCATTCCTGCTGCAAAGTCGAAAATATATTGTTGACTTCATCAGTACAGGTTTTTAAGGAAGCAAGTTTGGCGCTGGTCAACTTCTCAAGAGCTTCCTCGCAGCGCTCACTTATCTGACGCAAGGATTCCAGCTTGTCTCGCTGAATTTTGAATTGCTTGACTTTAACTTGTGCAATTTCGCGAGCAGCACTATAGCTAGCTGTAGCTGTGGCATCAGGTTTTGGATCAAGAATATTCCAGCGCTGCTCCAGTGCTGTAAATTGTCCGACATATTGTGGCGACCAGGTACTTTCAGATAGATTGCTCATCGCGCTGATCAATTGCTTGATACTTGCCAGGCGCATATTCTCTTTTTCAGCGGCAGCGTTGTTCTCGTTCACACTTGTCTGTAAAAACCGCGCTACCACTTTGTCCTTATTTTTAATTCTGGATAAACACTTTTGTTGTGCGTCGAGCGATTGCAATTTCTCAGCAGCAGTCATTCTCGTCTGATGAATTTTCGCATCACAGGCGATCACAATAAGAGCATCTTCGTCGTCCACGACCTCAATTGCCTTTGCACGCATTGCATCATCACTGCAGCTACAGGCTACCAATGTACGAATTCGCGTTGAACCATCTTTAATTAGTGTTGTTACTGCATCAAGATCCGGCTCAGCAGCGAGTAGTTGCGTCAGTCTTTTCGCGATGGCATCACACTGATCCTGTTTTCGGCTGTCAGACTCGCCGATGGAGGCTGCCAACAATGGCAGGCTGGTGATTTTCTGTAATGCCGCATCACGAACTTTGATCTCCGGGTCATTGAGCAGTAGTTGCTGCAAGCTCAGCTGCTCACCGTCGTCAGGAGACTTCAAGCTCTCAATGGCCTGCAAGCGCTTTTCCATGGAATCAGCGTCGAGGCCAGGTTTATTAATCAATCCTTTAAGCACTGTAGTTTTTAAAACCCTTTCTAAAGCCCTTTCCAAAAACGTTAAATGAAATACTTAAAAGTCCGAAAACCAATAATAATGCAGAATAATGCAATATTTCAGAACCGAATCATCTCACGACCTATCCAACGATCCCAGATGGCAAATAAGAGCCTGCCGCTGAGGCGACTGAACCAAGCAAGTTCCGTACGAATCGTTACTCATTCTGACAGCCTCTGTGCAGAGAAATCGTACTACAAGCCAAGCCCCTATTGAGCGAACAAAGAACAGTTCTGCCAGGAACTGCATTGTAACAAGCAGTAACTATCACTGCTTAACAAAGGCACTATTACACAGCCTGCGCAGTTAGCACCCAATTGATACTCAGTTGGTAGAAAGTGAACCTCGTCTCAGCCAGTTCGATCAAAAGATGCCGATATAAACTTAACCAAAGAGAACCTTCTACACGCTATTCAATAGACGATGTCATTATCTTCCGCACTGACAAGCCCACAGGGCGCTACGATAGAAACACTAACAGAGCAGCTCGAATCCACATTGCTGGGCAAGCAGCAGCAAGTAAGACTGGCTATTTGTTGCCTGATCGCTGGTGGTCACTTACTGGTTGAAGACCGGCCCGGCGTAGGAAAAACAACACTGGCGCACGCGTTGGGACAGTCGTTGGGCATGAGCTGGACACGAGTTCAATTTACCAATGACCTGCTACCAGCAGATATAACCGGTATTTCGGTATTCGATCAGCGGAAAAGTGATTTTACCTTTAAACCCGGACCTGTATTCACGCCGATACTGATGGCAGATGAAATCAACCGAGCACCTCCCAGAGCACAAAGCGCTTTGCTCGAAGCGATGGAGGAACGCCAGGTCACCGTCGACGGTAAGACCCACAAGCTGGACGAACAATTTTTCGTCATTGCCACACAGAACCCGGCAGATCGAGCCGGAGCTTATCCACTACCAGAGTCACAACTGGATAGATTTCTGGTTGGTATCGAGTTGGGTTATCCAGACACAGAGGTAGAAAAATCTCTGTTAATGCGACCAAGAAAACATCGTCAAAACAACTCACTGGATGCAGTCTGCAACGGTGAAGATCTGGAACGTTGGCAAACGGAAGTTGATAGTATCCATGTATCGCAAGCGATCGCAGACTATGCGCACGACTTGCTTCAGGCATCGCGCCAACGCGAAGAACAGCAAAAGGACTGTCGTGCTCTTAGTCCACGCGCGGGTATCAATCTGATCAGTATGGCGCGCGCTCACGCATACGTGCAAAAACGATCAATGGTAATACCTGATGATATTCAGGCTATATTCAGCCCAGTAGCGGCCCACAGATTAAAAGGTACCGTTGCCGTAGGTACTATTGTTGCGCGCGAACTACTGGCACAGGTCGCTCTTAACTGATCCGGTGAAAACCGCAACACCTATCACCGGCACCACAACTGACAAAGGCACTGGCTACGGCAAATCTGGCCGCAAGCTACGCCAGCGCTTTTTTCGTACTCGTGCCGAAGACACATTGCCACTAGCACTGACGCACGACCGTATCTATATATTACCAACCCGGCGCGGCTGGGTCTTTCTGGCCAGCCTGTTGTTGATGCTGATCACATCAATGAACTATGCACTGGGCCTTGGCTATGCACTTTGTTTTTTGCTATGCGGCTTGTTCTCCTCAGCCTTACTTGCCACCTATCGAAATCTTGCAGGCATTCAATTCAATGATGTCATTCCTGTAAGTGCCTGTGTTGGAGAGCAAGCTAGTTTCAAGGTGTCATTGCATAATCCTCGCAAACATGATTCGCTAATGATACGGATCAAAAACAGAGCGGGTGACGAACAGATAGCGCCGCAACTGAAATCCTTAAGCACTGAGATCGTTGCCCTCAATGTATCTACAGACACCCGTGGCTGGTTGGCCTGTGGACGACTGACTGTTACCAGCGAATATCCATTGGGCCTATGGTATAGCTGGGGTTATGTTCATGTAGCAGCACACACATTTGCCTTTGCAAAACCAGAACAAAATTCACCAGAATTACCTTTCTCATCCGGTGACTCTGACACGCTTGCTGTACAAACATCAGTACTTCAAACGCCGACCAGCGGTATACCGGACGGTGTTCGTGAATATCTGCCAGGGGACAGCCCCACTAGCATTGATTGGAAAGCAACAGCACGCGGCCAGGCTCTACACACACGCGAATTTGCAGCATCCGACTCTCCGCAGACTATCGCACTCACATGGGACCACACGGCTGCACTGGAAAATAGAGAAGCTCGGGTATCGCGCCTGAGCGCCTGGATCCTCGCCTGCGCAAGATCAGGTACTGACTGGACACTGCAAATGCCCGATCAGTTTTACAGCAGAGAGTCTGCTGAAAATCAATCTCTGTCACCGCGAGTCAACCTGCCTGATTCACTTTTAACACTCAGCGGCAATAAACAATCTGATCAACATCTATTGAATAGTCTGCAAGCATTGACACTGATTGGGCAACCTACGATAGAAAGAATCCCTCTCACTAAATCACAAAATACACCCAAACCCTACCAACGAAATAAATTTGAAAATGAATTGACTGCAAAAGGCGCAAAGGTCTCGAACTCATGAATTTGATCAAACGAACAAATCTATCGATACCTTTTATTTTCTTGCGAAAAGATGGCAAACAATCTGCCATAAACAAGTCTGGCGAATCTGATTCACCTGCATCCGCGCAATCTTCGGGCACGACACAGAATTTATCGAACAGTGCGTTTTATTGGCTGGCAACAGTGGTCGTACTATCGCAATTACCCCATATTATGCATATGCCAATTTGGGTTTCATTGTGTGGCATCTTAATCGTCACACTGCGAATTGTAGTCAGACGTTACCCAAAATCCAAAGCTCTTCAAATTCTCCAAATATCACATACTTTATCCATAGTTGCACTGCTTGGCGCTGTGGCCGTTCGCTTACACTACGGCTATATGCTGGGTAGGGATCCTGGTGTCGCGTTATTATTTTTATTAACCGCATGCAAGTTTGCCGAAACCAGACAAAACAAAGACGCAAGCTTGTTGATCTGTTTGTGTGGTTTTTTGCTACTAACACAATATTTTTATTCGCAATCACTGTTAGCAGGGTTAATTACATTACCGGCGGTATTGGCAATAGGTGCAGCGTTTCATGCATTGGTTAATCCACATATTGGGTCAAAAGCTGCTGATAACCTGCACGCATTTAAAATAATAAGTGTTCTATTGATTCAAGGCCTGCCCATTGCATTGATACTTTTTGTCCTTTTTCCACGCATTCCAACACCGTTATGGAACCTACCATCTGACGCCAATGCGATTACGGGCCTGTCAGATTCGATGCAACCAGGCACTATAGCCAATTTGTCGCAATCTCACGCAGTAGCGTTTCGGGTAGAGTTTGACGACAAAGTCCCTTCATCTAATCAACTGTATTGGCGTGGTCCGGTGTTATCCAATTTTGATGGGCGTGGGTGGACATCCAAGCTTGAAAAATATCAGCAACTACCACCCGCACCAAACACTCAGGCTCACGACTACATTAGCTATACAGTTAGCCTTCAACCTAATCATCAAAATTGGTTATTTGCCCTCGAACAACCAGCATCTTTACCGGTGGCGGCAACAGTCGATGCCGATATTCATAGCAACGCAAACCATGCCCACGGCAATCGGCATCAACAGCCACCTACCGTGCTGGCAAAGCTGTCTACCGAACAGCAACTTATTACATCAAAACCAATACAACGTGTCACCCGTTATCGCATGACATCATTTGTCAAAGCTCAGTACCCATTCGAAAACCCAAGCCTGGAACTTACTCACATTGCCGGACGTAATAGTAAAGCACTCGACTTTGCTCGTGAACAACGCACGGCATCAAGCAGTGATTACGACTATGCGACCAATATAATGCAATGGTTTCGTAATCAACCATTTCATTACACTCTCAAACCCGGGTTGTTAGGTGACGCACCGATTGATGAATTTCTGTTTTCCACCAGACGTGGTTTTTGCGAACACTATTCGTCAGCATTTACATTTTTAATGCGTGCAGCTGGCATTCCGTCGCGCGTAGTGACCGGCTATCAAGGTGGTGAGATGAATGACGATTACATGATCGTTCGACAATCGGATGCGCACGCCTGGTCAGAAGTCTGGATCGATGGAGCCTGGCACAGATTTGATCCAACTGCCGCTGTATCACCGGAGCGCATAGAGTCCGGTATTTCATCACTGCCAGGCAATGAACCCGTACCTATGATGGCACGAAAAGAAAACAACTGGGCACGTAGCTGGTCTTTACGCTGGGATAAAGTTAATCACGACTGGCAGCGCCTGGTTGTAAACTTTGATAGCTCAAGACAACGCTCATTGTTCAAACTGGCTGGATTCAACAAGCCCAGCCCGTTACACATGGTTATCGTTCTTCTTACCTTATCAGGAATGTGGGCCTTGTTTTTTACCCGATCCCACACTGCCAGGAATAAAATCAATGATCCTGCCGAAAGACTCTGGCAACGTACCTGCCAAATGTTCAAGCAGCG
The DNA here is from genome assembly GCA_964411665.1 of uncultured Granulosicoccaceae bacterium. Classification (GTDB taxonomy): domain Bacteria; phylum Pseudomonadota; class Gammaproteobacteria; order Granulosicoccales; family Granulosicoccaceae; genus CALFCE01. The sequence continues at coordinate 66,852 of CAYPMR010000004.1, read as the reverse complement.
TGGTGTTGCAATAGAATCAACCGAAACACCAACGCAGTTCCAGCGGCGTTTGCAGGGCTATTGGCCAGATCAGGCACCTGAAATAGCGTCCTACTTTCAACACCTCGAGCAGCTTCGCTTTGCCGGACTACCGTCAGCAAAACGTGAAGGGCTGTTATCGCACGCAAATAAGATGCTCAAGGAATTAAAAAAAAGCTGCAAACGAAAATCCCCTGCTAACAGTCAGAACAACAAGCAACAGCAAGCAGTTTGAAAAGAAGCGTTGCGCCAGCGTTATTCGGATCTAACTTATCCTGTCTCTATCTGACGGACTTAAGGCTATAATTGCACTATGCATTATTCCAATAGCCCTCTCGACAGGCTCGATCATCTGCGTTCTGACAAAGTCGCAGTAGAGTCGTTTTGGCGCGACCCGCAGACTCGTATCTTACCGCTCTGGCAAAACCGGGTACTCGTCGAACAAAGTGATCAGCACCCACCAAGAGTTTGCTACATTCGTTCTGATCAAGTACCTGATACTGCACGGCACCCTACTTTTCTGGGGGCACAACAAATCAAAGAGCAAAGTTCAGAATCGATTCAACACTGGTTTGGTATTGAGCTTGCCGCGGATCAAGACCCCGATTTACAGACGTTGCTAAAAAACAGTCACTTCGACAGCAACTTGTGTCGATTTGAGGAGATTCGAGTCATAGGTCCACTCTTAATGGAGAGCGATGGTGCGATTGTTATTTACGCGCGAGCGCTTGCAAACTGGCAGAACAATTCTCTCTTCTGTTCACTTTGCGGACACAAAGCAACATTGGCCAACGCAGGCCACATGCGGATTTGCAGCAACCCACAATGCGCAACCCCTGTCTTCCCGCGCACCGACCCTGCCGTGATCATGCTGGTAGTTGATGGCAAGGACCCGGACCGATGCCTGCTTGGCAGAAGCCCCGGTTGGCCCGATGGCGTATATTCGACTCTGGCAGGCTTTGTCGAAGCCGGCGAATCACTGGAAGCCGCAGTTGCCAGAGAAGTACATGAAGAGACTGGTATCAATGTCAACGATATACGCTATGTCGCTTCTCAGCCATGGCCGTTCCCACGTTCAATAATGCTCGGCTTCAGTGCGAGCGCAAGCAATAGCGAGATTAAAGTCAACAGGGATGAACTCGAAGATGCACGCTGGTTCACCCGTAGCGAAATCGCAACATTCGGTGAATGGGGAACGGATCAAGAGGGATATAAACTACCACGCCGTGATTCGATCGCGCGTCATCTGGTCGAAATATGGCTTGATAGATAAAATTAAAACTCCAATTTTAACTATGTTGAGTTTTGGTGGATTTGTCTTTTTTTCGCACGACCTTTTTCAACGGGCTGATATTAATTTCATCTATAACACTGTTGTCTGATGCCAAAAGCATCTGCAATACCGCCTGCGCGATCGATTGCGGATCAATAGCATTATTTTCATCTTCACCTGGCTCAAAATCGAGAGTGTCAAAGAATTCGGTACGAGTCATTCCGGGATTCACAATGCCCACATGGCAGTTCGAAGCAGAACACTCATGCTGCAAAGCCTGAGAAAAACCCCGTAAACCCGCTTTAGTAGCACTGTATACCGCCCCAAAACGGCCACCTCTAAGCGCGTTCTCGGAACCTATAAAAACAATATCACTCCTGTTTCGAATTTTAAGCGTAGGTATTAACAGACGACACAAATTCATATGCGCCAATAAATTAATCTGTACCAAATCGTTTATTTGAGTTAGAGAAAACTCCTCCAGCGATCCAAATCGCCCTGTCCCGGCACAGCACACCAGCCCATCAACGTTATGTTCGCGTATGATTTGTGCAACCGCAGACTCACAGGCTGAGGAATCTGTAATATCCACAGTGACTTTAACCAAGCTAGTCGTTGTTGATTCAACAAGGTCGCGAGAATTCGAATAGCGGGCCAGACCAATCACTTTAAAGCCGTGTTCAGTGGCTAATTTACAAACTTCAGCACCAATTCCACTACTGGCACCTGTAACTATTATTGTTCTTATTGAGCTCATGTAAAAGGCGGCTAACTTTCAGGCTGGCTACAACCAGGTTCGCCTCTATTGACTGCTTGCACAGCCCTAAGAGGCGTTTCACCCTGTTGATCTTTTTGAACATCCGAACCAGATGTTTCAACACAGCGAAACAAACGATCAGAATCTATCCAGCGTAATATCTGCTTTTCACTAAATTCCATCATTTCATGCTCCATTTCTGGCAGATAACTGATCATTGCAGACTCACCTTTAGCAGCACCGCGATTGTACTGGTACATAGGAACAGCGAACATGGGTTCTTCAGGATATAGCCTGGATATCTTTTTATGGAATGGCTTAGGTAATCTGAAAGTCCCAAGGCTTACCGAATGTATCAAATCACAATCGAGTCGACTGAACACCTGATCAAACATTTCGCGGTACAAAGGCTGGAAATTTTCAGCAGCAATAAGCGGATCGAATCGTAAGCCAATAGGCCAACCAGCCTGTTGCAGCCGATACAGAGCATCAATTCTTTTTTCCAGTGATGGCGTCTTATGCTCAAGTGACTCTACTATTGCCTGTGGCGACAAGCTGTATGCGACCACACAATTAGATAAAGCCTGTCTTTTTAAGAGACTGCGAATCTGGGTACTTTTAGTGCGAATTTCCAGATGAGCTCCGACCCGTTTCGACTGATCATTCTGGTTACAAAGAGATTCAAATAAATCCAGGCACTGCTGCATAAATTCTGTGACTGGCTCCAAAGCAAGAGAATCACAATCGTAGCCAGAGAAAAACCAACTTGCCTCATCAGGATGCTGGCGAGACGTTGCAATTATATCGTCAAAAAATTGATCGTAATTGGTAAAAACAACGTAATTCGATGACGAATACATTCCTTGAAGAAAACAATATCGGCAATCATAAATACAATTCATCATATGTGAAAAATAGTAATTATGCTGACCACCTATTCCGTAGTCGGAGGGCGTGGGCAAAACCTTACGACTATGTTTACGCGCCAATATCAGAGCAGGTTTGCGTTTTTGCAGTCTGAAATTTTGTGTATTGGGGTTAAACACCTCACCAAAGCGTTCAATATCAATAATCCGACAAGGTTTTAACCTCTCAAGAACTGCCAAAGTGACAGCGTCATTGCGCGCCTGCCTTTCAATGTAAATGGTATCAATCACGGCTTATCTCACCGAATGATTTATCATTACATACAACCGTATCTGACAAATCTTTAGCCGACGACTCATAATTCGGATAAACATTGCCCAGCATCTGATCAAGACAAGCTATTAAAGCCGAAGCTTTGTTTTTACCTGACCCCATGTTTGGCAATGTTTGCGGCACGACCACTCCAAGCACTCTGAATCTATTCAATATTTCCTGGAGCTGTTTAGATTGTGAATTGGTAAAATGCATTGTCTCTATCAATTCGTACAAACAGGTATCGGAATTTACACTTTCATTTGAATCCATGGTTGCTGATAAAGAGGCAGCAGGCAGTTCTGACGCAATCAAAAACAATTCATCTATAAAATTTACTATCTGTGAAATTCTGCTTTCCACCAATGTTGCTATAGTGTTTTTATCAAACCAACTGTTAATCTCGCCAGAGGCGTCAATCAACGGATGATCAGAATTATCAGAAATAATTTTGAGACTGTGCACAAGCTCAGCTACCACATAACGTCTGGCAATACTAACAAAGGCTGACGCTTCCATATCAAAAGCCGTATTGTTCTGATATTGAATACAAGGTTTCTCAACACTATGTACTGTGATGCCCGGCAACTCAGAGTTAAATGTCATGGGCGGGTAGAAGCTACGTTCATCAGTACGGATGCAATGTGCCACGAAAATTTCACCCAACTGATTATCGGATCCGGCTATACCAATATTCAAAGCAATACTGCCAGCAGGCATTTGGGCCAATGCATGTGCGGTTGCCGCAGCCGCATTGATCTTGCCGATCCCGGATACAACAAGAACCATACGATCATTCTGGTAGAGACGAAATCCGCCATCGCGATACCCTACGGTGCCACCAGCAATCGAGTCATTAACACCGGCAGCTTTGAGTCGATAATAAGCGATCAGCGGTTGCGCTTCAGCCTGTAGAGCACAGACGCATAAAAGCTTGGGGCTGAAATGTTGATTTACCAAGGAATTTTATCTGTTAACAAGTGGTCCTGTACAATAAAGCGAATTCCACACAGGATGCAAATATGCTTGTCTCAAATCTAGAATTTCTGCCCGACAAGAAAATCGAGACCCATCTGGGTTTGGTGCAGGGAAGTTCCGTGCGCAGCAAACACGTGGGACGTGACATCATGGCCAGCATTCGCAATATATTTGGTGGTGAACTCAAAGGCTATACAGAGCTATTACAGGATTCTCGCACGGAAGCGATGGAGCGTATGCTGTCACAAGCACAGTCCATAGGTGCCAATGCGGTTCTGAATATACGCTTCTCTACGTCCAGTATTACCGCGGGTGCCGCAGAGATATACGTATATGGCTCGGCAGTCAAACTGGCTGAATAACGATGCCAATTGCCATAGTTACCCTGGTACGAGGGGCTCGATATGTTTGAGATAGGACTCTTTATCATATTAATGACGGCCGGATATATCTGCGGCACTATTGCAGAGAAGCGGCATTATCGCTCCATCATCAAGCGCGAAGCTGCCCTCAACAAGCTTCCTGCAATTGCCAGTCGTTATCCTCCGAAAGAAAAAGCTTATGAGCAACAGTTGGTTATCGGTGCTGTTGTCGTTGCATCCGACTATTTCAAGTCTTTTCTCGCAGGATTGGTTAATTTTTTCGGTGGTGCTGTTGTTTCATACGAATCATTGATAGATCGAGCAAGACGCGAAGCCATGTTACGCATGAAGGCCAACGCACAGGACCTCAATGCCGACTATGTATTCAACATCAAGTTTGAAACCATGTCTGTGGGCACAGGGCGACTGGCATCAGTGGAGGTACTGGCCTATGGCACTGCATTAACACCGTCAAAACCGGAAAAGCCCCCTATCCCGACTGACCAGGTAACAATAACCTAGCTTTTAGCTCGAACATGCATTATCAGAACCGTCAACCAGCTGAAGGCGTAAATGTCACCCGACATAATCCCTTAGTCTATTTTTTAAAATTGCTGTTGGCAGCACTTGTATTGATTGTATTACTCGTTACTGTAACCAATATATTCGCTGCTCGTATAGGACGTTCAGTACCCTTTAATTATGAAACGTCACTGATGGATCGGGTTGACTATGAATTTGGCGGTGAAAGCCCGTCTGACGACATGCAAAATTACTTGTCAAATCTGGCCTCTCGTCTGATTCCCTTTCTGAATTTGCCTGAAGGAATGACGGTACAAGTACATCATAACAATGACCAGGTTTTTAACGCCTTCGCCACGCTGGGTGGAAACATTGTTTTCTTTTCAGGTCTACTCGAATCACTACCACATGAAAACGCGCTGGCAATGGTTATGGCACATGAGATATCACATGTTATCCATCGAGATCCAATAGCTGGCCTCGGTGGTGGTCTTGCCACCATGATGGCTTTGACCGCGCTCACAGGCAACACCGGAACAAACGCAATAGGCAAGTTGCTCAATAGAACCGGCAGTGTCACACAATCCAAATTTGGTAGAGATATGGAACGTGCAGCGGACGAAACTGCGTTGGGTGCAGTAGCAGGGTTATATGGACACGTCTCTGGCGCGAGCGAATTGTTCCAGATATTGCAAGATCAAAATTCGAGTGGCGAACAAAATGATTGGTACGCAGCTTTTACAGCAACTCATCCGTTGAACGAAAACCGGATAAAATCAATCGAAGAACTTGCAAACGAAAATGGCTGGAGTAACACAGGCTCTGTGACGCCGTTGCCAACAGACTTTCAAGACTGGCTAAAATAAAAAATCTGGCAATCCTTTTACAACATCACAATAAGGCCCGATCCCGGCATTTTACACTGCAAAGCTGCTATGGTTGCTCTATGTAGCATTGCATCAAAATTAATACCGTTTTCTGCGGTTGCACCAATGGCAAGCTCTGGCTTTCTATCCAGTGATTCGTCTATATAATCCTGTATTTCATCTGAAAGTCTCTGAAGAAATGATGCGAGTTCGAGCTGCGCTGAGCTCGTGATCAGAAAAACCAACTCTCCTGGAAATCGCTGAGCAACGATATCGTGTTCCCGCAAATGTGCTTTGATATATTGACCTATCATCGCAAGAGCTTTGGCTTCCAGATTATCCACTGTAGCGCTCTTCATTCGAAACTGTACAACCGCGACTGCAAAAAACAAATCACCACGTCTTGCCATGCTGTGCAAGCGTCTGCCGCAATCATCAAGATAGGTTTTATTATATATTCCGCTTTCCGGATCACGAATAACATCTTGATGTAACATGGCAATCTGATGCTGCATGTACAAGACATCGGTCGCTCGCTTAACCAAATCTTCCTCGACTATATCATTTAATATAAATGTTGATGCCCCTCGACTTTCCCAACCAGCTTTTAATTCCATACTGACTTCATCCAGTATGACACTCATGGAAAGTAGATCATTCCCGTCTAACGCAGACTCAATGTTGGCAGGAAAGTTATCGTAATCCGAGTAACAGCGTGGGCCACAACTGGCAAACATGATATGTTCAGCGCCATTGCGAGTATTCATGCATTCGTTGATTCCTACTATCTGAAAGGGATGTTGCACTGACCTGACATCAAACCCGAGGCAAGTAAATATATTTTCCAAATAGGTTCCGTTATCTCCCACCAGCCATAGACGTTGATGGCGACGCTGAGCAAAGCGTTTGATCACTTTCCTTAGAGCCTTCGCACCATCAGGACTATTGGGGATAGTTGCAACAACATTGGGTGGAAAGCCGACATGTCTGGAGCCGGAGTTACCTTCTGTGATCACAACAATTGGTAAATGCTCATTCTTTGCAGAAGCCTGTGTCAAGCGCAAATCCTTGAGAACATCCTGACGCGCAAACACATCGTCAGATACAGGAACAAGCAGAAATATGCTCGCCAGATCTACTGCTCTATTTTGTAGAAAATCAATATCACTGCTGGTAGCGTCAATAAGGGTATTGAAGCTGGAATGCAAAGTCGGATGTCTGTCAGCAATCAGGTGACAGCGAACAGGTGTCGCAGGGTAACGTTCGATAGCCGACATGTTGGTCGAGCTAAAACGCAGATGCTCCGAGGACATATCTCGTTGACCATGATTATCATCATGCTCGGCTAATTTTTGACTGTTAATGTTCGGCATTGCCCGTAAACCACTGACTATGCTGTATGTATCGGCAAATAGCCATTTATCTGGGGGGGTCGTTATCGTGCTTAATGGGTTACACTGTGGACATGATCAAGATTAGGGTATGCCTTGACTAAAATTTCTTGCAATTTGATGCCGGATTCCGCCAACGATCCTCACTGTGATGATGTGGATGATGCTATGCACTATTCTGATCTGCCACCAGATCTGTCCGGCCATCACTCATTGCGGCAAGCTTCTGTTTTAATTCCGCTTTTGAAGCAACGTGATGAGTGGCATGTGCTGTATATCCGTCGTACGAAAAACATCAATGACCGACACAGCGGTCAGGTTGCTTTTCCGGGCGGCGCTAGAGAAAGCGATGATATCGACGCCGTGAGCACAGCGCTGCGAGAAACCCGCGAAGAAATAGGTATTAATGAAGACAACATATCTATTGTTGGCACACTCCCCGTCTATGAAACAATATCATTTTTCAGCGTGACGCCTGTCGTTGGATTACTCAACTGGCCCAGCACAATGAAACTGCAGTCGAGCGAGGTTGCTCGCGCGTTTACTATTCCGCTCAATTGGCTTCTCGATGAATCAAACCACGAGCTACGTAATCGTAAGCCAGACGCTGTAACTGAAATAAAAAATAACGCAATAGAAAAACCGCGCAAGGTTGTTTATTTCAACGAATACGACGGCGAGCTACTGTGGGGAGCAAGCGCTCGCATTACTCTTAATTTTCTGCATGCTCTTCGTAGTAAAAGAATTTTAATTCCTGGATGGCAGCCGATGTAATTCAGCAATCAAATCAAAGCGCGTGCTTTACGTATTCGCTCAACCGCTTCGACAAGAATAGAACGGGGACAGGCGAAGTTAAGCCTTAGAAACTGGGGCTGGCCGAATTGCTCTCCCGGCGATAGTCCGACACCGTGTTGCTCGAAAAATCCAGTCGTATCATTGAGTGACAAACCACTTGCATCAATCCAGGCAAGATAGGTAGCCTCTAGCTTCTGCAATTCCATCCCGTCAATCGTTGCAAACTCGTCCTGTAAGTAACGGTAATTGCCCAACAGATAGTTAAGCAACTGCTGGCGCCAAGGCTCGGCACTGGCAAAGGCCGCTTCCGTAGCAGTGTAAGCAAGCGTACCAACGAAAGGTATAGCCTCAACACTGGCAGATATATATTTCTGGCGTAACTCAGCGTCTGGAATGATTGCATAGGAGCAGTTAAGCCCTGCCAGATTGAACGTTTTACTTGCTGACATCAGGGTAACGATATTATCTACATAGGAGTCAGCTGCAATTGCTGTAGGTACATGAGGTGCTTGCTCAGGCAAAACCAGACCACAATGTATTTCATCAGAAACAACTATCGCCCCACACGATCGGGCAATTTCGCATACCGCCTGTAATTCAGACTCCTGGAACAAGGTACCTGTTGGATTGTGGGGTGAGCACAACATGAACATATCAATTTTTTCACTTGCAAGGCTTTCCATTGCTTTCAGATCATAAGTCCATCTACCTTCAGAGCAAATCAAAGGCACTTTTTTCAGGCTGTGTTTTTCCGGATCATGCACCTGAAAAAAATGATGATAGATGGGTGGATTGGTCATGACCCTACCACCATCCGGCACAAAGGCACGCACGCATGCAGAAAGTCCGGCAACAACACCAGGCATCCAAACTATCCAATCACGGCTTACACTCCAGTTGTAGTCTCTTTCCAGATGATCAATGAGTGCGTCATATAGTGCATCCGACGCCGAAGTGTAGCCAAAAACAGGATGTTTAATCCGATTACTGAGAGCCTGCTGAATTTCCGGCGCAATGGCGAAATCCATATCAGCAACCCACAAGGGGAGCACATCTCGGTCGCCGTATTTATCCCACTTAATGCTATTGCTATTGCGCCTATCAAGCGGCGCATCAAAATCATATGTCATTGAAAAAGCTCTTTGCCGCATTGGCATTACTTGGGGCTATCAAGCCTAACCTGATAAGCTATTGGTGGCTTTAGGTAGTCACAACTCATCAACAGGAATATACATATGTCAGTAGCAAAAGTAACAGAAATAATCGCCTCTTCAAGCAAGAGTTTCGACGATGCCATATCAAATGGCGTAAAGCGTGCCGACAAGACACTAAAAAATGTTAAGGGAGCTTGGGTAAAAGAGCAAAAGCTCATTGTGGAAGACGGCAAAATTATTGAATACAGAGTAGCGATGAAAGTTTCATTTGTACTTAAGGACTAGCAGGCTGTAGGAAAACGTTGACGAGACAGCCAGTACAAGGGGCAAATTGGTGAAAAAGGTCCAGGCGTCCCCGGCGCATATATGCAATACAGGAGGATGTTGAGCCAATTTCCAACGCTGCAATGGCAACACAGGTAGTTTTTCAACAGCCTGCCAGGCAAACAACGCTTAAACCTGACTCTGGAATTCAGCCCTGTCCAGTCTTGAGCTCTCAGGAGTAGTTCGAGGGTGAAACGGAGTCAGGTTTTCTGCTCTTTTTCTGCTCTTTTTCTGCTCTATTAGCAAGTCACACAGTGCAATTTCTAGCCAGAAGGCAATAGCTGGAACGGCCTGACTACCAGCAGTCTTCAGCAGTTTCAGTGCCGCCGACGATACCTTTCAAGCCACCTGAATTGATGGTAAATGAGCCACAGTCAGCATCATCCGCTTGCGATTCGGTGGCAACCGGCGTAGCTGTCAGCGTATACGAGGACCGTGAGCTGTCAGTTACAGATACCGTGTATAAACCAGTTTCCGATTCTATCTGCGCCGCAGGGTAACCCATTTCAGTCATGTCAGCAGCAAAGCGGTTATTTTCCGTGTAAAAACGTTGCTGCTCTCCGGCTGCTTCCATTAACAAACTGGTTGCCTCAACACGTTTGGATTTAACTAAAAAACCCTTATAAGCGGGCACACCTATGGTGAGAAGAATACCTAATATAGCAATAACAATCATCAACTCGATCAAAGTGAATCCCTTCTCACGCCGGGCACCTGGACTAGTCAGTTTTCTGTTAACAAACATATTCATTTCGAGTTCTCGTACATGGTTTATTCTTATGCTCGTAAAAGAACGAACTAGTAATAAAAATTTACGTCTAAGTCAGCAAGAACCTTGACGACCTGTTGCAGGCCTTACAACATAGCCACGCTGTATGTGATCAGAGTGCGCACCGCTTCCATCAATAGTCGCGACTCCGTTAACATCGAATATGGCGCCTACCAGATTCATAGCCGATTCATCGGCATTTAATCCGATACTTCTAGGCACATTTTGTTCTCCACAATATTGCACAGAGATAAGTGAACTGATGTCAACACTTTTACCAAAATCATTGAACAAGTCTAGTGTTTCAGAAAGCTCCAGGGACAAATCATCCAACACAACAGGATCTGGATTATTTATTTGATCAGGAGGAATTTTAGAAAAGACGTCTAATAAGGCATCAACATTCCATGTACTGGCTATGGATGATTCAGCAGCCTCAAAACTAATGGCCTTTTGTTGCGAATTGCTGGCAATCTTCTCGTTCAATCGAGTGCCTTGCAAGGTCACGATACCGACCAAAGTAAGCGCTACCAGCAGTACAAGACTGACAGCCAATGCAACACCCTGTTGTTGCTGTTTACTATAAGTCTGTTTGCAGGCATTCATTTTAGAAGCGTCTCACAATCGATTTCTTAGCTTTAACGTGGCGGTAAAAACCTGACGGACAATTCGATCGTTTGTCGAGTACTCTTGATCCAACAATGCAAAGGTCTCACTTCTACTGCGAGTGCGTATCGGATCTCCGGATCCAATCAACAACCCAATTCGAATAGAATTGATCAAATCCGGATTCAGGTTGCCATCAAATGGAACATAACGCTCTGCGGAAAAATCTCCGTCAGTATCCACGCCGTAAAGAATGCGAAAACCTTCCACATTTTCAACCAGAGCCATATCCGTGGCTAGCGAAGAACCACCACGACATACTATCTCTAGATCGGCCTCTATCCAACGATAGGTATTAATTGCTACACCATCGTTATCTGTAGTTGGCTGCCCATTACAATCGAATTCTTCACGTTTGCGGACAATTATTGTATTTTCATCCGCATTTTCTATATCGAAAGGCGTCATATTTTCCACAGTTGAATTAGTGAAACCTGCAAGACGAATGTCTCTTTGCAATACACTAATACCATGACGCCCATTTTCCTGAACTGACTGTAAGCCTCTGGTAAAACTGGAAGAACGAGTACTTCCTATATAGATATTAATCAAAGCGCTTACTAATAAAATACCAAGAACCAACGCAATCATTATTTCTATTAACGTTAATCCGTTCTGTCGATCTAAAGATTGACTGGAGACTTTACTGCTTGCAATGAAATCCTTCATGGCTTCAATCTCATTTGCATGCTCTTGCCATCTTCACTTTCGTCTGTCGCTGTTGTCCTGCCTTCATTCCAGCTAATTGTTATCGTGTAGTTTGAATCGGACAAACAGGGTACGTCGTCACAACCCACAATCAAACGACCGTTATTGAGCGAATCAATCAAACCATCTTTAAACTCACCATCACTGGCCACTGTTCCACAAGAGATCGAAAATATATCAAAGGCAGCCATTTGCTCAGCATTACAACTACTTGCAGGCCCTAGTACAGATGCTTGGCAATAGGGATTTGGTCGTGTTTCACAGTTGGTGTCCTGCGAATCGGAATTCGCATAAAACAACTCAGCTACGCCACCTGGATTCGATCGCATACGGCCAGCCATATTCTCGGAAAACAATACCGCCAATGAACGGTTGTGGGAGCTGGAACTATGCTTCATACCAGTTAATTGCAGTCCTGCCATCCCTAAAACTCCAAAGGAAATAACAACCACCGCTATCAAAATTTCTATGATGCCAACGCCAGATTGCCTATTGGGGTGACTTTTAGAGAATCTCTCAAGATGCACGAATCCAGTGACACGAGCTGTGTCATTTTCGGAAAGCATCCAATCAATATCCGGTATCGTATTCATTCGCTGACTTTCGAACTAACTCGACCATTAGAAGAAATATTAATGATTCGATCTTGCTGCCCGGGATACACAACAGTTATGGCGCCACCTGAAGGAAAGCCTGCTGCATTAGTGCTTCCACCTCTATCTGAAAAACGTACAAATCCCGAAAAAGTACTGCCGCCATCGATATCGATTCCATTTTCAAAAGCTGGAACCTGTAAAAGAACGTCCTCACCTGCTAGGCCGGCATCACGCTGCCCATTATCATTTACATCGACAAACGCTATAAACCCCTGGTTCCAACTGGTACCAGTGCCACAATTTGCATTGATGTCGGACGCACTCACACTGGGACAAACAATAGTTGGTGTACTGCGTGTGATTGATGACGAACGTGCTGAATAGAGCGCTCCCACCAGACTATTGGTAGCCGAACTGATTTTGTTTTGATTAATAAAATTACTGAATCCAGGTGCACCAATAGCCAGGGCTATACCCAATATTGCCAATGTAATCATCAGCTCTATCATGGTAAAACCCGATTGTTTGGCGCTGAGGTTGCTAAATATTGATCGCCTGACAAGTTTCACGTTTAGTTTCTTTGTGTTCTTTCCCTGACATTTGTGTCGGCAGCCAAAATCAAAAATTGACCAGCAAAGCTGTAGTTTTCTACATTGATAATTCATACAGCTAGAATTACAAACAACACAAGACTCGAATCACAAAAACATGATTGAGGCAAAATAAGCCCTCCATCTATCTGTGAAGCGATCTGTATTCGAATGAAATTTAATTGCAGGCACAATATTCGACCAGAATGGGCCGAATTCAGGGACACTGATACGCAGGATTTGCGTCAATATTAGTATGCAGAGAGAAATAGTGATGGATAGTTAGTACGAAGTAACGTATCCATTTAGCACTAGCTCACAAAATATAATACAGCCAACACTATCTTCCAAACTCACCTGGATGCCCAGGTCGTAATTCAATGTTATTGCAAAATCACATGGCAGGCTGTTGAAAAGCTACCTTCGTTACCATTGCTGCATTGAAAATTGGCTCAACATGCTCCTGTATGCATATACAACGGGGAATGCCTGGTCCTTTTTCGCCAATTTACGCCTTGCACTGACTGTCTCGCTGACTGTCGCGTCAACGTTTTTCTACAGCTTGCTAGCCAATAAGATTTTAGCCTGTAATTTCAATTATCTATCGCAGCGTTACTAGCTCTTCAGAGCTGGTAGGATGGATAGCTATGGTGTCGTCAAAATCTTTCTTTGTGGCGCCCATACGAATAGCGACGGCAAACCCTTGCAACATTTCATCAACACCTAGACCGATCAAGTGACAGCCTACCACTCGCTCGTCATCACCCTGCACAATCAACTTGAGTGCAGTTTTTTGTTGATGAGCTGCGAACACCGCATACATCGGGGTAAATTCAGCCTTGTACACTTTTATTGAGTCGCCGTGCTTTTCCCGCGCCTGTGCTTCGGTCAGACCGACAGTACCTATGGGTGGGTGACTGAATACAACCGTAGGAATAAGCGAGTAATCGAGTTTGCGATCAATCATTTTGTTGTACAGTCTGTCTGCGAGGCGCCTGCCGGCGGCTATAGCAACCGGTGTGAGCTGCGCAGCGCCGGTCGCATCACCCACTGCATAAATTGATTCGACGTTAGTTTGCTGGTATTCGTCAACGGTTATGTAACCCCGTTTATCAGTTTGAACACCGACCGTATCAAGACCCATATCTTCGGTTTTCGGATGCCGACCAATAGCCCAGATAACACAATCGAAAGTTGCAGATTTCCCGCCATCAGTGTCAATCAACACAATGCCATCACTTTGTTGCTCAACTGATGCGAGCCCAAACCTGGTGATGAATGAGACGCCACCTGCACGCATTTCTGCTTCAAGGCGCTCTGAAAGCATTTCGTCAAATTCGCGTAACACCTTGTCTTTGCGTAATACCATCGTTGTTTGTGAACCCAAGGCCGCCAACATACCGGCCAACTCTACTGCAATATACCCAGCGCCAACCACCGCCACGCGTTTCGGCTGTTCCTGCAATTCAAAAAAACCATCAGACGTTATGCCTAAATCAGCGCCTGGCACGTCAGGTTGTGTCGGCTGGCCACCAGGAGCGAGTAGAATACGATCAGCTGTTACGACCTTGTCTCCGACCTGAACGGTATTAGCGTCAAGCAACCTGCCATGCCCACGAAGGACATCAGCTGGTGCTTTGGCAAGTGTATTTTCGTAGGATTTATTGATTCGGCCAATATATGCCTCACGCTCTGTAACCAATCGATTCCAATCAAAGCCCTGCTTCACGATATCGAAGCCAAAACCGGATGCATCATCAAGTGCGTGGGACATGGCTGCGCCGTACCACATAACCTTCTTCGGTACGCAGCCACGGTTAACGCAAGTACCTCCTAACGTCGAATCAGATTCGACAACAGCGCAGCGAGCCCCGTAAGAAGCTGCGCGGTTGGCTGTCGCTATTCCGCCACTGCCAGCACCTAGCGAGATCAGATCGTAGTGGTTGGTTTTTCCTTCATTCATTGAGATATCTTCAGCTGACCCAGCAGCGCTTAAAAAGGACATTATACAGGCTACAGCGCATTCTATTCATAACAGATACAATACGGTTTTTTAGCTCGATATTTGCCGGCCAACACAGAGATAGCCCTTGAGTGAATCGATCTCCCAGCGTGGTGAAACAATACCGCAGCGATCACGCGCTCGAGCCTATATGGCACTTACGCGCCTGGATCGCCCGATTGGTATCTGGTTACTTATGTGGCCGATGTTATGGGCATTCTGGTTTGCTGCAGGTGGCCCGCCGTCCCTGGACATACTGCTTATATTTCTGGTCGGTACCGTCCTGACCCGATCTGCCGGTTGTGCGATAAATGACTACGCAGATCGCAACTTTGATGCTCATGTAGAGCGTACCCGATATCGTCCACTTGCTACTGGTGAAATCACTCCGCGCGAGGCCTTGATAGTCGCAGCTTTATTAATGCTAATGGCATTTTGTCTTGTCTTGCTGACCAACAGAATAACCATACTAATGTCATTCGTTGCATTGCTACTGGCAGCACTGTATCCGTTCGCCAAGCGCTTTACCGATTTGCCACAATTGGTCCTGGGATTGGCTTTTTCATGGGCTATTCCCATGGCCTACGCTGCGCAGACGGGGACAGTAACCCGCGATGCATGGCTGGTGTTCCTTGCATCTGTGCTGTGGGCTATCGCCTACGACACGATGTATGCAATGGCGGATCGTGAGGATGATTTACGTATCGGCATCAAGTCCACCGCGATATTGTTCGGTGACCTCGATATCGCGATGATTGCTTTTATCCAGATAACCGTACTGGCAACCTTACTTTTATGCGGCAATTTTCTTGAACTCGGGTTACTGTTTCATTCAGGATTAATAATTGCACTGTTCCTCGTCATCTATCAACTCGTACTAATCCGAAAGCGTGAGCCTTCTCGCTGCATTCAGGCATTTTTAAATAATCATTATCTTGGCATGATTGTGTTTATTGGTATCGTGCTTGACTATGCGTTGGCTCATCCAGGCAAATTTAGCGATCTGACGGAAATTCTCGGATCAATCAGCTAACATGGATAAGGACTTCACGCTGAGCGAATTTCTATATTCGCTTCAACAGCACTACGACAAGCTACTCGATAATCCATCGACCGACCCAAAAGCTCGCGAGAAAATTCGCAAACAACTCGACTCACTACTGCTGGCACAATCGATTGATCAAAAAATCGAAGCCAATAGGCGATATCCCAACCACCCATTGCAAATCGGAATACTCGGACCAACTCAAGCGGGAAAAAGCACTCTGGTAAATGCTGTTACGCAATCTTCTCTGGCAGGCGTAAGTCCTCTTGCGGGGTATACGGTTCACGCGCAAGGATTCGCTATTATCACTGAGGAAAATTCCGATGAGTGCGATGCGATGCTATCAGATCTCTTTGATGGATTTGAAAAAACCAACAAAGATTCTCTGGATGCGAATAACTACCGCCAATACACGCTAAGCAAGATTAAAGACACATCGAAGACTCAGTCTCCAATGATCGTATGGGATTCACCGGACTTCGACTCAGTGCAGTCAAGCGGCTACCGCACAGCAGTACTAAAAATTGCTGCACTATCAGATGTACTCATTTTTACACTCAGTAAAGATAAATACGCAGACAAATCAGTTTGGGATATGGTGGAATTACTATCACCACTTAAAAAGCCTGTTGTCTTCATTGTAAACAAACTCAGTCCGCAAGATAGGGATACTGTTCTAAACGCGCTGGCAACTCGCATCGAATCTATATTCACCCGGAAATCTCCACCGGTTATTGATATCCCCTACGTGCGTTCACTTGATGACGCGGCTCAGAATCTGCCCGAGCAAATTCTTCACCAACTCACAACACAATTCGAAAGTTTTTCAACGACTGACGCACGTTCTGCCCAGAAAGCTGGTCTGCAGAATTTGATAAAACTTCACTGGGACAGCTGGATCGAACCAATCACCGATGAACACCAGGCACATTCCGAATGGCGTGAATTAGTTGAGCAAAAAGCTTCTGATGCGATTGCCGACTACCGTAAAAATTATCTCGATCATCCACATAAATACGATACATTTAATCGAGCTATTGCTGAGCTTTTAAGTTTACTTGAATTACCGGGGCTGGCAGGGCCGCTGGGCGTGACCCGCAAGTTTGTCACCTGGCCGATGCGTAAATTAATTGATATCAGCGGCGTTGGGAATGCCGTTACCAATACGGATCAAAGCAGTCTTACCGACAAGGAATACGATACATTACGACAAGGCTGCCTAAAGGTTTTATCGGAGCTTCAAAACGCGACACTCGATCGTAGTGATGGAGAGACGGGACAATGGTGGCGTGCGCTGAGCCGCGAATTAAGACATCAGCAGGAAGCACTGGAAAATCAGTTTGAACAAACTGTTGAAAGCTACCAAAGTGCATTTGAACCCGAAATTGAAAAAGCAGCCAGACAGCTCTACCACAATCTCGAAAAACAACCGACTGTATTGAACGGCTTACGTGCTGCCAGAGTGACAACCGATGCAGCCGCAATTGTATTGGCAGTCAAATCCGGTGGGCTCGCTGCATCCGATCTTCTCATAGCGCCTGCAATGCTTTCAGTGACCAGTATGCTGACAGAAGGTGCCATCGGTAAATACATGGACTCAGTCAAGCAGCAAATGAAAGAAACTCAAGCGGCACACGTCAAACAACTCTTTGAGCAACAGTTTGCCAGGCAGCTGGCGCGTGTAGCAGATCAGATGGATCAAGGTGACTTCTTTGCAATTGATCCGGCGACACTCTCAATAGCTGCAAGCAAAGTAACCTTAAATGTAATAACGGATCATGACTCCGGGACACATCGATCATGAATGACCCGATTGACAGTCTCACTCTCGCAATTGACAAATGGAGTAACAAAGCGATTGCCAAAGGCTGGCTAACACAAGCTCAGGCACCTGGCGTACCAGCGGCTGATCAGGCATCACCCGCGCAATTATTTGAAAAAAATTCCATACAGAATGAACGACCACTGGTAGTCGGTTTTTTTGGAGGCACAGGTGCAGGCAAAAGTACACTATTGAATCGCCTGGCAGGAAGTAAAGTGGCCCAGGCAAGTGCCGAGAGACCAACGTCCAGAGAAATTACGCTGTACATTCATCAAAGCACGACTATCGCTCAGCTGCCGGCGGAATTTCCAGTGGAAAAAATCCGCGAATCAACGCATCAAAATGAGAAATTTAAAAATGTTCTTTGGATAGACATGCCGGATTTCGATAGTGTAGAAACAGCTAATCGAGACCTTGTATACGACTGGTTGCCACATATCGACATGTTGGTTTATGTCGTAAGCCCGGATCGCTATCGCGACGACAGCGGTTGGCAGATGCTAATGGAAAATGCTCAACGACATGCATGGGTGTTTGTCATTAATCATTGGGATCAGGGGGTACCGGAACAACGAAGTAGTTTTCAGCAATTATTACTTCAAGCAGGACTGGAAAATCCGCTGTTATTTTGTACCGATTGCAGCAGCAACAATGACAAACCAAACGGTGATGATTTTGATCAATTTCAATCTACCATCGTTGAAATGGCCCAACAGCAATTTATTCAACAGCTTGATCAACATGGTGTGTTGATACGTATTAGCAATGCCAAACAACAACTTGATCAAACTCTGCAAAATTTAAACGAAATCGCATCTGCCCAACAAATAACCAATACATGGACCACCTACTGGCAGCAACACAGCTCAAAACTGGTGCAATCATTAGTTTGGAAATTTAAACTTTTAGCACAGCCATATAAAGTGCTGGACCAGGGCTTCGCATCCAGACTGTGGGCCAGCTTGCGCCGCAAACAGAACACTCAGCCCGATCTGATGCCCACGATGGATACAGATGAGCTGGTTGATGATAGCCTTAATGATGTCGTATCAACAGGCATCGATCGCGCAATCCAGGATGCGGTGGCCGCAGGCTTTCCCCTTGCTGCAACCAAAAAAATCATGCAACCTGCGAGTCAACAAATCAAACCCGGACTCTCAGACAGTGTACGTTCAGCTGTTGAGCAATCATTGGCCGAACCCGGCACTCGACTACAAAGAATCCTAAGTAAAATACTACGAGTTGCCTGTTTCATATTGCCACTAGTAGTGCTCGGCTGGGCCATGTACAGGTTGATTGGGGACTACGCTAAGGGAGATCAGTACCTGGGCTTTAGCTTTGCCACCCATACCCTCATGTTGCTGGCAGTAGCCTGGCTGATCCCATGGATTGCAGGCTTTGTAATCAGACCAACGTATGAAAGAGCGGCGCAAGTCGGCCAGCAACGTGGCATTGAAAATTACCTTGATCAAAAAGCGACTGAAATTACCTCTGCGCTGCAGCGCCTTGATGACGATCGTAATCAACTCATCACTGATGCATCCGACATACTAAATGTGTTGCCGGAAAATTTACGACAAGTAATCGAGCAACGAAACCCACAAAAAAATATCGCCACCACTGACAGAGGAACATTGTCCAGAGTGCTGGTTACAAAAGATTCAACTTAGGAATCAGATAAAATGGAATTCACTTTAGCCAGCGCATTAGCCGACACTATTGCAGGTGCATCATTTGGAGGCGCATTTGGTGGGTAAGCACGCGCAACAGCCGCCACATCCACCGAACAAGCACCTCCCTTGACCAAAACATCAGCTATCGCCTCAAGCGTTGCACCTGTCGTCATGACGTCATCGATCACAAGTACGCGCTCAGTCAATTTGCTACGGCAAAAATAGCCATGCCTGTTAGAACGTCGTCTGACCGCTCTTGATCGCACACGTTGATCGGGCAACGCTGTATCAAACAGTAATTCATGCCGCGCAAGCACATCTGCTCTCACCGGCAACCCACAAATACGCGAAACGACACGGGATAGCTCGAATGACTGGTTGAACCCTCGTTCCTGTAACCGCTTGAGTGCCAGCGGCACTGGAATAATCGATTGTGGTGGTTGTTCAAGCTGTGCGATCTGTCGATTCAACACACTCCCCAGCCGCTCGCCCAGCACCCGGGCAAACGTCATATCACCGGCATATTTAAACTGGCTGATCATGTAATCAACCGGGAAGCTGTAAGACAGGGGAACAGTTACGCTTCGATAAGCCAGCACTGGCCCACCAGCACAAGCGCTGCAGACATGAACAACGAGATCGCTTTCAGCAATTTGTGTCAGGGGTCCACAAATCGATTCCGGCAGCGCACACCGCTGACAGGAAAATCGATAATACGATAGATGTTGAGATTGGTCTTGTTGCGGGGTTTGTTGACGGTTTTCCTGTAAAAGCAGGCTACATGCTTTGCAAAGACTTCCGTCCGAGTGGGGTTCCCTGCACAAGCAACAATCGAATGGAAAATGCAGATTACGGATCGCACGACTGCAATTTATTACATTATTTGCGATATTACTACATCGCGAACGGCAGATGCGATAACTACAACCAATCCATTGCCGAAAAGTTCGGTTTCTACAAGACATCCCTGCCATCACAATTCCCTCTGGTTGACTACACTCCTAACATAACGAAGTGATTATCCACCATTAGTATCGCCACTGCGAGCAGCCAACCCTTCAAGCATCTGTTCAACGATCTACTAACAGACCTATGGTCTACAATTAATTACTCGGGATATCTAGAGAAGCAACCACTACGGAAGCCGTGGTGCAGCTCGTAACATGAATTGTCCGACAGTTATAACTCAGAGGTTCACAATGAATAATGTAGCAAGATTTATCGCCAAACTTGGCGGCTCTAAAACAGCATTAATAGCTCTGGCAGTCTCTGCATGTATGTCGCAGACTGCGTTTGCCCATCCAGTGAAGATCGACGGCAAGCTGGAAGTTGAAGGCGCTGGCTATGTTACATCAGGCGCAGGAGACGGGGTTTCGTCACACAGTGGTTGTGTACAAACCGGGGCTTTTAATAAAAGTAATCTCATCAATGCCTGTGAAGGTATAGCCGACCCCGTCCCGGAGCCAGAAGAGGTCGCTGTCGAGGAGCCAGTTGCTGAAACACCGGCAGCGGAACCAGTAGCACGGGTGGAAACTCTTACTGTTGACGGACTGGGTCTTTTTGATACGGATTCAGATCAATTGACCGATGAGGGCACTACGCGTATCAATGCACTAATCGAGGATATCAACGATTTCAAAGGTGTACTGGGCATATCAGTTTCCGGGCATACGGATTCAGTCGGATCAGAAGACTACAATCAGGGATTGTCAGAGCGCCGAGCTGCAACTGTAGCTGCAATCCTGACAGCTCAGTACCCGGATGTACCAGTCAGTTCAGCAGGATTCGGTGAAACGAGTCCAGTTGGGGATAACGCAACCGAAGAAGGGCGCGCTGCCAACCGACGGGTCGAAGTGGACGTAGATGTATCGAGAATGGTTTTCGAATAGTCTTCTCTCAAAGAAATATAAAGGGCGCATGGAGCGCCCTTTTTTTTCACTGTAAAATAGTACTATGAACACATTATTTCTATTCTGCGCAGGCGCATTCGGTGCTCTGTCCATCGCTCTCGGCGCCTTTGGTGCTCATGCGCTAAAAGCCAGGCTTGCTGCAGAAATGCTGGTGACCTACCAGACAGCCGTTCAGTACCAGATGATTCACACCGTCGCCTTGCTCGGCACCGCCATCCTGATGTACAAAAATCAATCACTGTTTCTATCAGCAGCAGGAATTCTGTTTATCACCGGTACCCTGCTCTTCTCTGGTAGTCTTTATTTACTGGCCACAACCGCCATCAGATGGGTAGGGCCGTTGACACCTATAGGTGGACTACTGCTGATACTCGGCTGGTTATGCATCGCAATTTCAGCATTTCGTTAGGTTGAAAATGGATTCGCGAAATAGGATTGAATAATAAGAGAGGGTTATATGCGTTATTTACACACTATGGTACGGGTTAAGGACATTGATGAATCTCTGGACTTCTACTGCAACAAACTTGGTATGGTTGAAACCAACCGCAAAGAATTTCCCGATGCGAAATTCACTCTGATCTTTTTAGCGGCCACCAAAGATCGCAGCCGTGCTGAAGCTGAAAGGGCCCCAGAGCTCGAACTAACCTACAATTGGGAGCCAGAGCAATATGACACAGGCAGAAACTTCGGACATCTGGCTTTTATGGTCGATGATATTTATGCTACTTGCCAGCAGTTAATGGACGCAGGAGTAACTATCAATAGACCGCCTCGAGACGGTCGAATGGCATTTGTAAAATCCCCGGACAACGTATCTATTGAGCTATTGCAAGAGGGAGATGCACAGGCTGCTGCTGAACCTTGGGCGTCAATGGAAAACACGGGCAACTGGTAAGGTTATCAACTTCGGATAAGGTTCTGGCGAAATGCTTTTCTGGCAACACATCGAACATACATTAACGCACACTGAGACATTATCATGGCCAGCGTAGAGTTCTATCAATTTCCGTATATGTCAGACAACTACGGTGTCCTGTTACATGACACGCAGGAAAAAGTAACAGCCTGTGTCGACTGTGGCGATGCGGACGCGGTACTGGCAGCTCTGGCACACAAAAACTGGAAGCTCGATCAGATATTAATCACACATCATCATGCTGATCACACGCAAGGCCTTGAAGCATTGAAATCTGCAACTGGCGCCATAGCGATTGGTCCAACAGAATCTGCATCCAAACTACCCGGTGTCGATAAACATGTGGCTGACGGCGATGACTTCGCTTTTGGCAAGCAGCGTATTCAGGTTATGCAAACACCTGGACATACTCTCGATATGTTGAATTTTTATTTGCCGGAAGCAGGCGTGCTGTTTACAGGCGATACTTTATTCGCTATGGGTTGTGGACGTTTGTTCGAAGGCGATGCTGCAACCATGCATAAAAGTCTAAACAAGATCAGTCAGCTACCAGCTGATACTGTTCTCTATTGTAGCCATGAGTACACCTTAACCAATGGCAGCTTCGCCGAAACCGTGGATTCTGACAACCCTGCACTTGTAGAGCGCATGCAGAAAGTCAGACAATTGCGAGATACCGATCAACCCACTATTCCGACAACTCTCGCCGAAGAGCTGGCAACCAATCCATTTCTACGCTCTGCAGACAGTGGTATTCGAAAGTCACTGAATATGGAATCAGCTAGCGACCTGGAGGTTTTTACTGAGTTGCGACGTAGGCGAGACAACCATTAAACCGAGTAGATCAATAATCACTGCAACGCTTTAACAAACCGCTCTACTGCACCAGCCATACCATGCTCCAGCGCCAAAGCGGTTAATCCATGGCCAATGGAAACTTCTTTGAGCGCTGGAATTTCACGCACCAGTGCCGGCAAATTCTCAACCGTCAGATCGTGACCAGCATTAACACCAAGGCCCGCCTTCTCTGCTGCCAGGCCAGTAGCGATGAGCTTCGCAAGCTCGAGTTGCTGCTTGTCGACATCGTCATGGCAGGCACCGTATGGTCCGGTGTAAAGCTCAACCCGATCCGTTCCTGTTTTAAGCGCCTGAGGGATATCGTCGGGATTCGGATCTATAAAAATTGCCACACGAAAACCGGCATCTTTCAAATCGCTGATAACAGAGCTCAGCATCTCACCATGCTTTGAAAAATCCCAGCCGTGATCTGATGTTGCCTGCGCTGGATCATCTGGTACTAGCGTCACCTGATCAGGCCGATGCCTGCTCACTAGTTCAATGAATTCAGAGCTTGGATAGCCTTCGATATTAAACTCGGCTGTCGCAAATTCACTATCAAGAAGAGCCCGTAAATCGGGCAGATCGCTGAAACGAATATGACGCTGATCCGGTCTTGGATGAACAGTCAGGCCACGCGCACCGGCAAGCATCGCGATTCTCCCCATATCGACCACGCTTGGCCAGGGAAGATTTCGTCGATTACGAAGTTGCGCTACGGCATTGAGATTGGCGGAGAGCTGTGCTGGCATTGGGAAAGTCTACCTGTAACTGATCTGGAACGACAGATCCTCAGCAAGTTGTATTTTATACAATCATTTTAGCAGTAAAACATATTCGCCGGGACAAGCCGTGCAAACGATTAGGAAGATAAGCTATCCGTAGTACGTTGCATTTCCATGATGGCAGTAACTGAGCCATAGGTGGAAACACAAAAAGGGACAAGATAGGTTAATAAACATTTCAGCAGATTGAAGGCGGCACTGCCCGTTATTACATCAGCCTGATTGATCAGATTCAAAATGGTGCCAACGATAACAGCCACTATTATTGAGCGTTTTAATATAGCAGGTCGTGTAGCGATGGACAGAAAGGAATCAGCAGGTTTATTCACAATTAATGTAGCTCTTATTTTTCTGGCAAGGTTTTAAATCACTTCAAACCTGCTTAAATGTTATCTTGTTGTGCAGCAATGCTAACAACCGTATTAACAATACCTGTAATACTAAATGACTGAATATTATACACGTATCATTTAACGGCAAATTCAAAATCCGGCTTGAACATCCTACCAACCAGTAGACAGAAACTACGTATAACAAACATCTCCATACAACTTTAGCCAATTTAGCTAATACGAGTGCAAACTACTAGAATCCATCTCAAAATTGGAGCATGTACGTAGAGACAAAAGCGGATTTCGTTCGAGAGGGGCTGGGCGTACCGATCAAATTTTGAGATAGGTTTTAGTCAAACGGCAGTCCAACCACTTCACCATTACATCTAGCTCCGTTTTCAAGACTGACAGTGACAACTTGTCCTTTTTTCCAATGATCGCGTCCAAGCATCCCTAGCGCGACGTTACAGTCAAGGCGTGGAGACCATATGGCAGTGCTGATGTGTCCAACAATTTCCTCCCCAACAAATAACGGCCAGGTTGAAGCACAGGGAGGACATTTGGGACCATCAAATTTTATTCCTCTGATCTGTTGTGCAGGACCCGTACTTTTAATCAGTGACAAGGCTTTCTTGCCAATGTATTCAATCTGATCATCAAAGCAACAGTAGGACTCAAAACCGCATTCAAGCGGATTATTCAGTAACGTGAACTCATTGCCGTAAGACAATAATCCCCCTTCCACCCGCTCGATCAAATTAGGACTTCCCGGAGCTACGTCCAAAGCAGCACCTGCTTCCCACAATGCATCCCAGAGTTCGAGACCAAGAGAGGAATCATGCAGATAAATTTCAAACCCACCTTGCTTGCTATAACCGGAACGTGCCACCAACAATGGTCGACCCTTGAAATCAAGATACTTAAATCGAAAAAAATTAATATTATGGATTTGTGATCCAAACACTGCCTCCATTAACAGGTCGGCTTTGGGACCTTGCACAGCGAGCGGCGAAACATCAGGCTCAACTACTTCAACATCCATCCCGAAACCCAAGGCCAACCCCTTAGTCCAAAGCAATACGTCTGAATCTGCGATGGATAACCAAAAATGATCCTCTGCCAACTTTAGTATGACGGGGTCATTTACCAAGCCAGCATTATGATCAATTAACGGCGCGTACAAACACTGCCCAACTTGCGCACTATGCAAATCGCGGGGTGTCATTATTTGAACTAGCCGCGCAGCATCAGCACCCTGCACTTCTACTTGGCGTTGACAAGAGACATCCCACAACTGCACATGTTCACGCAAATGCCAATAGTCCTCCTCTACCGTTCGGGAAAACCCTTTCGGCAACACCATATGATTCACTATCGAGTAGGCACTAACCTCCAAAGCTTCAACACGCGGGGTATAGGGCGTTGAACGCTGCCTTCTCGATACGGCAAGACGTGCTTTCATCAGGCCGTTTTTTCGTCAGGCTTACCCGACCACCATACTGAATAGGAATGAGGCGAGAGCATAATAGGCAGATGATATTTACCCACAGGATCGGGCAGGGAAATTCGCACAACTATTCTTTCCATTATCTGATAGCCATCATCTGGTAAAGACATCGATTCGTAATAGGCAGCACTATGGAAAATCAATTCTACTTCCGGATTTTCTCCCCATGGTTCGCAATCTATTGTTTCTGATATGCGGCCCTCGTCTGTGGCAATTTTATCAAATACCAGTTGCGGGGATTTTTCTTCAGCAAGATACCGGCATTCAACACGAATACCGCCTGCATGAGTTCCAATAACGGAGTCCAGTACATGCGATGAGATAGTTGCCATTGTCAGATCCTTTTATCTATCAGAGCGATAAACATCATCTACTAGCTATTCTATTGATGCCTTGTCTCTTTTGCTGGTCGTTGCCAGCACTATAGGGCTGATATGGCCTTTGGTCTTAACATTGACACAGGCTGTCACACCGCTGGCAATGGCTCGTTGTACAGCAGGAATTAACTGACCCCTGGATTCAACCAGTTCGCCGTAGCCGCCCAGGCCTTCAAACAGGGTATGAAAGGGTATGTCTCTAAAATCTGTGGCGAAGTGGGTTTCACTGGCAAACATCCGTTCCTGCTGTTGCGAGATACAATCGAGACCACCATTGTTATCGATGATCACCACAATGGGTAGATTTTCCTGAAATGCCGCTTCAACGCTCAAACCACCGGACAAAAACGCACCATCGCCACTTATCAATACGACATTTCTGTCGCGATCTGCAAGCTTGGAGGCGATGGCAAAAGAGACACCGACACCCAACATACTATAAGTCCCCGGGTGAAGAATATTACCCAACTTAACGCCATTCCAGCCCGCAATATTCACCGCTATTTCTGACCAAAAGTGCGTATTACCGCCGTCTATAACCAACCAGTCGTCATCGCTCATGGCGTCTTGCACATCCAATGCAAGTTGCAATGGATGTATTTGACCATCGAGTTCTTCATTCGATGGAATATCATCAACCATCTTTTTCACCCAGACACCACGACGCTGACGATTGTCTTCAAACCATCGCCGGTCACTTTTCCATGTGCCGTTTTCATGCAATGCCAACATCGCATCAAGGAATGCACCCGGATCGCTTAACAGTACATCGTCAGCTGCGCGATTAAAGTCCAGCTCTTCGTGTGATCCGTTTACACAGACCAATAAAGTGGATTCAGGAAAAAACGGCGGATTACCAAAATTCATTTGATTGTCTAACCGCGCACCAATCAAAATGACTACGTCTGACTCATGCAATGCATCTTTTGATGGATGATATTGATGAATATCAGCAAGACCCATATAAGCCTCACTGTATTCACCCATCAGCTTTTGATGGTAGGGCACATTAAAAACAGGAATGCCTAATGTTTGCCCAACCTGCTCAAGCTTTTTTTCTGCTCCTGACCACCACACGCCATGCCCACCAATCAATATCGGTTTTTTTGACTTCGAGATAATAGATAACAAACGATCGAGGTCATTCGGACAGGGCCAGGCTCGCGGAGCCGGTCTGTTAGCGTGATTAAAAGGCCTTTCCTCGCGGCTGACCAATTCATCGTAAGAACTGAACATGATATCCACCGGAATACTCAGATGAACTGGCCCCGGATAGCCACTGGTCGCAATCTTCCAGGCGCGATCCACGAACTCTGGTATACGTTCACCGTGAGTGACTTCAGCGCTGTACTTGGTTAAGGGTTCAGCAATGGCAACATCATCAATTTCCTTGAATCCGCCCGCACCCTTGCGTTTATGTGTGCTCGAACCGGTAACGAATATAACCGGTGAGCGCTCGCCCCACGCTTCCATCATCGCTGGCACTGCATTGGCAAAACCTTCTGGACCGACCAGACAAACCGCAGGTGTACGATTAATGCGTGTATAGCCATCGGCAAGATGCCCCGCGACCTGTTCATGCGGCGAATTGATAACCGGAATCTGACATTCCATAAAGCCTTCCAGAGCCGGATTACAAAAGCCACCACTCAAGGTGAATACCTGCCTAACACCTTTTTCCTGAAAGGCACGGGCAAGCAGTGCCCCGCCACGAATTGTCATAACATGATTCCCACTGCTTGCTCGATGTAAACGATTCTCATAGGGCTATGTTATACCAACAATGCTCACATCAATCCACGCTCAGTCAAAGATGTTGGTACGCCCAGCCCGAAAATCAAATAATTCAATCTCGCGCATCAATTCATAACAAGGCAATACAGTGTTTTTTGCTGATCCCAAGACATGAATCACTGGGTATGGCTATAACTTTTGAGGTTTGACAGGTGTTATTTTCTCTGCATCAGAAAATTGAACCCAGACAAGATAAATATTAAAACGAGGCGGGAGTAAGACTTCGAATCCAGAGCTCATCTCAAATTTTCATTGAGATGCAAAGCCCCCGGCATGCAAAGGCGGCGTTGGATTTTGTTCAAGCGGACTGCGCAGGCATGCTCATTGACTGGCGTATAAACAAGGGACTAATCCCTCTCGAACGAAATCCTCCTTGTCCCTGAGCACATACTCTAATTTTGAGATGGGTGCTAGACAGAATAAATTTTTTACAGACTCTTACGCCGCAGACTGCAGCTGTTGGTTGCTAATGAGTGCAGAAAACTCATCATAAGGTATGGGCCTGGAAAATAAAAAGCCCTGATATTCCTGACAATCATTTTCTTGCAGAGTACTGAGTTGTTCTTTTGTCTCGACTCCCTCCGCTACAACGCGAAGCCCTAAAACACGTGTCATCGCAATGATCAGCTCTACTATCGGAGAGGCAGTATCTAGATCCTTAATAAACGATTTATCAATTTTCAGGCAACCTATCGGGTAGCGATGCAGGTATGCCAGATTAGAGTAACCCGACCCAAAGTCATCTATTGCAATTCCAAAACCTTGATCTACCAGCAAATTCAGCTTATCAATGGTGGATTGATCATTACCGAGCAGCACTGACTCTGTAATTTCCAACTCAAGATTGTGCGCATCGCCATTGTTGCTATCGACAATTTCTATAATATCGCGTACCAATGACTCATCATTAAACTGAACCGGTGACAAGTTTACTGATACAGGAATGTTGATACCTTTTTCTGCCCAACCACGCTGAGCACGCACAGTTTGAAGTAAAACCAGCTTTCCCAGCTGACAGATAAGGCCTGTCGATTCACAGGCAGGTATGAACTTATCAGGAGGAATCATTCCTTTTTCCGGATGAATCCAACGAACCAGCGCTTCTGCCCCTAAGATTGCATTGGTTTTTACACACACTCGTGGTTGAAAAAATGTAACAAATTGTTCTTTATCAAGAGCGGCTTCAATCTCTGATTCCAGATTTATTCTTCCTTCGATAGCTTCACTGAGCTCTTCTGAGAAAAAGGAGCAATGATTTCTGCCACTGTCCTTTACATTGTACATTGCCAGATCTGCAAAGCGCATGAGATCATCGATTTTGTAGCCGTTATCAGGAAAAAGGCTAATGCCAATAGAAGGAGTAACTTTTACCTCACGCACACCAAGATTAATAGGCTGCGATAATGCCAATCTGATCCTCTCTGCAATTACCATTACCTGATCACAATCAGTTATGGGTGCCAGTAAAATAAGAAATTCATCTCCACCTAAACGAGCAACAGCGTCATCATTCCTGATGATCTCTTTAAGCCTATTGGAAACGACGACAAGTAACTTGTCACCTGCATCATGGCCAAGAGAGTCATTAATATCTTTGAAATGATCAAGATCAATGAATATCAAAGCACCTTTCTCTTTTGTTTCCTGAATTTGATCGATGCTATTTTGAAAATCTTTTATAATATAATTTCTATTTCTCAATCCCGTCAAGATATCATGCTCGGCTAGATACTTTGCATGTTCCTCAGTCGCTTTCAGTTGCGAGACATCTACCTCACTAACGAGCCACGTGTGATTACCAGTAACTGTATCAAGACATCTTCGAGCTATAATTTCGTGCCATGCTTCGCCATCTGCTGTATAAACACTCGCAACAGTTTTCACTTCATCTTCAGTTGCATTGAAAATCGATTGACTTGTCTCTACTGCAACAAAGTGGCTCGACAATGTCTCTGCCTGTGAACTAACGATATTGCGGGCTGCAGGGTTGCGATACAGAGGCTCTCCTTCAGCTGTGTACAAAGAAATATATACAGGCGTATGTAACAAGGCTCTAGCGCTTTGAGCTGCCTCTGCATCAAGTAGCGCGTCGGGCAAAGCTTCGCATAGCATACCCATTCGACCATCATCCAAAAGCATGCTGCTAAATACGATTTCTATTGTTTGCGGAGTACCATTCGGATACAGCGTCCATACTTCCCGGAATTGAACGTTTTCATCTCGTGTAAAATCGTCTTTGTACCGATCCAGCCGTTCAGCCATTGGTGGCGTCATATTGATTCGCATATCCCGAGAACTTAATTCTTCAATTGATTCTGCCAACCATATATTCAGCGCTGCACCGTTCGACCAGCATACACATGCATTATCGAAATCATATACCCATACTGGCTGCTGAAGTTTTTTGACAACAGACAATTTTTTTTCGAATTCGTTTGAGGTAGAGACCATAGCGGACACGAACACTTGTCGTTATAGAAAAAGAAAAATATTCTCTAATGGAATAAAAATACCTGAGCAATCCGGGCTCAGGTTAATTGTCAATTTTTTAACTACTAATCTGGCAAGGAATAATTATCCAGATGTGTTTACAAAAATATTACTGGTTGTTTAATGCACAGATAGCGCCTATTTTCCAAATCAACGCAAATCTGTATCGACACGGGACTCCTGCATCTGAATAAGAACCGTTGTCTAAAATTTACTTATAAGGAATTGCTTTTAGCAAGGTATTGCTTTTGGCGATTTCAACTGACTAATGATTCCAATGATGTTGGCATCACAAAAATAAAACTATGTAGCTCAGCACTATTGATGTGGTGAACGTCACCCCACGACACTAAAATCCCAGAATGATAGTGCAGACAATCATTTACACGAGGAACGTTCTTCACATCACCAGGACTCGTCTTAAACGGGACGCTAGTCGATCTTAAAATAACAGCTTGTGAACAAGCTACATCAACCCGCGCTCAGCCAGGGATGTCTGCGCACCCTGACCAATTATCAGATGATCAAGCACCCTGACATCGATAAGAGCCAACGCATCAGTCAGTTTTCGGGTGATATTGATATCCGCATCACTGGGTTCAGCTATACCACTGGGGTGATTATGCGCAAAGATCACCGCAGCAGCATTTGCTGACAGGCAACGTTTTAATACTTCGCGTGGATAGACAGCAGCGCCATCGATGGTACCGCGAAAAAGCTCGTTAAAACATATAACGCGATGACGGTTATCGAGAAAAAGGGCTGCGAACACTTCATGCTCGACCCCACCGAGTTGAAGAGATAAAAATCGCCTGACTCTGGCAGGAGATGACAAGGCGTCACCACGCTCAAAGGATTGCAACGCCTGACGACGCGCTAACTCGAGTGCGGCTTGAACCTGTGCAAAGCCCGCCTCACCAAGCCCGGGCAATTCACAAAAACGACGTTTGGAATACTGCGCTAATTGAGTGATACCACCAGATGTTGCGAGGGCGTGACGTGCTATGTCGACAGCGCTGCGATTGGTGCTGCCGCTACGTATTAAAATTGCCAGAAGTTCCGCTTCGCTTAATACGTGTGATCCTTGTGCGATAAGCTTTTCGCGTGGCCGCTCATGTGCAGGCCAATCCATAATTCCCATAATGCAATCCTTTGCTGGTTTATTTAAAGTCCGTTTTTCAGCCGTACGCTGTGACAACCGAGGGTTAATCATCGACACCATAACAGCCAATACCGATAATACCAGCCGAACTAACTGATTGACAGCAGGCACAGGCTTTGCAAAAAAAACCACCTATCGCGCACCTGAGCAAGACAAGGATCACACTCTCTCAGCGACGATACTACCCGACGTGATGCTTTGGCCGCCGCCTGATAAACTGGACACATGACCAAGCCACTCAACCCATTACAAGGCAAACGGATCATTCTCGGTGTCAGCGGTGGTATCAGCTGTTACAAGAGTGCTGACCTTGTGCGTAGATTCATTGAGGCGGAGGCTGATGTGCGTGTGGTGATGACAGCCGGTGCACAGGAATTTGTCACTCCGCTGACGTTTCAGGCACTCTCTGGCAACCCTGTACACACCACGCTGCTTGATCCATCAGCCGAGGCTGCCATGGGTCACATCGAACTGGCGCGTTGGGC
This sequence comes from uncultured Granulosicoccaceae bacterium, assembly GCA_964411665.1. Classification (GTDB taxonomy): domain Bacteria; phylum Pseudomonadota; class Gammaproteobacteria; order Granulosicoccales; family Granulosicoccaceae; genus CALFCE01. Next base: position 34,764 of record CAYPMR010000004.1, on the reverse strand, counting down.
AGATGCCATTGTGATCGCACCAGCGTCAGCCAACACGCTGGCACGTCTCGCCCACGGACTGGCAGACGATCTTCTGGCAACACTTTGTCTTGCCACTGAAGCGCCACTTGCCATCGCACCTGCGATGAATCGTGTCATGTGGTCTAACCCCGCTACCCAAACCAATCTCGACATATTGCGATCGCGCGGTATACAGGTTTTCGGACCGGGTTCAGGTGATCAGGCATGTGGTGAAGTGGGCGCGGGTCGCATGCTTGAACCACTGGAGATTCGCGAAGCACTGTCGACAATGCTTGCGAAGACTCCATACGGCAATGTCTTCGCTGATAGCCAGGGTGGCGAAGATAAATTGCCATTCGAAGGTGTTCATCTGCTGTTAACAGCCGGCCCCACTCAGGAACAAATAGATCCGGTACGCTTTCTCAGTAACAACAGCTCTGGAAAGATGGGTTTTGCGCTCGCGACAATTGCGCAACAGCTCGGCGCACAAGTCACGTTGGTGGCAGGTCCAGTGCATCTGCCGACTCCCGACGGCGTTGTACGCAAAGACGTTAGATCAGCGAAAGATATGCTGGAAACTGTTCTGGCTTATGTGGCCAAGTGCGATATCTTTATCGCAGTCGCAGCGGTCGCGGACTACCGCGTAGCCGATGTAGCACCTCACAAGCTAAAAAAATCACACCCTGAAATGAGCCTGGAGTTGACTCGGACTGAAGATATTCTTGCGACTGTTGCAGCTTTGCCATCTCCACCCTTTTGTGTAGGCTTTGCAGCTGAAACGAAAGACATGGCGCACTATGCTCAGGATAAACTGGAAAAGAAAAAGCTACACATGATTGCAGCCAACCCAGTTGTTCAGGAAGGCAATGTCGTATTTGGTGCAGATACCAATTCGTTGGAAATTTTCTGGCCTGACGGTGGCCATGCCACTATAGATTCTGCCCCGAAACATGACATTGCCCGACAACTTCTATCGTTGATCAGCTCAAGATATAAAAACCATCATCAATGAACATCACTGATTGTATTATCAATTTCAAAATTCTCGATCCGCGTCTGGGTTCGGAAATTCCACTACCCGACTACGCCACCGAAGGCTCAGCGGGCCTGGATCTGCGGGCTTGCCTGGATGCACCGCTGGATTTGTCAGGCGGTGAAACGACATTGATACCAACAGGTATGGCCATTCATATCGCACGTCCCGATCTTGCCGCTATAATTCTGCCGCGCTCCGGGTTGGGTCATAAGCACGGGATCGTATTGGGCAATTTAGTCGGACTGATCGATTCGGACTACCAAGGTCAATTGTTTGTCTCGTGCTGGAACCGCAGCGACAGCATATTCCGCCTGGAGATCGGCGAACGTATCGCGCAACTTGTGATCGTACCCGTTCTCCAGGCAACGTTTAATCAGGTAGAAGACTTCAATGACGCACCAAGCGAGCGTGGCAGTGACGGTTTTGGCTCTTCGGGCAGAAACTGACCGTAGTTAAAGATTTCCATCCAGACCCTCGGCACAGGTTTTGCGGCAGTTGGTAATAAACATCCAGTTTACCTGATCTAAAGTACTTGATAAGCGCAATTCGATCAGATTGATACGGTGATTTATATCCACTGTAATGCCCGATATATTCAGGAGTGTCAGACACAACAATGACAAATATACCGTCCACAATATTCAGAGCCTACGATATCCGCGGCGTCGTCAGCGATGCACTTACCCCTGATGTGGTACGCGAAATAGGCAAAGCTTTCGGCAGTGAATGTCTGGCCCGCGGTCAACAAGCAGCTGTCGTTGCACGTGACGGCAGGTTATCTGGACCAGAACTGGTCGACACGCTAAGCGAAGGTATTGCATCAACCGGGCTTGATGTTATAGACATCGGTATGGTGCCGACTCCTGTACTCTATTTTGCAACCCATCATCTGGGTACTGGTACCGGTGTAATGGTGACCGGCAGCCACAATCCACCTGAATATAATGGTTTGAAAATGGTGGTTGATGGTGGCGCTCTGTTTGGTGATGGTATCACTGGACTCTACGAGCGTTTAACTGCAGGGAATCTGGCCTCAGGCAGTGGCAAGCGTAGTAAAGCTGATATTCTTGATGCCTATCTCGAACGCATACTCGGTGATGTCAAACTTAAACGGCCAATGAACATCGCTTTTGATTGTGGCAACGGCATCGCAGGAGTTGCAGCCCCACAAATGTTTGATGCGCTCGGTTGCACATCACATGCCCTGTTCACTGAAGTAGATGGTAATTTTCCCAACCATCATCCTGATCCCGCAAAGGTTGAAAATCTCACCGATATTATCGCCACTGTTCGCGATAACAATCTCGAAATCGGCCTGGCATTTGATGGTGATGGTGACCGTGTTGGTGTCATTGATAACAACGGCAATATCATCTGGCCTGATCGACAGATGATTCTGTATGCACAGGATGTGTTATCACGCGAGCCGGGCGCCAAAATCATCTATGACGTTAAATGCTCAAAACTATTACCACAAGCCATCAGCGCTGCCGGCGGTGATCCTGAAATGTACAAGACCGGTCACTCTTTTATTAAAAAACGCATGAAAGAGACAGGTGCTCAACTCGGTGGGGAAATGAGTGGACATATCTTTTTCAAGGAACGCTGGTATGGATTCGATGATGCGCTCTATACAGCCGCTCGTCTGCTTGAAATTCTGTCAGCAGATAATCGCCCGGTGAGTGAAATTTTTGCAGAAATTCCGGATAGCGTGAACACACCCGAAATCAATATCAAATTTGCTGTTGATGGTGAACATCACGCTTATATGGAAAAATTTATCGCACAGACCTCATTTGACGGGGCCACTATCAATACCATTGATGGTTTGCGAGCGGATTTCAGCGACGGCTGGGGGCTGGTACGTGCATCCAATACAACACCAGCATTGGTCGTGCGCTTTGAAGCAGATTCCGATGCCGCGATAGAGAAAATCCAGAGCGCGTTCAGCCAGGCTATGAAGGCTGTGGACAAGAGCATAGAAATTCCGTTCTAATGCTACGACTCCCGTAACACGGCAATTTCATCATTGAATTCTCCGGATAGGTCTAAGGACAACGCAGGTGTTGGCCAACAAGCCGCCCTGACTGCAGAAGTACTCAACGAAGCACTGCCCTATATCCAGCGCTTTAGCGGTCGTACCATCGTTATTAAATACGGTGGCAATGCGATGACCGACGAGCGACTGCAACACAGCTTTGCCCGAAATATCGTCCTGATGAAGCAGGTCGGCCTTAACCCTATTGTCGTACATGGTGGCGGGCCACAGATCGGCCAGATGCTAAATCGAATTGGCAAGGAATCGCAATTTATAGATGGTATGCGGGTTACTGACCACGAAACCATGGAAATTGTAGAGATGGTTCTCGGCGGCCAGGTCAATAAGAACATTGTCAGCTTGCTAAGTCAGGCTGGGGGTCAAGCTATCGGCCTTACAGGCAAAGATGGCGAATTAATGCGTGCTGATCCCCTGATCCCCGACAACAGTGGATCTCAACCAACACCCGACAACCTGCCCTCGCCTCTGGGTTTTGTTGGCACCATAAAGCAGGTGGATACCACTGTACTAGACGCCCTGATAAGGTCTGATTTTATCCCCGTTATTGCACCAATCGCAGTTGGCAGCGACGGACACTCCTACAACATCAACGCAGATCTCGCCGCCAGCAGCATTGCTGGCGCCATGCAGGCCACACGTCTTTTACTACTAACCAATACGCCGGGCATTCTGGACAAAAACGATAAACTACTAACCGGGCTTGGTTTTGATGATATTAAAAAATTGATTGACGATGGCACGATCGCCGGCGGCATGTTGCCCAAAGTCAGTTGCGCAATGGAAGCGATAGAAAAAGGTGTCAGAGTGGTGCAGATTATCGATGGTCGTGTCGCTCATGCTGTGTTGCTTGAGCTTTTTACCGATCAGGGTGTTGGTACGCTGATTCGCAGATAGTTGTTAACTGGCTAGTTGCTATCTAAAGAGTCACCAGATTCCCGATCAGCTTGTTGATATGGTATCGAGCGTTCAATTTTGAGTTCCCGATATCGTTCCAGATCATCTGTAAACTTGTCGATCAGAGCGCGTCGCTCCGATGCCTTATCGTCTATCAATGACCAGGCATTTTCTATATTACGTTCTACATTAAGTTTTTCAGCGTAAAGTGATTCGGGCGCATTACCTTCACCATTAGCTTCTTCAAATCTTGTTATTCGCTCTTCCACAACATCAAGGCGCTTGGACAAAATAACAATACGATCATCCAGTCTCCCAATCAGACTGTCGATCATGCCGGTGCGCTCGTCACGTGTTAACAGCAAATCTTCTTCTGAGGTAAATGTTGCTAGAAGGGCACGATCACGTATCTTGGAGAGGCGTAAAACTTCAGCACGCTTACGCGCTTTCAGGCGTTCTTCGCGGCTCAGAACCTGTCGCTTCACCAGGCCCTGATTGTTCAAAATCTGATGCCCTCCATCCTGGTTGGAGCTGGGAGCACGATCTGAATAGCTAGTTTCGTTGCCGTTTTTAACTTTATAAACAGACTCAGCCACAGCGAAAGGGGTACAAATGGCATATAACACCACCGGCACGGACATCTTCCTCAGGGACGTAGTATATTTATTATTCTGTAGCATCGAATCCAGGTCGTCAGTTTTACTTGTCCAAAACGTCAACTTACAGGGATATCTAGCGGCCAGATTCCACTCTATATAAGGGTTTTAAAGCAAAAAACTGAAAGGTATAGTGATTTTTTTTACAAGACCCAGGCGTTTAACGTGACGCATTTCACGTGTTTTGAAATATGACTCATGAGAATCATTTCTGCCAATCTAAATGGTATTCGTGCAGCCGCAAGAAAAGGGTTTTTTACCTGGCTTGTACGCCAGCGAGCGGATGTTGTTTGCATACAGGAAACAAAAGCACAGCAATTCCAGCTTGGCGATGCCGTATTTCATCCCAAAGCGTTCCACGCCTATTTCCACGATGCAGAGCGTAAAGGCTACAGTGGTACTGCCCTCTATTGCCGACAGGAACCTGATGAGATCATCTATGGCATGGATATAGACGCAATAGACATTGAAGGACGGTACCTGGAAGCCCGTTACAAGAATCTCTCTGTTGTCTCCCTTTATCTGCCATCGGGTTCCTCAGGCGACATTCGTCAGAATTTCAAACTCCAAGTGCTTGATCAGTTACAAGCACATCTTGAAGAGCAGATCTCTGCTGGCAGGGAATTCGTCATTTGTGGCGACTGGAATCTAGCGCATCAGCAATGCGACCTGCGTAACTGGCGCGGCAACAAGAATCGACCGGGCTTCACCGACGAAGAAAGAGCCTGGATGAGCAACTTGCTTGACGAGGCAGGGTTCGTAGATGCCTTTCGGGAATTACCCCAGCCTGAACATGAATACACCTGGTGGTCTAATCGTGGTGCATCGTTTGAGAAAAATGTGGGTTGGCGGATTGATTACCAGATACTAAGCCCCGGATTACGCGGCACGGTGCAGCGAACCCGGGTCTATCGTGATAAACGCTTCTCTGATCATGCTCCCTTAATTTTTGATTACAGTTTCGACTTTCCAGACTAAACATAGCAGTATGTTTACCACCCTGTTCATGCTGATCGCAGGTGTTATCGCCTCAGCTCTGTCATTTGTTTTTATTCGCGAAAGTAGCGAACCACCTGCAATGCTGGCTGCAATGCGTGTACTGCTGGCAGGGTTGATCCTGTTACCAATTTACCTGCGTGAGCGCAATCGCCATGGCGACTTACCCATCAGTGGCGTGTGCAGACGATCACTGTTACCAGGTTTTGTACTGGGCATTCATTTCATCGCCTGGGTACTGGGAGCAAGATTGACAACTGCGGCCAACGCGACGTTGATTGTGAATCTGGTGCCAGTGGTTATGCCGTTTCTTATGTATCGTTATTTTTCCGAACAAATCCAAACACGAGAACTACTGGCGACCTTCATAGCTATTGCAGGCATGGTGATACTGACAGCATCTGATTTTTCAGTTAGTAGCGATTACGTCGCGGGAGATTTGCTATCGTTCGTGTCGATGATACTGTTCGCCGCCTACCTGGCATTCGCCCGCAAACACGCAGCTCTCCCATCGCTCTGGCTTTATATCGTTCCAGTGTATCTGGTGGCGGGCATAAGTACTTTCATCATCGCCTGTTTTTTTTCATCACCCTGGCATCATTACACAGCCTATAACCTGACCATGATTGTATGTCTTGCGGTTATTTCAACCGTCCTCGGACACAGCGCACTCAACTATGCAATGCAACGTTTGCGTGGACAAACGGTATCGATTGTCAACATGGGACAATTCCTGATCGCTGGTATCGGTGGATATTTACTGTACAACGAAATTCCGGGCAAAGCTTTTTACCTATCCAGTGCATTGCTGGTCGGTGCAATGATTTTAGTGATTGCCAACCAGAACGATACAGACTCGAACTAAACGAATTAAGCTTATACCAGTCTTAGAGTCACGGTGGAAACAGCTGAGTCCAATAAAAGATTCTTATTGTTTAAGAAACCTGCTCCGCAGAAAGATGTGCACTGGATTCCTGGTTGATCGCTGTAGGTGTTGCTTCTACTGGTGAGAGACGATTACGCGCAAGTGAAGTGGCCAAAGCATTGTGCACACGATGTACGAAAGATTCCGAGGTTTTTACAATTTCCACCTCTTCACCATCAATCAATTTGAGAATCAAATAGTATTTGGATGGATCCAGGTTGTGGACTAGCACACCAATTGCCAAGGCAACCAGTGAGGCGAGAAAGAAAATCATAAAGCCCAAAAACGTTACTTTATCGAGTACACCGTACACAACCGACATGACCAGCGCACAAAGCGCAACAATGATGACAAAGCGTGCTTCCCCGCGTGGAGGATGCGTTTCATTAAGGCTGACAGTTGAGATATAGCGAAGAGCGTAAGTCTTGTTCTCTACCTCAATACGCGAAAGGGTGACGGTGATATCGTCTTCGCGCAACAAGACTTCGTCTTCAGATTGAAGTTCGCTATTTACACTTTGCATCACAAGATTATAGAACCCCCGCGCTTAACTGCTTGAGAGTCGTTAATCAGGTTCGCGGACAGGAGATGCCAGAAGGGCTAGTGCAACACTACCGGAACAGTGCCATCGAGTGTCAGATCCATGTCATCAAGCTCAAAGTCCAATTCGGGTGAAGCATGATGCAACAACAAACGCCATCCGGAGGCTGTTTGCTGATAGATATTGGTAGCTAACATGACACTGATTACCTGACCGTCTATTTCAATCTCTTCGCGCAAATTGTGGATTGAGAGATTCGCTACCCGGTGACAACGCAGCTCGGATAAGGTGAAATCCATAGCTGGTGCAGGCTCATCGAACATGAGTTCGAAACCGCTGCGAATATCAGCAATCCCTTCGAGTCGACTAGCGCCTGGATGAACGCACACTACTGCGTCATTATCCAGCCAGACTGACATCATGTCTTCCAGGTCATTACGTTCCAGTGCATCGTAAAATGCCATTTCCGCATCCGCGGGAGTTAAATAGTTAGTCGTCATGTGTATCGTTTTGTTACTTCCTTTACTTGATGATACCGCATTGGTGCAGCAGCAGCACTGTCCGTGTCGCAGGCTGAATCATCACGTTAACAGAAGGGACAAACCCGGAATCAGGCTCCAAGCAACACAGAGCCGACAAGAGGGATACCTCTTATCGAGAGATTATCATCTATATGAACTGCGTGTAGCTGGCTGGAATTCGAAGGTGTGACAGAATCAACCGGGATACATCGAGATACCAGACGGCAGATAGTCTTTCCATTGACGCTTGTCACTGCCAAAGACAAGAAAATGTGGATTAATCAATGACTCACGTGTGTTGTAACGAAGATCACGCAACTTCAAATCAGTAATACGCCCACCTGCCTCTTCAACCACGCACTGGGCAGCACCGGTATCCCATTCCGATGTGGGGCCGAGTTTTGGATAAACATCTGCTGTACCCTCTGCCACCAGACAGGATTTTAGCGCACTACCCATGGGCATCTCTTCGTGCTTACCCAGTTTCTCCAGAAAGCGTTTCATCAGCGGACCTGTGCCGGGTGAACGGCTGCGCGCGACGACCACAGGTGCGCTGGGGCCAAGATCACGTACATGAATTCTTTGTGGTGGATCATTGCCTGTCTGCTTCCAGGCGCCAAGGCCGCTGGCAGCGTAGTAGACAATATTGAGAATGGGTGCATAGACTACACCAAGGACAGGGCTACCCTGATGTATCAGCGCAATGTTGACGCTGAACTCGCCATTACGAGCAATGAATTCGCGTGTGCCATCAAGCGGATCAACCAGCCAATAGGTTTCCCAGCCAGTGCGTTCACTGAATGATATGGCAGCTGATTCTTCGGATAATATCGGCGCTTTGTACGACAGTGTCTCAAGGCCATCAAGAATAACGCGATTGGCTTCAAGGTCTGCCGTTGTCAACGGCGTCTTGTCAGCCTTTTGTACAACTTCAAACTTATCGTTGTAGACCGCGATTATCCGTTCACCAGCAAGGCGCGCAATAATCTGGCATTGCTCGATCAGTGATTCCAGCGTTTTTGCATCAATCGTCATTTGTCGTTTGACAATAGCTCCGTCAAGGAAGCTGCGTGGCACAATGACATCTGCCGCGCAGGCTCCTAGTTGCGAACAAAACGTGTAATGGACATAAACATCTGTCGTTACATGTTATGAGTTATACACAGAACTACCAAACAAAACACTTGTTTGCCGGTGCAATCATGTCAATAAATGTAACTGTACTTGTACATGTGACAACTGTTTATAGCAGACGGTTCATATTACCGTTTCGTTGGACGCGAAATCGGCCGTCGCGCTCGGGACGGGCAAATGTACGTATGGCATTCATCAACTCAGGGGTCGCCTTATCTGTCGGCGTAATTAGAATATCACTACTAAAATCGCCATTGAGTGCAATTTCAACAGAGCCGCTAACCTCAACTTCACCACCTTTGGCTTCAATAAGTCCACGATGGGTATTTTCACCTGCTGGCTCGACCTGAATATCGACATTACCCAGAAATGCGGCAATTGGTGTTTCAAGTTGTGCATCACGCCACTTGAAGCGACCATTAACAGTTTTTAACAGCTGCTGTTCAATCAGCAAATCATCAAGATGTGCATTCAGTTCACCCGTGAATTGAGCGACAGGCAAAGGCAGGAGCGGCTCCAGTCCTTTGGCGGGGCCTATAAAATCAAAATCATGCACAGACATATCGCCACTTAAGTGACGAGTGAATTCACCCGTGCCGTTACCACCATAAGCATCGAAAGAGAAATTGACACCTGCTGCAGCTGCAAATAACTTACGTGGCATAAAGCTCCAGGCAACGTTACTCAAGGTCAGCGGTAACAGATCATCATTATAAGTCACCTGATCAACATTACCGCTGAATAGCCTTCCCGTTACACCGGCAAGCTGTACAGGCTGGATTTGAGGCTTTATTCGATCGATCACAGGAGCAGCCGGAAACAGCCACACCATGGAAATGACATAGGCAACGATGCCAAGCAGTATCAAACGTATGACACGAAACATCAGCCGCGCTCCATATTGAATCGGGCGCTGACGATACCATTGTCTTTACGACTGACATTGAGCGTGGACACCTTGAGCCCATAACGCTCCAGTTCTGCAATCACGGCTACCAACTTATCGAATTCAACCCGTGAAAACTGCACTCGAGCACCTTCTTTACCAGTTGGCTCAACCCGTTCCGGCTGGGCGATTCCAGCTTTGCGGATGATGTCATCGATCAGCAGGTAAGGCGCCTTATCCGAGCTTAGTAACTGCGTGCTTCCCGTTGACCCACCTGATGCACGAACACGTGCCTGCCCTTCGACCATGTATTGCAAATCTTCCCTGGCAGCATTGACGTTATTCTGGCTGCGTTCAATACCGGATGACAGCGGGTGCCAAACCATCAAATAAAACAAACCGAATAGAATGAGCACGGCGAGACAAATCAGGATCATTCTGTCTTTCGCGGATTTGGCCAGATACCAGTCTTTCATCACTTGGACTCCAACCGCAGTGTACTGCGCACATTATCTTTCTGGCGCCTTGCTGATTGCACCTTCATGGTTAATGTCCCGGCTTTTTCAATTTCCTGTTTAAGCTTGTCCAGCGTGGGCAAGGCATCTGTTGTCACGTCCAGATCAAAACGCCCAGGGCGATAACCAATTGAATTGATCGTACTTTGTGGTTGTGTTTTAAAGGCTGCGGCAATCACATCAAGGTCAGTGGTAAAACCACCCTTCGGCCCGCCCGTTCCTAACTGGCGCAAGCGGGATTTCATTTGCGCAACCGGTCGTCGCGCTTTGACTTGCGGGAATGTATCTGTCCAGACCTGGGTAATTTGCTGACGCAAGGTATTTTCCTCGTTGCCCAAACGCCGGTAATCAATCGCTTTGCTTCCAACCGCAATGGCCAGTAACGCTGCGCACAGTACCATGCTCCAACGCCAGGGACGCCAGGCCATGTTCAATTGCTGGCGATAACTGTACTCGCCCTGCAACAAGTTGATTCGTGGCGATTTAGATAAACCACTGGCATACAAATCGAGTCGACTTTCACATTGTTGAGTCTCTACATCGAGATCCACAACATCAGGCTCGCGAACGTTTGAATCTGTGTGATAGAGCAATATGCCGCGCGAGAATTCTTCCTCGTACTCTTGTCCGGCGCCACTTAACATGATGTCGGCAGTTTCGGTATCTGTCGCAAAGCCGCGATAACCGTTTAGCCGCACTACCGTTTTATTACTGTCGACCAGAGCGCTCCAGACAGGGCCCTGGCTACCGGGGTCAAGTTTGGGTAAAGCCAATATCTCGGGAACCATTTCAGTCGGATGCAGACCTACTTCGGAAAATTGCTCTCGCAAGGTATCCATGGTGTCTCGATTGATAATCGCTACCGGGTAGTTATCACCCTTGTCTTTGCGCCCGATCGCGAAGTGCAGGTCTTCAACATCATCGGCAACTTGATCTTCCAGTGCATAGGGTATGGCCTGCTGTGCACGCGCTGAATTCCCGGGCAGCTTGGCTTCAGCCAGCAAAACAGCATCACCCGGCACTACAACAATGGACTTGCGCCCGCCTACCGCCTTGGCAGCTTCAGCGAAGCTGCCCTGCACGGGTGCCGACAACAGAGCACCCTCGCCATTGGACATGGCCCAATACGCCAGATCAGCCCCCACCTCGGGGATATATATGATGCAGTCTTTTGCCACTGGTTACTTATTTCCGCCTGACGCACGACTGCGCCGGGTTTCAGTTAATTTAATTTTTGTTACAACCATTGCTAAAGCACGTCACGTAAACGCGACACCACTCGTACCTTGCCCTCGTCATCACGCTCCATCAATGTGTACTGCGATAGGGTGACACCTTCCATCGCTATATCTATACGTACCTGAAAATATCTTGAAAACACGTCATAAGCCGTCGCTGAAATTTCTGCACCACTTTCAACCGCAGCTTCAGAGTCAAAGTCCAGAGTGCTCTCGTATGCGCCAGTATCACGCTCATCCGTTAACGTATCTGCTACTTCTTCCGCCTCGAGATCGAAAAAATTCTCACAAGCCGGATAATCCTCATAAGCGGCTGTATCCCACCGTGACAGTTCAGCCCCTAGCGGTTGTAAAAACTCAGACATTGAAGATAGCAACTGTGGCGTTGCTGTGTTGACATTCAATGCTAAAGGGCCGCCATCAGTGGGTAATGCCGCGATGTGCGGGACCAATAACTCGTAGTCAGCATTCTCTTCTTCAACCGAAGGACTGAATCCTCTTACTAACTGTAGTTCGGAAATACTGGAAAAGTCAGAATTGGACGTTCGGTAAGGTAATTCAAGCCCTGTATAATAGTCATCCTCAGCACCATCAGGGATGGTGGCATTAATATCTTCATCGATCCAGTCTACAACGGCCTGTGCCTTGGACGCGTCGATATTGAGCTCCTGTAACAAACGCGTAAACTGATCAACATAGATTGGCTCTGCCTGACCCTCGCCATTAACCAGGTTATTAAGGTTGAATTTTCCCTGCATATCAACGATACAGCCGGTCAGGGTCGCACTGTCGACGGGTATGGGAGGAAGGGTCTGCGCCCAGTCATCTTCCAGCGAATCCGTATTGTTACGATCAGCTGTTTGAAAATCCCTGTACAAGGTAGCAGCAGCAAAGCGCTCTCCGCTGATTGCTAGAGAGCGGGCCAATTGAATGGCTGCTTCGTTTTGTTCACGGCGCATGTCAATTTGTTGCCGCGAGGTCATGGTGGCAACGGTTATGGTGGTGAGTGCGATGACCAACAGAACAGTTATGACCGCAATGCCCTGCTGTCTATTTTCAGCATGCAGGCGCTTTTTCATGGAATGATGTTTATTTTTTAGGTCACAAAAGAACATTAGCTTCTATCAAACCTTTTTCAGTCACCCAGGCCGCGGGTTGCAACTAACCCGGCAATGAAAACAGCCGTACAACATCACCCATTTTCTGTATTTCAAAGGTGAACTCGATCGCCGCCGGTGTTGCAGGTGCATCCCCATCCACCGAGATCGGCGGCCATTGATCATGCCAGCTACCACTCGTATCCAGAAACCGCATACTGATCGAATCGACACCGGTTACCAGCTGGCGTCGTTTCAAGGCACTATCATCGGCGCGATCCAAATGATAGCTGTATTCGCGTAATAATCGATCACCCTCCAGCAGATAGGAGACGCGTTGCAGGTTCGAGCGCGCCGGACTTACATCCCCTGCAGGATTGGTCCAGCCACCGCGTGTGAAGACCAACATCGCATCCCCCGCTTCACTCACCTGCATAGCGGGTTCAACACTGCCAACAGCACTGCGTACCGGGCGATTAACCACCTGCGCCATATCATCCGACATCCAGTAAAAAGCCATGCGCAATTCAGCCAGCTGATCACTGCGCTCAAGCAAGGTTTCTTTTATACGTTCTGTCTGGAAAAGACCCTGATAAGCAGCCGTCCCCAATACAGCGAAAATGACCATCGCGATAAGCAGTTCAAACAGCGTGAATCCGCCTTGATCTTTTGAGGCTTTGACGATGGTCACGGGATTTCAGTGGGCGTTGAAACAATCTCCGGATTACCTACAAAGCCGGTTATTGAATAGAGGTACGAGTCCAGATTGGGATCACGTCGAACTTCAATATCCACTCGGCGCAAATCCGGATCCTGCACTTTTTGAATACGCGCCAGCCAATGCCAGGTCATGTTAAGCATTTCGACCTCACCTTTTTTGGTATTGGCGGTACTCCACTCGTGCAGGATCTGCATTTCAGTGAGTCTGTTCAGCGCCACCCAGCGAGCCACTTCTCTGTCTCGCAGAATCGTGGCGTTATTCGCAGAACCAGCAGCAGCCTGTATAAGCGCACCCATGCCAACAGCGAGGATGGTCATCGCCACCATCATCTCCATCAGAGTGAAGCCTCGTTGTGAACGGGCTTTGGCTTGTGCGTTTACGTGCATGGGCAATGCTTACTCCATTTACTCCAGTTGCTCCACCACCACGGCAAGGTCGATTCCTGAATAGACCTGGTGGCGATATTTCGAATCTTCATCCGCGATTGTGATCGCAAAGTCAGGAATGATCTCGCCATTGGACAAAAACAGTACATGGGGCTTTAGATCGTCATCCTCTGTAACACCCGACTGCTCTTCCTCTAGTGTTTCCAGCAAAATCGGCACGCCCGCGATATCCATCTGATATTCAATAACCTCATTACTTTGCCGGTATCGCAGCCTTTCGTCTTCAAGTGGTTGCCAGACCTGCGCCCCATCTTCGTCCGGCGCAAGAAAGTAAAATTCATAATTCTCGGGATGCAGTCGAATACCGAGTTGTGCTCTAGAGTAGATCGCTTGTTCCGACGCTAGTTGCATCAAAAGACCCAACCTTTGCGCCTCTTCACGAATTGTTTTGGGCGTATTGCGTATATCCAGGTTAACCGCAACGAATCCGGCCAGAATCGAAACGATCACAATCACCACCATGAGCTCGAGCAGGGTGAAACCACCTGCCCGCAAACGTTTGCTCACGCGACCTCCCATATCTTTCTATTAATCGGACAGATTCGTTAGGTCAGCATCATAGCTGTCGCCACCTTCCTGACCGTCGCGCCCCAGTGATACAATGTCGTAAGGGCCAACTTCACCCGGACTGAGGTAAATGTAATCGCGACCCCAAGGATCTTTGGGTACTTTCTGCATATACCCACTGTCATTCCAATTAGCAGGCTCCGGATCTCCAGCTGGTTTCTCAACAAGCGCATCGAGGCCCTGGTCGGTAGACGGGTAGTTAAAATTATCCAAACGATAGAGTTCCAGTGATGAGGCTATGGCATTTATTTCCTGCTTGGCCTTTACTACGCGCGCCTGATCTGGACGATCGAGCACCAGAGGAACTACCGCAGCACCCAAAATAGCGATGATGGCAACCACCACCATGATTTCTATCAGCGTAAATCCGCTCTGTTGCCCCCGTCGCTTGAGAGTGCGCCCAGATGATCTACCTCTGATACATCTGAATAATCGCTGTGAAAACCGAGTAACTGTCATTTTCCGTGCTCCAATACTGCTTTGATATAAAAGTGCTTCGAGATAAAAGGCTACTGCTTGCTATGAGAATAGCACGCAGATAATTGCGGACACGTCAGTGGTCCGACACATAACTACAGTTTCAGCCAGAATACCTGTGTTCCTAACAAGACCCTTATGTATTGGTATTGCGGTATTGGTATTGCGCTGAAACAGGTATCCGGCCTAAACAGGCTTAACAAGGGCAATCCAGATATCGGCAGATCAAAACAACCTTTACCGATCAATAACTCTTGTCGATAACATTATCTGCAACAGCAGATCCAGATATTATTTCAACCATGCAACGTATTTTGCACAATCGCGCGTTACAACTGGCTCTTTGCCTTGGCCTACTATGTATCGGCCTACAAGCAGTTGGACTGGATCAAGCACTAAGGTTCGATCGCGAAGCATTGCAAACTGGCAATTGGTGGCTAATTCTTACCGGTAATTTCGTGCACCTCAACTGGGGGCACCTCCTGTTAAACATGACCGGACTGTTACTAATCGTCACATTGGTCTGGTACAACTATGCCGCCTGGGAATGGGCAGTGATCATATTGTTCAGTTCGATAGGCGTTGGTGCAGGATTATTTTTTCGAGATCTGGACGTATTCTGGTATGTAGGATTTTCCGGCACCCTGCACGGGCTGATCATGGCAGGCGCAATGGCTGACCTCAAACGTTACCCCTGGAATGCGTCATTGCTGCTGATCGTCGTTATTATCAAACTGGGCTGGGAACAGATCTATGGTGCCGTACCCGGTAGCGAAGCTGCAGCAGGTGGTGCAGTTATCGTCAATTCACATCTGTACGGTGCGATTGGCGGGGTGATTATCGCGATTCCACTATTGCTGTTAAGAAAGTTGAAAGATGGACCGGGACGCCGAACCGCCCCGCCTGCGCGGCGGTCCGACGATTCGGGATGACGTTGGCCTAAATGGAGAGCCTCTCAATGATTAAAGCTCGTCCTCAAACAGCACCATACTCACGCCGTTGTTTACCAATCCAGCGCTCGGTGATTCTGGATTGATGTTGCGGGTAATCAGCCAGCAGACGATCCGCTATTACTGCAACATCATCCAGTAGATAAGCATCTCGAGTCAGGTCAGCCACGCGAAATTCAGCAGCCCCCGTTTGCCGTGTACCAAGAACTTCACCGGCACCGCGGAGCAATAAATCCTGTTCGGCGATAACAAAACCGTCATTAGTCTCACGCATTATGGCTATTCGCTTACGCGCTGATTCCGACAAAGGCCCATGATAGAGAAGGATACAGTTGCTTTGCATAGCCCCGCGACCAACACGCCCGCGCAGTTGATGCAACTGGGACAAACCGAGTCGCTCGGCATTCTCTATGACCATCAGCGAGGCATTCGGCACATCAACACCTACTTCGATCACGGTGGTGGCCACCAGCAGATCCAGTTGCATGTCTTTGAAACTGCTCATTAGCGTATCTTTTTCAGCAGATTTTAAACGACCGTGTATTAATCCAATCCTTGCATCCGGCATACATTCAGTGAGCCAGTTAGCTGTGTCTTCGGCAGCTTCCGCTTGCAATGCCTCTGACTCTTCTATCAAGGTACAAACCCAATAAGCCTGTCTTCCACCTGCAATAGATGCAGCGACTCGATCGGCGACTTGTTGACGACGCGCAGCATCTATAGCAACTGTTTCAACGGGCTTTCGCCCTGGCGGCAATTCATCAATAACAGATATATCAAGATCGGCATAAGCGGTCATTGCCAGCGTGCGTGGAATAGGTGTCGCCGTCATGATAAGTTGATGCGGCACCTGATTTTCACTGGCCCCCTTATTACGCAATGCCATACGCTGGTGCACGCCGAAGCGGTGTTGCTCATCGACAATAACAAGACCTAAATTTTTAAATTCAACATCTTCCTGAAACAAAGCATGTGTGCCTACAGCAATATGGCTATTACCTAGCGCAATTGACTCAATCGCATCCCGGCGTTGGCTCTGCCTGAGCTTGCCACTTAACCATCCAATACGAACACCCAGAGGTTCAAACCATTCACTTAGATTGAGCAAATGCTGCTCTGCCAGTATTTCGGTTGGTGCCATTAGAGCGACCTGCATTCCACATTCAACTGCAAGTGCTGCGGCATAAGCGGCAACCACTGTTTTGCCTGCACCCACATCTCCCTGTAATAGACGTAACATTGGACTTGAAGAGCGCAGACTTTCGGCGATCTCGGCAGATACTCGCACTTGCGCGCCCGTTAGCTCATACGGAAGGGAATCAAGAAATCGCTGCAACAACTCACCCGAAGGCGCCACCACTGGCGAGCGCCGGTCACGACGGCGCATGCGTTGTAGTTTCATACCTATGCGATGAGCAACCAGCTCTTCTATGACAAAGCGTTGCAATGACGGGTGCGTGCCTTCCAGCAAACTATTCACATCAACGCTGGCGGGCGGGCGATGAATAACACGCAAAGCCGACACAGGATCCGGCAAATCATAACCCTGCAACAGTTGCGCAGGCAGACATTCATCAATGCGGGCGGTCTCAAGCATCACTAACGCCTGATCAGTCAGTTTACGCAGCGTTAACTGATTGACACCCTCGGTAGCTGCATAGAAAGGAGTCAGTACATCCGGTAATGGTGTTGAATCTGAAACGAAGGTGTATTCCGGGTGAACCATTTCAATCCCGCCGGGGCCGCGACGAACTTCCGAGAAACAGCGTAAGCGTACGCCGCGGCGCAGACTGTCTACCTGTTTTTGACTGAAATGAAAAAAACGCAAAGTGATTGAACCTGTACCGTCAGATCCTTTGCACAGCAACGAGCGGCGTCTTCTAAAAACCACATCACACAGATCAACGGTCAGCTCTATTACAGCCTCATCACCCGGCAACAGACTACCAATCTGTTTGACACAGGTGCGATCCTGATATCTGCTTGGCAAATGGAACAACACATCCTGCACTGTTTCAAGGCCCAGCGACGCAAGGCGCAGTGCCATTTTCTCACCAACGCCTTTGAGCTGAGTGACAGGAAAGCTGTCAAGCGTTCGGTTGTTCTCAAGTGTCTGGTTATCAGATGAAGTCACAGGCGTGACAGTTTAGTGTTTGAAAGTACGGCTCAACTAAATGGGCTCAATTTTCACGCGATACCCGATGCACAACACCGACATTTCTGATGCGGCGTATCAGCTTGGCAATGTGCTGGCGATCCTTGACCGACAACAGAAATTGTATCTCAATGTGATCCTCACCACGATTGTCGAAATTGACACCATCTATATTACTGCCACTGGCTGAAATCACCGATGTCACTCTGGCTAATGCACCGGGACGATTTTGCAAACTGACAGCTATTGACGACTGATAGTGAACCCGCGTTTCTATGGGCCAGGCTACTCGAACCCATTCTTTACGCTTACGCTTCAATCGACCGAGATTGGAACACTGCGACCGATGCACAACCACACCGCTACCCGCACTTAGCATACCGTCAACACTATCGCCGGGAACAGGACGACAGCATTCGGCCAAAGACAGCACCGATCCTTCTTCACCCTCAATCATTAGTGGGGCTATATCCTGTTGTTGACGTTGATACGGCGCAGTGTCTGGCTTAGCACCATTATGTAATGCGACAAGTCGTGCGGATATATGACTGGGCATATGATTGCCAAGACCGATATCGATAAACAATTCATCTTTACTCTGGAATCTGAATTCGGCACAAAGTGTTTCCATAACCTTGGCTGATATCGCACCAAGATCGATTTCATAGGTTGCCAATGACCTGACAAGCAATCGCTCACCGAACTGACGTGCCTGACTACGATCGAGGTTACGCAAATGATGGCGGATGGCGGAGCGAGCTTTAGCGGTGACGACGAAGTTGAGCCACACAGGCTGTGGATTGGCCGTATCCGATGTCTGAATTTCGACTGTTTGTCCCGATTCCAATTGAGTGCTGAGCGATACAAGTTTACGATCCACCAGGGCCGACACACATTTGTTACCAATTTCCGAATGAACCGCATAGGCAAAGTCAATGGGCGTCGAACCGCTTTGCAATTCGATGACACGACGTTTGGGTGTGAATAAAAATATTTCTCGTGGAAACAGATCTATTTTCACCTGATCGATAAATTCATCACTGTCTGAAGCACGGCTTTGTAAATCAAGCAAACCATCCATCCACTGACGGGCTTTGCGCTCACCGTAGTTAGCACGTCCGTCCTTATACACCCAGTGGGCCGCATTACCCGATTCTGAAACTCTGTCCATTTCAGTTGTACGAATCTGAATTTCTATAGGTATATTGTGGCTGCTGACACATACCGTATGAAGAGACTGATAGCCGTTTTCCTTTGGCACGGCAATTAAGTCCTTGAAACGACGCGGTATTGGTGTGTAAAGATGATGTACAACACCCAGGGCGCGATAGCATTGATCAACAGTTTCAACGACTATCCGCAAAGCGAATATATCGAGGATACTGTCGAAGGGGATTTGCTTTTCTTTTTTCTTGCGATAGATGCTATACGCACTTTTGCGTCTGCCGAAGACACGCGCATCGATACCCATGTCGTTAAGATTATCGTTAACGCGGGTAATCAACTGACGCATCGCGTAGCTATTATTTTTTTCAGCGTTTTTGACAACTGCGTCGAGCAAATTTTTACGCAGCGGGTACATCGCCGCAAATCCAAGCTCCTCTAGCTCTTCCTTAATGGCGTATAAACCAAGTCGATTAGCTATGGGCGCATAAACATCCAGTGTTTCCCTTGCAATACGCCGCTTTCTTTTCGCGTCCAAAGCATCAAGGGTACGCATATTGTGCTGACGATCAGCCAGCTTGATCAGAATGACGCGTACATCCGACACCATGGCCAGAAACATCTTTCGTAAACTTGCCGCCTGCACCTGTTCGCGAGTGCGAAATTCAGTTTTGTTCAGTTTGCTCAAACCATCGACTATGTCAGCGACCTCAGCGCCGAACTCTTCCTCGATTGCCGATTTGCTGACAGCCGTATCCTCAACCACATCGTGCAGCAATGCCGACACGACGCTGACAGGATCAAGCTTCATTTCCAGCACGAGCCTGGCGACGGCAATAGGATGAGTTATGTAAGGAAGGCCCGAACTTCGGGTCTGATGAGCATGGGCGTGACGAGCCGTGTGATAGGCACGATCGATCAGTGCTACCTGTTCTTCGCTGTATTCAGTAACAAGTCGTTCACGCAGACTGGCGAAACCATCATCTTGCCCCTGCCCTTGCACAACGGGCTGCGGCTGCAGATCGTCATTGTGACTACCGGCAGCGCTACTCATAGCTGAAAGCGCCAGCAAATTGCATTTGCCGGATCCAGATGTGAGGTGCCGCTTTGGCTTTATACGGTATTAATTTATTGAAGGCCGGGCTCAGAAATCTTCGCGCAAATCCTTATCGTAGATCACGGGTTCGACAGGCGCAGGCGGTGGGGGCGCTTCATGCAGGATGTCTTCGCCGATCAGACCTTCGGCAATCTCGCGCAATGCGATCACCGAAGGCTTGTCATTGTCAGTGGGCAAGAGAGGCTCTGCGCCAAGCGACAGATTGCGAGCACGCTTGGAAGCGATCAACACCAGATCGAATCGGTTGCCTACTTTTTCGAGACTGTCTTCTACTGTGACACGTGCCATACCAAATTTCCTGAAGTCTTGCCGGGGACAATGAATCCTATGCCATCGTAATGATAGTGTCCAGAGAGATAAGCGAATATCGGACCTCTACCATAAGGCGAATCGTGAAAGCGCCGCTTTTGAGACTTTTAGCTCACAAAGCCGGTGTGCCTGTTATCAGGATAATAGCTCATCGACCAGCGGGCGATGGCTTTCGATTTGTCGTGCCGTCACAAGCCGATTGGCACTTATGATGGACTTGAACTGCGCAAGCGTGTGCTCAAAATCGTCGTTAATGAGCAGATAGTCAGCTTTATCCAGATGCCTCATTTCATCGACCGCCGCTTGTGTGCGCAATTCGATGACCTCGTCACTATCTGTGCCCCTGCCACGCAGGCGTTGCAGCAATATCTCGCGGGACGGCGGAATGATAAATACCCAACACGTGCCGTCAAGACGTTCGCGCACCTGTTCAGCACCCTGCCAGTCAATTTCGAGTATCACATCTGCACCGCTCGACAGACAGGCGTCCACAGCACTCTGGCTGGTGCCGTAGTAATTTCCAAATACATTCGCATACTCAATGAATGCATCTTCAGAAATCATCTGCTCAAAGGCATCACGATCAGTGAAATGGTAGTCTCGTCCGTCGATATCTCCGTCTCGCCTCGGCCGCGTCGTATGTGACACGGCAACCTGGATATTGGCTACATCGTTTATTAGACGTTTGACCAGACTGGTTTTGCCTGCGCCCGACGGCGCAGAAACTATGAATACAGTCCCTCTGGCGTTCATTATTCGGATTCCTACTCCTACCCCTACTCCAACTGCATCTAATCCATACGCAATTTAGTCTAGTTTGGTTGTTTTGTTTATCCTGCTACTAACATTAATTCATTCGCACATTTTTTTCCTGATTTTTCACACGAAAAAAAGTCTGGCCTCTGCCAATGACGTGCAAAGATCAGCCATGCCTGCAATGGCAGTCAGCCCCATCGCCACGGATACAAACCAGCAAACATGACAACCAGCACCAGCACGGATCTCGTATCTGTTTTGCTACCAGTAGGTCCAAAAAGTCTCGCCGACGAGCAGAGCAGGTCATGGTTGCAGGAGAGCCTGAATAGCCTTCTGCAACAAAGCCATCAGGCGCTAGAGATTTTGATGATAGGGCCTGACGAAAACTGCGATGACGATTTAACTTGTTTGAACCTGCCTGGCGACTCTCGAATCATGGAACTTCAACGACCCTCACCCGGCATTGTTGCGGCTTTAAATACCGGACTTGCTGAGGCCCGGGGAAACTGGATTGCTCGCATGGATGCAGATGATCTGGCGCATCCGACACGCATTGCACGCCAATTGGACTACCTGCGAGAAAATCCACATATCAACTTATGCGCCTGCGATGTGGAAATATTCTCTAACGACAGACCCATTCAGGGCGGCAATCTTCATTACATGCACTGGCTCAATGAATTGACACAGCCACACGAAATCGCCCGCAGCCTGTTTATAGAAAGTCCCTGCCCTCATCCAACCTGGTTGATGAAGCGATCACTCAGTCAGCAACTATCCGGCTATCGCGATTCGAATTGGGCCGAAGACTATGATTTTTTACTGCGTGCTCATATGTCGGGCGCTCTCATGGGTAAGCCAACACCGACAAACACACCATTACTTCGCTGGCGCGACCACGACAACCGCTTGACGCGACAAAGCGAGCGTTACAGCCGCAGCAATTTCATAGCTGCAAAAGCATGGGCCATGGCACATACCTGCCTGAAGGGGCGCAGCGCTGTCATTATCGGAACAGGGCGAAACGCGAAATTAATGTACGACGCATTAAAAGCACAGGGCATTACGATTGACTATTTCGTTGATTTGCACATACATGTCAAAAAACGAACACTTCGACATACTGAAATTATTAACTACAAGTCTATTTCAGAACGTGTACATGGAGATGCGCTTCTGGTGAGTGTCGTAACTCGTTATGGCGCACGTACGAAATTAAAACTGTGGTTCGACGAAAACGATTTCGTCGAAGAAAGAGACTACGTGTTTGCCGGATAGTTATTTTCACGTAATAGCTTGTATGACAACAATAAAAATAGTCGTTTTTTTAATTTTAATTCAGCAAGTGTTCAGCTTGGACATCATCACGCCAGCATAACTTTATAAGCAACAAAAAATTACGTTTTTTGTGGATGTTAAATTTAATAGTTGAGCTATAGTTGCTTCCGATTCCGCTGAAAATTGGTGGGAGCTAAAGCTAAAAGCGCTCGCGCAGAAGATGAGGGTCCCGAGATATAGCGGGTTACTCTGCCAGTAATCAACTGCAACAGAGAAAACTTAAGAGATTTACTTCTGATGTTCCGAACATTCCCGAAATGCGATTTCGTCAGGGAGTCTCTAATTAAAATTTTATTTCTAGTTAATAGAGTTGAGATTTACAACTAACACGTTGATCCGATTTTTACGCTAGTTCTAGTTGAGGAATAACGAAATGAAAAAATTAACATTAGCGGCAGGCTTAGCACTGGGACTAATCGGTGCAGCACATGCCCAATCAGATGCAGTGGATGCTGTTGCAGGCCTGGCAAGTGGCTGGAGCGGATCGGCAACACTCGGTGCTACCAGTGCTACAGGTAACACAGAAGCATCCAGTATATCCGGCGGAATCCGACTGGGTAAAACTGTCGGTAAATGGGAACACCTTGTGTTCGGTAGCGTACTATTTGGCCGCACAACCACGTTGATTCAGGATACAGATGCTACTGGTGCCCCCGTTGTAGATGCCAATACCGGGTTTGCAGTACTGGATAGCGTGACTGACAACAACGCTGAGCGCATCATTCTCGGATATCAGCCAAAATACTACTGGCGTCCGCGAACTTACTTTTTCGGTATCCTCGATTTCGAGTTTGATGAGCCAGCGAATATCGACCAATCTACCCGTCAGATTATCGGTGTTGGACATAAATTCTGGGCTTCCGACACTGGGTTTTTCTCAGGTGAGGCGGGTTTCGGTAATCGCGTCCTTGAACCAGTCGTCGGCGATGATGCCAGCGGCGGTATCCTTTACTTTGGACTGTCCTATCTGAATCAGCTGACAGAGGCGCTGACCTTCAACGCAGACTTCAAAGCTGACCTTGGTGGAGATAATACGGGTACCGAGTTAAACCTGGGATTGGCCTATAAGGTGTCTTCGCGTCTGGCGTTGAAACTGGCTTACTTCGCTAGAGGTAACACAGACCTGGAAAATCCGGGGAATCCACTTGATTCGTCAACCGACACAGTGACAACTTTCAATCTGGTATTCGATATCTGATCCAGATACCAGTTGTATGAAAAAGAAAAGCCGGCTTTTAGCCGGCTTTTTTATTGCTTAATATTTATACCTTTCTTATCTACGCTTTCGGTTAGCGATATGAATCGCACGACCATCTGCACCCAGGGCTGCTTCATGCATGGCTTCCGACAATGTCGGATGCGCATGAATGGTGCGGGCTATATCCTCAATCGTTGCATTGAACTCCATAGCCAGCACCGATTGACCCAATAGCTCTGAAGCCGCTGGACCAATAATGTGAGCGCCCAGCAAACGATCAGACGCCTTGTCGCGCAGAATCTTGACCAGTCCCCCTGTATCGCCCTTTGCCTTGGCTCGTCCGCTAGCTGCGAAAGGGAAGCTACCGGCCTCGTAGTCAACACCTTCGTTCTTCAGTTGTTCTTCCGTTTTACCAACCCAGGCTACTTCCGGATGGGTATAGATAACGTTAGGCATAACGTCGTAATTGACGTGCCCATACTGGCCCGAAATAAGTTCCGCGACCATAACACCCTCTTCCGAGCCTTTATGGGCCAGCATTGGCCCTCTGACAACATCACCTATTGCATAGACCCCGGGGATATTGGTCTCACAGCGCTCGTTCACATGAATCAGGCCACGTTCATCCAGTTCGATATTCGCTTCAGCTGAAATAACATCGCTACTGCTGGCACGTCTGCCAACAGCCACAATGACTTTATCTACTTGCAAGGTTGCATCACCGTTTTCATCTTTGTAGGCGATTTCAACACCGCTATCGGTGACCGTACTGCCCATGACTCGGCTACCCATACGAATGTCCAGCCCCTGCCTGGTAAATGTTTTCAAGGCCTCACGTGCAACCGCTTCATCAACCATGGGTAGAAACGCATCGAATGCTTCGAGTACAACCACCTCACTGCCGAGACGTCGCCACACACTGCCAAGCTCAAGCCCGATCACACCAGCACCGATAACACACAGACGTTGCGGCACAGACTGCCAGTCGAGCGCTCCGGAGGAATCCACCACTTGATCAGAATGCAAAGGTGTTGCGTCAAGATCTATAGGCACTGAGCCAGATGCGATGATGACATTAGCCGCGGCGTATTCACTCACCTTGCCGTCAAGGCCTGTGACTTCCACCTGTTTTTCAGCCAGAAGCTTGCCGCTGCCCTGCAACCACTCAATACCGTTGGCTTTGAACAACTGCGCAATGCCGCCGGTCAATTCGGTCACGATCTTGTCTTTACGCGCAATCATCTTGGGCACATCCATCGACACGCCCGCGGTTTGAATACCGATATCATCAAACTTGTGAACCGCTTGATCATAAAGCTCGGTTGATTCAAGCAACGCTTTCGATGGAATGCAGCCCACATTCAGACAAGTGCCACCGAGTGCCGGCTTGCCCTGCTTGTTGAGCCATTTTTCAACACAGGCGGTTTTGAGTCCTAATTGCGCAGCACGTATAGCTGCTACGTAACCGGCAGGACCGGCCCCAATGACAATAACGTCGTAGTTCAAATGAATACCCGCTTAAGTTTTTTCGTTAATCAAACATCAAACAGCATTTTCGCGGGGTCTTCGATCAATTCCTTGATCGTTTTCAGGAAGGTTACTGCACCTTTCCCATCAACGATTCGATGATCATAAGACAGTGCGAGGTACATCATTGGGCGAACGACAACTTCGCCATTTTCAACCATCGCACGTTGCTGAATGCTATGCATGCCGAGAATCGCGCTTTGCGGCGGATTCAGAATGGGCGTAGACAACAATGAGCCGAAAACCCCACCATTGGATATGGTGAAGGTACCGCCAGTCATATCGTCGATGGCAAGTTTCCCATCACGTGCCTGATCGGCAAAGCCTGACAAGGTGGACTCCATCTCGGCAAGACTCATGAACTCGGTATTACGCAAAACCGGAACAACCAAACCCCGCTCGGACGAGACGGCAACACCAATATCGCAATACCCGTGATAAACAATATCGTCACCATCGATCGACGCGTTCACATCGGGAAATCGTTTCAGCGCCTCGGTAGATGCTTTCAGGAAAATCGACATAAAGCCGAGCTTGACGCCATGTGTTTTCTGAAAGTCATCTTTTAGTTTGGAACGCAGATCCAGAAACGCCTGCATGTTGACCTCGTTGAAGGTCGTCAGCATCGCAGTCGACTGGGTGGCCTCAAGCAAGCGTTCAGCGATACGTGAACGCAATCGTGTCATAGGCACGCGCCGTTCAGGCCTGTCGTCATCACTAAAGCCACCGGCATCAACCGGCGCTGAAGAGGCCTGACCACCTGATACAGCAGCAGATGCCGCACCCGCAGCACTTTGGCGAGCCGCGTGACGCTCTACATCTTCTGCGGTAATGCGACCGTTGTTTCCAGTGCCGCTGATCTCAGACGCATCCAGACCGTGCTCAGTCAGCAACCGTCTTACTGACGGGCTAGTTTGACCATCACCTGAACTTGCAGCTTTTTCAGGCTCCGCAGATGTAGCCGGAGCTGCAGTTGCAACAGCCTCACCTTCAATAATGTGACCGATAACCTGCAGCGCTACAACGGTTGCACCCTCTTGTTCAACAATCTCCCCCATCACGCCACTTTCAGATGCAGGGACTTCAAGCACAACCTTGTCGGTTTCTATATCTACCAGCACATCATCTCGGCTGACAGCATCACCCGGTTTTTTGTGCCAGGTCACGATCAGTGCATCAGCGACTGATTCAGGCAAAGTAGGTACTTTTATTTCAACGCTCATTAATGAGTTCCGGAGGTTAGATAACCTCAGTTTCTAATCAGTTAAATCTTATCTACAGTCGCAGCAAATTGTTCAAGAGTATCCAGTCACTAACGATTCATAACCTGACTGTTAGCCACCAAACCCAGGGCCTCGTCCACAAGCAGCTGTTGCTGAATTTGATGCTGATTGGCATAACCCACAGCAGGTGACGCAGAAGGGGCACGGCCACAATACTCAACAGGAAAACCAGCTTTGAAGCAGCGTTCGATACGGTGTCTGTTGGCACGCCATGCACCCTGATTACGCGGCTCTTCCTGACACCAGACAACAGAGCTGACATTGGGATAGCGCCCCAATACATCCTTCATTTCATTGTAAGGAAACGGATAGAGCTGCTCCATGCGAACCAGAGCGACATTGTTTAGCTCGGCACTTGAACGCTTCTCGAGTAAATCGTAATAGACTTTGCCACTACACAACACCACTCGTTCAACCTTAATCGGATCAATTGTTTCAGCCTCATCGATAACGGCCTGAAACTGCCCGTCGGCCAGATCCTCCAGTGTCGATACGGCAAGCGGATGGCGTAACAGACTTTTGGGTGATAACACGATCAACGGCTTGCGCATTGGACGCAACACCTGACGACGCAACATGTGATAACACTGCGCAGGCGTACTCGGCACAACGACTTGCATGTTATCTTCCGCACAAAGCTGCATGAATCGCTCTAGTCTTGCTGATGAATGTTCCGGGCCCTGGCCTTCATAACCATGAGGCAGCAGCATTGTTAAGCCACACCAACGACCCCATTTGGTCTCACCTGAACAAATGAACTGATCAACAACCACCTGAGCGCCATTAGCAAAATCTCCGAACTGCCCTTCCCAGATAACCAGCGAATTAGGATCAGTTGTGGCATAACCATATTCGAACGCCAATACAGCTTCTTCAGAGAGTACAGAATCGATAACCAGAAAATTAGCGTCATCGTTGCCAATCTGTCGCAACGGTACATAGGCTTCGCTCTCGTTCTGATTGTGTAACACAGCATGACGGTGCGAGAAGGTACCTCGACCACAATCCTGACCCGATAGTCTGACCGGATGTCCGGCATGCACTAAAGTGGCATAGGCCATGGTTTCAGCGTAGCCCCAATCTATAGGCCGACTGCCCGACGTCATCTTGCGCCTGTCTTCAACAATCTTGTTGACGCGTGAGTGCAAAGTCAGGCCGTCAGGCAGAGTCGTTAGTTTGGTAGCGAGTTCCTGTAAGGTTTTGATCGGAACCGCATGATTATAAGGTATACGCCAGTCACTATTATCATAGCGCTCCCAGTCCACCTGCAACTCATAGGTATCGTTCAAGCCTTCTACAATATTCGGGGCAACACACTTGCCGTCATCGAGAAGCTGACGATAGTCGTCAATCATCTGATCGGCTTCTGCAGCAGAGACAACGCCCTCGGCAACCAGTTTCTCTGCATAAAGCTTACGTGTTGTTGGCAACTTCTTGATGATTTTGTACATCAACGGTTGTGTCATTGATGGTTCATCAGTCTCGTTGTGGCCATGACGTCGATAACAAACCATATCTATGACGACGTCTTTATGAAATTGCATACGAAAATCAAAAGCCAGTTGCGTTACAAACAACACCGCTTCGGGATCATCACCATTAACATGAAATATCGGCGCATTAATCATTTTCGCAACATCGGATGCGTATTCGGTTGAGCGCGCATCCTCGGCGTTACTGGTTGTAAAGCCAATTTGATTATTAATGATGATATGGATAGTACCCTTGGTCGAAAACCCCCGGGAATCGGCCATATTGAAGGTTTCCATCACAACCCCCTGCCCGGCAAATGCAGCATCTCCATGTATTGAGATCGCAACAGACTCGTTGCCGTCCTTGTCTCCATAGCGATCCTGACGTGATCGCACAGAACCTTCTACAACCGGCGAGACGATTTCCAGATGCGATGGATTAAAGGCCAGCGCCATATGCATCTTGCCCTCTTCAGTACGCACATCAGAGGAGAAACCCTGATGGTATTTGACATCACCGGAAGCCAGCGAATCATCATGCTTGCCTTCAAACTCGGAAAAAAGTTCAGCCGGATTTTTACCGAATATATTAACCAGGACATTCAATCGCCCACGGTGCGCCATACCGATCACCATGTCCTTGATACCTCGGCTAACGCCACGCCGTACCAGCTCACTCATGATAACAATGAGACTTTCACCACCTTCAAGCGAGAAGCGTTTCTGTCCGACATAACGTGAATGAAGATGCCGCTCCATACTCTCAGCTGCATTCACACGATCCAAGACCCAGCGCCGACTGGCAGGTTCAAGTGCCGGATGTGATGCAACGCTTTCAATGCGATGCTGCAGCCAATCCTTTTGCGTGGTGTGATCCATGTACATGAACTCATAGCCGATCGAACTGCAATAGCAGCGCTCGAGGTGAGTGATGATGTCTCGCAAGCTTGCCTGGTCAATCCCCTCCAGCGAGGGCGTTGGAAATACTGTATCGAGATCAGCGTCGGACAGGCCATTTTCGTGCAGCTGTATCTCACGCACAACGGTGCTGCGAGATCGACCCAGTGGATCGATGGAGGCCATTTGATGACCGCGAACGCGATAGGAGTTAATTAGCTGAGTTACGTAGATCTGTTTCAGATCAAGCGATGTGTTGGCATCGGCAGCATTTTTATTTGAACGCCGGCCACCACGTCTTGTTAATTGATAGAAGTGTTGTCTTACTTCTGAATGCGGCACATCCCGACTGGTATTGTTAACCATCGGCAGTTTTTCAAAATAGGTACGCCACGCTTCGCTAACCGCATTGGGGTCGCGCAAGTATTCTTCATAGACATATTCAAGATAAGGGGAATTTGCCCCTGCCAACATGGACGAAGCCTGTTGGGCTTTCATATCATTCATCAATGATTACCGTAATCACCTGGATAGCCGCAGGTTAAATTGGATAAGTTCGGTTCGTACGCTTAGGCTTGCTAGGATGATTCCAGATGCTTCGGGATACCATCCGTGATGACACGGGTAAACTCGTCAGTATTAAGTTTGCCGCCAAGATCACGCGTTGACTGCCCCGTTTCAAGAGCCTCCAGCAGGCTTAGCCTCAATGCATGCCCAAGATCGTACCTGTCAACATGATCAAGCAACATGCCAAAGGCCAGTAACACGGCGGCAGGATTACAGATATTTTTGCCCGCAATGTCAGGCGCAGTACCGCCGGCCGGATCAAACATGGCTATGTCCACATTATTATCAGCATCGAACGAATAATTGCCGCTGGCGCCTGTTCCCAGACTACCGACCAGACCGGATGCCATATCTGAGAGGAAATCACCGTATTCGTTCAATACCAACACAACTTCAAAGGCGTCCGGATTGAGAATAATTTTTGCCAGCAGTGCATCGAAAAGCTCGACGTTGTGCTCCACATCGGGGAACTCCTCAGACACTTGCGCTACCACATCCTCGAATAGCCCATCGGTCACTCGCTGGATCGTGTGTTTGGATGAGGATGTCATGCTGTAATACCCATCGCCGTATCGCATACCCTTACGTTTGGCGAGGCGAAAGGCGAACTTTGCTGCTTGCGTGCAGGGTTGTCGCTCGACCATACGCAACGAAACCGCAGCGTCTCTACCAACTAGCTGCCCTGGATCGTCATAGGTGCCACCGGTTGCCACACGTACGATGTGCAGATTGACGTTTTCCTTGAAGTTCGAATGAATGCCGGGAATTGAGATGGCCGGCCGGTATATCACGCTGAAATTACAACGCCTGCGAATCAGCGCATTGGGGCTGCGTTTGCGAGTTACAGTGGGGTACTTTAGCGCAAGCTTGGTTTCATTCATGGACTCCACTGCCGCATCGATGGCGTCATCACCATCACGCTCGCGTGTCTCGAGCGACCAGTCTATCGAGCGGAACTCGAAATCAGCCGGCAGTGACTCTGCAACAGCATGCAGGGATTGAGCAAGCTCAGGTCCGATTCCGTCGCCTTCAAGCTCAGTTATTACAATTTTTCCCATTTTTTCCCCGTTGGGTCATGATTGCACTGAAAGATTTTTCTTCGGGTTTATCCACTGCGCTATGATAAACGAAGAGCCAGCTGCCCTGCTTTTATTTCTTGTAAATTTCACTCTACAGTGTCAGTTGGATCAGATAAATTCCAGCGTTCCGGATGCGCCCAATACTTGGCATTCAACCAGTTGGGCACAGATTTGTAACCACGCAGACTGAAAAAGTACAACTGCTCTTTCTGACCGATGTCCACACCGTAGAAACCCAGAGCAAGTAAATCCGGGCGCTGCAAATTCGCGGACTGGGTTTGTTTTTCGATTTTGACAAATACACGTCTGGCTACACGATCACGGCACTGAGCGAGCATCTGCAGGACTGCCACAGGTGTGGATGAGAAGCCCGCATCTGTTCCAGGCCAGGCAACGCACTGACTGAAACGCTCCGGCGTCGCAATGTACAGGGTATCTATTTCGTGCAACGGTGGCAGCGGTGCAACAAGCGCTGGCAATTTGATCTGTGTCGTCACGCGATCAGGCGCTAAATGCAACACCTGACGGCTATCACTGCTGTCGAGTGACCCAGCTGCAGCGCTGGCAAGCGCTGGCGAATCGTCAATTATCAACAAATCGCCTTCCAGATCATCAAGCAGTAATTTTTGCAGTAAATCAATCAACAACCGATAACCTTTCTTTCAAAATCGGGGGTTCAGCCCTTATCGTTGTGTTTGGCAGCATACTCCGCCTTTTGCGCATCAGTCGCTTCAAGCTGGTGTTTATCTTTCCATTCGCTATAAGGCATACCGTAGATAATTTCCCGCGCTTGATCGTAGTCCATCTCGATCCCGCGCTCCGTGGCAGCAGCTTTGTACCATTTGGACAGGCAATTACGGCAAAACCCGGAAAGATTCATCAGATCTATATTTTGCACGTCGGTTCGCTCACGAAAATGCGCAACAAGTACGCGAAATGCAGCAGCTTCAAGTTCGGTTTGAGTACTCTGGTCCATGGTCATTCCTCCCGGAATATCAGGTTTGATCGCCTAAAACCTTTGCGGGCGACAAACAAGGGGTTTGAACCACCCGCACGGCGGTTTGCGGTACGCAGGTCCAAAGCTTGGTATTATAAATCAGAGCTGTTGAGTCGATCTGCTTTCCTGTCAACGAATACATAACGCCCAAATCCCAGTGCCAGGAACAGATCAAATAATACTTTTCACCGTTTTGGCCTGTGTCGGCTATTTCTGGTGGAGCAGTACACGGGCCAAGGAACTAGCTGTCTCGCATGCAAGGCAGCGTTGTTCCTCGCACCAATTACAATTTCTGGATCAAACAGTTGCTCTGAGCAAAATTCGACCGCAGCGCAATCACAAGGGACACTTATGTTGGCGACGAGAATACGAGTTTGAATATACAGGAATACTGCATTCCGACGAGGCGCCAGCTTCAGCAGGACAACGGGATAAAGGCTACATAACCCTGCTGGGCCAGCAAATAATACACATAGAACTGCCCTTTCTTACTGATGACGATGGCAAGCGCACCTATTTACAGTGAGAAACGCAACACAGGAGACAAGTCCTTCGCCCTTGAAAGCCATGGCTCTTGGTTCAAGTACACTTGCAAAGCGGGTAGTATTAAACATTGCGCAACAGGACGCCTGTCAACCGCGCTGCCTTTAGCTAGATGGACGGCAGCAAGGACGAGGGTCCGATTTGCCGTGCATCAACGCATCCATACAACCAGTGAGAACCTGTATCAATGAGTTCATTTTGTCCCTGTGGGTCGGGCAAAAATTTTATCGAATGTTGCCAGCCGATTATCGCTGGACAAAGAATGGCCACGACCGCTGAGGAGTTGATGCGTGCTCGCTATACTGCTCACACGGATGCCAACATAGATTTTATTGTCGAATCACATCATCCACTGACTCGCAGCGAGATTGACCGTGAAACAACCAGGCGTTGGGCAGGAGAATCCCAATGGCTGGGCCTGGAAATTCGCCAGCTTACCGACGGTGCTGAAGATGATGATAGTGGTTCTGTCGAATTTATCGCACGCTATCGCGATGCTCAGGGGCGCCGACACGAGCACTTTGAACGAGCGTTATTCGAAAAACTCGAAGGTAATTGGTATTTCAGGGATGCGCAGATACCGGAGGTCACGCAGTACAAAAGGGAAAAGCCCAAGCAAGGTCGAAATGAACCTTGTGCTTGCGGCAGTGGCAAAAAGTTCAAGAAATGTTGTGGTGCTCAATAACGTATAACAAGCAGGAGATACGATTATGCAACGACCCTGGCTCGATTCCTATCCGACAAATGTGCCTCACGAAATCTCCACTGGCAACTATCAGTCACTGGTTGATCTGTTCCGCGAATCGACCCAGAAATTTTCGGATCGCCCGTCTTTTACCAACATGGGTAAAACTATTACCTTTGCTGAACTCGACGAATTGACGCTGGCTTTTGCCGCCTGGATCAAGAACGAGACAACTCTTGAAAAAGGTGACCGGATAGCCGTGATGATGCCCAATCTGCTCCAATATCCCGTGATTGTTTTCGGTGCTTTGCGTGCGGGCCTCGTAGTCGTCAACACCAACCCTCTTTACACCGCTCGCGAGCTGGAGCACCAACTAACAGATTCAGGTGCCAAGGCCATCGTGGTGGTAGAGGCGTTTGCAAGCACGCTCGCAGAAATTGCTGAACACACACAACTTGAAACCATAATTACTACGCGCTTCGGAGACATGCTGGGTTTTCCAAAGGGGATGCTTGTCAATTTTGTTATTCGCAAAATAAAGAAAATGGTCAAGCCCTATTCCCTGCCAGGCTCACATAGCTTCAAATCAATTATCACCACCAAAGCCAGAGCGGAAGATGTAGACGCAGATTTGAGTCTGGATGATATCGCGTTTCTGCAATACACAGGGGGTACGACAGGTGTTGCGAAAGGCGCTATGTTAACCCACCGCAACATGGTCTCAAATGCGATGCAAGCACTTGCCTGGATTGATGCAGTTGAAATTGATGAAGGCAAGGAAATTATCGTCACCGCACTCCCGCTGTACCATATCTTTGCGCTGACGGCGAATTGCATGGTCTTTATGAAGCTCGGCGCACAGAATTTACTGATAACCAATCCGAGAGACATTCCAGCTTTTGTCAAAGACTTGTCCAAGTACCCGTTCACCGCGTTAACCGGTGTTAATACATTGTTCAATGCGCTGCTTAATAACGACAAATTCAGATCACTGGATTTCTCACCTCTAAAATTAGTGCTCGGCGGCGGTATGGCAGTACAGGAATCTGTCGCAAAGGAATGGAAAGACGTTACCGGCATCACCTTGGTCGAAGCTTATGGTTTAACAGAAACATCACCGGCTGCATCGATCAATCCACTTGATATGCTCGATTACAACGGTGCTATAGGCTTGCCACTACCCTCTACAGATTTTTGCATCATGTCTACAGACAACGAGCTGGTAGCACAGGGTGGAGAAGGTGAGCTTTGCGTACGTGGCCCACAGGTCATGAAAGGCTATTGGCAAAAACAGGAAGCGACTGATAAAACCATCGATAAAGACGGCTGGCTACACACGGGGGATGTCGCCATCATGGATGAGAAAGGCTATTTCAAAATTGTCGATCGACTCAAAGACATGATCCTGGTATCCGGATTCAACGTGTACCCCAACGAAATAGAATCAGTAGTCTCACAAATGCCCGAAGTACTTGAAGTCGGTGCAATCGGCATTCCCGATGATCATTCGGGTGAAACGGTCAAGGTAGTCATTACAAGAAAAGACCCCTCTTTGACTGTTGAACAGGTCATGGCCCATTGCAAAAAGAATCTTACCGGCTACAAACGACCAAGTGTCGTGCAATTCGTAGAGGAATTACCGAAGACTAACGTTGGGAAAATACTGCGACGCGAATTGCGTGAGATAAAGTAAAAGAAATTGATCGGCCATCCTGGCCGACCCTTTTCTATACTTGCAAAGAGAGGCTAATCATTTGCCTCTACTTCCTGTACGTTCAGAGGCTATTCATTAGCCCCTACTTCCAATGTTGTCATTGACTACCCATTAGTCAATAAGTCTTGTACCAGCAACTATGTAATCGGTCCTGAGTCAGAAAAATTCATTTCTAGTGACATTAGTTCACAACAAGCCTGTATAGACTGAACAACAACACGTGATCGCTTACCTAATCTACTTCCACACTGTCAACAGCAACATAAAAGTGACCCACTTTGGCGCTAGAGTAGCAACATAAAGT
>CAYPMR010000003.1:0-117066 GCA_964411665.1 uncultured Granulosicoccaceae bacterium | reverse complement strand
CGGATTTCACTGTCGATGAAGGCACTACAGAGAACTACGATGTACCAACAGGTGCCGTTGTTGATCCTGATGGTGATACGCTTGCCTACTCGTTGGCTACCGCCGATGGTTCACCCTTGCCATCCTGGTTAACGATTGATACATCCACGGGACAATTGTCTGCCGATCCTGCCTTTACGGATGCGGGTATCTATCCGCTTGAGCTAATTGCGACTGATCCATCAGGAGAATCTGTGTCTACGATGGTTTCCGTGATAGTCGAAGATGTCAATCAAGCACCAGATGGTCTGCAAGTTTCCAATGTATCTGTTGATGAAGGTGTCAGTGATCTGGCAATAGCAGAATTAATAGTGTCTGACATAGATGTCAATGACAGCCATATTATTACTGTTGATGATCCACGTTTTGAAGTGCTCAACAACGAGCTACGGCTGACTGCTGGCAATGAGTTGAACTTTGAAATGGAAAGTCAGGTAAATCTTACATTGGAAGTCACTGACACTGAGGGCAATAGCACGTCTGTACCCTTTGTCGTCAATGTTAATAATGTCAACGAGGCACCTGTTAGTCTGGTGTCCCAATTAACAGAATCGGACAGAATTCCTTTTACAATTGAACTGCCGAATGACCTTTTTACCGATGAAGATGATGATACGTTAACCATAACGGCAACACAGGCGGACGGTTCCCCATTACCAGAGTGGATAGTCTTTGATGCAGATACGTTGCAAATAACGGTGACTGAAGACGCGCCATCAGACGAGATTGGTGATGTGATAATTATCGCGGATGACGGCAATGGTGGGATCACGTCAATACCTCTGGAAATTAGCGTCGAGCCTGCGCTCGTCGCAGCATTGCCGAATCCGGAAAATACGTTCACACCGATCGAGGTGGAGGTATTTGAACCGGTAATCGAGCAAATTAGCTCGGTAGCGGTAGCAGAGGCAGAACCAAACGAAGTTGAATCAGGAATAATCCAGACTATAGTATCCAATACAAACGAGAAGCGTGAGGATTTAGAGAAAATCGAATCTACGGCTACTCAAGAAATATTAAATGTATTTGATGAGCTGTTGGACGAAGATTTTAAAGTCGATTTTGAGACAGTTTCTTCAGAACAATTTTTAACTAACATTGTTGAGCGCGAAGATACAGATGCAGGGTCGTTTGTTTTAAATCGCGTTGCGTTGGATATTGATAGTACGCCGCTAGAGTCATTATTCAGTTCACGTGCATTTTCCACAGATGAAGGATTGAGAAATTCGATGCGAGATCTTGATTTGCAACGAGAATCATTAAACGAAGATCTTTTGTCTATAGAGCGAGTGACGCAAACAACAGTAACAGTTAGTACGGGTGTGTCGATTGGTTATATCGTCTGGTTGATACGAAGTGGAGCGATAATAGGAAGCGTGTTGTCGGCCTTACCCGCATGGCGAGCAATAGATCCGTTGCCTGTTTTAGGCACATTCGAAGATGGCAGTGATGATAATTCGGAATCGTTACAATCAATGGTCGATAAAGAAAACAATCAGGAGCCAGGCGCTAAACGATCTTTGTCTGGAAAAGTGGCGTCAATGTTTGGTAAATAGAGTTGTAAGTGTCCAATTTATTTGGGTGTAATGTGATGTGTGATGTGTGATGGGATATTGAAAATATATCCCGGGCTGTTCTTTGCTTTGAAGCTCCGTTAGGCGTTTTAAAAACTAAATGAAATCCCGTTTGATCGTTTCATTCCATGTTTTTTTGTGAAAATGCTCGTTGTTCAACCATGTAGTAACACAAGCATTGATGTAAAAATTTTCGGCGTCACAATGCATAGTTGAATCGCATTCAATTTTGATATTCCAATTGTCACGTCGACTGATCCAGGTGTGCTTTCCTTGCGCTGTCGCAGATAGTGGGTCGTCGGTTTGAATTTTCCATGTTTCGTCTCTTATGTGGCGAGTTACAAGCTTATGTTCCGGAATTTCCTCTTCGCCGGTATCATCAAAAACATGATAGCTCGTGCATTCTGATTGTAAATCTCGTTCTACCCATCGCCTTCTCAGTGATGGTTCCAATATCTTATAGTCAGGTAGCGGGTTTGGATTATCCGGTTCAGGCACTGACGTATCTTTAGCCAATTCTGGCATTGGCAATTTCAGCTCGGTTTTCTCTCCTGTCACTATAGTTGCTGTGATTTGCTCTGGTGGCGGTTGAATGGCTGGCCAGTAATTAGTGGAAATTGATAGTTGAAGCCGGTGACCCGGCAAAAATCTATAAGCGCAGTGATCAAGCTCAATAGCAATCGATTCGATATTTCCAGGCTGCATCACTTCAGGGTTTGTGTTGCTGTTTCTATGTGCAAGATTCAATACGCCCCAGCTAACTCGGTGAGCATTGCCGTCAGGATGTACATCGATTAGACGCACACATAGATTACCAAGCGGTTTGTCGATTGATATCGAGCATCTCAATTTGGGTCTACCAATGATTTCTATGGCTTCTTCAAGAGCATCTGTTCTGAATATCAGTGAGCCAGAGTCGTCCAGGCGTTGATCCGCTGGTAAATCTGAATCTGGTGCCAAAGAAAACATCTCACCGCAAGCTATTCCACAATCTACTGGTGAACAAATGGTTATAGATCGCTTCCTCGTAGACAGATCCGGTTCTTTCACCAGCTGTCCACCAGCAGTAGGATAGTAGGTCAACATTCTGGACGGACTTGGCCATTGATTTACAGCCATCCAGCGTCCTTCCTCTCTCATGCGCATACCGCCGGGTCTTACATTTTCCGACATAAAGACACGGTATGCTGGTGTGTCCAATGGATAGGTGGCTTCATCTCGTAACCACTGGTTCCACCAATTGATCGCCTCGGTGTGAAAATCCATACGCGGTTTTGGCAAAGCGAAGTGCGGGTATTTGTGAATCCAGGGGCCGTTGATCGCTTTGACGACGCCGTTTGCATTGGCAGCAAGTTCCGGTGGTGCATTTTGATAAAGATCGGACCAGCCACCGATAATTAAAGTGGGAACCTTATAGTTCGGATAGTCTTCACAAACTGAACCGTGTTTCCAGTAATCGTCTCTTCGTTGGTGAGACAGCCAAATGTGTAGCGGGAAGGGTAGATTGTCCAGTCGATGTTTCCACAATGCTTGCCAGTCATTGCGCAACAAGGGGTCTGGTGGCCGTGCTGCGTATGTCTGCATTGTATTTGACCAGTAAAAATCGGAATATAGATGGCAGCCGTTTTTATAATGAATATCATCGTTGTATCGGTCTACAGTGGTGCCTACTGCGATTACCGCTTTCAACGCAGGCGGATTCATCGCGGCAATTTGCATCCCGTTGAATCCACCCCAGGAAATACCCATCATGCCTATATTTCCATTGCACCAAGTCTGCTTGGCGATCCATTCGATAACGGCTACGCCTTGTTGGAGCTCGCGTGGCGAGTACTCATCATCGAACTCGCCATCAGATTCACCGTGCCCTGTTAGATCGACCCTGACACCTGCAACTCCAGCCCGGGCAAACACCGGATAGGTACTTTCATCGCGAGGTGCTGTGCCGTCACGTTTGCGATAGGGTAAGTATTCAAGTACTGCTGGAAACCTATCTTCACTTAACTGGTCCGAATTTGGCTCTGGCATCCAAATACGTGCACTGAGGGATGTGCCGTCTGGCAGTTCAATCATTGAGTGTTCAATGATTCGATAAGAGTAATTCCTGCTCATGGCGATGCATCCGTTTTATTTATTGGCTCTATCTGAATGTTATTTTCAGCGAGATCATTGATCGTTGATATTATTTTTTCAAAACTGTTACAGGCTTTTTCAGATCTGTGTCGGGCTCGCAGGTATCCGTGCACCAGACCCTGTTCCACATGCAACCTGGCAATGCCACCGTGTTTAATAATTGCTTCACAATAGACTTTACTGTCATCTCTGAGTGGGTCACATTCTGCAGCAAAACAGACTGTTGGTGGTAGATGTGCAAAATCTGTTGCCAGTAACGGTGCAGCACTGGTCAGTAGATTTTGTTGCTTGGATGTCAATTTCGAGCGACTTGTTTTAGTGTCAAATCCCATACTGGTCGAGTTGGCCATAGACTCATACAGCTCAACAGGTAGTCGCAGTTGCATGTAGTAGCCAACCTCTTGTGCAGTTAGCATGGGTGCAAAAGCATGCTCTTCATATGATGCATTGTTTCGGTAAATATCAAGCCCTGGATAGATCAACAATTGCCCACAGATGCATGTTCTTAATTTAGGCATTGTTGTGCTGACAGCAGCGCA
The DNA here is from genome assembly GCA_964411665.1 of uncultured Granulosicoccaceae bacterium. Classification (GTDB taxonomy): domain Bacteria; phylum Pseudomonadota; class Gammaproteobacteria; order Granulosicoccales; family Granulosicoccaceae; genus CALFCE01. Next base: position 112,781 of record CAYPMR010000003.1, on the reverse strand, counting down.
GAGATTGGCACCTGCACTGTCACCACATAGAATGATGGTATTTGATATTTCTTTCGCGTATTGAATAGCGAGGCACGCGTCTTCAAAAGCCGCTGGATGATAGTGTTCAGGTGCTAAGCGGTAATCTACCGATAAAACATCGATGCCAGTCTGGCTGGCAATTTCAGCACAGATATCATGGTGACTTTCCAGATCGCCAACAATAAATCCACCGCCGTGAAAGTACACAATAAGAGGTGTGTGTGCATTAGCCTCTTGTTTATCTGTCGCGTGTTGGGAATACAGCCTGACTGTAATTGTATCTGAGGAATCAGTCTGAATTGAGGACTCGTTGTTATTGTTCGTATGACAAAGTTGAATGTCCTTAAACGAAATTTCGTCAGGTAGATCAGCTGCGAAATGCGAACACATCGCATCGTAGTAACCACGTTGTTGTTTTATGGAGAGCGAAGTTGCGTTCGATGGATAAAGAGAAATGGTTTCATTAATAAAATTCTGAATGTCCTGATCGAGCAGACATTTATATTTACCACTAATGTTGGAATCGAGGGTGTCAGACACGGCATTTCAACCGAAGCTGTTAAGGGAATAGCAGACGAATATGAATAAACAAAAAGTCGACACCGGAGATTTCCTCTGGTGCCGACTCGATTTTACCTGTTTGTCTTTTTGCTTTTATACATAGGGAAATTACTTTCCAAATGATCAGGCATCAGAGCTTATGCAAACCACCAACGCTCTGCGAGTTTGTTGCCATCGTTAATCCAGTTGGCAGCAACATCTTCGCCGTGAGCGACTTTCTTGGAGTGAGCATGAATGTAATTAGCCCACATTGGCAGTATTAAGCCGCCATCATCATGCAGTAGTGATTGTGCTTCGAAGTACTGCGATTGGCGCTTCGCTTCGTCAGTTTCAGATCTGGCTGCAACAACAATTTCATTGAACTTATTCGCAGAGTCAGTACCTTTCCACGACGTGTCGTTCCATTCAGTATCTGATGTGTAAGCCGCAGAATACATCCAGTCCTGAGTTGGTCGGCCCCCCCAGTAACATGCGCACCAGCCTTTCTTGTTCCAGACATTGGACCAGTAGCCGTCGTTAGGCTCACGTACGATTTCGATATCAATACCTGCATCTTTTGCGCTTGCAGCAATAAGCTGTGCGGCGTCAACTGCACCTGCAAATGCAGCATCTGCAGCGGATAGCTGGATGGTGCCGGAGTGGCCGGACTTCTTGTAGTGCTCAGCAGCCTTATCCGGATTGTATTCGCGTTGTGCCAGCTCTGTAGTCAGGAATGGCATCGCAGCAGAGACTGGTATGTCATTACCAACTGCGCCGTGTCCGAGCAGAATCTTGTCAACCAGTTCCTGACGCTTGATGGAATGCTTCAGTGCCATCCGCAGGTCGTAGTTGTCAAAAGGTGCAACATCGAGTCGCATCGGGAATGTGTAATGCTGGGTACCTGTTGTTTCGAGAATATCCAGAGTCGGCACACGTGACAGTAAAGAAACGGTCTTGGGGTCAACGTTGTCTATGATATCCACATCACCATTCATGATGGCGTTTTGTCGTGCTGCTACATCAATGATAGAAAGCATTTCAATTTCATCAAAGTGCGCACGGCCCGCTTTAAAATAATTCGGATTGCGCTTGAACAGAGCACGAACGCCTGGCTCGAAATTTTCCAGAATATAGCCACCTGTACCAACACCTGCAGTGGCATCTACTTTGCCATCAGCCGAAGGCAATATGACTATGTGATAGTCACTGACGATGTAGGGGAAGTCAGCATTGCCATCTGCGAGTGTAAAGACAACTTTGTCATCACCGTCTTTTTTGATATCTGTAATGGCTGTTAATAAACCTTTCGCAGCAGACTTGGAATCTTCGCCACGGTGGTAGTTAAAAGTAGCAACAACATCATCGGCGGTTAGTGATTTGCCGTTGTGGAATTCCACACCTTTGCGCAGATTGAATACCCAGGTTTTTGCATCTGCGGAAGGCTCGAAGCTTTCAGCAAGTTCGCCTATCAACTGACCGTTGGAGTCTACTTCTGTCAGGTGATTGCCGAATGCATATCCGACACCTGTCATCATGCTGTTTTCGAAAGTGCCCGGATCCAGTGAGTCTGTGGTTGAACCGTAGCCAGTACCGTGACGAAGTCGTCCACCTTTTTTAGGTGTCATGGCAAACACATTGCCCGACATGCTCATGGCTGCAGGTAAGGCGATACCTGCGGCAACCGCTGTCATGATGAATTGGCGACGGGTCAGTTTGCCCGATATCAATTCTCTTTCTAGATGTTTGAGGTTTTCAGGATTCATTGTTCCTCCAGTTTTTGGATTGTTCGTTTGAGTGTTTGTCCGGACAAGCTGCAGGAAGACAATTTGTAGGGTGCTTCCCGATTACAGTCGAGCCGTTTACCACTTAGTGTGTATTACCAGTACAGCGCAATTTTCAAAAACCACGGCGATGCCAGAAGGGTAATCTGGCAGCGACAGTCAGGTTGTCACGGGTATCGGACCACTAGTACACTGACGCCGTATGCTTGTGAACCCAGTATACGGCAACTGGCGGTTAGATTCAGGCCTCCTCGGAGGTCAAATCACGCCGTCTGAAGGGGCTTTTTGGGGTGTATAGGCTCAACCGAAGTGACAGGGTAGACAATTTTGCATCCGATTCTGACAACCGTATTAAAACGCATTGGCCTGGGTTTGGTCACTCTGGTACTGGTCTCGGCGATTATATTTTCATCTGTATCTCTGCTGCCTGGAGACTTTGGCCAGTCTGTGCTCGGGCAGGCTGCTACAGAAGATACGGTGGCGGCGTTTCGCCGGGAATTGGGTCTGGACGAGCCGGCGATAACCCGGTACTTCAAATGGTTGGCCGCCGCAGCCAAAGGTGATTTCGGTACGTCATTTTCAGGGCGATCGGCCTCGGGTGTGGATCGCTCTCGCTCGGTAGCATCACTGGTTGGCCCCAGGCTCTATAACACGCTTTTCCTGGCTGGTATGACGGCATTGGTGGCCGTGCCCCTTGCTTTGATACTCGGCCTGACAGCAGCGCTTTATCGCAATTCGTTTTATGACAGGTCCGTCAATGCAGTGACTTTGACAACCATTGCTACGCCCGAATTTTTTGTCGCCTACATATTGATACTTTTGCTGGCGTCGTTGTGGCCGGTGTTTCCATCACTGGCAAACATTGATGCCAGCACACCGCTGGCTGAAAGATTGTATCGAATTACGTTACCTGCTCTAACTCTGACCCTGGTCATCGTTGCGCATATGATGCGCATGACACGTGCAGCAATCATCAATCTTCTGTCCAGCCCGTACATCGAGATGGCCCGCCTCAAAGGTGCTTCGCAATCTGAAATAATTCTCAAACATGCCTTGCCGAATGCATGGGCACCCATAGCTACTGTGATCGCTTTTAATCTTGCCTTTCTTGTGGTCGGTGTTGTTGTTGTTGAAGTTGTATTTGTGTACCCGGGTATCGGGCAATTAATGGTAGATGCCGTAACGACAAGAGATATACCGGTAGTTCAGGCATGTGCGTTGATTTTTGCCGCAACTTACATTGTTCTTAATTTGATTGCTGACATTATCGGCATTGTCAGTAATCCCCGACTGTTGCATCCACGATGAACAATCCAGACCCGTCTGCTTCGGGTTATTCAGCTGCCTCTGAAGTTGCCACGCGGCGTAAGCGACGCTCGCGTTTTGAACGTCTGCGTATAGAGATGAGTAAAGCACCGGTATCAGCCTGGTTCGGGTTGATTGTGGTGTCTGCCTATGTGAGCGTCGCCTTGTTTGCACCCTTATTCGCACCATTCGGTGAGGCCGAGATATTTCCAACACCGTATGCACCGTGGGGCGGGGAGCATGTTTTCGGCACCGATCAGATCGGTCGCGATATATTTTCAAGGCTGATTTATGGCGCTAGAAACACCATGGGCATAGCCCTGGTTACAACCTTTTTGTCTTTCCTGATAGGCGGTACCCTTGGGCTAACAGCAGCTATTAGTCGCGGCTGGATAGATCAAATCCTCAGTCGCTTTGTTGATGTATTGATGGCAATACCCAGTTTGATATTTGCGTTGATGCTGCTTTCTATTTTCGGCTCGACTATTTCCAGTCTTATCATCATTATCGCCGTACTCGATTCGACCCGTGTTTTTCGCCTGACGCGCTCGGTCGCTATCAATGTGGTGGTAATGGATTACGTTGAAGCTGCCAAGTTGCGCGGTGAGAAACTTGGCTGGATCATGCGGCGCGAGATTCTGCCGAACATCATGCCACCATTAATAGCCGAGTTTGGTTTGCGCTTCAGTTTTGTATTCCTGACCATAGCGGCCTTGTCATTTCTCGGTGTGGGTATTCAGCCACCGACAGCAGACTGGGGCTCCATGGTGCGGGAGAATGCTTCTTTAATTCAGTTTGCCAAATATGATTTGAAAGCAGCCTTTACACCTTTATTGCCAGCTGCTGCGATCGCTGTATTGACGGTTGCGGTCAACTTTATCGTTGACTGGTTTTTGCATCGTTCAAGTGGGTTACATGATGACACCTGATAACAACAATACCGATCAATTGCCGAATACACCATCTGAAGTGCTTATCGATATTCAGAATCTGCATATCGAAGGGTTCAGCGATGAACAATGGCATCCAATTATAAAGGGTGTTGATCTGACATTGCGTCGTGGTCAGGTGTTGGGCCTGATAGGCGAGTCAGGCGCAGGTAAATCAACGCTTGGACTTGCCGCCATGGGGTTTGCGCGTGCTGGCTGCAAGATAACCAAAGGCTCGATAATGTTCGACGGTGTCGATCTAGCCAAGGTGTCAGATAAGGAAAAACGCAAACTTTGGGGTAACCGCATGACCTATGTGGCCCAATCTGCGGCAGCAGCGTTTAATCCGGCACACAGATTAATTGATCAAACTATAGAGTCGGCTAGTCGATTTCGTAGATCTGATGATGGTAGCGAAGTCAGTGAAAAAGAGTTACGTAGTGATGCGATCGAGCTATACCGCGCATTGAAATTACCAGACCCCGAAAACATAGGAGACCGCTATCCCCACCAGGTCTCCGGTGGACAATTACAGCGTGTAATGACAGCAATGGCTATGTCAGCGCGACCGGATCTGATTATTTTTGATGAACCGACTACTGCGCTTGATGTGACCACACAGGTGGGTGTACTGGCAGCAATGCGAGAAATTGTAGACACATACAACACTGCTGCGATTTATATAACGCATGACCTGGCGGTAGTTGCGCAAATGGCGGATGTGATTAAAGTCTTGCGTTACGGTGAAGAAGTTGAAGAGGCTGAAACCCGTGCCATGCTCAATTCGCCAAAAGAGACATACACCCGCTCCCTGTGGTCTGTACGTTCACTTGAGAAAAAGGAAGAAATCAATAACGACGAAATTATTCGGCTCGAAGCTATTGATGCTGCTTATGGCAAACAAAAAGTATTGCACGAGGTCAGTATTGGTGTACCCAGAGGCAAGACTGTCGCAGTAGTGGGTGAATCTGGTTCAGGTAAGTCTACGGCCGCACGCGTTATAACTGGCTTGTTGCCACCGTTATCGGGGCAAGTTGTATTCAATGGCGAGGCACTACCTGAAGCGCTAGCTGATCGTAGCGTGCAGCAATTACAGAAAATTCAAATGATCTATCAGATGGCGGACACGGCGATGAATCCGCGTCAAACCATTGAAGAAATTATTGGAAGACCACTTGAATTTTATCTTGGATTGGGAAAAGCGGATCGCGAACGCCGTGTGCTTGAATTACTGCACATGATTGAACTTGACGAGACTTTCCTTGATCGCCTGCCATCGGAATTGTCTGGTGGACAGAAGCAACGAGTTTGCATCGCAAGAGCACTGGCTGCTGAACCGGAACTGATCATTTGTGATGAAGTGACCTCGGCTCTTGATCAAATTGTGCAAGAAGGGATCTTACAGCTGTTGCTGAAATTACAACGCGAATTTGGCATCAGTTATTTGTTTATAACGCACGATATCGCGACTGTTAAAGCGATAGCAGATCAAATAGTTGTTATGTTTGAGGGTAAGGTTGTAGAGCAAGGTATGAAAAGTGAAATTTTCAATCCTCCTCATCCTGAATACACGCAATTGTTGTTGTCTTCAGTGCCAGAGATGGATCCGGACTGGTTGACTGGTTTGCTGGCCGAACAGGACCGTTTGGAGCAGGGTCCGATTTGACTGGGCACGCATCGGTTGAAAATGAACCGGTTGCGCATGAATCGGTTGTAAGTAGTCGACTTAGGCTGGCTATTGATATAGGCGGCACGTTCACCGATACCGTTGTTGCTGATGGCAGTAACTCTATCATCGCTTCCACCAAAACTCTCACCTCGCATGAAAACCCTGCTGATGCTGCCATTGAAGGTGCGCAGCATGTGATGCGTCAGGCCGGTGCATCTTTTGAGTCTGTTGACTTACTGGTACACGGGACAACGCTGGCAACCAATGCACTCATAGAAAGACGTGGTGCGAAAATAGCGAGCCTGACGACCAAAGGTTTCAGGGATATTCTTGAGATAGCCTATGAGCGTCGTTACAGCCAGTATGATATTGATCTGCAAAAGGCAGACTTCCTCGTGCCCCCCGGCCATGCTTTGACTGTCACCGAACGTCTGTCGGTAAATGGTGATGTGCTGATTGCATTGGACCAACAGGAACTTGAGTCCATCGCTCATTGGATTAGTGGTCACAACATCGAAGCCCTGGCTGTGTGTTTGCTACACGCTTATGCCAATGACCAACATGAACAGGCAATCGCCCGTTATTTGAAAACTGCTTGTCCACAATTGGTTGTATCCCTTTCTTCACAAGTCAGCCCGGAAGCACGCGAATTTGATCGGTTATGTACAACAGTTGCAAATGCGTACATTCAACCATTGATGTCAGACTATCTGGGTAAGCTTGCGAGCCGGTTTGAGCAAAGTGGATTGTCCTGCCCCATACTGATGATGACAGCCAGTGGTGGTATGACAACGCTGCAGACCGCCGCCCGATTTCCAATTCGTTTGGTTGAATCCGGACCTGCTGGCGGTGCTGTTCTCGCTGCCATGACCGCAGAACAATGCGAGCTGTCAGAAGTGTTGTCGTTTGATATGGGCGGCACTACCGCCAAGCTGTGTTTGATAGATGATTGTCAGCCACAGACAGCACGTCAGTTTGAAATAGCCCGTGCTGAACGTTTCATCAAAGGCTCTGGCATGCCGGTGCGCATCCCGGTTGTCGACATGATTGAAATAGGTGCTGGTGGTGGATCCATTGCGAATGTTGATCGGCTTGGACGTTTGCATATAGGGCCTCAAAGTGCTGGATCGGAGCCTGGTCCTGCTGCGTTTTCAAGAGGAGGCACCTTACCCACAGTAACAGATGCTGATTTGCTGCTGGGATTTATACGCCCAGAACGCTTTGCAGAGAAACGTTTCAGTCTTGACGCGAATTTGGCAAAGGATGCAGTAACAAAAGAAATTGCTAATCCTTTATCTATCGATAGTATCGAAGCTGTTGAATGTATCAGTCAGATGGTTGATGAGAATATGGCAAATGCAGCGCGTATGCATGCGGTTGAATCGGGCAAACATCTGGGGGACAGGACCATGATCGCATTCGGTGGCAATGGGCCTCTACATGCATGTCGTGTTGCACGCGCAGCTGGTATAAAAAAGATTGTTATTCCTATGTCACCGGGTGTTGGCTCGGCAGTTGGATTTTTATATGCACCTATCTCGTATGAAATAATCAAAAGCCGTTATTCGTTACTTGAGTCTTTATCTTTAGCTGAGACCAATCAATTACTCGAAGAAATGGCAAACGATGCAATGTCGATTGTAGCGCTTGGTGCGATAGATCAAACACCAGAATCATTTCAATTGCAGCGATCGGCTTACATGCGTTATCACGGGCAAGGGTATGAAATAGAAATTCCCTTACCATCAACAAACTTAACGCAAGACGACATAGGTCCATTGAAAATAGCATTCGAGAAACACTATTCGAATCTTTTTTCGCGGCCCGTGCCCGGTATGGAAATAGAAGTTCTTAATTGGTCAGTTAACGTCTCTTGCAGTTCGACAGCTGGGGAAGCTGCACGATCGGAAGCATTTAACCATTCTGCCCCTGCTGCAAAATCAGAAACTAACAGCCAGACGGATAAATCGGTTAACGAGAATCAGCTGGATCATTGTGAAATTCAATGTGACGTTACAGGCAAGGCGCGTTCAGCCCGTATCATGGATCGTGCTGATGTATTGCTGGATGAAGTCATAGAAGGTCCAGCACTAATTGTTGAAAGTCAGACGACAACAATGGTTGCAGCTGACTTTAACGCAACGGTTGATCAACACGGAACCTTGTTTTTGAATCAGAGGGCGCTCAATTGAATACGCACTCTAATGCCAGACTCCAAGTCATGTGGAATCGTTTGCTGGCGGTGGTTGAAGAGCAGGCTCAAACACTGATACGCGCAGCTTTCTCTCCGATAGTCAGAGAGTGCGGTGATATTTCTGCCGGTATCTTCGACTACGACGGCCGTATGATGGCACAGGCAGTTACCGGTACGCCCGGTCATATCAACACCATGGCAGAGGCCGTGCAGCATTTGCGCGAAGCTTTTCCGATACAACAGATGAAGCCAGGGGACATCTATATGACCAATGATCCCTGGCTTGCATCTGGACATCTAAATGATTTTCTATTGATGATGCCGGTTTTCTTTCGCGACAAAGTGATAGGTTTTACATCCTGCACCTCCCATTTAGTAGATCTTGGCGGCAAAGGCATGGGGCCTGAAGGTGAGGATATCTTCGATGAAGGGTTGCTGTTACCACCGTGCAAATTGGTAGAGCAGGGTGAGGTCAATGAGCTGCTAATGTCTATCGTCCGTGCCAACTCCAGAGAGCCGGTTGCCAACGAAGGTGATATTTTTGCCTTGATAGCATGTTGCGAATCAGGTGCTGAACGTTTGTCAGGTTTAATGAATGACTTTGCACTGGATGATCTGCAGATACTCTCCGATCACATAATCACTGCCTCTCGTCGCGGTACGCTGGAAGCAATTGCTGCGATTCCCAACGGTATTTACCACAACGAATTACAGGTAGATGGTTATGAAAAGCCACTGGTGCTAAAAGCATCACTGACCATCACGGACGAATATCTGTCTGTTGATTTTGATCGAACGTCCGAATGCAGTGTTAAAGGTATCAATGTACCGCTTAACTATGCAACCGCTTACACAGTTTTTGCTCTTCGTTGTATCGTGGGTTCTGATATTCCAAATAATGCAGGTTCGCTAGAACCTTTTCGTGTTGGTGGGCCTGCTGGTTGTATTTTGAATGCCCAAAGACCCGCGCCAGTGGCGATGCGCCATACCATCGGGCAGATGACACCGGATCTTGTGTTGGGCTGTCTGCATCAGGCACTGCCCGACAGGGTTCCCGCGGAAGGTGCATCCTGTATGTATGACATACCGCTGCGGCACACGGCTGATGTTGCCATGAACGGTGGTGCAAAGTTCGCGCTTGAATTGGTGCATAACGGCGGCACGGGTGCACGACCGAGCTCTGATGGATTATCTGCGACCGCATTTCCCTCTGGTGTTTACGGTAGTCAGGTCGAAATAACCGAATCGGTAGCGCCTGTCATTGTTTGGCGCCGTGAATTGATTTGTGATTCCGGTGGTGATGGGGAATATCGCGGCGGTTTGGGTCAGCGTATTGAAATCAGTTCTGCTATCAATGAGCCATTTATGGTTTTTCTGTCGGTTGAGAGAATTGATAATCCTGCCAAAGGCCGAGCAGGCGGATTGCCAGGGCGTGCCGGCAGAATTCGCGTGCGCCCTAAAGAAGAAGACGTTCCTGTAAGAGAGTTACCCGGTAAGGGAGAGCAACGAATATCACCGGGTGAGACGTTGATCTTCGAGACGCCTGGCGGTGGTGGTTACGGCAAGCCTGCAAACCGAACAGATGCGTCGAAAGAAAACGATGTGACTGCAGGCTGGGTCAGTGTCAATGGGGGAGGTAATCCGTGATAAAGCCTGTCCCAAACATAGCTTCAATGTCACCTTACCAATTGGCGACACTCGATAACGCATATGTATCGCTGGCACAAAATGAATCAGCTTTTTCACCCAGCCCTAAAGCTATAGACGCGGCCTCTGCTGCGATTGCCGATGCGTATTTATATTCCGATCCGGATTGGACTATTTTACGCTCGGCTATCGCTGACGTTCATCACATAGACTCGCAACAGATAATGTGCGGTGCAGGGTCGATGGAATTGATAGGGGCGCTGTTGCATACCTATTCTGGTTTTCAAGATCAGGTATTGGGTACTCAGTATGGTTACATGTTTGTCAAAACTGTCTGTCAGCAGACAGGAGCCACTTATATACAGGCTGCTGAGGAAAATTATACAGTTAGTGTTGATAATATGCTGGCGTTGTTAACCGATGACACGCGTATAGTGTTTGTCTGCAATCCGGGTAATCCGACCGGTACGCGTATTCCATCTGCAGAGATAATCAGACTAAGAAACAGTTTGCCAGAGAATTGCTTGCTGATTGTTGATCAGGCTTACGGCGAATTTGATCTGCAAGATCATAGCGATGTATTTGCGTTGGTGGAGCGTGGCAATATAGCGATAGTACGTACTTTCTCCAAAGCGTATTGTATGGCGGGCATGCGAGTCGGCTGGGCATATGCGTCATTGGAAATAGTGGAGCAGATACGAAAGCTGTTAAATCCAAATAATATTTCTAACGTAGCGCTGAAAATGGCAACTGCTGCCGTAAAAGATCAGCAATATTTACAGCAAGTGGTGGCCAGTACCGCAAAGTTGCGTGATGATTTGCGGGAAAAACTGCAAGGTAAAGATATGCCAATACCCGAGAGCCATACTAATTTTTTATTGTTACCAACCGCTGATGAGAATGCTGCTGGTAGTCTGGATATCAAGCTCAAACGTGGTGGTTTTATTGCCAGAAACATGGCCGGATATGGTTTGGGTGATTGTTTAAGATTAACTGTTGGCAGTGACGAGACTATGCAACAGGTCGCCAGGATATTACTGGAATCCGATCATTAACCCGGGTCAACGAACATGTCTTTAGAAGCAACTTCAGACGTAATGCGTAGCGGTCCAAAAATTGGCGTATTGGTGCCTTTTACCAATGTGAACCTTGAGCCTGATATGCAGTTGCTGTGTCCGTCCGGTTGCACTATGCATTTCGAACGCATGGGTGGGTACGATGCTGACGCCATACCTGGTGCAGATCAAATGGCAGGGCTGGGGAGTTCGGATTTATCGGAAAGTACGCGTTTAATAGCCGGCGTCAGACCCGCTGCTGTTTTATACGGATGCACGTCAGCGACACTAACACACGGAGTGCAGTTTGATGAAAAACTGTCGCAAGACATAGCAGCACACACGAAAGGCGGCTCTAGTCCAACAATTTGTATCACAGCAGCTAGTGCATTGGTACAGTCCATCAGTGCATTGGGTATGAAAAAAGTTGGATTTTCGTCCCCTTACCTTGGGGAGATCAATGACAAGGCAGTTGAATTTATGGCTGCTTCCGGAATAGAAACAGTTGCACGAGCTGATATTGGGCGTGAGCTTGATAACTATGGACAAGGCGAACTAACACCAGATCAAGTCTATGATCTGGCGATGAAAGTCAATAAGCCCGAAGTTGACGCTATCGTACTTAGCTGTACAGATATGCGTTCTGTTGAAGTCATTGACAGAGTAGAAAACGATACTGGCAAACCTGTTGTAACATCCAATCAGGCAATGATTTATCAGCTTTGTCGAAAATTGAATTTAACTTCTGATTATCAGATCGGGGGACGATTGTTAAAATATTTTTAAATATAGAGAAACATGTGTGTCCGATTATTGGAAGTTAGAAAATTTGGTTCTGAATTTATAGATGAACAATTAAATGCCTGGAAACATCTATCAATCGTATCAAATAGAGGTGAGTTATTTCCTGCACATTTTTATTGCGAAAAGAGAAGTGGTTAGTTCAGAACATTTCTGATTTCAATTATTTATTATCCTGCCTGGAGAGCGTATGTCGAAGAGAATATCTGAATCGAAAAAAGCTGTGATTACTTGGTTAGAATTGATTGACGCTGGTCAATACACGGATGGCTGGGATAACACTGGAGAAATATTCCGTGACGCAATTAGTTGTGCGGACTGGGAACAAAAAATTCAAACAGTGCGTGACAAGGTTGGTGCCGTGCAGAATCGTAAAGAATCCAAATCGTTCCCATTGAAATCCGTTGAAGGGTTACCCGATGGCGACTACATTGTTAATGAATTCAAGACGGTATTTGCCGATGGTGGTAGCCTGGGCGAACGAGTCACAACAGTTGAGTCAACTGATGGCAGCGCGCAAGTTGTTGGCTATTACATCATCTGATGCTTTATTCGTTCTGTACTTTGTGGTGATCATGTAAAACTACCTGCCGTCATTTCACGCAGGCGGTCCGGCATGCTGCCTGCGCGCTATGACGAGGTGGGGATGCTACGTACTTTGTTTGAATGAACTAATACCGAGTATTTTAAATAGCGGACAAAAGTTAAGTAGAGCAGTACCGATAAGTACGGCACCTATGATTATTCCCGCTACCCCCAGTGCTGTGCCGCTTGCCCCAAATATGCCAAAAGCTACCAGTCCGATACCAGCGATCAATCGTATGATCTTGTCTACGCTACCTACATTTCTATTCATTGGCTTGTCTTCTCAGTTAATTTCAAATGACGAGTTGAGCTTATAATGAATTGATGCCAAACCAATGTGACTTTGTCACCCAGAGAGATTACTTCATGGATTTGGTACGCTGTTGTAGTGCTTGAATATCGGTTATTTGCACATTTCCACGATTGCGTTTTACCACACCGTCCTTTTCGAACACAGCCAGACGTCTGCTTACTACCTCTCTGGATGTGCCGATTTCACTGGCAAGTTCGTTATGGGTAATGTTGAGCAAATCGGTGTGTGATGCGGATTGGTATTTTTCGATGAGCACAAAAGCCAAACGCTGATCGATTGTTTGAGTAGTGATGTTACTAATTCTGGACATTAATTTGCCAAGGCGATCCGAGAAACCATCGAACAGAAAAGCGCGAAAATGCGGTGATTTATCCAGCTCAGTGTGAAACGTGCTGCGTGGCAACATTAATAAATCTACTTCAGATTCGGTTACTGCTTGTGCCGCATAGTTGTTATCTGACAAGAGGCAGGACGTAGTCATGATGCATGACTCCCCATCTTTTATTCGGTACAGCAGCAACATGTCTCCATCTGTCGAGAGTAGTTCTACTCTGACACTGCCTGACATAACAATCACAAAATTTTCGCACTCTTGTCCGTGTTGGAACAGTGTGGCACCCGTTTCAATTTGAGCACGCTTTGCTTCAGGCAAATTAGTTATTAGAGCATATATGTTTTCCGGATGATGCATATCAGTATGTAGGGAAGAAGCCTATTAATCAGTTCTGTTATCGAGCTCTTTCAACATTTTTTCGACTGCCTCGATGCGTTTGATGCAAGCTGCATATGCTTTAGTGCCTTGTTCCACCATAGGTAGAATCGCATCAACATCGGGTGTTTCCTGATTGGCCAGAAATTCTGCAGCTTCTTTAAGTTTCGTGTAATTTTGCAGATATTTGGATGTAGACACTGCACTATCCTCAACTTTGTTGTCAGGTGTTTTTTTATCGCTCATTTTAATCTCAATTGTTAGATATTCACTTTTCTTGCTTGCTTGCCGCAGAGGTTTTTGCGCTGACACTGCCGTCACGCATTTTTATTTTGATTTCCTTGTTTGCTTTTATTTGATCAACTGAAGTGAGCGCATCGCCTTGTTTGGAGAAAATCAAAGAAAACCCTCTTTCCAGTACTCTTGCCGGATTTAAGTGTTCAATAGTGGCGGCATGTTTTTCAGCAAGATGACGCGCCTGTTGCAGCTTTGTTCGGGTGGTGCTTAACATATTTTGATGAATACTGGATAGTGCGTGTTTTTCATTGTTGATGTGTTCTTGGCTAGCATTCACAATTTTTTGATGTAATGATTTTGATTGATCGCGTGCTATGTGCAATACATTGCCAGCTGTATTTAGCAGGCGATTCTGTGTGCTATCAGCCTCGTTTCGAGCAATATGAATAGCCGATTCTGCATTACGCTGTAATGATGCACGTGTGGTGTCGAGTGAGCCTCGTGCACTGCTTAGAAAGTCTAGCGGGCCTGTTCTTATAGAGCGATTGACACGCAGCACCTCATCACGTGCGCGTACAAGATTGTCTGTTGCGAATCTCAGTACCCTGTCGTTATGACCTCTGCAATCCCTACTGGCGATCTCCAATAACATGGTTGTTTGCTTTTGCACTCGTAAATAGTCACCAGTTGCGCTTCGCGCATTATCGATAACTGCACTCAATATATGTGCGATAAGCAGTGAGGGCGTAGAGAACGATCGATTAGCCAGTTCGTCCAGAATGGTGTTGTCACGCTCATGACCTATGCCAACGAATACCGGCACAGGTGCACGACAAACACCACGCGCAATTTTGATCTTGTTCATTTCGTAGAGGCCAGCTTTGTCTCCACCACCCCGTATGATGGCTATGGCATCGAATGACTGTTTCTTGTGCTTGTCGACAATCTGTTTTAGTGCATCGATGATGCTTTGTTCATTGCGATCAGATTGAAAAAGGGCTGGGTAGTAGTGGAACTCACATAGGCCATGATTTTGTAGTGCATCTGCCTGTGTACGAAAATCTCCGAGGCCCGCGGCTTCGCGTGGTGAAATAACGGCAACCCGGGTAAATTCTTCAGGCGTGACAAGACTTCTGTTGAGCGTGTTTTCTCCAAGTGAGGCCAGGCGCTGACGTATTTGGTGAAGACGCGCTTCCATATCGCCGAGTGAAAACGCAGGGTCGAACTCGCGAACATTTAGTCGCAAACCGTATTCGGTATGGAATGCAACATCGACACGGGCCAGTATCTTCAGGCCTTTCTCAAGCTTTATACCCGATGCTGATTCAAAGTTTGTGACGATATTTGCCTGGCTCTGCCAAATCATGGCGGTTGCCTTGGCCTTTTTGCCATCTTCGTAACTCGATAGCTCTATCGCCCAGTAGCCGTTATGGCGAACTTGTAGAATCTCGGCCCTGACCCAATAGGTTGACGACATTGCCGTGCGCACTGCATCGTCTACCTCTGTCAGTAGCTGGTGCAGTGATAGCGATGAATTTGTGCGGTCATTCATAGCGTAGAGTCGCGAGTAACCCTGGTAGTCGTCAGCGGACTTATTTCAGTCGGCCATGGTAAAGGAAAATACAGTAACCGAGTAATAATTGCCGTTAGATACATTATGATCTTTAATTAGGCAGTAGAATCAACGATATTGCTGTAACTGTCAGATCAAAAGTACGGTCCGGCGATATTTTTCCTTGCGCTAATATAAGTGTACTTTTTAAGAAACTGGAGCAAATTGATGGCTAGTGACTGTTGTGGACCGGGCTACGCATCACCCGCAGAAGCGATACAGGCGCCTCGTGAGAAACTGCTGTACTCCATCGCCATCTATACGGGTACAGGAATCCAGAAGCCGGACTATTTGGTCACCATTGATGCTGATCCCGATAGCCCGGACTATAGCAAGGTCATACACCGGCTGGAAATGCCAGGCATTGGTGACGAACTCCATCACATGGGCTGGAATGCCTGCTCTTCGTGTTTTGACGATGACTCTATGGCGCGTAGCTATTTGCTGGTACCGGGTGTTCGTTCATCGAATATACACATTGTCGATACAGCGACTGATCCACGCGCACCGCGTCTGCACAAAGTTATCGAAGGTGCGGACATAAAAACAAAAACCGATTTAAGTGCACCACATACTGTGCATTGTCTCGGTAGCGAAATTATTATTTCCATGTTGGGCAATGCGTTGGGTGAAGCGCCGGGTGGGTATCTTCATCTGAATAAAGACTTCGAAATTATGGGGCGTTGGGAAAACTCCATGGGCGACATACCGTTCAGTTATGATTTTTGGTACCAACCCCGTCACAACGTAATGGCAAGTTCCGAATGGGCGGCGCCGAATACGTTTATGCCCGGTTTTGATCTCGAAGAAGTCGGTTACCTCAAGTACGGACGCCGTATTCACTTATGGGATTTTGAAAAGAAAGAACCGAAGCAAACTTTCTATCTGGGTGAAGACGGTCTCATTCCATTAGAAGTACGTTTTCACCATAATCCTGATTCTTCTCACGGTTTTTGTGGCGCTGCACTGTCGGCCAATATTATTCATTGGTGGAAAGACGATAACGAAGAATGGCAGTGGGAGAAGATCATTGATGTAGGCAATGAGCCGCATCCGGAATGGCCGATACCTGTGCCGGGTGTTATCTCGGTTATTTTATTGAGCATGGATGATCGTTATTTATATCTGTGTAACTGGCTACACGGAGACATCAGGCAATACGACATCACGGACCCGCACAATCCCAAGTTAACAGGTCAGGTCTGGATGGGTGGATTACTCGGTCGCGCACCAGAGGTCAATGGTGTTGATGTCACTGGTGGACCACAGATGATTCAATTATCACTCGATGGCAAACGCCTTTACGTAACCACCAGCTTGTTTAGTACCTGGGACAACCAGTTTTATCCCGAGATTCGTACTAACGGTGGCTGTATGTTGATGGTCAATTGCGATGTTGAAAACGGAGGTATGGAAATCGATCCGGATTTCGTGGTCGATTTCGGCAAAGAGCCTAACGGTCCTAGTCGTTGCCATGAAACTCGTTATCCCGGTGGTGATTGCACTAGCGATATCTGGATATGACAACTTTTACTGTCACTATCGCCAATCGCGATAATGCGGCTTTTAAGGTTGAAGCCAAGCGCCCACTATTGGAAAGTTTGCGTGATCAGGGGGTTGACCTTCCCTACGGTTGCAAATACGGCGGTTGCATAACCTGTGCAGCCAAGCTGATGAAAGGTGAGGTTGATCAGCGACGTCAGGTAGCACTGAACAACCGGCAACTGGATAATGGCTATGTTATTTTGTGTGTAGCTCGTCCGGTGTCGGACCTAACACTCGAAATAGGTGTGGAGAGTCACGATAAGCTCTACCGAAATCCGTTTCTTGATCCACTGCAAACGCATGAGCTGAAAGCCGACATTGCTACACCGAAAGAGAAATAACATGGAATACATGAATCATAACGAAGAATACTCCAACGAGTATCTGCAAGACATTCTCAGCTCGGTTAAAACCATCGCCATGGTGGGAGCCAGCCCGGATAAAACCAAATTCAGTTATGGTGTTTTACGTGTACTGCACGAAACCGGTTACAAGATGTTGCCTGTTAATCCCCGTAAAAGTGTCACTGAAATACGCGGTATACCGGTGTTCCATTCATTGGCTGAAATTGATTGTCAGGTCGATATGGTAGATGTTTTTCGCCCGCCAGAGGCGTTACCGGGTATCGCTGAAGAAGCTGTTGAGATTGGCGCAAAAGTATTGTGGGGACAAATCGGTGTATTCAATGAAGATGCCGCGCGCATTGCAGAAGATGGGGGCCTTAAAGTTGTGATGAACCGCTGTCCTAAAATTGAATTATTCAGGCCATTTTGGAAACCCAAATTGCATTTGAAAATCTAGATTTCATCTTCTTTCGTACGTTAACTCAATCGATTGGGTTAACAATTTGTCGAAAGTATCGATTCTGCAATACACTCGATATAATAATCACCTGAATTATCGGCATTGGTGCACAAAGATGTGCGATGTAAGTCTGTTCAAAAGTATCCCTGTCAAATTTACTATCGCATATTGAATGAAAAAAGTGTTGAGGTTCTTTCAATATTTCATGTAAGACAGCATCCAAGCATCTGGCAGTTTCGAAGCTGATGGTCGAATTTCAGACAACGCTTTCTAACAAGCGCTTGCAGCTCGACAGCACACGCGCTGTGACTGAAGCAGCCATTATGCGCTTAAATCTTGATTGATATGGCAATAAGTGAGTTTGAAAAAAAGCAATGGGAGAAGGATCTCGAAAAGTTCCTCGAATGGCGCCGACCGCCTGTGCATGTACGGGATCAATTAGACATTGGCTACCGTATAGAAAACCAATCGATCGAGTTATTTGAAATACGCCCGGTATGGAATAGTCCTTCTGAAAAATCTGAGCTATCGATAGCCAAAGCAACCTATATCAAGAAAAATAAAAATTGGAAGGTATACTGGCAACGGCAAGATTTAAAATGGCATTCATACGAGCCAACTCCTAAAACCGACACATTAGGAGAGTTTCTAGAATTGGTCAATGAAGACAAATATTGTTGTTTTTTCGGATGAAGCTCAAGATAGAGCGCCCAAATGCTCGAAGCCGCACATAACCAGCTGCAGCCGGCAAGTTGACAGTTTTTCCCCTTCGCTGCCGTTCCTGTCGGTCACTGTCAACCAGTCGCTATGCTTTGCGCCTCATAGGTCATGGCAATTTGTTTCCTACATAGCTTTGAATTTTAGATAACTATTATAATTCACTCTGTTCATAGAGGAGCGAAATACAGTCGAATTCAATACGAAATAGCGGTATATATTTTGCTATTTTTCAGTATATTTTATGCTTGGAACTGTAAAGATGCGATTCTCTTGTGTCGGGTTTATTGTACTGATTTTCGTATCATTGAATTCATTTGCAGATGACGTCAGCGCGATAACTACCCTGCGTAGCAAGTCCAATATTCTACTCGTGCTTGACTACTCCGATAGTATGAGGGGCAAGCTTGCAGGAGCTGTTAAGATTGATTCGCTGAGGACGGCTGTTAAACGGGTCGTAGACACATATGCATCTGATGTGAATATTGGTCTTGGCTCCCTGTTTGCAAATGTAGCAGGTGGCATACACTGGCCCATATCGGATCTGAGTGCTCCAGCTGGTTTGGTTGATCCAGATATATCAGACTCCTCGATAACGGGTCAGGATATTGTTGAAGGTATTGTCGATAATACACCCTTGGAATTCGGAACAGCGAGTGTTCCTGCTCTCATAGAGGCGGCACAATATTTTAGAGGAGGGCCGGTGCAACAGGGTGGTGTTGATGTACGCAACGTACTTTTGTTCAAGCCCAATGTTTGGGACCCTGCTGCTACCTCTCACCGTGGAGGTGATAAGGCTGCAGCTCATCCATCAACCTACGAACCCATGAATGCTTATCAAGTTGGTGCGGCACCTGGATCGGTCGGCAATTGCAGGTTATTTGGAAGTAATCTGGGAACAAGGTTTTGTCATGATCTTCCTATCAGAAATTGTAAACGGATGACGACACTTGATGGTTCAACCAGACGAGTATGTGAATACACACATTCTGATCGCTGGTCTGGAGCTGACTACGTTTCTCCTATAAAAAATCAATGTGAAACAAATAATATTATTTTCATTTCCGATGGAAATCCGTTTAATCAAGGAAATCAAGAAGGCTTTGAAGACATTACTGGCTTACGTGCTGCCGACTGTGCCGATTTGTCGATTTCCCTAGGAGACCCAAAAGCGAGCGCCGGAATTTGTGGGCCGGAGCTGTTGTCTTATTTGCAAAACAACGATATGAATCCATCGATACCCGGGAGTAACATAACCACGCACACCGTGGCGTTTGGTGTAAAAGGTTGGGGAAGGGATTATCTTGAATCTCTCGCAAGAGCAGGTGGTGGAGAATTTTTCAACTCCAGGACCTCTGATGAACTTATTAGTGCGCTTGAAAACCTGTTCGAAAATATCTCAAGCCCGGTGGATAATATAAGTCAGTTTTCTATCGGTATAGATCGCCTCAACGCGTCACATGATGATCGGATGTACATCCCTCTGATAGCTCCAAGTGGAAACCCTGTATGGAGAGGTAATTTAAAAGGATATTTTATGGATAGTGAGGGTATAAAAGATGTTACTGGGAATGCCGCAACTAATCGTGATTCAGGCTCACTCCTTTTTTCAGAAACTGCCCGCAGTTTTTGGTCGAGTGATGTAGATGGTATTGATGTGACAGCCGGTGGTGCATCAGAGAATCTCGACGCTGACTCCCGCACGCTCTACACATATATTGGTGAGCCTGATGCAATACCGGGCTCCGGAGCGGTTCTTTCAGCCAATAGTAATTATTCTCTTTCTAAAGAAAATCGCAGGTTGAATAGCGCATTGTTCGGCACAGGTTTGAATCACAGGGAATTGCTGAAGGACTTGAGAGAGTTGCCGATGGGAGATCCGCTTCATAGTGATATAGTGATCGCAGATTACGACGGTGGACAACGTGTTTTATACACGGCTACCAATCAAGGTTTTCTGCATGCGATCGATGCAACTGAGCCTGGCCCTGGTGAGTACAACAATACAGCAGGCGGTGGTGAAATATTCGCGTTCATGCCACAGGAGTTATTGTCAAACGTTAAATATTTGATTCATGGCGGTTTCACAGGTGAACATCTATACGGACTGGATGGAAACATCGTACCTTGGCATACCGATCAAAACGGCGACGGAATAGTAAACGGCACTGACAAGCTTGTTCTGATTTTCGGTATGAGGAGGGGTGGCAGTAATTATTATGCAATGGATGTTACCAATCCAGAGTCTCCGCGCTTGATATGGCAAATAAGTGGTGGCCAGGGTGATTTCAAGAACCTGGCTCAATCCTGGTCAAGACCATCGCTTTTGTCGGTAAAATTTGGTTCCGAAAGCAGAAAAGTACTGGCCTTCGGTGGTGGTTATGATGATACAAACGACGATCTTCACGTTGCTACACCATCAAATGGTAATGCAATATTTATGGTTGATACCAGCGGTTCTCTAATCTGGGAGGCAACTCATCCTAGAATGAATTATGCGTTTCCAGCCGATCTACGAGTAATTGATTCGGATAATGATGGATTGGCAGATCGAATCTATGCTGGAGATCTCGGAGGACAGATATGGCGAGTAGATTTTAATGATGTCACCAGATCCAGTGAGTTTCGCGTGGCTCCTTTGGTTGATGTATCGGCCAACGGGTACCAACCATTCTTTTATCCACCCAGTGTGTCGCTTCAGTTCGGTGGAGAACAAGGCAGGTTCTTTACACTTGTCATTGGCTCGGGTAACCGAGACAACCCCATTGCGGATGTTTCACAGGGCGTGCTATACCTTATAGATGATGAGTTCGGAACGGACGATCCAGTTGAAACATTAGTCGTTAGCGATCTCTACAATGCGACAGCTGCCGATTTACAATCCAGCAATCCATCAATAGTTGCAAATGCGCAAGATGAGCTTGATGAAAAATCTGGCTGGTTTATCAAGTTGAACTCTGGCGAGAAAATTCTTAGTGAAACACTGACTCTGGACAACACTGTATTTGCCACAACTTTTACCCCGAGCGCGGAATCCAGTGAGGAAGCAGGTGCTTGTGCTACTGGTCTGGCAACAGTTAATCGGTTGATGGCAGTGAGATTTGCAGATGCAGGTCCCGCCAATACTATTGTGGATGAGAGTTCAGCAGCAACAAATAATCTCTCTAACTCAAGATTCAGGGATATTAGCGCTCAAGGTATTGCCAGTCAGCCACAACTGGTATTTAACAAAGATTCAACCACTGCTCAGTTGTTCGTCGGTAAAGAAGATGTTGTATCCATCGAACCAGTGCTAAAGAAGTCGATGTGGTACACAAAGTAATTCCTTTTTTCGCAAACGTTTTGCTGAATTATCCGTGGTGATGATATTTTGGGGCAATCAGATGGCTTTTTACCCTTGCTGTTGATGGGCAACGATATTGTCTGAAATACTTTTTTAGGCAATATCGACCCTAACCAATATTGCCCCTAAAATAAGCGTGTTGCGTGAAGGTATTAACACGACCAATTTCCTGTTGGTCACCGGAGAGGTAGCTGACACGGCTCTCCAGAAGGTGTGTCGCCATGCATAGTTCATGCTCTGGCAGCAGAACCGGGCGTTCAACCAGCAGTAACTCCGCCAGCAATATTCATCAACGCACCACTGATAGTCTCAAATACGTCATCACATCCGCTAACAGCATGAATTGATTTCAAATGAGCAGGGTCTATCCAGCTTAGGCTCACTGTGCCATCACTGTTTTCTGTCGCCATCATTTTAAGTGGTAGATCAATTGCGATACTTGGGGCCGCTTGCATTAATCTCGTTCCAAGTTTCGGGTTGCCGAAAATCAATACTTGTGTCTCAGGCATCTCAAGCTCTACTTTTTTTGCATTAGCGGCGTGATCCACACGTCCGAATATGCCCATGCCTTTTTCCTTCAGTACTGCTTCAAGACGATCTATGGTTTCGGAGACTGAGTGAGCACTTTCGATTGATATGCGCGCGCCGTCGACTGATTTATCGCCTGCTGCCATAAGAGGTGGTGTCCTTTATTAAGTGTTGTTAGGTATTGTTGGATGGGGCTGAGTAATCGGTGATCAAGCAGGTGGCCCTTCCTCATGCTGCGGCAAGCCATCTGTGATGTTATGCCAGCTGGATTTATCGCTCACCCAAATATGATCACTGGTTTTTATCCCGGGGTCATTGTCGAGTGAGCCCATCGGTATGATGCTGATACCGCGCTCTGAATCCTTACGCGGCATGAGCGAGCTGCAGTTCTTGCAAAAAACTTGTGTGAAAAATTGTGCGTCCGGAACTTTGTAGTTTTGGAGATGCTCCTCGCCTGCTAAAAATTCAATACCATCGTAAGAAACAAAACCGTTACAGGCATGTGCTGTTGAACGACCTTGTCGACACCGTGAGCAATGACAGTTACGCGCAAGCTTTAACGGCTCTGTTACCCGAAACTTAATTTTTCCACACAGGCAGCTGCCTTGCATTGGTTTTTCGGGCAAGGTGGTTTTACCGAGATCCGGCAGTCCGTCAACCGGCTTACGACCTGAATCGTCCGGATAGAATTCGCACTCGGGTAAATCACCACTGACTGTATGCCATGGTGCACTGTCGGGCATAAAGATGTTGTGATCAGGTGTGCGCATAGTGTCATGGCATCCCGCAGGCACAACCCATTGATCAGCCTTTTGACTTTCAAAGGGCACGACTGATCCACAGGTTTTGCAGGAGTTGCGTACCAATACATCCGAAGAGTTATATCCAACTACAGACTCTGTGTCTGTCGTCCATTGAAACTGATCGTCTTGTACAAATGCATAGGTGCCGAATGCAGCGCCATGAACCTTCTGGCACATTCTGCAATGACAGTTGTACATGGCAAAGGGCTCGGCTGTAATCTGCCATTGCACCTCGCCACAGAGACATTTACCTGAGTTCATCGAGCCTGGCTACCGCTGTTGCCGTGGAGTTGCTGAGACAATATCAGATAAGGACCCCCTGTCAATTGGCGAAAGACCGGCACGGCTATTAGATGGCTTCCGGCGCATACGCGAATTTAACAATATAATAATATGTTTAATAAGGAGTACGGCCTTCACGTGTGTACATAGAGGTTTTTGAGCACGGATACGCTGAATAGGGTTAATTTACCTGTGGCTCCCCGTTTTTGACGGCCTGTTGGGCCGGGTGAAGGCCCTGTTTCTAGCGGCGCGGACTGATTTAATGGTTTTTCCCGGCTGGAAACCCATTTAACGCGAATACAGACTATTGCAAACAGTACTCGGCAATAGCTACACTAGTGCTAGTGCTATTTATTAAGTACATCCACCTGATACTAAAAATTACACCGAACCGATCCTTGGAGGAGACCTAATGCAGAAGTCGCTACACATAGACCCCGGTAAATGTACCGGATGTCTGCAATGTGAAACAGCCTGTTCGATGGAGCAAGAGGGGATTTTCAATCCTGCCAAATCGCGGATCAAGGTTTTCAGCTTTCACGATGAAGGGCGCTACGTCCCCTACACATGCACACAGTGCGATGAAGCCTGGTGTATGCAAGCCTGCCCGGTAGATGCGATCACGCTGAACCCTGCCAACGGATCCAAAGACATCAATGAAGATGTTTGTGTTGGCTGTAAGGTCTGTACAATTGCCTGCCCGTTCGGCACGGTCAATTACAACTCCTCGACCGGCAAGGTCGTTAAATGCAACCTGTGTGGCGGCGATCCGCAATGTGCCGAATCCTGCCCGACTGGTGCAATCACTTACATAGACGCTGATGCAACTGGCCTCGACAAGATGCGAGCATGGGCGGCTAAAACAGATAACGCTGGCGCGTAGGAGACACTCTCATGGCTTGGACAAGAAAACTGCTGCGTGTCAATCTAAGCGCAGGTACCTGTACTTCTGAAGCGCTCAATATGGAATGGGCGAATGACTATCTCGGCCAGCGTGGTCTGGCAACACGTTATCTGGTGGCGGAAACCGATCCTAAGTGCGATCCACTCGGACCGGATAACAAGTTCATCATGACAACCGGTCCGTTAACCGGTACCAATGCATCGACCGCCGGACGTTATTCGGTGGTTTGCAAAAGCCCATTAACCAATACAGTAGCCTGTTCAAATTCGGGTGGCTTCTTTGGTGCTGAGCTAAAAATGGCCGGCTGGGACATGATTATCTTTGAAGGTAAAGCAGCTTCTCCTGTTTACTTGCACATCCTCGATGGTGACGCACATCTGCACCCTGCTGATGACTTGTGGGGTAAATCGGTATGGGAAGCAGACAAAATGTTGCATGCCAAAGTGCAGGATCCTCAAACTCGCATGGCGATGGTCGGGCGCTCTGCCGAAGAAGGCTGTCTGTATGCAGCCGTTGTTAACGACTTGCATCGTGCAGCTGGTCGTTCCGGTGTCGGTACGGTCATGGCCTCCAAGAATTTAAAGGCTGTTGCTGTCAGGGGTACACTTGGCGTGGGAAATATCAATGACCCGCAACGTTTTAAAGAGACTGTCAAAGCAGGCAAAAGTGTACTGGCAGAAAATGCTGTTACAGGACAAGGCTTGCCAACTTATGGTACCCAGGTGTTGATGAATGTCATTAACGAAGTGGGTGCACTGCCAACGCGTAACATGCGTGAAGTGCAGTTCGAAGGTGCGTCAAACGTATCCGGTGAAGCGATGCACGAGCCACGTAAATCCGATGGCAAAACGAATCTAACCACTAATGGCGCGTGTTTTTCCTGCACCATCGCCTGTGGCCGTATCTCAACTATTGATCGCACGCATTTCTCGGTTAAGGACAAGCCCGAATACTGGATTAATTCAGGTGGGCTGGAATACGAGGCTGCATGGGCATTAGGTCCGGATACAGGTGTGGATGATATTGATGCTCTGACCTACTGTAACTTCTTGTGCAACGAAGATGGCATGGACCCAATCTCTTTCGGTTCGACCGTTGCAGCTGCGATGGAAATGTACGAGATGGGCGCAATAACCGATGCACAGACCGGTGGCATGGAACTTAAATTCGGTTCTGCTGAAGCGTTGTGTTGGGCTGCTGAGAAAGTTGCCAAAGGCGAAGGCTTCGGCAAAGACCTCGGCATGGGCGCACAGCGCCTGTGTGAGAAGTATGGTCATCCGGAACTTTCCATGACAGTCAAGGGTCAGGAATTTCCAGCTTACGATCCTCGTGGTATTCAGGGCATGGGTCTCGCCTATGCAACCTCCAATCGTGGTGCTTGTCACTTGCGTGGTTACACGGTTGCATCTGAAATCCTCGGCATACCGGAAAAAACTGATCCACTGCATTCCGAAGGCAAGCCAGGTTTGGTCAAAGCTTTCCAGGACGCTACTGCTGCAGTTGATTCTGCTGGCTTGTGTGTGTTTACAACGTTTGCCTGGACACTTGATGATATCGCGCCACAAGTTGATGCTGCCTGCGAAGGCGACTGGTCACCTGATCGTATGCTGGAAGTGGGCGAACGTATCTGGAATATGGAACGTGACTACAACATGAAAGCTGGCATTGATGGCAGCGCAGATACTCTACCGAAACGTCTTTTGACCGAAGGCGGCAATTCGGGGCCCGCAAAGGAAAGAGTTTGTGAGTTGGATAAAATGCTACCTGAGTATTACGAAATTCGCGGCTGGACAAGTAACGGCGAACTAACCAGCGAAACACGGCAGAAGTTTAATCTGCCTGCGTAAGCTGTCATCTGATCACAGGCTTCGATTAGAGGCTTGTAGAGTTAAGAATAAAGCGGGTACGCATGTCGTACCCGTTTTTATCTCCAAGATTAAAAATCTGATTCAGACATTTGAATACGAGGCAGAGATAAATGCATCACGTGATTATCGGTACAGGCCCGGCAGGTGTGGTTGCTGCGGAACACATACGTAAACTGGATGCGTCTTGCCAGATCACTATGCTGGGGGCTGAAGATAAGCCGCCGTATTCGCGTATGGCACTACCTTATTTTCTCGTTGGCGATATCAACGAAGACGGTACGTATCTGCGCAAGGACAACAGCCACTATAGTGGCCTGAATATCAATGTCGTACAAAATCGTGTTGACTCAATCGATACGGGCGGCAAGCAGTTGAGTCTGGCTGATGGCTCGACAATGCAATACGACAGGTTGTTAATCGCTACAGGTGCAACCCCTGTCAAACCGCCTATTGGCGGCATTGACCTTGACGGCGTACATAACTGCTGGACACTGGCCGACGCACACGAAATTATTAAACTTGCAGCACCGGGTTCAAGCGTTGTTCTGATGGGTGCGGGTTTCATAGGTTGCATCATCCTCGAAGCTCTGGCTGCACGAAAGGTAGAACTTACGGTTGTTGAAATGGAAAACAGAATGGTCTCTCGTATGACCAACGAGACAATGGGTACTCTTATAAAGGATTGGTGTGTCGAGAAAGGTATCAATGTGTTGACCTCAACCAAGGTGAATGAAATACAGCAAGGTTCATCGGGTAAAGCGTTGAAAATTGTTTTGGATAACGGTTCAAGCATGGATGCAGATCTTGTGATATCGGCAACTGGTGTCAGATCAAATACAGAATTTCTGCAAAACAGTGGAATAGAAACCAGAGACGGGATTGTTGTTGATGATTGCCAGCAGACGAGCATTGCAGATGTTTATGCCGCGGGCGATGTCGCACAGGGCAGAGACTATTCAACAGGTGAGTACCAGGTGCAGGCCATTCAGCCTACCGCGGTCGAGCATGGACGCATAGCAGCGCAAAACATGGCACGGGGTCACGGTTCGGCACATCGTGGAACGGTTAATATGAACATTCTCGACACCGTCGGACTCATATCAACATCTTTCGGGATGTGGATGGGTGTGCCTGGCGGCGAAGAGGTTGAGCAGCTCGACCGGGATAAATTCAAGTACATCAATCTGCAATTCAAAGATGATGTGTTGGTTGGTGCTAGCAGCCTTGGTATGACGCAACATGTAGGTGCCATGCGTGGACTTATACAGACTGCGAAGCCACTTGGTGATTGGAAGGGGCGTCTGATGGAAGACCCGACGCTGTTGATGGATGCTTATTTGGCATCAGCCCAGCAACAGTCGGCGAATCTTAGCGCTTAGATTGGATGATGTTTTGAAGCCTGTCGTCGATGGTTAATGACTGACTAGCAAAGATTTGGCAATGAAGATTACCCTGAAGCTATACGCAACACTTTCGGATTTATTGCCCGGCAGCGCTGTGGCAAATGCTGTCAGCATCGAGATTGGCGAGAATGCAAGCTTGAACCGGATTATCGATACTTACCATGTCCCAAGAGAATTGGCGCATCTGGTGTTAATTAACGGTGTATTTGTTTGTGAAACTGATCGTGATCAGGAAGGTGTGTTGAAAGAGGGTGATGTGCTCGCTATCTGGCCACCTGTGGCCGGTGGTTAGCATCGTGTGGTTGGCGGTTAAAATAAACGATTAAACAAACACGGTGACTGATAACACAACAATTCGCGATACGCGCGATATGGCTCTAACGCACAAGGATTTTTACAGGATTCTGCCGCGTGCTGTCGGTGAAAACAAATACACGGTTTTATCTAACGGGGTCGATGTGGCAATAGGCTCCGGCAACGTGAATATCACATTGGGTGAACAACAATTGCGTAAGATCGCATTAATGGAAGTGCCTTGGTGCCGTGTTGACTTTACTGCTACCGGGCTCAGTGAATCCGAATTTGAAAATTTCGCCGTGTTTTTTCATCGTCGCTTTCAGCGTGGTGGTGGATAGTTTCATGGATAGGGAGGTAGTGTGCTCATGAATTCAATACAATCTGACGATACACTACCAGTAGTCGATCGACTAAACAGGCCACTGCACGATTTACGTGTGTCTGTCACGGACAGATGTAATTTCCGTTGTACCTATTGCATGCCCAAAGAGGTATTCAATAGCCAATATAAATTTCTTCCGCGCAAGGAATTACTGACTTTCGAAGAAATTCTTCGTGTCGTTCGGGTTTTTGCGAAGCTTGGTGTATCGAAAATTCGCTTGACTGGCGGTGAGCCTTTGCTGCGCAACGACCTTGAAACGCTTATTGAAAAAATACGTTGTGTTGATGGCGTAGAAGATATCAGTCTGACAACCAATGCCTCTCTGCTAACTGCCAAGCGTGCTGCTCGTCTTAGAGATGCTGGTTTGCAACGTGTCAATATTAGTCTGGATGCACTGGACGATGAGACATTTATGCGTGTTAACGATGTCGGCATTAGTGTTCAGAAGGTATTGGATGGCATTAATGCTGCCCAAAACGCGGGTTTCAGCGCAGTCAAGGTAAACATGGTGGTCAAGAAAGGCTTAAATGACCATAGTATTTTGCCAATGGCGAATTTCTTTCATGGCACAGGACAAATATTGCGCTTTATCGAATTTATGGATGTGGGTAACAGCAATGGATGGGATCTGGAACATGTAACTACCAGTCGTGAAATTGCAGACAGAATTGATGCCGAGTTACCCATCGAGCCAATCGAGCCCAATTACGCTGGTGAAGTTGCCAAACGCTGGCGGTACAAAGATGGTGGTGGAGAGATAGGCATTATCTCATCCGTATCTGAGCCGTTTTGTGGTGACTGTTCTCGTGCACGGCTATCTGCCCTGGGTAGTGTTTATAATTGTTTGTTTGCCAGTCAAGGACATGATTTGAGAGAGATGCTACGCGCTGGCTGTTCAGATGACGCCCTGTTCGAACGTGTACATAATCTGTGGCAGATGCGCGAGGATCGCTATTCCGAGACGCGCACAGAGGTTGTTGTATTGCGTCCGAAAGTAGAAATGTCATACATCGGCGGATAGATACTCAAACGATGTCGAACACAACAATGCCTGTATTGGTTATGTCCGATGATCAGCGGACTCAGGCTGGAGAAGCATGGCAAGCATATAATGCCATGGAAACCACCAAACAAAGGCACTTTGATTTTTTAAGTCAGCTCGAGCGTAAGAAAAAAAATTTCAATCTTGATCCGACGGAGAATGAAAAACTTCTCATTGAGCAACTACTTAAAGACCATGATGAGCAGGTAAAGAAATTTACAGACGCATCAGGACGTCTCAAATCAAGTAACCCTGACACACATATCGCGCTTTTCACTTATATAGGCAAGATTAACGAATTGCTCGATACTGAAAAAGTGCCACATTGAATCTGCTGGATTGAAGATAACAGGAAGAGAAGGCTCTTCTACAGCCTAATATCAAGTGCTGGACATTGCTCTGGTAAAAATCAACGAAAACTAAAGCCGTCATCCCCCTGCGCCAATGGGGGATGACGGCTTTTACGGATGAAACATCTGTTACTGAGCTAATTTGGAATACAAAGCTACAATCCATTTAAAACAGGAGACATCATGTCAGATTCAATAACCACTCGGTTGGCTGCAGCCGGTATTACCTTGCCGCCAGCACCTGCTCCGGTCGCAGCCTATGTTGGCTATGTGGTACATAACAATATAGTGACGGTTTCGGGCCAGCTTCCTTTTGTTGATGGCACCTTGTCGACGACCGGGCTTCTGGGCGATACAGTCGATGTAGACAGTGGCTATCAAGCTGCACGCATTTGCGCGATCAACTTACTGTCTCAGGTTGCCGCTGCTTGTGACGGGGATCTTGAGCGTGTGCAACGCTGTATTCGTCTTGGAGGTTTTGTAGCATCAACGGCACAGTTCACAGATCATCCCAAAGTAGTCAATGGTGCTTCCGAACTAATAGGAGAAATGCTGGGTGAAAAGGGTGCCCATGCTCGCGCAGCCGTGGGTGTAGCGGCTTTACCAATGAATGCCTGTGTGGAAGTCGAAGGCATGTTTGCTATCAGTTAATTAGTATCGAAACAGATATCCGATTTACGTCATGTCGAAAAAAATTTACCTCACCGGTATAACCACCACCGGAACGCCACATCTTGGTAATTACGTTGGCGCCATCAGGCCATCGGTTGAGGCCAGTCGTCTAAGTGAAAACAGCAGTTATTATTTTCTGGCTGACTACCATGCGTTGATTAAAAGCACCGATGCTGATCTTGTTCGGCAGTCTCGATTGGAAATAGCGGCGACCTGGCTGGCAGCAGGACTTGATCCGGATGAGGTGACGCTTTATCGCCAATCTGATATTCCGGAAATTCCTGAATTGACCTGGATGTTGACCTGTATGGCGGCCAAGGGATTGATGAACCGTGCACATGCGTACAAAGCGTTGGTGCAGGAAAACGAAGAATCGGGTTCAGGTGATCCGGATAAAGGTATCAGCATGGGGCTGTTCAGTTACCCGATATTGATGGCTGCTGACATTCTGATGTTCAAAGCCAACAAAGTGCCAGTGGGTAAGGATCAGATCCAGCACCTTGAGATGACCCGCGATATTGCCCAACGCTTTAATCATCATTATGGCGAATTGCTGGTTATACCAGAGGTAGAAGTAGAAGAGCGCACTGCTGTTCTGGCAGGGCTTGATGGTCGTAAAATGAGTAAAAGCTACAACAATACGATACCGCTATTCGAAACTGAAAAACGATTACGCAAGTCCATCATGAAAATTGTTACAAATTCTCAGGAACCCGGTGAACCTAAAAATCCGGACGAGAGTACGGTATTTGAAATTTATCGTGCCTTTGTAAATGAGGACGAAGCCAATCAGATGCGCGAAGACTACGCAGGTGGCATTTCCTGGGGTGATGCCAAACAGCGTTTATTCGAGAAAGTAAATGAGACGCTGGCTGAGCCACGTGAAAAATACCACGAGCTGATGCAATCCCCTGATCGCATAAACGAAATCCTTGATGAAGGTGGGCGAAAGGCTCGTATTCAATCGTCTGCACTGATGGCACAGTTACGCGACGCAACCGGTATATCTGCAGGCGGATGACAAACCCTGTACTGGTCAATCGTTGGAGAGGCGGCACTGTCGAGGGTCGCCATAGAGGTTTTGTTTCTGTCTGCAATGCAGCTGGTGAAGAAATACTCACGCTTGGCGATATTGATCGTAATCACTTTCCGCGCTCAGCTATCAAATTCATTCAGGCTATTTCGCTGGTCGAATCCGGTGCCATAGAACATTTTGATCTGGATAGCCGCCACATCGCGCTCGCCTGTGCATCACACAACGGTGAGTACGTACACACTAATCTGATTATCAATTGGCTTGAATCGATCAAGCTCAAAGAAAGTGATCTTGAATGTGGTGCAGAACTGCCACTGTACCCGGAATCACGTTTTGAACTGGTTCGCTCAGGTGGTGCGCCGCGACGCTATCATCATAATTGTTCTGGTAAGCACGCTGGCATATTGACGACGATCCAGTACATGGGTGAACAAACGACTGATTATCGTTTATATCATCATCCATCCCAGCAACGCTGGCTAAAAGTGCTGCAAGAGTTGAGCGCAACCGATATTTCATCGCTGCCTTATGGTTATGATGGTTGTGCAATGCCGGCCCTGGCTATGCCTGGTCGCATGCTAGCGACTGTAATGGCAAGATTTGGCAATCCTGTTGGCCTGACCCAACAACGTAAATATGCCATGCAGACCATATTGCAGGCCGTCACGGATGAGCCCTATCTTGTTGCAGGTGCTGATCGATTATGCAGTGCTTTGATGAGTGAGACCGGCAGACCTGTATTAATTAAAACCGGTGCTGACGGATGTTATGTCGCCATTCTGACTCATCAGGGTTATGGCATATCTTTGAAAATCGATGATGGCAACAAAGAGGCTGCTGAAGTGCTATTGGGTGCGGTATTAAAAAAATTGCAAGCACTTACTAACGAGCAGTTTGAGTCGTTAGGTAGCTTCTTCAAACCCGATATCACTAATTCCCGGGGTGATGTGGTGGGGCATTTTGAGGTGGCTGGCGAATCTGGTTTAGCCTAGCTTAGTCTTGCAACTGGTAACTTAACTACACATAACTTGACCGTGAGCGAAGAAATATTCCATGTAGCATTGATCCGTGATCTCGATAAAGCACGATCATCCGGCTTCTATGAGTCGGCTTCTTTGCAAAGTGAAGGGTTTATCCATTGTGCGACAAAAGATCAATTGCCAGGTGTTCTTGAGCGATATTTTCAGGATATCGTCGACTTCGAAATAGTAAAGATACAGCCGCAGAAGCTGGACAAAGACCTACAGCCTGCGTTTGAGAACACCTCAGGTGGAACGGAACTCTTCCCGCATATCTATGGCGCAATCCCCCTCTTCGCCATAGAGCGAAAAGCCATCAATAAGCCAGACTAAGCGCGTTTCCTGATCTTGGCATGACGACGAAAGAATATTGTGGTCCTTCCTGGTGTGTCCAACTCTATGCCATTGCCTGTAAAGAGGTAATGGCAAGAATTCTTGAAATATCTTCTGTTTTACAACCACGCGACAGATCATTAACGGGCCGTGCCAACCCTTGCAGTA
Organism: uncultured Granulosicoccaceae bacterium; assembly: GCA_964411665.1. GTDB lineage: Bacteria > Pseudomonadota > Gammaproteobacteria > Granulosicoccales > Granulosicoccaceae > CALFCE01. Next base: position 79,887 of record CAYPMR010000003.1, on the reverse strand, counting down.
CCGGTCCAATGGCATCGCAGTCCCCAAATCGTTCACATAGCTTGTAACCGATATTGCCTGCCTCAAGATTCGGGAAGACCAGAATATTGGGTAAGGCATCAGTGCCTAATTTTGCAGCAAAATCTGGTGCTTTCTTTTGTAGAATCTCCGGTACCACAGCAGCATCAAGTTGTACGTCGCCAACGACTTTCCATTGGGGATTTTCTTTGGTGAAAATATCATTGGTAAGTGCAGTTGCTTCCTGCACTTTGATTACACGTGGATGTTTGGCGCTGCCGTCAGTTGAGAAAGACAGCATCGCAACCACTGGTGTAGTTCCCAACAAGGCAGCGGTACTTCTGGCGGTTTGCACCGCTATTTCTGAAAGTTCAGTTGCATCAGGCTCTATAACCAGTGCGCAGTCGGCGAATACTGTGATGCCTGATAAGGCCTGAAACTGGTGTTTCATCGTCATCAGAAAAAAGCTGCTGACAAAGGATGCGTTTTTTGCAGCCCCCACTATCTGTAGGGCTGCTCTGGTGACATCAGCGGTGGCATAAACCGCACCTGCCACACACGCGTCTGCCTGACCAGCATGTACCAGTGTGCAGGCGTAGGTAAGAGGATCAGCTAGTGCTGACTGAGCACCCTCTATGGTCATACCTTTGTGCTTACGTTTCTCGAACAGTATCTCAGCCAGTTCTTGCCGTTGCTTGATATTAAGAATATCAATAGTCTGTAATTCATCAACAGGCAGTGCGAGCTCTTTTGCGGCTCTATAGATGGATTTTTTCTCACCCACCAGAACTGGATGACAACGACCGTCACCTTGCGCTTGTAAAGCCGCTTCAAGGACGCGTGAATCAGTTGCTTCTGGTAACACGACACGCGCAGGTGAATTTTGTGCGCGTGTAATCAGTGCATCGAAGGCTGACATGAGTACGGTGACGTTGGGGTGTTACGACAAACTGGCGAGACCGGAATTTGCCAATGCAGCACCTACATCAGAAGGCGTGTTCAGAACTTCAACGCCTGCTGCCTCCAGCGCTTTGGCTTTGGATGCGTAAGTACCCTTGTTGCCCATGACTATGGCGCCGGCATGACCCATCTTTTTACCTGGTGGTGAAGAGCCACCAGCGATGAATGCTGCGATAACCGGCTTTTTCATGGTAGAGGCATATTCCGCAGCAGCTTCTTCCATTGCGCCACCTATCTCACCGACGATAATGACGCCTTCCGTCTTGCTGTCTGTGTCCAGAGATTTCAAAGCATCAAGCGTTGTTGTGCCGATGATCGGATCACCACCGATGCCGACAAACGCGCTTTGACCAAAACCTGCCTGCACGGTATTCAGACACATTAGTGTGCCAAGCGAACCACTACGTGAAATGATGCCGATATTTCCTTCGCGGAAAATGGATTCTTCAAATGCCGGCATGAATCCAACGAAGCATTCACCTGGCGTGACTAGACCGGCGGTGTTGGGTCCTACAATGGCAGTGCCACGTTCGCGTGCTTCGGCCATCATATACATCACATCGCGTACTGGTATGTGTTCTGTCAGACAAACCAGTTTGCTACAGCCTGCTGCCATGGCATCACTTGCCGCTGCTCTAACGCCCAGTGGTGGAATAAACAATATTGATACATCGAATTCGCAGCCATTAGCTGCAGCATCGACAGCAGATGCGAAAACGGGTACACCGCAGCATTCGGTACCAGCTTTTTTAGGATTTACACCACCGACAACATTTGTGCCGTAGGCTTGCATGCGTTCAGTCCAGAAGCTTCCCTGTTTTCCGGTTATACCCTGGACAAGCAGACGTTCAGTGCCACGAATAATCATCTGTATTAACCCCGAGCCGCAGCAATGGCGGCTTTAATTGCATCGTCCATGGTTTCATGAGACTGCATACCGAGTTTCTCTTCGAGTAACTTGCGCGCGTCTTCGGACCCTGTGCCATGTATAGAGAAAAATACCGGTATATCAGGCCGCAACTCCAACCATGCATTGATGACGCCTTCTGTCATCACGTCAGTGCGCGCAAAGGCACCGCAAAAATTCACAACCAGACTACGGATGTTTGTATTGCCCAACATCAGCTTCAGTGCATCGGTGGCTTTTGTGTAAGCTTCACCGCCAATCTCAAGAAAGTTGGCAGGTTTTCCACCGTAGTGTGTCACGACATCCATCGTAGTCATGGTAAGACCAGCACCGTTGGCTAGTACGCCGATGTCCCCGCCGAGATCGATGTATTTCAAATCAAGTTTTGCAGCGTCAAGTTCTCGGCCAGTGAGCTTCTCTGGTGTGCCGGAGGCTGCAAGTTCGCTCTGCCTTACCAGTGATGAATCATCCATGACAAATTTACAATCAAGAGCAACAAGTGAATTGTCATCAAGAACTGCCAATGGGTTTATTTCCAGAAGTTCAGCATCGTTCTCGTCGTAAACTTTATATAGCAGGCTTAACATTGAGACGATATCCTGCGTCATCGCTTTCGAGTCGCCAGTTAAATCTTTGTTTGCAGCAATCAGAGGCTCTATCGCGCTTGCAAGTTGTGAACTGTCGGGACCTGCATGGATCGATACCGGTACATTGACTAGATGTTGTGGCTGGGTTTCAGCAATTTCCTCTATATCCATACCGCCCATGTCCGAAAACATAATCAACGGTCCCTTACTATCAGGGTCATTGAGGATGGCGACGTACAATTCGTGCGCAATGTTTGCTTGCTGCTCGACCAGTACTTTTTCTACTGTATGTCCGGCGATATCCATTCCGAGAATACGCGAAGCTGCGTTGCTCGCATCTGCTGGTGAATCAGCTGCAACAATGCCACCTGCTTTACCTCGTTTGCCAGTAGGTACCTGAGCCTTGACCACAACGGGGCCAAGCGCTTCGCAGGCTTTACCTGCGTCATCTGCTGTAGTGACCAACTGACTACCAGGTACTTTGATGCCAGCTGCCGCCAGTAGTGGTTTGGCCGCAAATTCTTCGAAATTCATACCAGTTAAATTCGGTTGATTAATGAGATTGGTTACTTGCCGTACTTAGCCCAGTGCTTGCCGAATAATTCGTCTTCGGCAGGCTTGTCTTCAGCGATTTCAGTCGACAGGTGCGTAATGTTGATGAAGTGTCGATAGTTCAGGTTTTCACTGATGCTGTTACCCGCCCAGGTTCCACAACCCATACTGAGTGTAAATTCAAAACCATTTGTAAAGCTGCCACCATTACCGAAGGTGTGGGCCTGATTCACCAGTACACGGACTACATTAAGATCCTCTGCTAACTCGCGAGTCTCATCAGCGTTGTTGCTATGAATACCGACTGAGTGTCCCATGCCTACATGGTCAAGAAGTTCACTGAGTCTGTGTTTGGCAGAGTGAAAATCTGTTGCTTTGTAAACCGTGAGTACCAATGAGAGTTTTTCATCTGATAGTGGGTAACTATCACCGACACCTACTTCCTCAACCATAAAAAACTTTGCAGACTGAGCTGCTTCTGGCAACCCGGCAACTTCTGCCAGTACCGCGGCATCTTTGGCGATGACGTGACGATTGAGTTTGCCGTTAACCCACAATGTATTGATGATTTTCTCTCGCTCTTCAGCGTTACACATATAGCCACCTGCACGCTGCAGTGCGGCGATTGCATCATCATAGATCGCTTCGACTATTGTCAGTGAATTTTCAGAAGAACAGGAGGTTGAATTATCGAATGTTTTTGATGCGCAGATTTTCCCGGCGGCATCATCGAGGTCGGCAGATTCTGCGATCATCACGGCCACATTGCCGGCACCGACGCCAATAGCTGGTGTGCCACTTGAATAGGCTCGCTTGACGTTGTTCTGTGAGCCGGTAACGACAACAAGATCGCATTGCTCCATTAACTGTTGTGTCATTTCCTTGTTAACAGGCGGCGGAAGCATTTGCACAAGATCTGGTGGCAAGCCGATTTTCTGTAATTCTTCACGCATGTAATCAACGGTACGTGAGGTTGTTGCAAAGCCTGCAGGAGACGCTGCGATAATAACTGCATTACGCCCCTTAAGAGCCATCATGGCTTTATTGACTGGCGTGGCTGCGGGGTTGGTTGAAGGTGTCACTGCGCCGACAACACCAACCGGCTTTGCATATTTCACAAGGCCACGTGCTTCATTGGTTTCAATGATGCCCACAGTTTTTGCCCGCATAAGATCACGTAAGGTGCCGAAAGTCTTACGTGTATTTTTGATAATTTTGCTGTCGACATTGCCCATGCCGGTATCAGCCACTGCCAATTCTGCCAGCTCACGAGCACGTTCCGGTTGGTAGACTGCCCATGCGATTGCGGTTACTGCTTCATCGACGCGAGCTTGATCCGCATTGGTCAATGATTGCATGGCAACGCGACCGTTGTGTATCAGCTTTTTAACTTTCTCGCTTTCACTAAGAGATGCATCATCCGAGGGAATAGATTCCGGATTGCTGGCCATAAATATATCTCCGAACAAGTGATTCAATTGCTATGGGGTACGATTGAATCGTTTTTTTGGCTGGTGACTGAATGTACGTAGTATTTTTAGCTGCGATTTTGGTCGCTGCTTTATCGCCGATTTATCGACGTTTTATCGCCGTTTTGTCATTGGATTTGTCATTGTGATCAATCACTGTGACGGTCTCGTTCTTTTAGATAATTTCATGCAAAATTATATCAGCTGCATGTTCGGCAATCATAATAGTTGGCGCATTCGTGTTGCCCGACACAATTTGCGGCATGACTGACGCATCAACAACGCGCAGATTATCGACCCCCTTCACACGTAACTTCTCGTCAGTGACGGCGCTATCATCTATACCCATCCGGCAGGTGCTTGTGGGATGGTAAATGGTATTGGCAATTTCCCGTGCCTGGTGTAGTAACTCGTCATCTGATTGCGCTGCCGGGTCCGGCAGTATCTCCTCTTTTATGTGCTGGTTCATTTGTGGTGCTTGCATCAATTGACGGGTATGTTTGAGCGATTCTACCGCGGTCTGGCAGTCAAGATCGGTAGACAGGTAATTGGGCACAATTTTCGGTGCCGTGAATGCGTCTGCTGAGCGTATGTTTATCGTTCCCCTGCTGGTGGGTCTTAGTTGGCATACGGATGTGGTAAACGCAGAGAACGGATGTAGACCTTCGCCCGGGGAATCTGCCGATAGTGGCTGAAAGTGATATTGAATATCAGGGCGTTGATTTGAAAGTCGAGTGCGGCAGAAAGCATATGCCTGACTGGCTGCCATGGTCAGAGGTCCGGTACGGGTCAAAATGTATTGCAGGCCGGCGCGTGCTTTTTGATCCCAGCGTGATAGTTCGTCATTAAGTGTGACTGGTTTCAGGGTTTTATAGACCGCTCGTATTTGCAAATGATCCTGCAGGTTTGCACCGACTTCAGGTGAATCATGTACAACATCAATACCAAACTCTTTAAGTAATGTTGCTGGGCCGACGCCTGATAACTGTAACAACTGTGGAGAATTTATAGCGCCGCCACAGAGAATAATTTCTCGTTTAGCTGTGATCGTTTTGGTTTCACCTGATGACGCTTTACCCTGCCGGTAATCAACGCTTACAGCCCGTTTGCCTTCGAAGTTAATCTTTGTTGCCTGCGCATGCGTGATTATCGCAAGGTTGTCACGTTTGCGTGCCGGGTTTAGATAGGCGACGGCTGTGCTGCAACGCCGACCTTTGTGCGCGGTCAGCTGAAAATAGCCTGCCCCTTCCTGCGACTCGGCATTTGAATCGTGTGAAGCTGGTGCGTCTGATGCATTGGCGGCAGCGATAAAGTCATCACAAATTGGCCGCGTGAAGGTCATATCAGAAACTTTCAGGGGGCCGCCTGCACCATGGTACTCACTGGCGCCGTGTTCGAAATCTTCGGCTTTCTTGAAGTAGGGCAGAACCTTGTCATATGACCATTTTTTGAGGCCAGTTTGTGCCCAGTCGTCGTAGTCCTCACGCTGCCCACGGACATATAACAAGCCATTGATGGAGCTTGAACCGCCTAGCACCTTGCCGCGAGGCCACTTGAGTGTGCGGCCGTTGAGACCGGGATCAGGCTCGGTCTCGTAGCACCAATCGGTGTTCGGGTTATGGATGGTTTTGAAGTAACCGACGGGTACGTGGATCCAGGGATTTATATCCCTGCCACCCGCTTCCAGCAACGCAACACGATTTGACGGATCTGCGGATAGCCGGTTGGCCATGACACAGCCAGCAGAGCCTGCACCGATCACGACATAGTCAAATTCTTCAGTCAATTTGCCAGAAACTCCTGATTAGCCTGCTTTGCGGGTCGTTGAGCCGTTGTCCATTGCAGGGCCAACAGATGTTTAACATTTTGGTATAAAATGAGACGTCCAGTTCCAGTATCCTATCGTATCGGCATGCGTATCACTTGTCTTTTCTCGGCAATTCGTTTCCCGTGTTGTGATACTGCCTGGGCAGGGAGCATACCAACCCTATAATGCGATACTCTTCAAACATCGGGCAGATCTATTGCCAACCGCTGGGTCCGGATTCGGGGGCAGATTCAATAGCGGCTTCTTCGCCGCAAGGCCGGCCAAGCTCACCCTCGCCACAAAGCGCCGAAGGCCAAGTGCAAGCCAAGAGCTCTGCTGCGTCCAGATCACTCGATATCATCGAAGCGGTTGCCATGGCTGAGCGTCCTTTGACCCCTGCTGAGCTATGCACGGGGCTTGACCTCCCCAAGGCTACGGTCCACCGCCTGTGTGCAACTCTTGAACAACGTGGCTTACTCGAGGCATCGGCAAACGGTCGTGGCCTGTTGCCTGGCAGAGGCCTGTATAGGCTGGCAACCGGGGTGTTCGCCAGCATGTCCTTTCAGGCAGAGCGCCATGTCATTTTGCAGGCCTTGTCTACCAACCTGGGTGAAACTTGCAACATTTCGATCCCGGGTGACACCCACATGTTGTATATAGATCGTGCTGAGACGCATTGGCCGGTCAGGGTACAGCTGCCGGTCGGCAGTCAGGTGCCGTTCTACTGCACCGCTTCGGGCCGCATGTATTTGAGTAGTCTTTCACAGGGGCAGCAGAGACGTATTCTTAGTCATTTGCCGATTGAAAAACTTACCAACAACACGTTGACTGATATCGATGAGCTGTTGTCCGAACTGGCGCTAACTGCTGAGCGCGGATACTCCATGGACAACGAAGAATATATGGAAGGCATGGTTGCTCTTGCAGTACCTCTGGCTAATGCATCAGGGCAGCTCTATGCGACCCTCTCCTGTCATGCGCCGTGTATGAGAGTGACATTGACCGAGCTACAATCGCATTTGAGTGCTTTGCAAAGTGCAGCGATCGAGCTGGAGAAGGTAGGCTTCTAGCCGATGCCTTTTTAGCCCTCAACAATCTAATGTTTCACAATTTGTCTGTCACTTGCAGGTCAATGTGTCGAAAATACCCGTTAATCCGGGGCTTTCTCCTGTTTTTAGCCGGGCTGTGTCTGCCGATTTCGCCAGTAGTGGCGCAAGAGGAGTCGGTGTTCGACGATGTGCATGGCATTATAAGTGTGGGGTTTTCTGATTTTGCCAACAATCTCGACGGGTTGTTCGGAGGTGTTGAAAAAGAGTCAGGACGCAACAAGTCGTGGGCCAGATTAAGGACCGATGTCATTCGTTTTGAGAGTGATAGCTTTAGAATACGCCCGAACGCCAAGTTACGCCTGATACTGCCAAATACACAAGAGCGCTTTAGAGTGCTGCTTAGTACTGAAGATGAGGACAATCTGGAGCCCGGGCAGGCGCGTGCCTCAAGTACTCTTGAAGACGACGAAAGTAATGTCTCACTTGCTTTACGTTTTCTACGCTCAGTGCGTGAAAATCAATCACTAAAATTTGATTTCGGCGCCCGATTCCGGGACGACGAACTACAACTCTTTGCCCGCATCAATGCCTCACGCAGTCTGTTAACCAGTCGCGATCAGTTAACCACAGCTACTGTGATCAATAACTTCTGGTTTTTTTCAGCTGATGGATTTGAAAACCGATTACGCCTTGATGTAAGTCACAAATTCTCTTTTCTGCCTGGTGCCTTGTTGCGGTCGCGTAGTGAATTGATCCATCGCAATGGTATTGGCGGTGCGGAAATTGTTCAGCAATTTGGATATTTTAACGAACTTGAATCAGGTTATTTGATTGGGTTCGAGAACATTTATGATCTTGATTCATCACCTGATGCGGGTGAGAGCGAGGATATTCTGCGCTCGATTGAGGCGAGAATACGCGTGCGTCGTAATATATGGCGAGATTGGTTTTTCTATGAAATTCGGCCACGCGTGCGTTGGGAAGCTGAAAACGACTTTAGCGCCCGCTACGGGCTGCAATTGCGCGCAGAAATATTTATTGGGTCGAAGAGCTAGTAAAACGGCCAATCTAAACACCCTTTTCAATGGGCCAATTCTGGTCAATCAAATAACCGCCACTTAATTCACAGCTTTTACGAGAGTCTGTAAGTTATTGAATTCAGTTGAGATGAATTTTTCTGCTGTTTGCGATATGAGCGGTAGATGATGTAACAGTGTGATTGCAATGTCTGACTACACTTTATGTGTTGCTATAGAGAATATTGCGATAAGTCATTGTTCATTATCTATTGCTTACAGCAATTTATTTCAGCTTGAATTCAAGTTGACATCACACTGTAATTTTAACATGCAGCAAAAAATAAAAAGAGCGTAATGTCTGCTCGCAGCTTTCGTGATGCAGATCAAAAGCTGCGTTGTTGGTTGACTAAATGCTGGTATCTTTAGCCCCACAACGTTTAGTATGTTGCGCGTAGTTTGTGACTATCGTTGGTGTAAAAAAGGATTACGTTTCAATGATGCCTGGTCAGATCCGGCCTACTATTGAAACGGGTACCAGGACGTTTTTTTTACGTGTTTTTCATTGAATATTCACCGCTTTTTGTAGCGTAGATAAATTATTCCAACTGGTTCTCAATTCATTTTCAATTTATATTCGATAGTTTAGACAAAATGCGTTTAGTAGCTATTAGCGATACACACGGTGTTCATCGACGAGTTAGTTTGCCTGCAGGTGATGTGCTCGTTCATTCGGGTGATCTGACTCTTAATGGCGAACGTTCTGTCACGCTCGATTTTGTCGACTGGTTTTCTGATCAGCCGTTCAAGCATAAGATATTTATTGCTGGCAACCACGATACCTGGGTGGAGAGTAACAACGACACTTTGCAGCAGTATGCAATGGATAGAGGAGTGCATTATCTACAAGGTTCATCCATTGTTCTCGATGATATGACTTTCTGGGGCTCGCCATATACCCCACGCTTTATGGATTGGTCTTTTATGTTGTCCTCAGCTGACGAGGCTATATGTCATTGGCAAAACATGCCTGAAACCGTCGACGTATTGATTACTCATGGTCCTCCATTTGGAGTCCTGGATAAATTGGTAGTTGTAAATTCTGATACTGGTGTAAACAACACTGACAAGCTGGATGGAATTTTCTTAAATGAAGAAAATGTTGGGTGTCGTGAATTATTTGCACGCGTGCGTGAGGTTGCGCCGAAATTGCATCTGTTTGGTCATATTCATGAAGGTTATGGTGAGATCGATAAATGGGGTACGCGGTTTATAAACGTCTCGACTATGAATCGCGACTATCATATAACAAATCAGCCGTACGTTATTGACGTTACAAAAATATCAAAACCTGTGACAGTTACGGCACCGAACGATAAAACCTTCTCTACAAATGAGTCATCGTTTGCTTAACTGATTCTTACGCTAGATATATAAATCTAGCCGAGCCAATTTGAGCCAATCTGAGTCAAAGCGAGCCAACTCGAGTCAAAGCAAGTCGGTAAGGTTTGATTTTTACGGTAAGACTGCCAAGCACCCCCGGATGCGTTTTGGTTCGATCTCGCGACGTAATATCAATTGAGCATCATTCTTCCTGATGACAGACAACATAACTGATCTACTCGATCGTGGCTTTAATCGCGAAATTGGTTTTACTATTACTTCCTGGTTTGAAGATAACGCTGAGCTTCAACTGCAGCTATCCGAGCGGTTGCTGAATCGCAGTGACATTTTACACGGTGGCGTCGTCGGCACCTTGCTTGATGTGTCCTGTGGTCTGGCTGGTTGTTATTGCACAGTTGATGGCAATGTTCGACGCGCAGTGACGCTTAGTTTGAGTACACAATTCATAGCCAGTGTTGATCAGGGAATAGTGATAGCTAAAGCCCGCCGTCGAGCAGGCGGTTACCGTATTTACTTTGCTGATGCAGAACTATTCTCAGATGATGGAAAATTGCTTGCGTCCGCTCAAGGCACTTATCAGTATGTAAAAGGGAGTGAAACCCTGGATGGAATGCCAATGCAGAGTTCGGGCTGAGTCATTCGACTCGTTCTTCATCATCGTATTAAAGTAAAGGAAGTTTTTATCGATAGTGAAATATATCGCTGATTAGCTTGTGATAATTGCCACATTAGATGCCAACTTTTTCCGGATCATCGGACAATCGTCGCTGAAACACCCATTTTCTCTCAATTCATTTCCTTATAATCGTTTGGGTACATAGCGATAGATGTCGCTACCTCGCACATTGCGAAATTGCTGATGATGGAATACGAGCATTTTATGTCCCAGACAAATTCTGAAACCGCATTAAATTCATCGCCAAAGATTGTTCGCTTAGGCGAACATTATTTTACTAGTTCAGACAATGTGCTGAAGAATGAAGCTGATGAACTGGTTCCCTTGCGTAGCCAAACCACTGATGTACTGAAATGTCTGGTTGAAAACGCCGGTAGTCTTGTTACCAAGGAATCTCTTTACGAAACAGTCTGGGCAGACTCTGTAGTCACTGATGACAGTCTGGTTCAATGTATAAGTGAGATTCGTAAAGTGCTGGGTGATAAAGATCATGCAATAGTTAAAACCCTTCCTAGAAAAGGCTACATGATAGTTGCGGAATCAATTGATAACAGTATGTCCAATGAAGTCGATGTTCCGATTAAAACCAAGTCTGGAAAATCCAGATATGGCTTTGGGATTGCTGCGTGCCTGGTGGCGGTGTTGGGTATTTTTGCATTAGCCAAAATGGTCACGAGTTCGTCTGATGGCTTAGCACACAAGACAGACATCCCTAGAATAGCTGTTTTGCCATTTGATGATTTTAGCGTTGGTTCGGATAAAGGATATTTTTCCGATGCAATTGCAGAGGGATTGATCACTGAAATGGCTCGCTACCGAAAGTTTGAAGTAATTGCAAAAAACAGTAGTTTTAAATACCGCGATACACCTACTGACGCTCGTAAGATTGGGCACGAACTGGGTGTTCACTACATACTTGAAGGCAGTCAACAGAAAATTGGTGACAAACTGAATGTTTCAGTTCGTTTGATCAACGCGCAGAGAGAATCAAATATCTGGACTCATACCTACAAAATGGAAGTGGGTGATTTGTTTATAGTGCAAGACAAAATAATTAATACTGTTGCTAATCGCGTAGGAAGTCATTTGGAAAAACCAGCGCCCGGTAGTGATCCTGAAGCTGTCAGTGCGCTTCACTTTCATCTTAAAGGTGTGGAAGCAATACGTAGTGACTTTAATGTTGAAAGTAATGAGAAACTGATGCACTACTCTAAATTGGCTATAGAAGCTGACCCTACGGCGCACTATGGGTACTTAGGGTTAGCATTCGCCTACAGACACGCTGCAACTTTTAGTTGGCACGGACTGGAAAAAAAAGAAGCCCAGGCATTGGGTTTTGAAAACGCACGTAAGGCTCTCAACATAGAGCCCAATGATGCAGATGTCCATTATTCACTGGCGCGTCTTCATGCAGATGCTGGGCAGGATAAAGAAGCGCGATTAAATTTCGATAAAGCCATACAGCTTAACCCAAGTGCCTCGTCCTATCTTGTAGCCAGTACAACGCCGATGCTCTATGTTGGCGAAACAGATAAGGCCATTGATCGGATTAAACAGGCGATGGGGATCGATCCATTTCATCCGGATTGGTATCACTGGCACCTCAGCTGGGCGCTCTGGGAAAGAGATGATTGTGCTGGCGCACTTGCATCAATAAAACGCATGAAAAAAATTACAAAAGGAGCGCACAGGATGTTATCAGGTATCCATGCATGTCTCGGAGACGAAGAAGAAGCTAAAAAAGCATACAAAGTTTTTTATACTGACTCAGCGGAGCCAACAATTTCTGAACAGCGAGAACAATGGGAGGAAATCTGGACAGCGGAGGGAAGCCTTGAACGTTGGTTGGTGCATATGAAGATCGCCGGTATGAAAGAGTAAATAAGCTGCAGTGCTCAATTGTATTTCTGGAATATCTTCTCAAGATATGTAAAAGGCTTAAGTCGAGACCCCGCAAGTGCTGGGGCCTCGATTATTTTTACTTAAGCATTAAATCTATCTGATAAACGCTACCGCTTGCTGATCAATGCCTGGCGCTGAAAATTCAGTGAACCAGTCGCTTATTTCGCTGCTCGGTCCGTGATCGGATATGATCAAATGAATTTCGGCATCGACGCCATTGCCTGGCACGATACCGGCGCCCGTTCCACCAGCGATTGTCGTGCCTGCTGGCAAGTTCCCGGCATCAAGTGTGAAACTGACGTTTCCGGTCCCACTGCTGTTACTGACCATGGTTGTAATCTGAAATCCGGTACCATTGGTTGCTGCAAAATCAGGAGGATTACAAGTGTCTATGCAATTTTCCGGTTCGTTAAACACAGCCATCCAGATTGAATAAGCGTTGCTGGGATTCAGTCCAGATGTACTAATGCTGCCTGTGACCCCGTTAGATGTGCGTGCCAGAGTGGCAAGTCCGAGTTCGGCTGTATCGCCGATGTTGGTGATAGCTAGATATTGGGTGAGGCTATCGGAGCCGCCTGCAGCGTCACCACTTACAACAATATTTTCGAACCGCTCCCCGGTACTGTGGTTTATCACTCTATAGGTACCGTCCGGCACCATGCATGAATTTCCGTCATTTGAACTATTACACACGTCATAGTCTGATGTAGAGCGATTCTGAACCTGATACCACCCATCATTTCCCCATGAGATTGTGTTGCCGTCAACAACAGGCGTCGCTGACGCGAAAGATGATAATCCCAGCGCCAGCATAGTGACCGGGATCATTGATAATTTCTGAACTTTAGTGCGTATCATGTGCATATCCTTGTTTGGTAGATTCAGTAACTGTTTGTATGCTTCCCGCTCTCTCTATTACGCAATTGAAGCTGCATAGTGAGTCAGGTCGACAGATGCTCTATTAAAAAATGAGCTATCTGTTTACGACCGCAGTTTGTCGGGACCGCATTGACAGGATTGCAGTCAAGTAGGCGATATACCTGAGAAATGAACGAAATTATTCCGAATAATCCCGAATTCTTTCAATGGGGCCGATTCCTATTTCCGATTAAAAACAATATGTTACTGGGTAAGTTCGGAAATCTATTGTTAATGCGTGGTTAAAGCAGAGCCGTACTCGCATGCTTAATAGATCGTACGAGGCAGCTGGTATCCGAAGGGACCTGTACAAGATGGATGGAGTGAGTTTGTAGTAAGTGGTGACTGTCTGGCTTGGTGCGCCAGCAACGTTGATTCTCGATTGGAAAGCACGCCATTGAATGAGAGCTTACAAGTTGTGTATCCCTCGTTTTTCCTACGTAAGCTTCTCAATTTCGTATCCCGCCTCAAGCAATACCTGATTCAAGTGAGCAATATGTGCCGGCCCGATTTCACAACAACCGCCAACCACGGCAGCTCCTGCTTTTGCCCATTCCAGAGCATGTGCGGTGTACGCCTCTGGGCCCAGATCTTTTCTCGCTTCAAGGCGGTCAACTGTGGTGCCTGGCTCAAGCGCATTAATAGAGGTAAAGCCATTGGCATAGCCACCAAATTTCAAACCACTATCACGCAAGACCGGTAGCACGTTATCAATGACTTCAGGAAAACAGCAATTTATCATCAAGGTTTCTATCTTTCCTTGTGTTAGCTGATCTATTGCATCTTCAATGCTTTCGCCTGAACGCAGGGTGTTTGAAAGGTCATCGTTTAGTGTCAAACCCATGTGGACTGGTTGACCGAATGACGTTAGTGCATCAGCGGCAGCTTTAGCTTCTGTGATGTTCGAAATAGTTTCTACCAAAAATAAATCTACCGCATCAATCTGGACTTCGATAATCTTGCAGTACTGGTCATACGATTGATCATAATCCAGTGCAGCTGAGGCAACGTAAGATGCGGCGAGTGGCATGAGGCAGCCAGCGATATTCAGTTCACATCTGTCGGTTGTCACGTTCGCTACTGCGGTGTTTATCAGCTCGATTGCCAGACGGTGTATCTGTTCGAACTTGTCTTCCATGCCAAATCTGCCAAGCCGGCTAAGCGATGCTGTGTAATTATTCAATGTTAGAACTTTTGCGCCAGCATTGATGAAATCTTCATGCACACCGACCACAATATCAGGTTCATTAAGCATTACTTTGACTGACCAAAGTGAGTGAGAATCATCCTGGTTTGATCTTTTATGTATTTCCTGACCTAAACCTCCGTCAAGTAAAGCAATTGATGCCATTTATTTATTCTCTATTTCATTGTTTGATCTGACCGCCAAGCTCAATTAAAGCATCGGCTAACTTATCCGGTACTTCCAGTGGTAACAGGTGGCCTGCGTCCGGCCATTGCAGATGTTGCCAGTTGGCTATTCGAGCACCGATTCTCTCGACAACTTCTTTGTCGAAAAAAACGCGATCTTGCAAACCTGAAATACTCAACACGGGTAAGTCGAGCTTTTCGTAGTTAATGTCCCAATCGGTTTGAACGGCTGCCTGCATTAATCTGTAAGCGCCGGTGTGTGAAGGTTCTGGCTCGTAACCCTCTCCTTTTAAATGATTGGGCCGCATGCCTTGATGAAAATCCTGACTGGTTAATAAGGGCAAGTACATATCCAGTAATAAGGGAAAACCACCGGTGTTGAGTACATGCACCATGCCTTGATTAAGCCATGCAAGGCGTGGTCCGATTTCTCTGAGTGTATTGAGCAGAACCACTGCTTTGGCGTTGGCGCCTGCCAGTATTGCTTTGGCTGCATAGAGTCCGCCGATTGATAGGCCGCACAGTATGGGTTGTTCCGGTTTTGTTTCATCTAACAGGCGTACAAGGTCTGCTACGATCAGATCACAGTCTGGCTCTACGTCGTCTGCTAGCGCTGTATTGATTTGACCACGCATGTTGTAGCTCAAGGTGCCAAATCCAGCGTTTCGACAGGCTGGTGCAACTGAATTTTCCCAATGATCCGTATTGCCAGTTAGTGCGTTGATGAAAACAAAGGTGGGACGTCCTTTAGCGGGTTTGTAATCAATATATAATGTGTTGTTTTCGTCAAGTTCGATGTGGTTCATAAATATTTCAACCTCGGAATATCTATCGAGAATAAGCAGAATAGATCGTGTGATGTGAATAAACGTAATAAATAGCTGATAATTCTATTGAAATAATGCTTACTTGAAACCAACTTTAATGATTGCCAAGTGAGTCGTCAATTGTTCATAGGCATCACCAAGCGCTTCGTAGAGGGATAACTGATGAAAATACATTCAATAATAATTGCAGGACTTTTAAGTGTTTCTGTGAGTACTGCAAATACTGCTTATGCTGATGAATCGGCTGCGGACGCATGTGAAGAAGCCGCTCGAATATTGCGCGAGTCCGATGACCTTGTGGCAGCACTTGATGAGGCCAGTTGGTGTGTAGATGGCATAAAAGAGTTGCAGGCTAATCGTATACTTCACATATTGCCTGATAGCGTAGACGGTTATGTTGCGGGTGAGGCACAAAAACAAAATGCACTTGGCATGACAACAATCTCTCGTCTTTATACGAAAGACAAAGAGTCGATCAAGGTTGCTATGACACAAGGCGGTATCGCGGGCACCGGTTTGGCAGCTTTGGCTCAGCTAGGATTGCAATTTGGAGGCGAGAGCGTCAATAAATTTCGAGTCGAGCGTCGCACCGTGTTTCAAATGACTGAACAAGGTGACCAGATGTTTACCGTAAAATTACGCAGTGGTGGGTTAATGTATGTCGGGTCTGATTCGCTTGATGCGCCGACTGTCAAACAATTTCTGGAACAATTGCCAATCTCCACCATCGATGATTCGCTAGCGCAATAACGTAGGCGAATGTTCTATTTGGTCTTGATTTGATTTATTGATGCAACATTCATCACTTCAATATAGCTTCAAACGTTTTTCAGAAATGACGGCGCAAGAGTTCTACACGTTGGCGAAATTGCGTGTTGATGTGTTTGTTGTAGAGCAGAGGTGCGTCTATCCGGAGTTTGACGGGTACGATACGCTTCCATCAACCGTGCATGTTCAAGCGGTGAATTTAACAGATAAGCTTACTGCATACGCTAGACTCTTATGCAAGGAATACAATCAAGAAGATGTTGATGGAGACTTTTCGGATAAAACTGTACAGATTGGGCGTGTAGTTGTAGCGCCGCAAAACCGCGGTGCTGGGGTTGCCAGAGAACTAATGGAAAAAATTATCGAGATGTTGCAGAAACAGAATGTCTCTGCCATCGAGTTGTCGGCACAAACTTATGTTGTGCCGTTTTACGAGTCACTGGGTTTTTCGGTACAGTCAGATGAATACCTGGAGGACGGTATCGCTCATCAGGACATGCTGTTTACTCAAGGCCCATAGCTTTCTTTTCGACTTCAACGGTCTGATTAATTGCTGCAATCATTCCCTGGTGTGAGCCCGCACTTTGTGAACCGATGCGATATTTACCGTTGACTATGACAGTCGGTACTGCATTGATGCCAGCACCACGAGCAAGTTGCATAGCGCGTGACATGCGAGTTTGTACTCCGAAGGACTTCATGGTGGCTTCAAAATCTTTTTTGCTCACACCAAAGGTTTCAGCCAGTTCGGCAATATCGCCAGGCTTACGCATACGTTTTCGCTCTTCGTGAATTGCCTTGAACATCGCAGGTACAAATTTCTCTGAGATACCCAATATCTCAGCAGCATAAAAAGCCCTGGAATGTGATTCCCAAGCTTTATTCAATGGTGGGGCCTCTCTTACGAAAATGGTATTTTCCGGTTTGTTGGCGTTCCATTCATCGATGCTTGGTTCGAATGCAAAGCAATGGGGACAACCAAACCAGAAAAATTCCAGTACTTCTACCTTCTCAGTCGTGCTGGTGTTTTGTGGCGGATTGATAGGCTCATAGCCTTGTGCGAAAGCCTGGGGTGCAATCACCCACATCGACACCAGTAAAAGGAGGGCCTGAAAAGAATTCCTGGTTAGTGTGGACAAGTAGTTGCATGGGCTTGCACCTTTCAAGAGTATTGCATGAATCATAGCTATTCTCCGGATTCGCTTTAACGCTTTTTTGCTTTATCGCCTCAGTTCAAACCTTGCAGATAGTTTGCCAGTGCTGCTATTTCATCATCGCTCAGACGCTTGGCAACCGAACGCATCATTTCGTTAGGGTCATTGGCACGTGCCTGAGAGCGGAACTCTTTAAGCGTAGATTCAAGATAGGTGGCATGTTGTCCTGCAAGTGCTGGCCACTTTGCCGCCGGGTTGCCATTACCTGATGGTCCGTGACACGCCATGCAAGCCGGGATCTTGGCTTCGGTGATACCACCGCGGTAAATAGACTCACCTAGTGCGAGGTCTTCCCGATCTTCAGCAACACCTTTTATTGCCGGCAAACTTTCATAGTAAGCCCCGAGATCTGCCATATCCTGTTCTGATAGTGCGGCAGCCATACCCAGCATGACAGCATTTGCTCGGGTGCCTGATTTGAACTCGGCGAGCTGCTTGGCGATGTAACCTGCGCCCTGTCCGGCAAGATTCGGGAATGTGTCTTGTGTTCCTTTTCCATCCCCGCCATGACAGGCGGCGCACAAGGCAGCTTTGCTCTCGCCCGCTGCAGCATCACCAACGATTTCATCGCCCGCTGCCATGCTAAGCCCTGAAAAGGCACCCAGCAGTAAAAATACGATAAATGGGTAGCATGAGCTGCCGCGCCCGCTGTTTATTTTAGTGGCAACTTCATTGGTAACAAAAGACTGTCGGTTAGCCGCGGTGATGTTTAATCGGCTTAGGAAGTGGAAATGCATGTTTTCTCCAATATTGAAAACGATTAGTTCATGAACGGTTTAAGCTATGGTGCACCAACTGCAGCCAGCGATCTCAAGTGGATTGAGAAGTCCTACCCTGATAATAGTCAAATCCATCTGAATTCGCGCTGAATCACGGAGCTGCTGGCTGCTAACATAGCCGAATATTGTGACATCAACCGACAATTTTACCAGAGTGTCTGCCCCCGTCATTCGATGAATACATCCTACAATCAGGCAACCTTTGTCAGTAGCGCCGCACGTCTGGAGCAATTACCGGAGGAAGTTGTGCGTGAAGTAGCTTTTGCCGGACGCTCCAACGCTGGAAAATCCAGCGCCATTAATCGATTAACCGGTAACAGGAAGTTGGCCCGAACCAGCCGAACGCCCGGCAGAACACAACTGATCAATCATTTTCTGGTGCGTGATAACGCTTACCTGGTCGATTTGCCTGGCTATGGTTTCGCCAAGGTCTCTAAGGCTCAACGAAACGCCTGGGTAAGAATGCTTGAGACCTACTTTGTTAGTCGCGATGAACTGCGCTGTCTGGTGATAGTGATGGATATACGCCACCCTCTGACCGATTCCGACTGGAAAACCATTGAATTACAGCAACAAGGGCAATCTGAATTGCACCTGCTGCTGACCAAATGTGACAAGCTGAGTCGTAACAAGGCAAATAGCGCTTTAATGAAGACCAGGGGCATAATGGAGGAAGCTGGTATCGAGGCGACGCTGCAGACTTTTTCATCCAACAACGGTGAGGGTGTATCAGATTTGTGTGGTCTGCTCGATGGATTTCTGTTTCCCTGAGATAATGTCCAGGCAAAATCCCTGATTTTTACCGAAGGGTCCTCTCTGGCAGCACGTTACTATTCGTAACACATGTAACCATGGGTCCCCCCGGAAGATATTTTTATCAATACAATTATAGCTAAGCTATTGATATTTATATTAAATTGTAGTTTCTATATTTGCTTTGATGATTTCCTATAATAAGACGACTACGGAGAACCCTGCTTGCAATTGGCTGTAGGTTCGCCCAGTAGCAAATATCTGCGAATTTCCCGTTTACGCACCTTCCGCTTCATGAGTTGACTGTGTGAAGGCAAATTTCGCGAAAACTGACACCATCTGGTGTGCATAACGCGATACAAATAGCGGTGCAAACAGTGGTGTTGACAATGGGGTACTGCGTTAAATACCCGGAGGAGGAGCAATCCAAATGAGTGATACAAAGAAAACAAACAGTGTTTGGTCACGTCGCGATGTCCTGAAAGCAGGCGCGGCAACCGGCGTAATTGCTGGTGCGCCAACAGTTTTTTCAAGCCGCGTCTATGGTGCTGGCTACCTGAACGAGCCTAAAGGTTCTACTGTCACATTAGGTTTCAACGTACCGCAATCCGGCCCATACGCTGACGAAGGTGCTGACGAACTGCGCGCTTATAAACTGGCTGTCAAACACCTCAATGGTGAAGGCGACGGCGGCATGATGAATACCCTGCAGCCTAGCGCTCTGAAGGGCAACGGTATTCTCGGTAAGAAAGTTGAGTTTGTAACAGGTGACACCCAAACCAAATCTGATGCGGCTCGTGCATCTGCCAAGCGCATGATCGAGAAAGACGGTGTTGTAATGGTTACTGGTGGTTCTTCATCGGGTGTTGCAATCGCTGTTCAGGGTCTGTGTCAGGAAGCTGGAGTTATCTTCATGGCTGGTTTGACGCACTCTAACGACACAACTGGTAAAGATAAGCGCCGTAATGGTTTCCGCCACTTCTTTAACGGTTTCATGTCTGGTGCTGCACTGGGTCCTGTACTTGAAAAGAACTACGGTACTGATCGCCAAACTTACCACCTGACAGCTGACTACACTTGGGGCTGGACTCAGGAACAATCTATCGTTGCTTCTACCGAGAACATCGGCTGGAACACAATGGAAACTGTAAAGACGCCTGTTGGCGCGGGTGACTTCAGCCAGTACATCACACCAGTACTTAACTCCGGTGCTGATACTCTGGTTCTGAACCACTACGGTAAGGACATGATCAACTCGCTGACTCAAGCTGTACAGTTTGGTCTTCGTGACAAGCAGGTCAATGGTAAGGACTTCACTATCATCGTACCTCTGTACTCTCGCCTGATGGCACAGGGTGCTGGTGAAAACGTTAAAGGTATTTTCGGATCTACCAACTGGCACTGGTCTCTTGGCGACGCGGGTTCACAGGCGTTCGTTAAGTCATTTGGTTCCGAGTATGGCTTCCCACCGTCACAGGCAGCTCACACTTGTTATGTACAGACTCTGCTGTATGCAGATGCTTGTGAACGTGCAGGTACTTTTGAGCCTTGTGGTGTTGTTGCAGCTCTTGAAGGTCACAAGTTCGACGGCTTGGGTAACGGTCCTACCGAATACCGCGCTGACGATCACCAGTGCTTCAAAGACGTTCTGGTCGTGAAAGGTAAGGAAAACCCAAGCTCGCAGTTCGACGTACTTGAAGTTGTCGAAGTGACTCCGCGTGCACAGGTTGAGTACGCAGCCGATCACGAAATGTTTGCAGGTGGCGATCTTGGCCCTTGTAACAACGGCGTCGCATAGTTCAACTGCGATTCGATAGAAGCGTTGGTATTTCCAACGCTTCTTGATTCAATCGTTTGTTGACAGACTACGTGTTTCAGACAATTCAACAGCATTACACTCTGAAACCTTGAAATGTATTCTTGTTCAAAAACTCTGGATAGTTATGCTATCCGGAGTTTCGTGGTTTTCACGGTTTAACTAACAACCAGGCGTAATCATCTTGCTGATGGTTGTAGCAACCGCAAACTAACCGATCGCATTCCCGTCGGCTGCTTGTCTCATTGTGATGAGCTTGCGGATCATTTCCACCGTTGTGAAATTGGGTGTTACCGGTTAATCGGGGCAGGGGGTTCCTTTTGGACGCAATAGTTCTACAAATTCTAAATGGTCTCGACAAAGGTGGAGCCTATGCGTTGATCGCATTAGGGCTGACACTGGTGTTCGGGACGTTGGGTGTCGTCAACTTCGCGCATGGCGCGTTGTTTATGCTGGGTGCATTTTGCGCTGTGTCCCTGCGTGAACTGTTGACGGTATCGAAAAAAATCAAAGACGAAAGCATTACCTTCTTTGATGCCTATAAGGAAGTGCCTTATCTGGAAATATGGTTCGGAGATTTTGGGTCCAAAATCGTTGACCTTGCCGTACCCCTCTCGATACTCCTGGCCATACCGGTCATGTTGTTGATCGGTCTGGCCATGGAGCGAGGGTTGATCCGCCATTTCTATAAACGACCACATGCAGATCAAATACTGGTGACCTTTGGGTTGGCAATTATTCTGCAGGAAATCGTCAAGCATTACTTCGGTGCTAATCCGATCCCGCAAGCAGCTCCCGACTTGGTCGCTGGCAGTGCCAATATCGGCACCCTCATTGGTATGAGTGAAAACATTGTCTACCCGTGGTGGCGTTTGATTTATCTCACTTTCGCGTTACTGGTGATTGGAGGTGTGTTCGCATTCCTGCAGTTCACCACCTTCGGCATGGTCGTTCGTGCCGGTATGCAGGATCGTGAAACCGTCGGTCTACTCGGCATCAATATCGAGAGACGATTTACCATTGTATTTGGACTTGCTGCTGTGGTGGCGGGTCTTGCCGGTGTTATGTATACACCGATATTGCCCCCTGATTACCACATGGGGATGGACTTCCTGGTGCTATCGTTTGTGGTCGTTGTAGTTGGTGGCATGGGTTCTCTTGGCGGCGCTGTGCTGGCCGGGTTCATGTTGGGGATATTGCAATCCTTCGCATCCATGAACGAGGTGAAGAGTATCTTGCCAGGTATCGACCAGATCATTATCTATCTGGTGGCAGTTATTGTTTTGTTGGTCCGACCGCGCGGTCTGCTTGGCCGCAAAGGCGTGATGGAGGATTGATGTATGAAAGGTGAATCCGCAATTAAAGACTGGATTCTGCTGATTCTGTTTGCAGCAGTTTTTCTAACCATGCCGATCTGGTTGAAACCTTTTGGCGCTGCATACCCTGACTTAATGCAGAAGTTCGCGATCTTCGGATTGTTTGCCATCGGATTTAATATTCTGTTTGGACTGACCGGTTACTTGTCTTTTGGTCATGCTGCATTTTTAGGTGCAGGCTCTTATGCCGCAGTATGGTCGTTCAAGCTATTAACCATGAACGTGATACCGGCTGTGTTGTTCGCGGTCATTGTGTCCGGGGTATTTGCCTTTCTAATAGGCTTTGTCAGTTTAAGGCGTTCAGGTATTTATTTTTCGATCCTGACTCTGGCCTTTGCACAGATGTCATACAACCTGGCCTATTCGGTTTTGACGCCAATTACCAATGGTGAAACCGGTCTGCAGTTGACGCTACATGATCCACGAGTGCTGGATAACTTTGCAGGTGCTGGTATTCCGCCGACCAATCTGTTCGGTCTCAAGATGACCGGACTGCCGGGTTTCTATTTTTGCGCTGTCGTTTGTATTATCGGATTTTTCATCGCTCTGCGTATAACACGCTCGCCCTTTGGCATGATGCTCAAGGCGATAAAGTCTAACCAGACGCGCATGAAATACACCGGCTTCAATACCCGACCCTACCTGATATGGGCGTTTGTTATATCCGGTATGTATGCAGGTTTGGCCGGTGGCCTGATGGCCGTAACCGATCCGTTGGCAGGTGCTGAGCGCATGCAGTGGACAGCCTCAGGTGAGGTCGTACTGATGACTATCCTCGGTGGTGCCGGTACGTTGCTCGGGCCGGTACTCGGTGCAGGGTTAATTAAATACTTTGAGAATATATTTTCCTCTTTTAATGAGCAGACATTGACTCAGGCTTTTTCGGGTTTACCCGAAGGCCTGCAAAGTATTGTGGTGTCTGTAACGCAACTGTTTGTTGGCGAAGGCTGGCACTTTACGCTTGGCCTATTGTTCCTGTTGGTAATCATTTTCTTGCCTGGTGGAATCATGGAAGGATTCAGACGATTGGGCAGATTGGTTGGCATCGGACGGCCTGCATCAACAAAGTCTGCTGCTACGGCGAAAGTCGCAACCAGCACTTGAACTAATAAAAAACAGCGGCAGAGTTTTCTGGATAAACGATGATTTCCGAGAATACAATTTTTCACGTTGCTGACGTGCACAAGAGTTTCGCAGGTCTGCATGCGCTGAGTGATATTGACCTTGGCGTGCGCGAAGGCGAGACCCATGCGATTATTGGACCTAACGGTGCTGGCAAGTCAACACTGCTTAATGTTTGCATCGGCAGATTAAAGCCTGATAAGGGAACAGTCACTTTTGATGGCACGGCCTTAACCGGTAAACAACCTCATGAGATTAATCAGCTGGGTGTTGTCCGGGTATTCCAGACGCCAGAGATCTTTCCTGACCTCTCGCTCATGCAAAATGTCATGGTCCCCTGCCTTGCTGCGCGTGATGGTAGTTTCAAGCTGAATATTTTCAAGCGTCTTTCTGCTGAAAAAGACATCCGTGAACTGGCTGAGAGCAAACTGGTGGAACTGGGTCTGGGTGATCAGTTGGAACATGACGCATCGAGCTTGTCACGTGGTGACAAACGCAGACTAGAGCTGGCTATGGGGCTGGCACAACAACCACGTCTTTTACTGCTGGATGAGCCAACAGCTGGTATGGCACGTCATGATACAAACAAGACGATTGACCTCCTTAAAAGTATCAAAGAACAAGGCATGACAAAGGTGATCATCGAGCATGACATGCACGTGGTATTTAGCTTGGCAGACAGAATTAGTGTTTTAGCTGGAGGGCGTATTATCGCTCAGGGTACGCCTGATGAAGTCAAAGGTGATCCAAAAGTTCGTGAAGCATACCTTGGCGAGGAACAAGAATGAGTAATCAAGGCGCTGAGGCAATGTCTGATCAAACGTCGGCAAATGATGGGCACAGACCCTATTTCAGTTGTGAAAACCTGAAGGCTTACTACGGCGATAGCTATATAGTCCAGGGCATATCCTTCTACGTCAAAGAAGGTGAGATAGTGGCGTTGCTGGGTCGTAACGGAGCTGGTAAGACGTCCACCTTACGCGCGATAGCGCGGGCTGATGAGCCGCAAGTGACCAGCGGTGAAATCTGGTTGAACGGTGAATCGCTACATGACAAAAAAGACTTTCAGGCATCTGGAATGGGTGTTCAGCTGGTCCCTGAAGACAGAAGAATCATCCCGGGTTTGACAGTCGAAGAGAATCTCGATCTGGCACAAATTGATGGTAACTCAGGATGGTCTTACGAGCAGATTTTTGAACTGTTCCCCCGTCTTAAAGAACGGCGTAAGCAAGAAGGCACGACACTCTCCGGTGGTGAACAACAAATGCTTGCTATTGGTCGTGCACTGTCTCGCGATATTAAAGTACTGCTGCTTGATGAACCTTATGAAGGTTTGGCTCCAGTAGTGCGTCATGACATTGAACGTGCCTTGCTACAAGTCAAGAGCAACGGCATCACCACTATTCTGGTTGAGCAGAATGCTGTAGCTGCCCTAAAGCTTGCCGACAGTGCCATTATTTTGGACACGGGAGAGGTTGCTTTCAGAGGTACAGCGCAGGAAGTTCTTGATAACGAGGAACTGCGTCACGAATATCTGGCGATCTAGATAGCCTCATTCGCTTGTATTTCCCTGATTGGTCAATTTAAAGGCGTAAGCGCAGATTCGAGCGCAGTTCACTGATTAGCTAAATGTTATCATAGCTATTTAATTGTTAAGGAGATTGGTGTGAGCAGAGCCGTCGGAATCATGGTCGCTCCAAACGGTGCGCGTCTTACCACTCAGGACCATCCGGTCCTTCCAGTTACTATTGAAAAAACAGTTGAGGCAGTCGCTCAGTCTGTAGATGTCGGCGCAGGTGCTGTGCATTTGCATGTCAGGGACGATAACGGACAGCATGTTCTGGACGTTGCCAGTTACAGAGAAGCCATTGCGGCACTCAGGGATCGTCTTGGTGCGGATTTCCCTATTCAGGTCACAACCGAATCCGTCGGAAAATACTCTGCAGAGCAACAAATCGAGTTAGTGCGCGAACTAAAGCCCAATTTTATTAGCGCGGCATTGGCTGAAATAATACCCGACGCCAGTCATCAGGATTTGGCTTCAGACTTCTATCGTTGGACATCCGATCAAGGCGTCGCAGTACAGCACATTCTTTATTCTCCGAAAGACCTCGAACGGTTCATCGACTTGCAGGATTCGGGAATAATCTCGGATGAACACCGTTCACTACTTTTTGTGCTCGGGCGTTACACCGAAGGGCAGGTATCGAGTACTGAAGATCTTGATGCTTTTTTAGGCGAGCTGGAGCGCCGCGGCGTTGCGGGACGCTATCGCTGGATGATCTGTGCATTCGGCGAAAATGAAACGGAATGTCTTGTATACGCAGCAGCACGCGGCGGCCATGTGCGCGTTGGATTTGAAAATAATCGTCTGCACCCGGATGGCCGAATCGCTATTAACAATGCCGAGCGTGTAGATGACGTTTGTCAAAGTCTGCGCAAAGCGGGTCATGGCATCGCTATCGCAACCGAAATATGCGAAGTGTTGGGCAGGCCTGAAGCTGTTACTGACTATTCATTTGCATGAGCTTCTTTTTAGAAGCTATTTAAGTAAAAAACGCACGTGAGGTTTTTTACTTAGCCGGTTAAGACCAATATTTTTTGGTTGATCTAACTATCGGCTCGCTACAATAGATACCGGTTAACGAATGTCACAACTACTAAAGTTGGTCCGGAGCATGCACCACCGATAGTGATCAGTCGGATATATGCTTTACAGTCCCCATACTGTGCATTGTGTGCCTCTAAGTCTTTGTTTTTTAATTGAAGTCACAGCATCTTCGATGCGCGATACGCGATACGCGATACGCGATACGCGTTGCGACAGTGCTTTCAACGGAAAAATCACATCATGAAATTGCATTCATACCTACCCCACACACTGTTGCCTCTGTTTTTATTGATGTCGGCAAGCGCCCATGCCCAATCGGTAGTCGATCTTTCAGTGGGTTCAACGCATTTCTGCTCACTCGACGGAGAAGGCATGGTGGATTGCACCACTCAACGGTTCTCGACGCGGTTATTGGAACCCGATGGATTGCCACCATTCACTGATATCGCTGTCGGTTCACAACACGCTTGTGGCCTTACCCAGGATGGTGGAGCCGTTTGCTGGGGACAAGCAAACTTCGGCGCACTGAATGTACCAGCGCTCGACGCACCGCTTGTTAGTATTGCAGCGGGTTACCATCACACTTGTGGCATAGATACCCAAGGTAATGCCATTTGCTGGGGTTTAAACACTAACCTGCAATTGGATCCACCACCAACACCAAATGGATTTATCAAAGTAGACGCTAGCCGCAACTATTCCTGCGGCATTTTGGCTGAGGGAGATATTACTTGCTGGACCACGGATGGCGAATTTGAAAACAGGACGTTGACTGGCCCATTCACAGATTTGGATTTATCGCGCAATGAGGTCTGCGGCTTGACTGTAGATGGCGACATCACCTGTTTAAGAGGTCAACACTCTCCGCCGCAGAATGGACCTTATGTTGATCTGGCGCTAACAGCAAGCACACTGTGTGGCTTAACAGCAGATGGACGACTGGACTGCAACCACCTGAGTTTCCTAATTTCACCAGCGGATATTGCGGAATTAGCAGCCGCTAGCGAGAACGAGCGTTTCAGTGCCATTGAATCTGCGCATACAGTGTTTAGCGGATCAACAACCTGCGGTATCCGAGCAGATGACGGCACAGTACTTTGTTTAGGCGCCGACAACGTACCATCATCGGCCAGCGCTGAGGTAGTGGGTGTTAATACAGTTGACGACATTACGCTGGGTCTTAGCGCAATTGCTTACGAACCGGGTGCTGTTGAACTTTTTTGGAATCGACTACCTCAGCAATTCCCTCAGGTTTTTGTAGAGATTTTCCGTGATGGCGAATTATTAACAACTACAGACGCGAGTTTCAGCTTTTTTGATACAGATATAGTCGCACAACGTGAATCGACTTATGTCATCAGGGCAACTGATGAAGAAGGCAACACAGGGCCTTTTTCAAACGAAATCACTGTATCGCGTAGTACCTTGAATCTTGTGGATTCAAGTGTGGATGGCGGATTGACTAACCCACGCGATAATAATCTACGCATCGAAAATCTTACGCTTTTTAATCCCGGTGGTTTCGGTTTATTCGAAACTGTCATCCTGAGCTGGGATTTGCTTAATGCCACAGATACAGTCGTACCCGTGGCAGGCTACGAGATCAGGCAGAATAATCAGACCGTGGCATTTACTCGAGCCAGTGTGTACACAAACGCCAGAGTAAGCACAGACTTTTGTGGCACATTTAGCGTGTTGGCGATTGGTGATGATGGGCAAATCCTTGAAACTGCCAGTGTGCCATTGGTTGATCGGAATCGCTTTTGTCGATAGATCAGCCTTGGTGCGGGTTCTTTTTGCGGATTTTTTGTATAGCTGAGGCAATTTACCTAAATAGGATATTGAAAATATCTAAGTGAATTGTCTCGCTGTTGATCGATAATATTTTTAAATGAAAGTTTCCGGTACTGAATATTACTTAAATGCCCCGTTCTCTGAAAAAGATCATTAATACCTTCTGCTATCTCGTATGAAGTTTAAGCAACTTTACTTTCCGAAGGTTGCACGTTAAAAGGCAACAATGCTTCTATGTCTTCCAGTGTCTGGGCTGCAGGTAGTTCTGTCAATACCTGCTTTATGTAGGCATAGTGTTTACGCCAACCACGGAGTTGGCAAAAGCCACGACTTCCTGCCCATAACAAAAGATCTGACCGGGCTTTCACGCAAGTTGTTGTCAATACATATGGGGATGATTACCGTCGTTACCAACAGGAAGTCCCACAGTTTTTTCCGCGCCTGAAAACAGCTTGATACGTCTGTTTGATTCGGTGACTTTGTCACCATGCACTGTAATCCTATCAAGGCATAATCATATCGTTGATAACATGCTATTGGTCTTCGAGCTAGAGTGGCACGGCTGCTGATAGAGGGTAATGCTTGTTTACATAGGTGTATAAAACAGACAATCATGACGAATAAATTACTGTCTTTCGCCAACCCATTCGTTCTACGCAGAGTATTTTCCAGCTTGTTGTGGATTTTTATCCTGTGCCCAGGATCTGCAAGCGCGCTACTGCCCTTTGAGAAAACCGGTAATCTCTATGTATCGATGTGGTCAGCTGATGAGATAGCGGTATTTTCGCCCGATGGTATTCCGTTGGAGCGATTCAGTGTCGAAGGACTGGATGGTCCACGAGGTATTGCATTTAATCCCGCCAATGGCGAAATATGGATTGCCTCAGAGTTTGGTAATGCAATTTTCATTTTTGATCACGATCACCAGTTTTTACGCAGATTGGACCACCCTGATTTTGATGAGCCGGTCGGGGTCACATTTGCGATGAACTCTGCTGCAAATTTTTCTGATCAACTTGTGTATATCAGTAACTCGGATGGCAACGAGATTATGGTGTTTGATCAAGCTGGTAATTTGCAGCGCCGCTTCACTGGTTTGGATCTGGTTGATCCTAATTGCTCGGCCTTCATGCCAGATGGCACTCTCTATGTGGCGAATCGTCTTGGCGGCACACAAGGTACCTTTGGCGCAGTGTCTAAATTCGATAACGAAGAAAGTTTTCTATTTGATTTCACCACCAGTGGCATCGCAAGTCTAATGGCGGTTGCACGGGACCCGAATCTTATGGCAAGCGGTATTGATGACACGCTGTGGGCCACTTCAGGAGGAGGAGACACTGGTATTTATGAGTTTGATCAAAACGGTAATTTGCTAACAACTTTACTACCAAACGATATTGATGATGGGCGCGCTATAGTTCCTCAGGGAATAGCGTTTGACGATGCAGGTGACTTTGTCGTGGTGTCTTTCCTTAACGAAGTTATCAAGTTCGACGGTGATGGTAATTTCCTGATGCGTTTTCCCACAGGTAATGGCACGGCAAGAAGTACTGCGTTTCAGGCCTGTCAGCCGAATAGTCCAGATGGCGAATGTATCGCATTCGGAGTTGATATGACCGATTCAAATTCTGCTGCTGGTGTTACGGAAGAGCTAACAGGTGGACTGAATGAAAACGCCAGCGCAGTTATTCCTGCTTCAACAGGTAGCTCTGGTGGTGGAGCCGCAGGGTTTTCTATGCTCTATCTACTTCTATTTATTATGTTGCGCCAGCCTGTACGGCAATTGCGAAGGTTTTAGTGTCAGCATAGAGGAAATGTTGGTGGGTTGACGTGGAGTTCAGGATCTGGATAAATAAGCTGGCTTCTTAATCCATATTGCCACTCGGCAACCTCTATGACTTCCAAGATGACTCACAAGATCGCGTTACCATCTTGCATCAAAGCTGTCACGTCATTACGGCAAGCAATTCGGGAAGGTACGTTTCAAGGGCATACGGCGGGTCATGCCAAGGGTGTTCTGCAGGCTAATCTGGTTATTTTGCCAGAGCAATACGCGCTTGATTTCATGCGTTTTTGTCAACGCAATCCAAAACCCTGTCCGCTTGTCGGGGTATCAGACACCGGCGACCCTGTCTTCAGAACACTGGGGCGTGATATTGATATCCGCACTGATGTGCCGGCATACAACATTTATCGGGATGGTTTGTTGTCTGAATCGGTAACAGATTTGTGTTCTCTTTGGCGCGATGACTATGTTGCGTTTGCGATTGGTTGTTCTTTTACCTTTGAATCAGCATTGTTGGCGGCAGGAATACCTGTCAGCCACGTTGAGCAAAATCGTAACGTGCCAATGTACCGATCGAACATGATGACTTGTCCATCGGGCCCGTTTGACGGCGAGACGGTGGTGTCGATGCGCGCTATAGATGAAACCCGTATCGATGAAGTTGTGCAAATTTCACAGCGCTATCCATTAGC
Organism: uncultured Granulosicoccaceae bacterium; assembly: GCA_964411665.1. Lineage (GTDB taxonomy): Bacteria > Pseudomonadota > Gammaproteobacteria > Granulosicoccales > Granulosicoccaceae > CALFCE01. The sequence continues at coordinate 49,734 of CAYPMR010000003.1, read as the reverse complement.
GCATGGTGGCCCGGTACACAGGGGGGATCCCGCCGCTATCGGAATTAATGACCTATCGCGGCCGGAATGGGGTGATGCACCCGTGCCGATAGGTAATAAGATACCCGTTTTTTGGGCTTGTGGTGTGACACCGCAAAATGCCTTAATGCGGGCCAGACTGCCGCTGGCCATTACCCACAAACCCGGCCACATGTTGATAACCGATATTGACGAAACAGCGGAAGTCCCTGTTTTAAAAGACCTGTAGATTCTAAGGTGCAGCAATAGCTGGAACCTTGACGCGATGACGTTTTTACGGGGTATTACTGCTGTATCACTTCTCGCTTTATAGTTTTTCCTTTGCTAGGCGTGGCTCCCGTGTTAGGTTCGTTACACGCTGAAAATTGCTGCAAGCTGATCAAGCTGATCAAGCAGATCAGCATCTGCACATTTTATTAATTCTTTCTGGAGGAGGAGCAAATGAAAAATTCATTTTCCGCGCCTGTCTGTACGAGTCGTGTAAGCAAATTGCTGGCGATCGGGGTATCAGCTTTTGTACTGACGGCAGCAACAACGACAGTTCAGGCTAAAGATGCTATCAAAATCGCTGTCCCGGCTTTTCTATCCGGTCCGGCAGCTGGCCCCTTTGGTGTACCTGCTCGAAACGGCGCCGAGATGGTCATTGATGCCATCAATGCAGGCAAACTGCCAGAGCCCTACAGCGCAGAAGGCTTTGCAGGAGCTGCTGCAGAAGCCATTTTTATTGATGAAGCGGGTGGCAATGCGAAACAGGTTCCCGAGTATCGAAATCTTGTACAAAAAAGGGAAGTTGATCTTGTCGCGGGTTACATTTCATCCGGTACCTGTGCAGCATTGGCGCCGGTCATTGAAGAACTGAAGCGTTTAACTATATTCGCCACTTGCGGTACACCACGGGTATTTGAAGAAGCACCACGTAATTATATTTTTCGCTCGATGTCTCACGCGACTGCAGATAATGTAGCTGCTGCACATTATATTCGCGAGATTTTCCCGGATGCACATTCCTATACTGGCATTAACCAGAACTATGCCTGGGGACAGGATTCATGGCGCGATTTTGATCTGTCCATGAAAGTACTGGATGAGGACGCTAAAGCATCAGATAAACTTCAGTTCCCGAAAATTTTTGCAGGTCAGTACGGTACTGAAATATCAGCCTTGTCTCTGGACAAGTCAGAAATTGTTCATTCGAGTTTTTGGGGTGGTGATCTTGAAAGCTTTATCTCCCAGGCAAACATCCGCGGCTTGTTTAAAAAGAACAAGGTTATCCTGACTGTCGGCGGAACTGCTTCGTATCGTCTTGGTAAAAAATTACCTGATGGCATAATTCTCGGCGCACGTGGGCCCTACGGTATTTTGGTAAGAGACCGTGACACGCCGTTGAACACATGGTTTGTAAACACCTATAAAGACCGTTATGGCACTTACCCTTCAGGCCCTGCCTACCAGTATGCTCAAGCAATTCTTACTGCCAAGTACGGCTACGATACAGCGATGAAAGACAATGGAGGTTCGTTCCCGAACCAAGATCAGGTAATCGCTGCGATCAAGGGTTCATCGTTTGAGAGCTTCAGCACAACTGTCGATTTCGCATTAGGTGGTGGCCACCAGGCTATTACCGAAAACGTCTATGGCATTACCAAGTACGACAGTGAAAATGGTGAGCCAGGTGTTACAGATGTGAAGTTCTATCCGGCCAAATGCGTTATGCCACCAGATGGCAAAACCAGTGTTGAATGGATCGAAGGCGGTATGGAAGGGGCTGAGTGTTAAGGAATACCTCTCCTGTTTCTTAGTTAGTCGATATCACCTCATGTGTACGCCTTGTGCGTTAACATGGGGTGCTTATCTACTTGTCTAACTATCAATATTACTTATCGATGTTAAAGCTTACTGGTTTTAACATCCATATTCTTTAAACATCAAAGTCACGCCTACCTATGGATTTTGATACGGCACTAACCATTCTGATAGACGGGCTTGAGTTCTCCTCATATCTGTTTATTGTGTCAGTCGGATTGACGCTGGTCTTCGGCGTCATGAAAATCCTCAATGTCGCGCACGGTAATTTCTATGCCTGGGGTGCGTACATGTCTGCCTTCCTGATTGGTCGCTGGACTAATTTGGGTTTCTCCGAGGGTTCTACGTTTTTGATGATCGCCGCAGCCACCGTTATTGTCGGTGTAGTGCTGGGATTTGTGATCGAGCGTGGCATTTTGCGGTTTATGTATGATCGTGATGAGGTCATCACGGTTCTCGCCACCTTCGCGCTATTCCTGATTCTGGAAGATCTGATTCTATTGTTCTTTGGTGTCGACCCTTATTTTGCCTACGAGCCGATGATAGCTGTTGGTGCTGTAGATATTGGTGGCATCACACGCGATGTCTACAAGCTGACCATGATTGCTCTGGCAGTGACAGTCGGACTCGTTCTCTGGTTAGTACTAACGCGTACAGTCTGGGGCAGATTACTGGTCGCGGTTATTCACGATCGAGAGATGGCGATTTCCATGGGTATTAATGTCAAACGCGTGTATCTCGTGACTTTCATCATGGGTGCAATGCTCGGTGCATTGGGTGGCGCTTATATCGCACCTACTGTGTCTGTCGCTCCCGGCTTTGGCGTTGATGTGGTGGTGCTGTCTTTTGCAGTTGTCGCCATCGGTGGCATGGGTAGCATACCGGGTGCGGTCATCGGGGCATTGATCGTGGGTATTGCCCGCGCCATAGCGGTACACAAGTTTCCTCAGGTTGAGCTGTTCGTCGTGTTTGCAGTAATGGCTACAGTGCTGGTGTTCAGACCCGAAGGTCTGTTTGCCCCACCCAAAAGCAGGAAGATTTAAACCATGGCTACTGGCGAAAGCACCAGTCTTCAGCGCGTACAACAGGCACACAAACGTGACTGGACCATAGCGGGTCTAACTCTCGGGTTAATCGCAGCTATAGTTATAGCGTTTTTGATACCGGCTTGGCTTCTTAATATATTTACTATTTCCTTTGCTCGTGCTTTGTCGGTGATTGGACTGCTTGTACTGTGGCGTATGGGACTGGTGTCGTTCGGCCATGCACTGTATTACGGTCTTGGCGCTTATACGGTTGCGTTGATGGGTAAGACATTCGGAATTACAGACGTCGCTATCCTCATTCCTGCATCATTGCTTGTAGCAGCCACCGTCGGATTTTTGCTCGGTTTTATACTGCGTAACTATCGCGAGATATTTTTTGCCATGCTGTCTCTGGCATTTTCGATGATCCTGTACGGTATATTGGTAAAGACAGAATCACTGGGTAGCACCGATGGGTTTAATGTCGCTTCAGCTACATTTTTCGGTTATGAGTTTGCCGATTCTCAGAATGCGCGACTAGCTTTGTTTATCATGTTATGTCTGATCGGTTATATCGCTGCTATCTGTGTACATTTTTACTTACGCTCAACGCTTGGTCATCTCACCACGGCTATTCGCGACAACGAAATTCGTGTTGAGTATCTTGGTTACTCTGTAGCCAAGGCCATTCACATCAAGTACACCATGTCTGCCGCTCTTGCTGGCCTTGGTGGTGCAGCGCTGGCTTTGTCATTAAACCAGGTAGACCCTGATTCCATGGTTAACTGGACGGCATCGGGCGAGCTGGTTTTTGTCACCATATTAAGTGGTACTGGCAGTGTTGCCGCACCGTTCATTGGTTCAGTCATATTTGATCTTATAAGAACTTATGCATTTGAGTGGGCGCCTCATGCCTGGCAACTGATCGTCGGCACCAGTTTACTGTTGATTATATTCTTCCTACCGGGCGGCGTTTGGTCACTGCTGGCATTACCCTTCAAGGGACGCAAGCAACGATGAATAATTCTGAAGACATCCTGCTGGAAACGCGCGGTCTTAATAAGTCGTTCGGTGCAGTAGTCGCCGCTGACGATATTAATGTCAAAGTCACGCCCGGTGAAATCGTTGGCATCATCGGCGCTAATGGCGCTGGTAAAACAACCTTTGTCAATATGGTGACCGGCTATCTAAAGCCCACGTCGGGTCAGATATTTTTGCGTGACAAAGAAATTACCCGCCATAAACCAAGACAGATCACTGGTCTCGGAATGAGTCGCTCCTTTCAAGTGCCACAGGTATTTTTAACGCAAACGGTTTTTGAAAATCTGATGGAAGCTGCCGGTATTGCTGATCATCTGGCCGGTGGCAGTATGTTAAAGCCGCTATACCGACCTGAGTTGATCGCTACCAGTGAAAAAATTCTGGAACAGTACGGAATGACCGAATACAGCAATCAGGAAACCAGCACACTGCCTCAGGGAATACGCAAGTTACTCGATATAGCCATGGCGATGGTCTCAAAGCCTTCGGTACTGCTTCTCGATGAGCCAACTAGTGGCATCAGTGTCGAAGAAAAATTCGGCTTAATGGATGTGGTGATGAAAGCGCTCAAAGAGGAGAGTGTGACGGTTTTGTTCATCGAGCATGATATGGAAATCGTCGAACGCTATGTCAGTCGGGTTATCGCATTTTACGAAGGGCGGATCATTGCCGATGCGCCACCTGATATTGCACTGAATGACCCTGCCGTGCGCGAGTTCGTTATTGGTGATCATGGAGAGCCGGCCCATGCTTGAGATTCAGAATCTTGATGTCAATATCGGCGCCACACCCATTCTGCGTAATGTCAGTTTATCGGTGGATACCGGGTCCATGTGTGGATTGATAGGGCGTAACGGTGCGGGTAAAACCACCTTGCTACGCTCCATTATGGGCCTGTTGCCTGTCTCTGACGGCAGCATAAGCCTCGACAATGGCAGCTTGCTTGCGGAGGCAGACTATCGACGCGCGCACATGGGCATTGGTTTTATGCCTGAAGACCGGCGCTTGGTGCCAACACTCACAGTAGAAGAAAATATCCTGCTGCCGATCTGGGCAACCAAAAGCCCGGGATCGGAGCAGCGCTTAAACTGGATCTACCAGCTGATACCGGAAGTTGCAGAGTTCAGTAAACGACCAGCAAGCGCACTGTCCGGTGGGCAACAAAAATTGGTGTCTCTGGCCCGCTCACTGATGATTGGTAAACAAGTGCTGCTGCTGGATGAACCAACCGAAGGTATTGCACCGGTATTGGCGAAAAGAATGCTGGATGTGTTGCGCGATCTTAAAAATGAAGGTTTGTCAGTTCTTATCGCTGAATCAAACGATCAACACCTTGCTGGGCTTCTCGACCAGCTTTACGTTATAGAGCGTGGTGGCGTTCGTTCCAGCGCTTAAAAGTTTTGGTAACAAGCAGGAATATTATGAATAAACACAAGAACTTTATTCCGGCCGGTGTTATTCCAGCTACCTTGTTACCTTTCAATACTGACTTCTCCATCAATTGGTCAGAAATGAATCGGCACCTGCAGGATGTTTGTGCCACTGACGGCTTATCTGCAATCACAGTGAATGGGCATGCATCAGAGATTCATGCCTGTACCCTGGATGAGCAACAGGAAATTCTTGAACGCACCGTTGATTGTATCGGTGATCAGTTACCGGTGATTGCAGGTATTTATGCCGATGGCAGTCTTGAAGCCGCTCAAATAGCACGAATGTCAGAGAAGGCTGGCGCCAGTGCCTTACTGGTGTTTCCGTCCAATGCGCTGATGATGGGTGGTGAGTTACGCCCGGAAATGGCAGAAACGCATTTCAAGATTATCGCCGACGCAACCGATCTGCCCTTAATTGCGTTTAACTATGCTCGCTGGACAAACCTCGCTTATCCGCTCGACACATTGTTGCGTTTGTTTGAAGCCGTGCCTTCGATCCGTGCGATCAAGGACTGGACTGCAGAACCTGCAGAGCACGAACGCAATGTAAGCACACTGCAGTCGCTAGCGCGACCGGTCAATGTTCTCAGTACTAATAGCGCATGGTTAATGCAGTCACTTGGCACGGGTTGTAACGGATTGTTGTCAGGTGCTGGCAGCATCATCCCGGATCTGCAATCGCAACTGTTTAAAGCAATGCAACAGAAAAACCTGGCGGATGCACAGCAGCTGAATGAACGCATCAGGCCCATTGCACAAGCGTTTTATCGCGCTCCGTTTCTCGACATGCACAACCGTATGAAAGAGGCAGCGGTGCTGCTCGGCCGACAGGATCGCGCGGTGGTTCGGCCACCGTTGATGAAATTGCCACAAGCTGAGATTGATGGCATAGCAGCAGCGCTGATTGCTAGTGGTTTACTGGAAGACACCTCGAAATCCTCAGCGGTAACGACAGCGTCGATGTAAAGAAGCGTGTAAATCAGGCAGCTAAGATATTTTGGTTAGCAGCTGCATCAAACGTTCCTGCTCGGATGAGGTTAATTGACGCAGGGTTTCATCCGATATTTTCTCACCGGCGGCGCACAGCTCATCCATCATATTCTTGGTTTTGGGTTTAAGACTGATCAGAGTACGTCGCCTGTCTTCAGGGTCTGGTCGCAAGTCTATAAGGCCTCGTTTGTTTAGTCTGTCGACAACACCTTTGATCGTAGCAACATCAACCGATATCTTTCGTCCGAGAAGATTTTGCGAGCAGGATCCCTCTTCGTTGATGCGTACTAGTGCAGAAAACTGTGTGGGGGTTAAATCCAACAGCATATGGTGCTGAAATATGACACTGTGTCTTTGGTAGGCGAGGCGCAGCAAATAACCAATTTGTTGTTCGAGGTTATATTTTGAGGTCGCTGACATGTTCAGTTACGCGTGCAGCATGGGTAAGCGCGTAGCAGGCGGGGTGTTGCGACTGCGTTCACTGGTCACGACACCATCGATAATCGTCATGCCTACGCCAGGAAGATTGCCTTGCTCTACCGATTCCAGAATTGTTTTACCAGGCGAATGTTGAGCCTGATCCATAAGAACAAAATCCGCACAATAACCTTCTTCGATTAATCCGGTATCAAGCTCACGTTGTCGAGCAGTATTACCGTTTGCAAAACAAAACGCTATTTCTGCCGGCACATTCCCCAGACTCGATAACATTGCAACCATGCGCAGTATGCCAAGTGGCTGAACCCCGGAACCCGCCGGCCCGTCAGTACCCAGAATAATATGATCCAGTTTATTGAGTTCGCGAGCTGTGTTTAAGGTCAAAAGGCCTGCGCGCTCATTGCCGTTGTGTACAATTTCCAACCCGCTGGTGCAGCTTTCGCATAAACACACTATCTGATCATCTGGCAAAGCCGAATGTCCTCCATTGATGTGGCCAACAATGTCTGTACCGGTTTCCAGAACCATGTCCGCATCAATTAATCCGGAGCCTGGAATAGACGGGCCGCCCGTGTGAATGGTGCTTTGAATACCGTATTTACGTGCCCAGCCAACCATTTCTTTTGCAGTCTTTCCATCCTTGACTGTGCCAAGACCCACTTCACCCAACAACTTGACGCCTGCATCTGCCAGGTCTTTGAAATCCTGTTCAACCATACCGTTTTCAATAACGGGAGCGCCTGCGTGAACTTTTACGCCAGAAGGTCTGAAGTTCTCATACCAACGCTGTGCTGCAATTGCCATTGCCTTGAGTCCGACAATATCTTTAGGGCGACCCGGCATATGGACTTCACCGGCTGAAATCAATGTTGTCACGCCTCCATGTAGCGTTGAATCGATCCAGTGAAGTTGCTGTTGACGTGGTGTGTAATCACCAATGACGGGATGAATGTGGCTGTCAATCAGACCAGGTGCGAGAGTTACGCCGTTTGCATCTATCTCTGTTGTCGCACCTTCTGTATCGAGGTTTTTCTCATCACCCCAGGCTGTAATCTTTCCGTCCACGGCGATTAGACAGTTGCCATCAATGATGGGCTGTTCAATTTTTCCTGATAGTAGCAGACCGATATTTTTGATAACAAGCTTTTTCGATTCAGACATGATAGGACATTCTCCAAGTTAAGCTGGCTTGCAATCAAATTACTAATCAACAAACGCGCGTTCAATCACAAATGTTTGTGGGCGGCTATTTGTGCCCAGTACCAGCCCTTCGTTCTCCAGAATTGACTGAGTATCTTTGATCATTTGCACAGAACCACAAATCATGGCTCTATCGGAGTCGGCAGAAAGTGGTTGAATTTGTAGATCATCAAACAGCTTTCCGGACTGCAGCAAATCAGTTATCCGCCCTTGGTGATTATATTCTTGTCTTGTTGTGGATGCGTAGTGAAGAATTTTGCCGTCTGTAAATTCACGTAGCAATGGGTCATCTTTAATTTGTTTTATTAGATCGATCCCGTATTGAAGTTCCGGCACGGTGCGACAAGTATGCGTCAGAATGACTTGATCAAACTTCTCATAGGTTTCAGGGTCCCTGATCAATGATGCAAACGGTGCGATACCGGTACCAGTAGAGAACATAAAGAGCCTTCGGCCTCCAACAAGTGCGTCATTGACCAACGAGCCTGTGGATTTCCGCCGCATGATGATGGTGTCCCCAATTGCAATATGTTGCAGCTGTTGGGTGAGAGCGCCGTCCGGTACTTTTATAGAGAAAAACTCCAGTTCATCATCCCATGCTGGGCTGGCAATTGAGTATGCCCTGAGAATGGGTTTATCACTATTCGGCAATCCTATTGTCACAAATTCGCCTGAACGAAACCGGAAATCCTGTGGACGTGTCACTGTGAAACGAAAGAGGTCATCCGTGTAATGCTCAACCGAGGTTACAGTTTCGGCGTAAAGCGATGGGTAAATCTGCAAGTCAACTGGGTTGCGAGTGACCTTATTAGCAAGCATTTTGTTCTCTCGGGTCGGAAATCACTGGCGATTCAATGGTTTTGGCTTGATCGCTGGATATAATATAAAATATTGTTAGTATACTAACAATAATGGTGGCGCCCAATTCTGTCAATTACTGCCTGCTGTTTGTTGCCTTATTTCTGTTTTTGTAGGTATGAATAACCAAATATCCAGTAAATTGGCCTTATGCTCAATAAGATACTACATTTATATCCAAGGCCATCATACAGATAAAATTGTCTTTATATCCAATTATTCGTTAGCATACATATTAAAATAAGAAGCGATCGGTGGCTCGAAAAATCGACTTTTTAATGAGATAAAATCATCGGTGCGAAGGACATAAGCCCAAAGGACATGAGAAAGAAGAGTGTTTATTTTAAATAATAGGGCGGAGCGCCTGGTTTTAACGCCGCGAGCTACCATTGATCTAGTGCATACAAAGAGATAATTCATTGAACTATCAAAGTCCCAAGACTGTTTCTGAAGCTGTTGCGAGCCTTGCGAACGACAAGTGGACAGTGCTTTCGGGTGGAACAGATTTTTATCCGGGGCTTGCAGATCAACAGCCGGTTGGGAATATCCTTGATGTCTCTCAACTGCAGGGCCTGCGCGACATCAACAAACGTGAAGACGGGTCATGGTCAATCGGAGCCTGTGTCACCTGGACCGACATCCTACAGGCCAATCTACCGAAGGCATTCGATGGACTGAAAGCCGCTGCTCGCGAAGTCGGGTCGATTCAAATTCAAAATAGAGCGACTGTCGTTGGTAATATCTGTAATGCGTCTCCAGCGGCAGATGGCGTGCCTCCACTGCTAACGCTGAATGCCGTGGTCGAGATCTCTTCAAGCACCGGACAGCGTAGCGTCCCGTTACAAGATTTTTTATTAGGCAATCGCGAAACGGTGTTACAAAAGCAGGAGCTTGTGACAGCGATTACAATTCCCAAGTCTGCGGCTGACGGTGTATCCAGTTTTATAAAACTGGGTGCCCGAAAATATCTGGTGATATCCATATCCATGGTCGCCACACGATTGGTTCTCGACGCGCAGAATACAATTCTTGATGCTGCAATTTGCGTTGGTTCCTGCTCTGCGGTAGCTATGCGCTTAACCACGCTTGAGCAACACCTTGCTGGACAAGTGCTGTGTCAGAAAACATGTGACGTTATCACATCAACGCATCTGCAGGACTTGTCGCCCATTGATGATGTCAGAGCCTCTCGTACTTATCGTCAGGCTGCCAGTCTGGAACTGGTCAAACGCTCTGTTGCCAGTATTCCCTTGAGAGAGAAAGCGTAGCTGTGCAAATTTCATTCTCTGTCAATGGCAATGATGTTCAGGTGGATGTTAACCCGGCTGATCGCCTGTCAGATGTCTTACGCAATGACCTGAATCTGTCTGCCACAAAAGTCGGTTGTAACGCCGGCGATTGCGGTGCATGTACGGTGTTAATCGATGGCGATACCGCGTGTGCCTGTTTAACCCCGATTGCACAGCTTGCAAACACAACCATTACGACTGCAGAGGGTTTGTCGGACGACGGTACACTATCGTTGTTACAGAAAAGTTTTCTGCGCCATGGAGCTGCGCAGTGCGGGATTTGCACGCCTGGAATGTTGATATCTGCAAAAGCACTGCTGGATGAATGTGCCAAACCTACTCGCGCTCAAGTTGAAGATGCCCTGGGTGGTGTGTTGTGCCGTTGCACCGGCTACCGAAAAATCATTGATGCCGTTGTGCACGCGCATGAAGTTACTGAAGACAAACAAATGCCCATTGCGGGAGAAGGGGTAGGGGCAGCGATTAGTCATTTGGATGGTGTTGAAAAAGTGACTGGCAAACTGAAATATGGATCAGACCTTATGCCAGATGATGTGCTGCAGGTACACGTTATTCGCAGTCCACATCATTTTGCAGACTTTAAAATCGGCGACAAAAATACCTTCATCGAAAAACATGAAGGTGTTTTAGCAGTATTCGACGCAAGTGATGTAGATGGGGTAAATTGCCACGGCGTTATCCCCCCTTTTGCTGATCAACCGGTGTTTGCTCAAAAAACAGCGTTGTATCGAGGTGAAGCCATCGCGGCAATTGTTGGTGAACCCGAAGCTATCCGGTCAATTAAGGACGACGACTTCCCGGTTGAATGGACCCTACGCAAACACGCATTAACGCCAGCTGAAGGCATCGATGCGAGCATGGATAGACTGCATCAGAATCGGGAAAATAATATTCTGATCCGCGGATACGTAGAACGAGGTAACAGTGATGATGCACTCGCCAATGCTGCACACACAGTCACTGTCTCAACATCAACACCGTTTATAGAACACGGCTATATAGAACCCGAAGCAGGATACTGTATACGTAAAGGCGACAGGTTAGAGATTTTCGGTTGTACGCAGGCAGCGCAAATGGATCGCGATAGTCTTGCCGATATTCTTGGCCTGGAAAAAGAAGCGATACGGATTATGCCCTCAGCCTGTGGCGGAGGTTTTGGTTCGAAACTCGATATCTCCTTCCAACCCTATGTGGCAATCGCCGCCTGGCATTTAAATAGGCCGGTCGCGATCTGTTACTCGCGTGGAGAGTCCATGCGCTCAACGACCAAACGCCATCCATCAGAAATCACGCTAACCGTTGGTTGTGATAAAGACGGTCTATTAAGCGGGTTTAGCTTTGACGGTACGTTTAATACGGGCGCTTATGCCAGTTGGGGCCCGACAGTTGCCAACCGGGTGCCGGTTCATGCATCCGGTCCTTACCATACTCCTGACTACCGGGCCAGATCGACCGCCGTGCATACCAACACACCACCATCAGGCGCCTTCCGTGGTTTTGGTGTGCCTCAATCTGCCATTGCACAGGAAATGGCATTTGATCAACTGGCAGATACAGCAGGTATTGATCGATTGGAGTTTCGTTTAAAAAATGCGCTACGCAACGGTCAACCAACTGTTACAGGTCAAGTCTTTGATCAGGGGGTTGGAATTGTAGATTCTCTTGAAGCCCTTAAACCAGCGTGGCAAGCGGCTAACGAAGCCGCTGCCGCCTATAACCGATTAGCTGATAAATCCGAATCCGGTTTACGAAAAGGTGTCGGTCTTGGTACCTGTTGGTACGGTTGCGGAAACACATCACTGCCTAACCCATCGACCATTCGAATGGGCATTACGGCAAATGGCACGGTCGTTTTGCACCAAGGCGCCATGGATATCGGGCAGGGCGCTAACACTGTCATAACGCAGATCGCAGCGGATGCCTTGGGAATACCAGTGCACTCCATACGTCTTGTTGACGGTGATACAGATCTAACGCCCGATTGCGGTAAAACGTCAGCGTCTCGCCAGACCTTCGTGACCGGCTGTGCAGCGAAATTGGCCGGTGAGAAACTTAGGTCTACATTATTAAGGCAAGCCAATGTTGATAAATCAGCAGAGATCACGTTTGATCAGAATCAGATAAAGATCTCGGATGGCACTGAAACGGTGACTCTCGATACCAGCACAAAACCCGTTAATGATTATGGTTATGTCTTTATGGAGGAGGAAACATACAACCCACCGGTATCTGCTCTGGATGAAAAGGGGCAAGGCATTCCCTATGCTGTTTATGGCTATGGTGCGCAACTTATGGAACTGACTGTCGATACCCGTTTGGGTACGATCAAACTCGACAAAATCACCACCGCACACGACGTTGGTAAAGCGATCAATCCATTGTTGGTAGAAGGGCAAATAGAAGGCGGTGTTGCCCAGGGAATAGGCCTCGCGCTAATGGAAGACTACATGCCGGGGCGTACTGAAAATTTACACGATTATCTTATGCCCACTGCGGGTGACATGCCGGAATTCGATAACATTATTATTGAAGTACCTGATGCCGAAGGCCCCTATGGTGCAAAGGGCCTCGGCGAACACGTACTTATCCCGACCGCCCCAAGTATTCTCAATGCCATTCGTGATGCGACAGGCGCCATTGTGTCCGATCTTCCTGCGACGCCAGATAAAGTGCTAGCAGCGCTTAACTCTGTCAATGGAGTACTAGCCAATGACTGACACACCTGTAAAACCTGAAAAGATTCGCTGCGATGCTTGTCCGGTGATGTGCAATCTGGCTGATGGTAAAGTCGGTGCCTGTGATCGTTACGCAAATCACGGTGGTAACCTGGTGCGTCTTGATTCTCTGGTTGTTCTTGAACGACGTATCGAAGATGGCGGTGAGGTCGTATCCTTTTTGGATGACGATAAAGAATGGAACGGTGATGTGGTCAAATCAGCCGACAAGTTCATCACGGCGATAGGTGCAGGCACCACTTATCCGGATTACAAACCCGCGCCCTTCATCGTTTCAAGTGAGGTCGATGGTGTCGATATGATTACCGTTGTCACTGAAGGGATATTCAGCTATTGCGGTGCCAAGATAAAAATCGACACCGATCGTCACCTGGGGCCCGAACGCAGTTTGGTGCGAGCAGGCGGTGAAGCGATAGGGCATGTGACCACCGGCGAGTACGGATCGCAAATGCTGTCACTAGGTGGCGTACATCATCTGACAGGTGGCAGTAAAAAAGAAGGTCGAAGCACCTGTGCAAGTCTGCTTTCACTGTGCAACGGTGATGCTGTGACACTGACTATAGACGAAGGCTCTGAAATAATCGTGCAAGCGGATATGCCACCGATAATCAATGGCGTGACTGAGGAACGCATGCGTGTCGGCTGCGGTTCTGCCACCGTTGGGATGTTTGCGTCTCAATGGAAAGATCTTGTCGACGAAGTTGTTGTTGTTGATGATCACATCACCGGCGTTATGTCAGAACATCAGGCAGGTAAAGTTATCGGCTGGCAGGAAACGGGGATCAAAATCAAAGGGCGTCGTTCAACACCTGGGCGTTACTTTCAGGTAGCTGAGCCGGGTACTGGATGGGGAGGCACTGATCTTGATGATCCGCTGGTGATACTCGGTGACTTCAATCCTAAAATTGCCCGTGAAGGGCAATCGTTGTTGATGGTCTCAACTACGGGTGAACATTTTAGCTATTATGAATTGGATGCTGCCCTCACTCCAATACAACGGGATATGCCTGATCGACTCAAAGCATCCATAGGACGCATTGAAGAGAACTGCGAACCGGCATTGTGCTCGGTACTTTTTATGGGTGGAGCCGGTGGCTCACTACGCGCTGGCGTTACTGAAAACCCGGTAAAACTAACGCGCTCAGCCCAGCAAGCACTAACCAGTGTTACTTGTGGCGGGTCACCAGCCTATCGATGGCCTGGTGGTGGGATAACGGTGATGGCTGATGTGGCCCGAATGCCTGAAAATTCTTTCGGCTATGTACCGACACCTGCTCTTGTGGCTCCGATTGAATTCACAATGAGCCGCGATGACTACCAGGCGCTCGGTGGTCATATGAAAAATATAATCCCTATCGAACGCGCAATTGAAGGAGATACGGGGCTACAAAAAGATCATTTGTTAACAGGCATAAAAGAAGTCACACCGAATGACAATAACGACTGGCCATTGTCATCGAAATGAGAGCCTGATGATGAAATCCGGACTTCATGATGGCATCAGTATCAGTTGGCTAGCCGATGGCAAACGGCTGTCGATGCGTCATGGTCCCATCGATCTTATTCTCGAGGCAGAAGGTGATCCGGAATCCATTAAAAAAGCCTACAAGCAGGCAGCTCAGGCCTTTCAATATGTACTGACAGATCTGGTGACAGATCTGGATACATTACGCAAACCACTGACAACACCCGCGCCGCATTTCAACGGAGACGTCGCTCGTCATATGCAGCGTGCTGCAGCGAGTGTTGCAAAAGGTTTGTTCGCCACACCCATGATTGCCGTGGCAGGTGCAGTAGCTGAGCATATTCTTGCGGCGATGACCTGTGACACTCAACTTAAGCGCGCCTATGTTAACAATGGCGGCGATATAGCATTGCGTCTGACACACGACGCTGTATTTGATATCGGTATTTGTGCGAACGTAGACACCGGTAGTCTTGGCTCTACGACACGGATCCATGCCGATGACAACATTGGCGGGATTGCGACCAGCGGTTGGCGGGGACGCAGCCATTCATTGGGAATTGCCGATGCGGTAACTGTGCTGGCACGCAGTGCAGCTACAGCCGATGCTGCTGCCACACTCATTGCAAACAGTATCAATCTACCTGACCATCCTCGCGTATCGCGAGTACCTGCCAGGGAACTTTCGCTCGATTCTGATCTTGGTCAACGACTGGTGACCGTTGATGTCGGTCACTTGTCATTTGAAGAGATCGATTTGGCCCTGGGTCGGGGTAAAATTATTGCCGATAGGTTGATTGAGAGCGGCGATATTTGTGCAGCACATGCTTCATTGCAAGGCAAGACACTGAGCGTAGGAGATCATGCAACACGGGCTCGGTTTGGATCCCAACAGCGGCCCCAATCGCGATCTGATTTGCAACCTCATTTGCAACCTGATTTGCAACTAAGGCGAAAGCGTCACGCGGATAATTTCCAGACCGGGGTCCGGCAAATTTAAAAACATAACTGTCCGTTATTAATCAAACAACACTGAATCATTCACAGAGGATATGTCTTGTGCCCGACGTTAATATCAGAAAGAAATTTGTCAGTATCGAAGAGATTTTCCACGAACGCGGGCCAGTATCAAACATTCCTCTTAGACGAGCCATCGCCGGGACGGTAATTTCTAACCCCTATGCTGGAAAGTATGTCGAGCAGATCACTGATTTTATCGATGACTTAAAACCACTTGGCATGTCCATGGCGCAGCAGTTGATCGAAGCGCTTGGTGGTGATGCAAGCGTTGTAGAAGGCTACGGTAAAGCAGCCATTGTCGGAGAAGATGGGGAATTGGAGCACGGTGCCTTGTGGCACGCGCCCGGGGGCTATTCCATGCGAGAAAATTTACCGACTTCCAATGCCATTGTGCCATCCACCAAAAAGGTCGGCAGTATGGGGGCACGCATTGACGTGCCGGTGACGCACTGTAACGCTTCTTATGTTCGATCCCACTTTGACTCGATCGAAGTTGGTATTAACGACGCACCCAGGGCTGATGAGATGCTGGTCATTCTGGTTATGACAACTGGCCCAAGAATTCACAACCGTTCCGGTGGACTGGCCGCTGCAGATATCAAAGGTGAGGATGGATTACGATGAAAATTCGCAAGATCATAACGACCGTTGAAGATACACACATAGAAATTGGAAAAGCTATTGACCCGCCTACCAGGCGTGCTGCTGCTATCGCGGTTATTGAAAACCCGTTTGCAGGCAAGTATCAGGAAGATCTTGAGGAGCTTATGGAGATCGGTGCAACGTTGGGAGGGATGCTTGGGCAAAAATGTGTCGATGCACTTGGTATTGCGCCGGAACAGGCACAAAGTTACGGCAAGGCGGCACTCGTTGGTGCAGACGGCGAATTGGAACATGCAGCTGCGATTTTGCACCCGCGTATGGGTAAACCGCTTCGAACTACTGTAGAGAAAGGCGCTGCATTGGTGCCATCATCGAAAAAAATAGGCGCAATGGGGCATCCTTTAGACATCCCGCTGGGACATAAGGATGCAGCGTATGTACGTTCTCACTTTGATGGAATGGAAGTTCGTGTCAATGATGCACCACGAGCAAATGAAATACTCGTAGCCATCGCAGTCACGGACTCAGGCCGTCCATTACCACGTGTCGGTGGTTTGGAGATAAAAGACATTAAAGGTGATGACGGATTGAAATAGAGCCTTTTCTGGATGGATTTCTCCTTAACTTTGAATGATCGTTGGGATGACCATTCTGGCACTTGGCAGCCGATAGTTGCGTGTGGAGAAATTCATCCCTTTGGCTTGGACGTAGCCGTCAATGATGAATTTAATTTATAGCTATTTCGAAAAACCGGCAGCAACTGCTTTACTGCGATAGCTTGCCAGTAAATCCAGTAGGGCCACATCGGCATCTTCGTTACCTTTTAGAAAATCAGTCAATTCCTGCCCAGCTGCCTCGTGTAACAGGTTGATGGTTGCGTTACTGGGGTAGGCTGTCGCTTTGTCATTGACGGTCGCGTTAACGCCAACGGCGTTTTTATCGGGTTGGTAGCCGTTTATCAGCCACACGGCTTTGTTGTTATGTTTCTCAACAACATGGGCCATGGTTTTATTGAATAACAGTTTCATTGCCGCATTCGCGTTGTCAGGTGAAACCGTTTTAGGTAGTGCGAATCCTACCCACCACAGTGTGCTTGCAACCCCGATAGAATCGCCTGTTTTGGTATTGGTTTTTAAACCGCCACCAAGTCGTGTGGACCGTCGAACGGTTTCCAGTGTTGTGTCATCATCCAGTATGGCTGTTGCACGTGAGCCCCATAGTGTTGCAATGGCGTGATTCCCTCCTTGCCAGGATGCTTGTACTTCGTTGATTCCTCGGCTCAGAAAGTCTGGCGTCATGCATTCACTCAGGCTTTTTATGTTGTCCAAAGCTTTTTTGGCTACGCTGGTATCGATCTCTATCAGGTTGTCACTATTGTTAGTGCTGAATTCGCCACCGTTGCCAATATAGAAATTTATAAATTCAAGTCCTAAATCCCAACCTGCTTTAAAGGAAGCTGCAAAGGGGTGCTCGACGCCAGCTTTTTTAAGTGTTGTACAAGCTGACAAGATATCGTTGATGGTCTCTGGTGGGTTCAATCCGGCTTCTTCCAATAGATCTTGCCGATAAAAAAGATGCTGAGCATTAGCCAGGAATGCGACCGCCATAGTTTGTCCATTAAAACGAACCTTTTGTGTATCTGAAAGGTTTGGTGCAAATTGATTTAACAAGTCATCCAGCGGTTGCAATAAGCCCTCGTTTAGTAATGGCACTATTGCGTTGTTGCCAGTCATAACCATGTCAAAAGCGGCTGGAGTTTGTTGCAGTGCCGGAATTTGAAGTTGTCTGTATTCGCGGGTGTGTTGAGCAATAATATTTACGTTCTCTGGTGCACAGGCCTGCATGGAATCAGTCAATGCGTGCAGGGCGGGGAAATCGTTTGCCAGTATGCGCAGATCCAAGGGAGTCTGGTCTGATGAAACTGAATTGTTGGCCGTGTCTACCACAGCACAACGGCCCTGGATTTCGATGCCATTTGCATTGGAGGTAGTGCTGTATAGAGCAAAAATCAGAAACGATAAAAATATCGGATTGGTGCGATGCGAAGACTTGATTGCCTTCGACATGGTGATGTTTCGCATGTGACGGAGTATTCAGCTAATAGGAAATTTAAGCGCTCCATTTTAGCTGAATACTCTTTGAAGCAGGTAGAAACTCGTTTTCTATCTGTGCGTTGGGAGCTGTTTTAGCTGTACCGTTGTGTTTAACCGATCCTGCCCATACCCATCGAGCCCATGTCGTCTTCGTCGTCACCAGGTTCAGGTGGCTCTTCACCGGGGTCAGCTTCCATGGATAATGACAGGCCAGCTGTTGATGGTGGCGCTTGTGGTGCTTCATCAGCTGTCGGTAGTGGGGTTACATTATCCGGAAGCGATTTTTCAGCTGCTGAATTTTCGGCAGGATCTGCAGGTGCAGCTCCAGGAATGCCTTGTGCCAGCAACGATTCCATCGAAACCTGTTCTTCAGATTCTTGCTCCTCGGATTGTTCATCTGCTTTAGCTGCTGGTGCCTGGCCGCGCATCAGCAGGTCCGTCGGGCTTTCTTCTTCTTCAACCTCAATCTCTCCACTCAGCTTTAAACGAAGTCGCAGGTTGTTGGCGCTGTCGGCAAATTTTATCGCCTCTTCCATGGCAATTTTTTTCTGCACGACAAGATCATAAAGTGCGCCGTCGAACGTTTTCATACCGATATTTTCAGACTTGCCCATAGTTTCTTTCAAATCGTCGAGCTGTCCTTTGATGATCATCTGTTTGATAGTGTGTGAACCCAGCATAATTTCAATGGCCGCACACCGTTTACCATCGAGAGTTGGTACCAGGCGTTGCGAAACAATCGCTCGCAGGTTGTTACCTATGTCAGACAGAAGTTGCTGTCTTCGCTCTTCAGGGAAAAAGTTGATAATTCTATCGAGTGCCTGATTAGCGTTGTTGGCATGCAGGGTCGATATAGCCAGGTGTCCGGTTTCTGCGAATGCAAGACAATGTTCCATGGTCTCACGATCACGAATTTCTCCTATCAGGATCAAATCTGGTGCCTGACGCAATGTGTTTTTCAAGGCATCGTGAAAGCTTAATGTGTCAACGCCAACTTCTCGCTGATTGACAATACATTTCTTGTGTTTATGGATGTATTCGACTGGATCTTCGATCGTGATGATGTGACCACCCTTGAATTTGTTTCTGTGGTCTATCAATGCAGCAAGTGATGTTGACTTTCCTGAGCCAGTACCACCGACGAATAGCACAAGGCCATTTTTGGCTTCAACGACTTCTTTAAGTATTTCCGGTAATCCCAGGTCATCAATATTGGGAATCTCTGTTTGAATGTTTCTGCAAACCATCGAAATGGAATTTCGTTGTAAGAAGATGTTTATTCGAAATCGACCAATACCCTTTGGCGAGATCGCGAGATTCATTTCGAGCAGTTTCTCGAATTCCTGTTGCTGATCTTCGTTCATTACCTCATAGGCAATTTTTTTAATATCTTCGGAACTGAAGGGTTCTTTTTGCAGTGGAGTGAGAACACCAGAGAATTTTGCACACGGCGGAGCTCCTGCTGCCAGGTATAGATCCGACCCGTCTTCTTTGGCCAGGCGACCTAACATGCTGTAAATATCCACTTTCCAAAACTCCAAAAAAATGACTGATATCAAATTGGTATCGGTCAAAACACAAGATTTATAAATCAGAATCTTTGTAATTTTGTGAAGCTACTGGAATGTACGTAGTTTGGACTAGAGGTGGTGTTTAACCTCTAGTCATTTGCTTTATCTTGCAGCAGTTAAGCCATCGTCAAGAGCCTTAAGTATGATGGTTACATCTGACTCTTGCAGTATAAGTGGAGGCGATAAAATTACATTGGGTCCGGAAATACGCAGCATAGCGCCGCTTTGGTAAGCAGTCTCTTGCACTATAGCTGCCTGGTCACTGCTAATCGGAGTTTTGTTTTCGCGGTCGCTGACTAATTCAATAGCAGTCATTAGTCCGTAGCCACCACGAACATCCCCAACTAAGTTGTGCTTTTTCATTAAGTCCTGACATCCCTGGTAGAGTTGCGTGCCACGTGCACTTGCATTTTCAATGACATTGAGACGTTTTGTTTCTGCAAGGCAGGCCAAAGCCGCAGCGGCGCCAACCGGATGACCTGAGTAGGTATAGCCATGCCCAATTTTTGCGTTTGGGTTGTCCTCAAAAGCTTCAACCATTTTATCGCCCAACATAACCGCGCCAAAGGGAAAGTAACCGTTGGTTATTGCTTTGGCGGTACACATTATGTCCGGTTGAATACCCCAAAGCCGTGCACCTGACCATGCTCCGGTGCGGCCATATGCGGTAATGACTTCATCACTGATTAATAAAATACCGTAGCGATCACAAATGTCGCATACCATCGGTGCAAAAGAGGGGTGGGGTGGAATAACACCGCCGGCGCCTAGTATTGGTTCCATGATCATCGCAGCTATCGTATCCGGACCCTGGAACTCTATTTCGTTTTCTAGTGCAGCTACACACAGTTGCGCCAGTTTTTGCGGGTCGGATTCATTGAACGGATTGCGATACGTGTAGGGTGCAGGTATATGAAAACAACCTGACATCAACGGCTCATAAGCAGTACGAAAATTGGCGTTACCGTTAATACTGGCGCCACCATAGTGTGTTCCGTGATAGCCCTTTTTCAAGCTTAGAAATTTGGTTCGGCCTGAGTTGCCACGTAATTTGTGATACTGGCGTGCAAGTCGAAGCGCGGTTTCTATGGAGTCGGATCCGCCTGATGTGTAAAAAGCGCGACTCAAACCATCTGCTGCAAAAAAATCCGCAAGTTCACAGGAAAGTTCTATGGCGGCATCGTTAGTGGCTCCACGAAAAGTGGTATAATAGGGCAGTTTATCCAGTTGAGCTGCTATCGCATCCTTTACCGGCTGACATGAAAACCCCAAATTGACATTCCACAATCCGCCGACTGCATCTACCAGTGTGTGTCCGTCGATGTCTTTGATACGGACACCTTCTGACTCGATGATGATTTTTGGTGGAGTGCTTTGACTATCCTCGGGTGAGGTCATCGGGTGCCAGAAGTGGCGGGCATTATTTTCTTTTAGGAAATTTGAGTTTTTCATTCTGTATGTCACTCTTAAATCGTTTCTGCCAGTAACGAAGCGTTGCCGCCGGCAGCAGTTGTATCAATGCAGAGTGTTGTCTCACGAATCATCGGGCAAATATCGCCTGCGGAGACTATAAGCGGGATGATTTCACCTTCCTTTTTTGCAAGCATCTTTCTATAGCTGACAATTTCATCTTGTCTGCCGGAAAAACACAGAACGTGATAGCCAGTCAACGCATCCAGATCTTCTGCATGCAGCTCAGTGTCGATGGTGGTAAGTAATATCTTATAGGCATGCTCTTCACTAGCCTCATTGGTGTCACTGTTGTTACTCTTATCAGCAGTCTTCAAGGCAGCTTTCAGGGCAGTGTGTAGAGTTTTGCCTATCCCAGCGTTAACAGATTTATCAATGACAACAACTGCATTACCCGCTGACAAAAGCGCCAGTATAAACATGATCAATTCTGTAACGTCACCACGACCAATGACCAGCGCGGTACCGGCTGGTAACATCGACAATCGGTTGCTTTCACCAGTAGGACCGGGTAAATCTATTGTCGGATGAAAATGTGTATCCAGCATGCTGCCTAGTTGCAGCAGGTTTTCACTATTTTCGCTAGTTGAAAACTGTGGTAGCGCATTGATGAAATCAGCATTTTCGAGTAAAGCGGTAAATAATGACCGATGATCGATGCTGTTTGTCTTGTTAGTCTTACTTGCATTCGTTAACGAAGCTTCTAGCAGAGCTGCTTGCCCTGCAGGGCGGCTCTCGACTTGTTGTTGAGCCTGATCGATAATTTTCTGGATCGCTGCGGTGTTTGCCGCAGCTGACACTTCAGATACAGGCGTATTTTTGTGTGTGCCTGAATACGGCGTGACCCATTGCATAAATCGTAATAAATAATGTGGCCCTCCGGCTTTGGGCCCTGTGCCGGATAGTGCGTGTCCGCCAAACGGTTGCGATCCAACAACTGCACCAATCTGATTGCGATTGATATACAGGTTTCCAACACTTACCGAGTCTGAAATATCCTGTACCCTTTCATCAACGCGTGTGTGTAACCCGAAAGTCAATCCGTAACCTAATGAATTGATCGCCTCGACAACGTCTGAAATTTCATCTCCGTCAAATTCAAAAAGATGTAAGACAGGGCCGAATATTTCGCGCTCGACGTCATTGATACTGTTGATTTTAAACAGCGACGGCAAAATGAAATTTCCATCCGATGGTGCTTTTTCGGACAGTGATGACTGGTGAAGCAGTTTGCCTTGTTTTTTTAGTGACTGGCAGTATTCGAAAATATGTTTATGGGCATCATCATTTATCACGGGCCCACAATCGGTATGCAGGTATGTTGGGTCATCAACAACCAGCATGTCCATTGCACCCTTGAGCATGGTGATAATTTTTTCAGCTACATCTGACTGAACACAAAGGAGCCGCAATGCAGAGCAACGCTGTCCTGCGCTTCTGAAAGACGAGTCGATAATATCCTGTACTGCTTGTTCGGGTAGAGCAGTGGAATCGACAATCATTGCATTGATGCCACCTGTCTCTGCAATCAACGGTGGGTTTTCAGATGCGTTCTGCGCCAAAGCCTGGTTTATGTTCCGGGCTGTGGCGGTCGATCCTGTAAAACAAATGCCACTGACCTGCGGATGGCTGGTCAGTGCTGCACCCACGCTGCTGCCATCACCTGGTAATAGTTGCAGCGCAAACTCCGGAATGCCGGCCTCGTGCATCAGTGCTATGGCACGGGCTGCAATCAATGGAGTTTGTTCAGCAGGCTTGGCTATAACGCAATTACCGCTGACCAATGCTGCTGCTATTTGACCGCTGTAAATAGCTAATGGAAAGTTCCACGGCGAGATGCAGACGAAGGTGCCCAGTGGTCGCCATTTAACAGTGGCTGAATCACTTAATAGTTTCTGCGCTTCGCTTGCGTAGTAGCGTAAGAAATCTACCGCTTCACGTATTTCAGCAATGCTGTCATCAATTGTTTTTCCTGCTTCACGACAAGTCAGTTCTATTAATTCAGCCGTGTTTTGCTCGTATAGGTCTGCAATTTTTAACAGGCAGCTGGCTCGTTCGCCTACGGGCGTTGTTCGCCATGCATCGAAGCCCTTGGATGCATTTTGAAAGGCTTCTTCGATGTGTGATTCAGTGGCCTGCGCATAAAATCCGACAGTTTCGCCAGTTGCGGGGTTTTTTATCAGTGCGCTGTCAACAGGTACTGGTTTCGTGCTTTCGCGATAGCCCGGCAACATCGGGGCGGCATACCATTGCATGTTGTCGAAATTTCTTCGCTGATCAGTAATGCGCTGTACAGCGATCGGGTCATTGAAGTCCAGGCCGTTAGAATTTAAACGCTCAGGTGCATAAAGGTCGCATGGCAGCGGGATGCCCGGATGCGATATCGAAAAGTCTTGCGAATTGTCTGTGGAGTAAATTGCGTCAAGCAATCGAGTAAACGGATCGGTTGCTATCTCTTGTGGAGAAATACTCTCGTCAACCAGTTGATTGACGAACGAGCTATTCGCGCCGTTTTCCAGCAAACGGCGCACCAGATACGCCAGCAAGTCTTCATGGGCACCTACCGGCGCATAGATTCGACAGCGGGTGTCATGTTGCTTGTGAAATAGTTTATGCAGCGTATCTCCCATACCGTGCAGGCGCTGAAATTCGTACACGGCATGATTGCCATGTACGGAGTCTTTGGCTAGTTCATGAACAGCTGCGACGGTATGTGCATTGTGGGTAGCAAATTGTGGATAAATGCGATCAACCATACCCAACAATTTCTTTGCACAGCATATATAGGAAATGTCGGTGTTTTCCTTGCGGGTAAAAACCGGGTAGCCCTCGAAACCTTCCACTTGTGCACGTTTAATCTCTGTGTCCCAATAAGCGCCTTTAACCAATCGGACCATAATGCGTCGATCAAGCCGAACGGCGAGATCGTACAGCCAGTCAATCACGAAGCTGGCGCGTTTGGAGTAGGCCTGAACAACAATGCCAAAACCATCCCAGTCTGCCAAACCCGGTGATTCCAGCACAGCTTCGATAACATCCAGGGACAGATCAAGACGATCCGCTTCTTCTGCATCAATATTGAACCCCATGTTTGCCGATTTGGCGAGCATAGCCAGAGAGCGGGTGCGTGAAACCAGTTCAACCATTACCAGCTCTTTTTGTCGAAACTCATAACGTGCAAAAAGAGCAGAGAGTTTTACCGATATGCCAGGGTTTTCAGCCACAGTGTCGAATTGACAGTATTTGCCGAGTGCGGCAATGGCTTCGGAGTAGGACAGATGATAGCGTTTGGCGTCTGCGTCGGTCAGAGCTGCTTCACCGAGCATGTCGTAGGAATAACTGAATCCTGCATTGACTGCAGGTTCGGAGTTTTGAATTGCCTGATCGATATTCTCGCCCAGTACAAATTGATTTCCGAGCTCTCGAATGGCCTGATTTACAGCTGTTCGTATAACTGGTTCACCAAGTCGTCGAACAATGCCTCGCAAGTTGCCGACGATGCCGTCGGGTTCATCTGCGATTACAGTGCCGGTTAGCATGAGTGCCCAGGTGGATGCATTGACCATGGACGAGCTGGATTGGCCCAAATGCTTGCCCCAATTGGCGGGCGATATCTTGTCGTGAATCAAAGCATCAACTGTTTGATTGTCTGGTACTCGCAGTAGTGCTTCGGCAAGACACATCAAAGCGACACCCTCACTGGTGCTGAGCCCGTACTGAGCCAGAAAACTCTCCATTAATACCGGATCAGAACTTTCTCTGACCTGTGTGACAATATCCTGCGTGCGTATCGATATATTGGAACGCAGACTATCGGGGATGTTCGATTCTTCTACCAGTTGCTGCAGCAGAACACGTTCATCAACATACTGGTTTTCACGCAGAATCTGTCGTAGTACCTGATCGGATGAAGCAGCCAAATGATTACCCCGTTTTAGTTGAGTGTTCTGGTGTCGTGATCCACTGTTGCGCAGATTAGGACACAAGCGTGTCCGGGTTGCTTTAAAATATCGTCAAATCTGTAAGGTCTGCCGCGCAAGCCCCTGGCTTTGATTTATGGTAGAAATATAACCGGCTGTCGCGCCTGCCGTCGAACTATTTGGTGATCAAACTGTACCAGCTGCTCTTCAAACAAGTAAATGCCAGTGCATTGTCGGTCTTTCGCATTGGCATGGGTGGCATTCTTTTCTTCGATTGTATCAATTACGGCATTTTCCTATGCCTGCAGTGCGACTATCACGACACCCAGTTTCTGTTTAAGTACGCTGGTTTTGAATGGGTTCACCCACTGTCAACCGGTGGTCTGAGGGCCGTGTGGTTAGCCATGGGTGTTTGCGCGCTCGGTATTATGCTGGGTTGGTATTACCGCTTTTGCATGATTGCATACACTGTTGGGTTTACTTATCTTTTTCTACTCGACCAGGCGCTGTATCTAAATCACTTCTACATGGTGATTCTGTTTTGTGTGTTGATGTGTTTCATACCTGCAAACAGACACTGGGCCATGGATGCCCGGCGCCATGCCAAGCAATTTGATGAACATGGTGAGTCCGATACCAGAGCTTTAATGCCTAACTGGCCGCGTTTTCTGCTTGGCGCTCAGCTTGAAGTCATTCTTATCCACGCCGGGCTGGTAAAAATTAACTACGACTGGTTGAATCTGGAGCCTTTGCGCCTGTGGTTGACCAGCCGAAGCGCTGATGAAGGTCCGTTATTGCAATTTCTGACACAGGATTGGGGAATAGCGGTTGCTTCCTACGGTGCGATTTTGCTGCACCTGGTCGGCGCCCCGTTGCTATTGTTTCGTAGCACGCGACTTTATGCACTGGCAGCCTACGCAATTTTTCATCTGACCAACGCCTTTGTTTTTAATATTGGTATATTTCCGTGGTTTACACTTTTTGCGAGCCTCCTCTTGTTCGATCCGGATTGGCCATTGCAAGTCTGGAACAAGTTACGCTGGCAATTTAAATCCCTGTCGCAACGTTTTCCGGACAGTCCTTTTCGAGCTATTGGTGCACCCTGGACAGGTGTTAGTAATGGCGCTGATCATACGATCGCGGTGTTAATATGTATCTGGCTTGCGGTGCAGATTTTAGTACCCTTAAGGCATTGGGTCTTGCCAGGGGATGTTGCCTGGAATGAGGTTGGACACCGATTCAGCTGGCGCATGAAACTGCGATCCAAAAGGGCTTTGGCGACATTTCATGTGAGGGCAACTGATGCCAGTGGAAATGTCAGCTGGGAGATTGACCCGGCCACGCGCTTGACCAGGAAGCAAGCCCGAGTTATGCCGTGTATTCCGGATATGGCATGGCAGTTCGCACAGCATCTGGATCAGCATTACAGTAATCAGGGGTATACCAATGTAGAGGTTTACGCCGATATTTATTGTTCTTTAAATGGCCGCAGGGCTGCGCGCTTCATCCGCAAGGATGTGGATCTGACCTCCATAGGCCGTACCACGCATCCAGACAAATGGATCGTTCCTCTGCAGGAGCCGTTGCGAAACCCGCTGTTCAGTATCTGATAGTCGACATTCTTACAATCGTTGTTGCATCTGGTCACTATTTTCGGTAGATAATGTCCAATCAGACAGATAATCAAACTTATTTAAGTTAATCACCTGGTGAAATAGATGAAAGCTCTTGAAGGGATCAAAATACTTGACTTCACACATGTACAATCTGGTCCGACCTGTACTCAGTTACTGGCCTGGTTCGGTGCTGATGTAATAAAGGTAGAACGTCCGGGAGTGGGTGATGCTACGCGTAAACAGCTGATTGATGTGCCGAATGCTGACAGTCTGTATTTCACCATGCTTAATCATAACAAACGATCGATCGAGCTCAATTCCAAAGACGAAACCGGCAAAGAGGTCTTAACCCGGCTGGTTGAGGAATGCGATGTACTGGTCGAAAATTTTGCCCCCGGTGCTCTAGACCGAATGGGGTTTACCTGGGAACGTATTCATGAGATCAACCCGCGCTTGATCATGGCATCCATCAAGGGTTTTGGTCCCGGCGAGTATGAAGACTGTAAAGTTTATGAAAACGTAGCACAGTGTGCAGGTGGTTCAGCATCAACCACCGGATTTCTGGATGGCCCGCCATTAGTTACCGGAGCGCAAATTGGAGATTCAGGTACTGGATTGCATTTGTGTCTGGGAATCGTCACGGCACTTTTTCAGCGTGAGAAAACAGGTAAAGGGCAGAAGGTAAGTTGTGCAATGCAGGACAGTGTCTTGAATCTTGCACGAGTAAAACTACGTGATCAACAGCGTCTGGACGCAGGACCACTCAAAGAATATTCACAATTTGGTGAGGGCGTTCCTTTTGGTGATGCCACACCTAGAGCCGGCAACGACTCTGGAGGCGGCCAGCCCGGGCGCATACTCAAGTGTAAAGGCTGGGAGAAAGATCCCAACGCATATACCTACTTTATTATTCAGGCAGCGGTGTGGAAAAAAGTTTGTGATGTTATCGATAAGCCGGAATGGAAAACTGACGAAGGTTATGCAACACCGCCTGAAAGACTCGACAAGCTGAATGAGATATTTTCAGTTATAGAGCAGTGGACTCAAACTAAAACGAAGTTTGAAGTCATGAGTATCTGTAACCCGCTGGATATTCCTGTTGGGCCAATACTGTCGATGAAAGAAATTTCTGAAGATCAGGGACTTTTCGCGACCGGTACGATGGTCAAGGTCGATCATCCTGAGCGTGGCCCTTACTTGAGCGTTGGTTGTCCGATTAAACTATCTGACAATGAGGTGCCTGTAGAGCGTTCTCCATTACTGGGTGAGCATACCAGCGAGATACTGACTGATGTGTTGGGCTACAGCGGTGAAGATCTTGAACGGGTGATCAATTCGGGCGCAGTCGGCAAGGTTTCTGCCTGATGGAAAACAGATGTCCGGTTATCGCAAAGAATAACAGAAGCGGATAGTGCTTTGACTGAATCGACGCAGTCCGAACATGCCTGGAACCCCGGGCTCAATTCGCAGATTCCGTCGCAGCTGTTACCACTTGTCACACTGTACAGGGATGAAAATTCGTCTGTCAGTTACTCACAAGCCAAAGAGCTATCGCAGTTCTGTGGACTGAAACCCAAACAACTGAATTGCTTTCGTACCGAACGTCTCATCATTCATGATTTACTGGTACGCGTAACGTCTGATTTGTCTGTGCCCGATGGTCCTAACTATGAAGACCTCGGTATCAATCTTCGTTCAATGGTTGCTGTCATCCATAAGCAGCACATAGCCGCTCATATCCCAGCTCTGCAAACAGCTGTCGATACAGAATCAGAAAATACCGAACACTTTATTAGAACTCAGCTGTCCGACACGATCTTCAAAGAGCCAGGCAATAGCAAGGCAACAACTAGCGAGTTGTCAGTTATTGGCAGATTGTTGAGCACGTTCACCGGTAAAAAATCATCCAGGAAAAAAGACAACAACACTTCCAGTATGTCTGCGCTTGATGCTCTGTCGCTTTGGAGACGTCAATACGATGATGAGAGTAATTCGCTCAACAAGTATCGTCTGCTTTCTTTGATAAGAGTGATTGATGCGATGCTGGGACATAGAGGCAGCGTCGGTTACGAAGTTGATTTATTGGTTACAATCGTTAGTAACTTTGCACACAATCGTGTCAGTGCTGAAGTTATTGCCAATGAGATAAAGCCGCTATTCGAAAATGCAGTAAAAGCTGAGGGTTATCGATATCTACCCATTCAGCCAAAGCCTGTAGTGATGAATGTCAAAGGTGCATCTGCCTCCGGTAAAAGTACTATCAGGCCGCAGCAGCAACTACTGGCTGAAAAAATTGATATTCCATGGCAGGATTTTGCATTGATAAGTCCGGATTACTGGCGTAAGTATCTGCTTGATTACGATTCTCTGGGTGAGCACTACAAGTACGTTGCCATGTTAACCGGTCAGGAATTGGAGATTATCGATAAAAAGCTTGATGCCTACATGGCTGAAAAAGCTGATAGGGGCGAAATTCCTCACTTACTGATTGACCGTTTTCGTTTTGACAGCTTTAGCACGGACAAGGGTTTGACAGGCGTCGGCAAGCTGTTATCTCGCTTTGGCGATCAGGTATTTTTGTTTTTCATGATTACCCCGCCGCAGGAGACCGTCGCTCGTGCCTGGGAGCGTGGTCTTGTGACAGGTCGGTACAAAGCGGTTGATGATCTATTACATCACAATGTAGAAGCCTACAGCGGTATGGCCGAGTTGTTTTTTTCATGGATTCAATCAGAAAACAAACGCATTCGATTTGAATTTCTTGATAACGATGTGCCTAAAGAAACGCTACCAAGAACAGCAGCTTTTGGTTGGAATAATTCCATAACCATCTTTGATCTTGAGATATTACAAAATATCGTGAAATTTCGTGAGATAAATGTTGATGCTCAATCTCCTGATCAGGTTTTTAAGGTGTCGAAAAAACATCAGACTGACAAAAATAGTTTTGTTCAACGCTGTATTGATACGATTACAGAAGTGAAGTTTGCTGATGCGGAATCATCAAAAGTATTTGCATCATTTAAAAATGGAAAATTGCAGTTTTGTGACCGTAAATTACTTGAAGCACATGCTCAAGCTGATGGCCTGCAGGAATTGATCTTCGGAATTGATGTTCAGCAGTCAGATGAGATACGCGATAGCAAGATTGGAAGTGACTTGCTTGGAGAGAAAAAACTGACTTTGGGTCGATGGCACGATGAAGCTCCTGTTTAAGAAAACTTCTAACTACCGTCACCCCGCGCAGGGATGACGGGAGCAATAGGCTATCTAAGAATTCTTGGCCACGTACCATTCAACATTATCAACGATAGCATTGATTTCAGGATGGCTCATATCAAGCTGAGCGGCCAGCTGCATAACCAGCTTGTCAACTCGCTCGATTGACGCAACGCCTCTCGCTAGCGCTTTAGCTGCAGAAGAAGGCTGTGATAGCCCCTTTGCTGCATTTGCATATTTATCGAAAGGAACAAGGTCACTTCGGTTGGCACCCAGCTTTACGCATAAATCTGCGGTCCACTCATAAACTGCTCTGGATTGTTCTATATCACCGTGCACAGCTTCGCTAATTGCAATCATCCCTTCCTTTTTTATGCATCTAAAATTTCCCGCCATAAGCATGCTCCACTTTGCAAGTGGTACATAGAGCGATTCATGTAGCTTTACTTTAACCGGCAATTCAGTGTCTCCTTTGTCGGTCGCAATTCGAGCCGCAAGAATATCGGACTCTATTGTTTGCAGCATTGCTGTATGTTTGTCTGATCCTAATCGTGCGACTTTGAAGTTTGTTGGCAAACTGACTTGCAAGACGTTTTTCTCTGACTCAGGTGGGCGGAAGGCCTGCGGATCAGGGCTGGCAAGTGTGACTACGTCCGGATTAAAGTGCGACCAGACCGACGGGCTGGCATAGCAATCATCTATCAAGGCTGTATCTATACCTGGCAATCTTTTTATATAGGGTAGCGGAGGCATGTTCATAATCGCCATGCAAGGAATTTCCGCCTCAGCAATCTTTTTCATCAGGGCTGCGACATCAGGGTTTTTGTATTGTGGTTCCTGCATGCCTAGAACGATTAAATCATAGTCGCTGACATTAACCTCATCCGGTGTTGCTGCAGTTGTTTTGCCTGGCAACGTTTGTGAATCGACGACTACTAATTCATCCATTCCGCGCACAGGGAAACGGATGGACGTGCCCGCGTTGTTGATAATTTCAGCTGTAGGTGCTGTACATACCAGGGTCACTGGATGCCCTGCCATTGCCAGCTTGCATCCCAGTAAAGAGCCATAGGAAGCGCCGAGTATGAGTGTGTTGAATTTATCTGCCATGTAAAAAGCTCTTTTGCGATCTTGCGCTAGTCGACATACGAAACAGCCGGTTCCACCCGCTTTATCGGAATCCAGCCTGAAACATAAATGTAGTGGGTTATCTGAAATTGATGAAGCAGTCAGAATTTGACTGCAAACGAATAATACAGCACAAATAACTGAAATTTCGAATTTATCTCAGAGCGATACGGAATTTTACAAGCACATCAAGTGCCGTGATGGAGTCATCTGATTGTTCGTTTGCCCCGATGCTGAAATCCAGCCTGTTTATACTGAATTCACCGCTGGCGACCATCGTATCCAAATCAACATCCATAGGGAAAGATATTTCTTTACTGATATCGCGTATCGTTAACTCGCCTTCAACCTTGTATTCGCCTTCAGAGTTTGTAGAAATATTACGCGATTCAAATGTCGCTTCTGGAAAGTTGACGCTATCGAACCAGTCGGCTTCCGGTAATGCGTCATCTATTTGTGGCGAATCAGCAAAACTGCTGGCTGTATCAACAACAGCGCGTAGTGTCGAATTTTCGGGATTTTGCTGATCAATGTAGGCGTCTGCGCGAGCACCTTTGAAGTCCCCAACCAGAGAGCCCCCCATCACGACGACTGTATAAGACACCTCAGCTGTTGCCCAGGCAGTTGAGTCACTTTGATCCGCAGTATCTGTACTGTTTTGCGTCTGGCTGGTTGCGGTATTCGTTATTGCCTGCGACGTCGGTTTTTCGTTGTTAGTTGCGTTCGATAATAACCAAAATAGACCTGTTACTGCGAACACGGTGCCCGCGCTCAAACGTACACCGTCCATAAAATGGCCATCCGAAAGATCGGGCAGCATGCGTTTCATCAATTGGTCTTTCAATACAAGTTGATGACGAAGCGCAGCGCTGACATGCAGTAGCAGCAATACAATTAAAACAGTCGATGCGTAGAAATGCAGCTGATGAAATCGCTCGGCAAATTCAGCTTTGTCCGATGTGTTTGAGACAATGGGTATATGAGGAACACGTACCCAGTCGAACAAATATGTAGTTATATTAAGTGGTGATGCTGAGACCAGCAGCCACCCGCTTAAGGGTAAAAATACTATCAATAAATAAAATAGAGCGTGGCTTGCATGCGCTACGCCACGTTCCCAAGTACGCATGGTTGCTGGTAGCGCCGGCGTCTTGTGGGTAAGACGCCATATTATTCGCAGCAGTGTCAGAGCCAGTATCGTAAGCCCAAAGGATTTATGCCATTGAGTCAAGGTGAAACGAAGGGAATCGCTTTCTGCCAATGACACCATATACTTGCCACCGGCCAGCATGCCGATAATCAACAGTGCAGTTAGCCAGTGCAGAACGACGGCGACATTGTTGTAGCGAGATACCTCTGTTTTCATGGCTGTATAGTTGATATATGTTTTATCCAGGCTCTCTGGCTTAGCCATTAAAGAGTTCGGCTTCGATCTTTATCTCCACCTTATCACTGACAAAGGGAACATTTTTACCCAAACCCCAGTCTGAGCGTAACAGACTACCCACTGCACTGATTCCTATGACGGGTTTGTTTTCGAATGGATGGGTTGTAGCTGCATTGATGGTGACTTCAAGTGTAGCCGGTTGCGATTTCCCCTTTATGATCAGATCGCCTGTAACTATGTACACTGCTCCGCCGCCATAAATCTCTGTACTTTTAAATGTGATGGTCGGATGGGTCCCTGTATCAAACCAGTCGCTACCAACCAGATGTTGATGCCATATGCTGGAGCCTGTTTGAATACTGTCGACATCAATCTCAACTTCGATATCGGATTTGATAGGGTTTTCATTGTCCAGTTTCAGGTTAATGCTAAAGTCATCGAAGCTCAAAATGGGATTGGATAATCCAAGATGATTGTACTGAAACTGTAAATAAGCATGAGTTGGATCGAGCGT
The DNA here is from genome assembly GCA_964411665.1 of uncultured Granulosicoccaceae bacterium. Classification (GTDB taxonomy): domain Bacteria; phylum Pseudomonadota; class Gammaproteobacteria; order Granulosicoccales; family Granulosicoccaceae; genus CALFCE01. The sequence goes on along the minus strand of CAYPMR010000003.1, from coordinate 16,877 downwards.
GTATAGACCGGAGGGCACTTCTGTCACGTCGCCAGCGGCGACTGCACGGGATATAAATGCCGGATTGGCGATAAGAAGAGCAACTAAGGCCATTGTTGTTGCAGCGGCGGTTACGACAGAGCCAAGTTTTCTATGGATGGATTTTCCAACAACATTACAGGCGGTTTTGTAAGCGCACCTGAAGGCGTTGCTGTCATAATTTCCTTGCAAAGCGGGTAATGATTCTTCGGGTAATTTCATGAGAAATTCCATTGTTAGTTTAGTTAGCTGTATGAAAAAGCTGTTATAAGTAATAATACGAAAAAAATGCTGCTCAGATTCATGTTTGAACACTTTGCTCTTACTCAATTATTACCTGATTGACCGTCTATGCCAAACAAAGACAATAATCCGATATTGAATCCGGAGCCTCGTGAACACGAAAGCGCAGAAGATAGTTACACACTGACAGAAGTGCAATTAGCGAATCGAAATTCGGGGATCCCACTTGAGATTCTGAGGCACGATGTTACACCAGTCGGTATGCATTACTTGCTTTCCCATTTTGATATTCCCTATGTCGAGAATCGCAGTGATTGGAATCTGGAAGTTAATGGTCTGGTTAGTAATGAGCAGGCTTTAACACTTGGCGATCTTGAGCAAATGCCTGGTAAGCACCAGGTTGTCACTATGGAATGTGCAGGCAACGGACGAACCTCACAGCGCCCACGCTGGCCGAGCATGCCCTGGACCTGCGAAGCTGTGGGCACGGCCAAGTGGACTGGCACCTCGTTGCGACATATCTTTGAGACGACTGGTTTGGATCAACGTGCCACTACCATTGTTTTTTCTGGCGCTGACTCGGGAATCGACGGCGGACATATCCATCGCTTTGAGCGATCGCTATCCGTTGAGCAGGCGATGCAGGAGGAAGTGATGCTGGCCTGGAAAATCAACGACCAGAATTTGCCTCCGCAACATGGATATCCGCTGCGTCTGGTGGTACCCGGATGGTACGGCATGGCGAGCGTTAAATGGCTGAACAAAATTACTGTCACCGACAAACCCTTTGAAGGTTATCAGCAGGTAAAGACCTATACCTTTCGCCAATCGGCCGATGAGCCCGGCCTGCCGGTTTCTCACATGCGGGTGCGTTCACTCATGATTCCGCCTGGTTTACCGGATTGGTACACGCGTCGACGTTTGTTGAGCCGAGGCCAGACGCGCCTGCGTGGCAGAGCCTGGTCAGGAGGTGGTGTGGCAGTGAAGACAGTTCAGGTTGCGATACAGACTATTGATGATGAGTCGAGTGATTGCAGCAGTTCGATAACATCGAGTGACAATCTTCAGTGGATCGAGGCGAATTTGCAACCACCGACCTCTCGATTCAGCTGGCAGAGCTGGCACCACGATTGGACAGCCGAATCGGGCCACTGTCGTCTGTTTTGTCGTGCGATCAATGCCGATGGGCAGGTACAACCGCTGCAACCGCGCTGGGATCGGGGAGGGTTTGGTAATAACGCTGTTCAGTCAATTGATGTCTGGGTTGAGGATGAAATGCCGTGAAGCACAGGTAATTTACGTTGATATGGAAAAAAATACATATAAAACAAATAGTTAGTGGTTTTTGGCGGTGTCGTATTTTGAGCATTCGTGCTTTGACAGAGCCTGTCGCTTCGGATAGATTTGTGAGAGAGAACAACACAGAGTTGTTCCACCATTGGAGGCAAAAGAATGATAAAGAAGTTATTGTTGTCTGCGAGTGTCACTACCGCAGCGACATTGATGTCCGCAGGTACAGTTTTCGCAGCATGCGCAACCGATTCGTTACCCTCATCTGTGGAAGGTCCTGGTGGCTTTCCAGAGCGTGCATTAACCATGGTTGTTCCTTACGGCCCTGCTGGAGGCTCAGGACAAGTCGCTCAGGCAATGGCTGAAGCTGTTACTGGTCACACTAAAGTTTCTATCAATCGTGATCACAAACCCGGTGGTTCAGGTACTGTTGGTATGACAGCCTATATGGCATCACCAGCTGACGGTTATTCAGTGCTGGAGCACATTGACGATGCTTCAAGTGCACACGCTCTTGATTCAGGTCGCCCTAATCCTGCTGAAGATCTGATCCCGCTGGTTACTTCGCAAATCACATTTTCGCAAATCTACATTCGCACTGAAGAAGATCGATTTACCGATTGGGATTCGTTTGTTGAGTGGGTTAAAGCGCAAGGTGGTAAGGCATCCATAGCCAACGTATCTAAAGAAGGTTCTATGGAGCGCGTAACTATGCGTTTCATCACTGACGCGACTGGTATGGAAATTCAGCAAATCTCTTTTGATAAAGGGGCACCTCGTTATGGTGCGCTTGCTGGTGGACAGGTTGACGCATTGTTTGAACAGCCCGGTGACGTAAGATCGTTTCTCGACGCTGGTAAGTTCAAGCCTATCCTGACCATACTGAAGGAATCACCTGAAGCGTTTGCCGATGTACCAAACCTCACCGATGCTGGTCTTGATTTCGAACCGCTACTGCGTTTTCGTGGATTCTACGTCCATAAAGATGCACCTGCAGATCGTGTTGAGTGGCTGCAATGGGCTTTCCAGAAAGCGTATTGTGAAGAGAGCTACCAGGCGTACAATGAATCCAAGTTCATGACGCTGATCGAAAGCTATCGTGACACTGCTGGAACACAGGAGCTGATCAACAGCACTGTTGCCCAGTATCGTGATGTTTATAAAGCGATGGGGCTCGAAGTCAAATAATAGTTACATTTGTTATTTGCTGATCGAAAACAACGGACAGGTTTAGCCTGTCCGTTGTCATTCTATGTGGTTGCTTTTAGTGTGGTTGCGTTGATTTTGTGACGCTCGAAAGCCGTATCTGTACAAACCTAAAAGCAAAATTACTTCTTATCCCTAATTATATTGGCTGCATACCATGTCAACTGACAAGTCCGCTACGGGGCATTATGTAGAAGCTGCGATCTGGTTAAGCGTCGTGGTATTTCTGTTCATACAAACGTTCAATTTCAATCAGGAAATTGAAATCTATCGTTATGGTGCCGCCAGCTGGCCGCGAGCCATACTTTTGTTGATGGGTATGGCGGCTATTGGTCAATTGATTTTCAATCGTACGCGGGCCAGTAGTCATAACACGAGTAAGCTTGCGCAGGCCATGGATGAAGGTACTGGAGATCAGGCCGCTGAGAGTGGTACAACGGGTTTGCGCTGGTATCTGCATACAGCGTTTCTATTGGCACTTCCCTTTGTCTACATCAATTTACCCAAGCTACTTGCCGGTACAGCGGATGTGGGTTCACCAGAGCTCAATCGTTACAAGCTTATTTGTGCCGCTATCGTTATCGTGTTGTTTATCATCGCTGCCTGGCGCAATCACGTCGGAGCAGTGTTGGCTTTGCCTGTGTTGTTCGCTTCGATGTTACAGGATTTGGGATTTTACGCATTAGCACCGGCGTTCATTCTGGGTGTTATGTTTTTGATGGGCGAACGACGTGCTGGCTGGATGGGCGGTATTATGACGCTTATCTACGTTCTCTTACTCACTATGTTCGTCGTTATTTTGTATGTCGGTTTGCCTACGGGATATGTACGCCCGTTTTATGATTTTGGTACTGCGGTAGTTACATTTTTACAATGATCCTAAAGCTGCGCTTTAGAGATTAAGTAACTAGCGTTTGTGCGCTAAATAACCATATCAAATTTTTTAGTCTGCTTGTTGAGGCAGATTACTCGGGACAGAAGTAATGGAAGTTTTTTCTAATTTTCTCGGTGGTACAGTCGCACTGTTCAGTGACCCGTTGGGCATACTGATTTTTTTCGGTGGTGTTATCGGCGGCATGTTGTTTGGCGCTATCCCTGGTGTGAGTATGCTGACCTTGGCAGCCATTTTGTTACCTTTCACTGCGCACCTTTCACCCGAACACGGCATCATGTTGTTCTCGGTTATTTATTGTACGGGTGTCTACGGCGGTGCAATAACGGCCATTCTGTTTAATATACCGGGGGCTCCCGAGAATGCACCCACGGCGTTCGATGGCTATCCGATGACCTTGAAAGGTAAGGCTGGTAAAGCAGTAGGTGCTGCTGTTATGTGTTCAGCCATTGGTGGTGTCGTCTCTTGCATCATTATGATGATGGCTACTGCTGCCATTGCTGATTGGGCCATTTCAGCATTTGGTCCACCGGAAATTTTTGCATTGGTATTTTTTGGGCTGGCCGTTGCTGCATCTGTAGGTGCGAAAACATTCTGGAAGGGCTGGCTGTCAATTCTGATCGGATTAATGATTGCCGTTGTCGGACTTGATCCAGTGGGTGGAATCAATCGTTATGACTTTGATATGCCTTATCTGCTAGCTGGTATTCACTTCATTCCAATGATTCTCGGTTTTTTTGCTGTCTCCGAAGTGTTCGTACAAGCAGAAAAGAAAGTAACGGGTGCTTATAAGGCACCAAAAATGAGTGTCGATTTTCCGAGCTTTAAGGAATTGTGGGATCACAAGGTAGCTGTTGTGCGCTCTATTATTATCGGCTTCTTCTGTGGCATTTTGCCCGGCATCGGGGCAACTCTCGCAGCATTCATGGGTTACAACGAAGCCGTTAGATGGTCAAAAGATCGCATGGAATTTGGTAAAGGTAAACTCGAAGGAGTTATATCTTCAGAGACTGCCAATAATGCTGCAACCGGCGCTGCGATGATTCCATTGCTGGCACTTGGTTTGCCAGGTGGTGCGCTGACAGCCATGATGGTCGGTGTGTTTCAGATGCACGATATGGAGCCGGGTCCACTAGTTTTTATTAATAGCCCTGATTTGGTCTGGGTTGTATTTGCAGCAATGTTTTTCGCCAATCTCTCGATAATTTTTATCGGTTTTCTGGAAACCAAAACCATAATCAATCTGCTGCGGATACCATTTCAGTTTCTTGCGCCGATGATATTGCTGCTGGCGACTGTTGGTGCTTACGCGGTCAGAGGTTTAACCATTGATGTATTAGTCATGTTTATCGCTGGTGTTGCAGGCTTCTTCCTGCGTCGCTCGGGATATTCGGTCGCCGGTATTGTTCTGGGCTTGATTCTTGGCAAGATTGGCGAACAGACATTCGCGCAGGCGATGCAAATGTTGTATTTTGAATTCGGTGGTTTTGCTGGTCGCCCGATAGCATTTGGGTTATTGATAGCCGGTTTTCTTACAATGCTTGGCAGTGTTTACAATGCATTCTTCAAAAAGAAGCCTGCGACCGAAGCCGCATAATTTTGTAGTTATACAAGCGATTTTATAGATTCTCTGTCAGCCACAATTAGGAGGTGGCTGTATCGGACTCCTGCACTGTCTTTTGATCTACCCTCTCTTTTTTTCAAACACCGCTAACGCCGTCCCGGTCTGTGTTCCGGTTCTATGATGGCTGAAATAACCTCTGCTGCACGTAGTTGGGAAGAGTATTGATGCAATGTATTGATGCAATAGTGAGTGCGCTGTTGCCACTGTCAGATGATGAAACCTTGTTGGTTCAGTTCGGTAAACCGCTTGGCATGTTTGTCACACACCCATCGTGACGCTCCTCGCATTTTAATCACAAACTCCAATCTTGTTCCTCACTGAGCGAATTGGAATTATTTCAATGAACCCGATCGTCAAGGTTTGATGGTGTATGGTCAGGGCATTTTGTAACTGGGTGTAGTCTGCTAAGTTATCCCAGACGTCCATAAAAAGTTTTTCTGGCAGATTCCGATAGTGACACACCTGCTTGTGTGTTGTAGGCAAGTACCGCTAACATTCGGGTAACTTCGCCTTCAACAGGTGTAACGCGATGCATGGAGTTGCGGCCACGAAATAGCACCAAAGCGCCTGCATTCATGGTAAGAGAATTCACTGTAGTCTTGCCATCCAGAATATCCTGTACCTGTTCATAATTCATTTCTCCAAGTTCAGCATCACGTACATCTTTGACATATTCAAAGACGCCACCTGCATCAGGTTTTTGCAAAAGTAAGGTTATTGCGAACGCGGAATTATCGAAATGCCAGCCAAGTTCTTGTCCTGTATCAGCATAATGTAAATTGATTGACGATAGTGGGTCGGCGTATTCGTGTAACTGTGTCTCTTGGAGTACATCACAAAGAAAATCTCTGAACAAATCATGATTATAGAGACCGTGCAATGCTGAATTCTCTGGAATTTGATCAGTCGTTATACAGCCTTTGGATGACAGCACTTCCCTGTTACGTGGATGAGTAGCTGGATGATCTGGATCCGATTCGGTCAGGTATATGTTGTGTTTGCTACCGGTGTAGAATGCAAGATGCTGATGATCCTTGCCTTCTTCAACAATACTTGAAACGGTATGGCTATTTAAAAATCCTGGTAGTGATAGTACTCCGTCTAAATCTAAAGTCTGTTTGCATTGTTCCCGGTATGACTGTAGATGGATTGGATGTTTTTCAACATCAACCAGTTCTTCCAGATTTTGTTCGGATTTATTCATTTATTCGATATAAACAAAAGTACTAATACACGGGTTAACTGTGCTTGATTTGTAGCTTAGCGTGTGTACGGTGTTACCAGTGGCCTGCCATCAAAAAATCTACTGAGATTATCTGTTACCAGTTTGCCCATTGCTTTGCGCGTATCAAGAGTGGCGCTCGCTTGATGCGGTTGTAATACAACGTTTTTCATATTGGTCAGAGCCTCTGGTACATTAGGCTCATCGACAAACACGTCGAGTCCGGCACCTTTTATAGTATTTTTCTCTAGTGCTTCTATCAAAGCTTCCTGATCGATCAGCGTGCCTCTCGATATATTGATCAGATAGCCATTACTGCCGAGTGCCGTCAGTACATCGGCATTGACCATCTTGAATGTGCTCTTTGACGCGGATGCTGCGACTATCAAATAATCGACGTCTCGTGCCATGTTGGTAGCTGAGTCGTAGTAGCGTGCACTGACGTCAGATCGTTTATTGCGATTGCAATAAACAACATCCATATCAAAGCCTTCCAGTCTTTTCGCTATCTCCAGGCCTATACTGCCCATGCCGATGATACCTGTTGTTTTGCCGAACATACGCGTTGTCAAAGGCATATTGCCCTGAGTGGCCCAGCGGCCAGCCCGAACATAGTTGTCAGACTCTACAATATTGCGCGATACGCAAAGCATCAAAGCCACGGCCAGGTCAGCAACGTCGCCACTAAGTACGTCAGGCGTATTTGTCACTGCTATTGCGTTTTTCTTGCAGTATTCAAGATCTACTGCGTCCACTCCAACCCCAAACACCGCGACAATTTTAACCTTCGGTAGGCGCTCGAGTATGCTGGCCTTGACGCCGATTGCGCCGTCTGTAACAACGGCTGTCGTGTTGTCAGCGATTTTTGTTATTAGGGCACCGGGGTCATCTGCCTCGTACAGACGATGAACGGTGTAGGCAGAATCAAGCGTGTCGAGAACAGATTCGAGTAGGGGTCCGATAAGCAGAATATCCGGTTTCATAGAAATCTCGTTAGACGGTCAAGGATCTTTTGCGTGATGATTGGCTATGTGTCGATGAACGGCATTTTTTCAGGTAAATACCCATAATAAGTACGACTGTGATTATTGGGTAATGTTCTCTATCCAGATACACTGAAAAATGGTTATTCTTCAGATACTTGAGTAAAATTATGACCTTTTGGGGATTAGTGGTTCTCAGCTGTTATTCACTGGCTTTGTGCGTTAGCGCAGGTCGGACTTTATTTATTGTGGATAGCTCTATTGTAAATAGCTCTATTGTGAATAGCTGTATGCCGGATAATCAAAATTTATTTCTGTGCGGTGGATATCGAAGTAGATATTATCAGTTTTTAACTCATTTCAGTACTTGTAGAACGTAACTGGAGCAGCATAAGCGCGGTACAGGGGTTGCAGTGAAAGAGTTGTAATTGGGTGTGTCGTGGAATTTTTATCCTTGCCGATTCAGGTTAATACAGGAGCAGCGCTATTTTTTTCAAAGGTCTCGGTAGTTCAGTCAAAAACTATACGCTCGTAGCAGCGATAGGGACAGTTCTGCTGTGTCTGCTATTTATTTACTGGTTTAGCCCTGGTCTGATTATGTTGATGGGTTATCTGTTTCTCAGTCTGATCGCTTTGCTTAGTGTGCCCATTATTTACCGGCTTGCAGGGTTTACACGAAAAGATGAGTCACAGTGGCTGGAAGACAGGGAAGCCCATGAATACAATGAATTGAGTGAGCGCTTAAAAAATACTCGAGAGAAATTGGTGTCACTGGGTATCACAACAGGTGTCAAGCAAGCAGAACGTCTGACCGACCTGGTTGAAGACTATCATACTGTAGTCGAGACACGTTTCATTGGTAAAAAACATATGCCGCTTGAATATTTAGGTGCTGCCAGACAGGTGCAGAAACAGGCGGTACAGAATCTTGCTGATGTCGTTACTGTTGGACACAGTATGTTGACTATCGACAAGAGTAGAATTAATTCTGATATCGAAAAACATCAAGGCGAAAACAGCCATAAGCATTCGTCACTCTATGACGAACAAGGTGCTCGAATAAAAAAGTTACTTGATGAAAATGAGCAATTATTTGATGCGCTAACAGAAACTGCTGTTGAGGTTGCCAATATTGATTCTTTCAGTCGTTACGAACGCATTGATACGTTGTCAAGATTGGTCAGCCTTTCACAAATCGCTAGTAATTCCGGCAATTGAGCTTTTTCTATTCTCAATTTGTCGTAATTTTGATATGAGGCAAAAATTTAAGTGAATCGCTTTTTAATTTTATTAATCGCCGGGATGTTAATTGGTGGGTGCGGTAAAAAAGTAGATGATTTTGAGTCGGCTGCTGAAGTATTGAAGGAGATGTCTGAAAAAAAGGTAAAGCCAGGATTTAATGAAAATACACATCTCGCCAATATAAATTTACAACAATCGAGTCTGATTTCACTTCTACCTGATCTTGCTGAATACCCTATTGTATATGGTGAGCGTGAAACCAGTGATCGGGAAGTGGTTGAAATTTTCACGTCTTCCGAGAAGTCGGGTCGTGGAAGAGACGGATTTTATGTGGAGCTGGCAGATGCGTTTAATCGCCAAGGTTACACAATAAGTAATGGCAAACGATCATCAATTGCCATACGCAAAATCGCATCAGGTTTAGGGGCTCAATTTATCCTGGCAAACAGATATGTACCAGATGCCTTTTCGCCCAGTAATAAGTTGTGGGGGAACATGCTCGAAGACAGTGGAATCAAGATTGAAACCATATCTGAGGTCACTGCACCAAACACTGCGGGCATAGTCGTAAAAAAATCTCGCAAAGACGACATAACGACTAATGATCAACTTGATTTGCAAAAACTCCTGACCAACGTAAGTAATGGTTCCTTCGCAATGGGCTACACCAATCCATATCAGTCTAGTACTGGTCTGAATTTTCTGATGACCATATTACATACGTTTGCCAATGGTAATGAGCAGGAAATGCTTTCGCCAGAAGTAGCAAGTGCTTTTGAAGCATTTCAATCCGGCGTGCCTTTTGTTGCACAGACTACCTTGCAAATGCGCGATGCAGCACAAGGTAGTGGTGTGCTGGATGCGCTAGTGATGGAGCATCAATCCTGGGTGAATGTAACTGGGATGAAGGAATATGAATTTATTCCATTTGGCATAAGACACGACAGCCCTTTATATGCAACCCCCGAAGCTAATGATGCAGAACGCGAAGTGTTGGCGCAATTTGCTGAATTCATTAGCAAGCAAAGTAACTCACTGAGTAATTTTGGTTTTGGTAGAAAATCGAATTACAGCGACGGTTATGATCTTCAGGATGTATCGCTTATCGCTAATGCTCAACAATTGTGGAAGCAGAAAAAGTCCGGAGGCAGGCCTATAGCTGCCATTTTTGTCGCAGATGTTTCCGGTTCAATGGCTGGTCAGCGTCTGGATAATCTCAAGCGCGCGCTGGTTGAATCTGCAGATTTGATTAATTCAGTCAATGCGATAGGCCTTGTGTCCTATCATGAACAAGTCAATGTAGATCTTTTTGTTAAGTCATTTGATGTTCGACAGAAAGCGTTGTTCATTGGTGCTGTTCAGCGGTTAACGCCTGGCGGCAGGACTGCAACGAATGATGCAGTTGTAGTAGCAGCGAATCAACTTATTGAATTTAAAGATAAAAACCCTGACCACAAGCTTATAATGTTTGTTCTTTCGGATGGAAAAACAAATCGTGGTATGGATTTCTCCAAAGCAGAGCGGGTTTTGGAATATGCCGGAATACCTATCCACACCATAGCCTATGAAATCAGTTCTGATCATCTGAAGGCTTTATCAACTTTGGCTGAAGGTGCATATATCGAATCAAGTGCGGGTTCAGCGTCCTACAGAATAGGTAATTTGCTAAATTCTGAAATGTGATGAATTTTGCATGGTAGATAGCTAATGAGAATACTCGTGGTTTTTGTTTGTTTTGCTTTAGTCCATGGTGTCAGTTGGGCCCTTGCCCATGGCTGGATGCAAAAAAACAAACAGGAAACATTGATTGTTTTCGATACATCTTTCTCTATGAAGCCACATTTTGATGACATGTGGCAGTGGGTAGAGAGTTATTCCAGCAATAGCCGTTATGAGCAGATCATTATAGGCACTGACAAAGAGGCTCTGGGGAAACTGAATTCTTTGCGTTCATCTGATCAGGTATTTAGATCTGCATTTGGTAAATTCAACAATGATTCGCTTCAGAAGTATGCCAGTAGTGATGCGGATAAAAAAATATTGCTCTCTGATGGTGAGGTAAAGGTTAAAGGCTGGGAGATTGTTGAGTTTGATTGATTGGAAAGACTTAAATTAATTGATTGAATGTTCGCTTAACTGGTTGCCTATAATGTACAACAAGGTCGTTATCCCCACGAAGGTGGAGATTCACGTCCGATAGAGCTTTATTTCCGAGTCAGGATGGATCCCACCTACGCGGGAAAAACGGCGAGTGGTGTTTATTTATCAATCCACTAAAAGGCTATGGACACATAGATGAAATACGAGCTGGTAAATAGAACGGTCTTGATATTGGTTTTGGTTGCGATATCAACGCTCTTTCTGGTCATTGTAAAGCCGTTTCTCGTGGCTATATTTCTGGCTGCACTGTTTGCTACCTTGTTTCATCCGCTATATGAACGATTTCTAAATATCTACAAAGGTCGCAAGGCATTGGCATCATTTACGACCTTGTTCATCGCTATTTGCTTTGTATTTGTACCCATCTTTTTCCTGTTGACGGCAGTAGTGTCACAAGCCCTGGATCTTGCTGGTCTTATACGGCCGTGGGCTCAAGAACAAATGTCGAACCCTGATACCGTTTCGAGTCTGGTTAAATCAATTCCGTTCTATGAACACCTGTTGCCTTTTCAGGACGTAGCTCGTGAAAGACTGGGTGAATTGTTCGGTAGTGTGAGTTTGTTTTTTCTAAATATGGCTCAGGCAGCAACCGTTGGCACTTTCAACGCATTGTTAATGGGCTTCATCGTGTTATACACGATGTTCTTCTTTATGATGGACGGCGACAGGCTTTTGTATTACATCCTTTATTATTTGCCACTAAAAGATGAGGATGAAAAGCAACTGCTGGCAAGATTTAAATCAGTAACCAGGGCAACTCTTAAAGGTACGGCAGTTATCGGCATATTACAGGGGACATTGGCAGGCTTGGCATTATGGTTTGCAGGTATGCCGAGTGCGTTGTTTTTGGCTGTGGCAATGATGTTTATGTCTGTTGTTCCTGGTATAGGTACGGCACTTGTCTGGATACCGGCTGTGATATTTCTGGCATTTGATAGCAGTATTTGGGTTGCTCTGGGTGTTGGATTTTTTTGCGCGGTTGTCGTTGGCAGTATTGATAATGTATTGCGACCAAAATTAGTTGGCAACGATACACGCTTGCATGAACTATTGATATTCTTCAGTACCTTGGGCGGATTACTGGTATTTGGATTTTGGGGTTTTGTTATAGGTCCGATCATCGCCGCGTTGTTTGTAACCATCTGGGAACTTTATGGCGAAGAGTTTAATCAATGGTTGCCTACTACTGCGTTTATTCCACCTAGCGGTACAGATCAATTGCCTGGCTTTCGAAATGATGATGCAGAAGTTATAGCGTCATCCGATCTGACGCAGAATACGCAGACGGCGCAGACGGGTCAAAACGATAATGGCGTCCCAAATAAGCAGCAGGGTAATTCTGGCAACACCTGATACAGCCTATCCTGTATCTGTCTGACTCTAACTGTTATAGCGTGCTTCTATTTTCTGCACAGATTCACTGAACGACTGTTGATAACGATTGGCAAATTCATTCCAGGTGCAAAGAGTTCGGCTGTCTTCAACTATGTCCGGAAAAAGAATACCTTCGAGATGGTCCTGTTCGTGCTGAAATGTGCCTGCACTGAGACCCCTGACTGTAAATTCAACGGGATTGGCATGGCGATCCAGTCCTTTTACAGTTATAGAAGGGCAGCGCGGCACCATGCCACGAAGATTGGGAATTGAAAGACATCCTTCGTAGTTGTCGAATTTATCTTCGGTCATGAATTCAATTTCAGGATTGATCAGCACCGTTAATGGATATTCAGGTTTGTATGGATAGCGAGGATTACTGGCGACTTCCACTACGAATACACGCAGTGCACGATCTACCTGGTTAGCAGCTATTCCAGCGCCGTTAGCTTCTCTTTTGGTTGTAATCAGATCATCAAAAAATTGCTGAGTAGCTGTATCGGCTATTTCATCTATCGATAATTCTCGAGCGACCTCGCGTAAGGTTGGGTGGCCGATTTCAATAATTTCAAGCGTATTTGTCATGTGATGATCAAGTTGCCTTGAGTTCGATGACATTGGCGAGATTTTCCACAATTTCAGCCCAGGGAATTTTCTTGAGCTCTTCCGGTGCTAACAGAAGCTTTGATTGTCGATTACCACCACCAATAATGATCTCCTTACAATCCATGACATGTTGATCTATCCACAACGGAAGATCAGAAGGCAGGGCGAAGGGCGTGACCCCGCCCAGTTCCATACCCGTGATTCGCTTGGTATCTTCGGGAGAGGCGAACGACAGGCGTCTGACATCCAGTTTTTTCCTGACTACACGATTGACGTCAAGCCGACAGTTCGCCATTACCAGACAAGCCGCGAATTTTGGTTCGCCTTTGGTGGATCCGACTAGCAGAGCATTGGCTGATTGATCAAGAGAATAGCCATACTGAGCACAAAAATCTGCCGTATCCGCCAGCGTCGGATCACATTCGATCGCGGTATACTGTACGCTGAACCGGGACAGGCAGGACTCAACTTCCGGATGTAGTGGACTGGACATTGCCCAAGTGTACATTCTGCAGGAAATCAAAACCAACCTTTGAACTGACAATGGCTCTCTCTGGTAGCGATCAATTGCAATCCCGATCCGATATTGAACAACTGGAAATTATTCGGCCGGATGATTTTCATGTGCATTTTCGCGATGAGGCGCTTATGCGAGCCGTCCTCCCGGCTACCTCTCGAGACTTTGCACGTGCGCTTGTAATGCCCAATTTGGTACCTCCGGTGGTCACTACCGCGCAAGCCATTGCTTACAGGGAGCGAATTCTCAGCGCTGCAGCCGGTAGCGATTTTGAACCGCTCATGACTCTTTATCTGACGGATTCAAGTGATCCGGCAGATGTGCGTCTCGCCATTGAGCAGAATGTCATCCAGGCAGTCAAATTGTATCCGGCTGGTGCCACCACCAATTCTGATTCAGGCGTGACTTCCATTAAGCATGTAATACCCGTACTTGAGGTGCTGGCGGAGCTTGGCGTGCCTATGTGTGTGCATGGCGAGGTTACTGATGCAGACATCGACATATTTGATAGAGAAGCTGTTTTTATTGATCGCGTATTGCAGCCCTTGCGTACGGAGATTCCTGAACTTCGTATCGTTATGGAGCACGTCACGAGTAAAGACGGTGTACAGTTTGTACAAAGCCAGGAATCGGCTGTAGCCTGTACCATTACGCCACATCATCTGATTCTGAATCGTAATCATTTACTGGCTGGTGGTATTCGGCCACATTACTACTGCCTGCCTATTGTAAAGCGTGAAGAACACCGTTTGGCATTGCGTGAAGCTGCCACTAGTGGTGACAAGCGTTTTTTTCTGGGTACTGATAGTGCGCCACATACACGTGACGCGAAAGAGAGTGCTTGTGGTTGTGCCGGTGTATTTAATTCAATCAACACACTTGCCTGCCTTGCGCAGGTTTTTGAAGAGGAAAATGCGCTGGAGAATCTGCAGGCCTTTACCTCTTTGCATGGTGCTCAATTTTACAAATTGCCGGTAAATCAATCGACTGTCACTTTGAGGCGTCATGATATGCCACAGGTATTCGAAAGTGAGTTCAAGGTCGATGATCAGGCTTCGAGTGATTCAATCGTTGTATTTGACCCGGGCCAGGATATTTTTTGGTCCGTTGAATAGTGATGTTTTTTCCCCATATCGTTTTCAGTGAACATTAGGTTGCACCTGTAGCGGATAACCTAACCATTTAACAAGATCCGAATCTATGAACAATCCAGTCCTGACCGACTCACCAGCCAGAACCGAGATAGCGCGACTGACTGCGCGAATGTTGCTCGAAATCAAAGCGGTACATTTGGGTGGTGATGAACCGTTCACATTTACCTCAGGTCTTGCCAGCCCGGTTTATACGGACTGCAGGAAAATCATTTCCTATCCACGGGTGCGCACGGCTTTGATGGATTTTGCCGTTGAGCGTTTAATGCACGATGCCGGATATGAAGCTTTTGATGCTATTGCTGGTGGAGAAACAGCGGGTATTCCCTTCGCCGCCTGGATAGCTGACAGGCTCGGACTACCCATGCAATACGTACGTAAAAAACCCAAAGGCTTTGGTCGTGACGCTCAGATAGAAGGTGATATTTCAGATGGTCAACGTGTTTTGCTGGTTGAAGATTTAACAACCGATGGTGGTTCAAAACTGCGCTTCGTGGATGCCATTCGCAAGACAGGTGCTAGCTGCAATCATACACTTGTTGTTTTCTATTACGATATTTTCAAAGACACACCAAAAAAGCTCGCCGATCATGATTTGTCTTTGCATTATCTGGCAACGTGGTGGGATGTGCTTGAGGTTTGTCGCAGCGAGAATCGTTTTGATACAGCGACGCTCGATCAGGTAGAGAGTTTTCTAAATGACCCTCTCGGCTGGTCAGAGAAAAACGGTGGAAGCTACCAGCCCACAGAAGCAGGCCGCGCGCCTGTGGAAGCGGGTTAGTAAAACCTAAACGTCTTAACTGCGTGCGCGGGTTCTGTCTGGATCAACAAACGGAATCTCGCAAACGGTTGCATTTAATCTTTTTTTGTAGCCATCGAGCTTGCCTACTTCGATTGCCTGCCCCGGCTGACTGTGCTCAGTATTGAGTCTAGCCATGGCAATCGCACACTCCAGTGTGGGTGAGCGAGTAGCACTGGTAACAACTCCAATTTGTCGACGATCTATGAATACACCGTCGCCGTGGATAGGCACTTCGTTACCGCTAAACTTGAGTCCGACAAGTTTGCGTCGTTGCGCACCTTGGGAGGAATTGCGTTGCAACGCCTCGCGTCCGACAAAATCCTCTTTTGACAGATCAACTGCAAACCCAAGTCCGGATTCAAATGCATCAGCGTCAGGTCCAAATTCATGTCCTGCGGCCATCAGTCCGGCTTCAATGCGAATAATATCAAGAGCATCATTGCCCATAGGTGTCAAAGACAAATCTTCACCATGTTCCATCAACGCATCCCATATCGGTAGAGCCGAGCTATTTTCGCAAAAGATCTCGTACCCCAATTCACCGGTGTAACCTGTGCGCGTCAATTGAAATGGCGTGCCATTGCGATCATGCAGTCGCGCAATCGTCGATCCAAACCACTTCATCGTTTCAAGTGACGGTTGATGCGGTTGCGTGAAAGTGATCCGAGCGAGTAATTCTCGACTTGAAGGGCCTTGAATAGCGAGATTTGGCATCGATCGAAATAGAGAGTTTATCCAGACATTAAGTCTGTGTTGCTCACATAATTTCTTCAACTGATGACTGCTGTCGTCACTGCCACAACACCAACGGAAGGCATCCGGGGTGAGTCGAAACAGCGTACCGTCATCAATGACGGTACCACTGTCATCGCATAGCAGTGCGTAAACGCCGCGATTAAGTGCTAACTTGGAAATATTTCTTGTCATCGCAAGTTGTAACAAGGCCTCAGCGTCAGGTCCGAGAATGTCGAATTTACGTAGCGACGACATGTCCTGAATGGTCACCCCATTGCGGCAGGCTTGATACTCCCCAAGAGCACGAGAGCTTTCATAGTTGGCTGGCATCCAGGTATCTCTGGCGACTGTATAGTTTTCAGTCAGTTCGCTGGTGCGGGCGTGAAATGCGCTGTGCTCGGTCAAAAGGGCCTCCGATTCGGGTGTGGCGCGGTATGCAACCGCGTGCTTCACTGGTGATGATTCGTTGTATATGCGTACGTGTATGTCAGTCGGGTTCCAGCCATTAATAGGGTCGACATCGTCAGGGCATGCAGTGCTGACACAAATCAGATCGGTCATTGCCTGCATAGTCACAAAGTCCCCAGGTTGGGACCAGGCTTCATCGGACTGTATCCGGTTATCGCTTGGCAGTATCCAGGAATTGAAAAAGAAATTGATTGCAGGCCATGCACGCCTTGGCGTTATGCCATAAGGATCGTAAACACTGGATATGTTATCTGAGCAGTTAATGTGACCGAAGAAACCTCTTTCTTCATAACCCCGTGCTGTGCAGGCGAGTGCGAATGTGTCGTGGCGTCCGACAGTATCCT
>CAYPMR010000002.1:0-145963 GCA_964411665.1 uncultured Granulosicoccaceae bacterium | reverse complement strand
ATAACCTGTTCGATACATTCCCTCAATACACCGGCAACAAACTCGACTTCATCAGCCGTCAGGATTAATGGCGGTGATAGCACGATCATATGACCTAATGGCCGCACAATCAGGCCACGCTTTTGTGCATGGGTCGCGACACGGCTACCAATAAGCACTTCGTCATCAAATGGTACTTTTGTATGCTGGTCTGAGACGAATTCCAGGCCGATCATAAAGTGACTACCGCGTACATCGCCCACAATCGGTAAGTCGAGTAGTGCTTTTAAACTGGATTCGAACACAGGGCCAATGTTTAAGACGTGCTTACACAGTTCTTCATTTTCGATCAGTTCTATGTTTGCCAGTGCAGCAGCACAGCAGGCAGGATGGCCTGAATAGGTCATGCCATGTAGAAATTTATTATCTTTAGCGGCAACAACTTCATAGATTTCGTCTGAGAATATCGTTGCTGAAATCGGTTGGTAGCCAGAGGACAATCCCTTAGCGGTGCAAATCACATCAGGTTGAATTCCGAATATATCTTTTGAGGCAAACATGGAACCCAAGCGTGCAAACGCGGTGACAACTTCATCGGACACCATCAGTATTTCATTGTCCGCACAGACTTTGGCAGCACGTTGGTGGTAACCCTCAGGTGGCACAATCACACCGCCAGCACCCATGATGGGTTCAGCAATGAAGCAAGCAATACGTTCAGCCCCGACTTTTTCAATATCGCGGGTAAGTTCATCAATCAGAAAGTCACCAAACTCTGCTTCTGACATACCATCTGGTCGACGATAGGGACAGGGGTTGGATAAAAAGTGCACCAACTCATCTGCTGAATCCCAGCCGGCACGGTACTGGGGTGTTGTCATTGCTATCGCCAGATGGGTAGAACCGTGATAGGCACCAATACGTGACAGGATTTTCTTTTTTCCTGTTTGCCCCAGACGGTTGAAGTAATAGTGGATAGTGCGTATCGCACTGTCATTTGCTACTGAACCGGAATTACCGAAATACACACGATTCAGGTTGCCCGGTGCAAGTTCTGCAACTTTGCTAGCCAATTCGGCAGCAGTAGGATGGGTCAGATTATAGAAGGTCGAAAAATAATCCAGGGTTTGAAGTTGCTCGGAGATAGCATCGATAATTTCCTGCCTGCCGTGGCCTACATTAACGCACCACAAACCGGCCATACCATCCAGAAACTTGTTGCCTTGTTCATCATAAACATAAGCACCTTCTGCCTGTGAGATAACCGTACGGGCGCCCTCGCTTTGCAGTGAATGCAAGTCAGAGAAAGCATGTACCAGACTTTCATCCTGTCGAAGAATGTCGGCTGTGCGGTCGTTTAGCTTGTCAGTATCCATAGGCATTCTGATTTCCGATGGTTAATTTTTTGATCTATCCGCAAGCGCGAATATGCAGGCTCAAGTATGCCGCGTACGGCTTAAGCTAAGCAAGCGGCGACTCAGTATAAAACATCTGGATAGGCTCTACTTCACCTGTCACACTGTACACAGGATAGAGGCGGCCTAAAATAATATTTACCCATTCATGCCATATAGGGGTAGCGAATAATGGAGAAGAATCTTTTCCAGTTTATCTGGAAATATTCGAAAAAAGATCAGTTCACATTGTTGATCATCACAGTGCTGACTTTTCCGATTCTGTATCTGTCACTTGAGCTGCCCAAACGCATCATCAACGATGCGATTAATGGCTCAGATGACGGGTATTCGCTACTCGGCATGTCGTTTAGCCAGGTTCAGTTTTTGTTGCTTTTATGCGTTGGATTTTTACTCGCCGTTCTGGCAAACGGTCTGTTAAAAATGCGGCTCAACACTATGAAGGGTGTTCTGGCAGAACGGCTGTTGCGCCGCTTTCGCTATCAACTACTTACTCGCATACATCGATTTCCACGCTCGTATTTTAGACATACCAGTCAGGGCGAATTGGTTTCCATGGTGACCTCAGAGGCAGAACCAATGGGTGGACTTATGGGTGACGCCCTGGCTCAGCCGGTCTTTCAAGCCGGACAGATGCTCACCATACTGACGTTTTTGTTCGCTCAAAGCTTCTGGTTCGGGGTCGCATCGGTAGCCGTCATTCCGTTGCAAGCATGGATAATTCCAAAGCTGCAACGACAGATCAACTTGCTTAATAAAGATCGCATTCACGAAGTTCGCAAGCTGGCCTCTGACATCGGCGAGAGCGCATCCGGAGCCAGTGACATCCGCATCAATGGCGGTCTACGTTACAGGATGGCGCTTTTTTCCAAACGTCTGGGCAACTTGTTTGACATTCGTTTCGAAATTTTTCAAAAGAAGTTCTTTATGAAGTTTCTAAATAACTTCATAAACCAACTGACGCCTTTCTTTTTCTACTCAGTTGGCGGCTATCTGGCAATTCAGGGACAAATCACTGTAGGCGCATTGGTCGCAGCCCTTGCTGCCTACAAAGATTTGTCCTCGCCTTGGAGGGAGCTTTTAGCCTATTACAACCAGACACAGGATATGGCACTACGCTGGGAAGTCGTGACTGAAAAGTTCGCAACAAAAACCCTGGCTAACGACAATCTTTTTGAGGACACGGACAAAGCAGTAACCAGTCTTAAAGGGGATATTGATATAAAAAATGTAACAGTCGAGGATGCCGGCGGTCGCAGAATTTTGGAAAACATCAGCTTATCGATACCTCAAGGTGCACGGGTCGCTGTCAAAAGCGCTAACGAAACAGCTTCGCTGGCATTTGCAGATCTGCTTACCAGGGAAGTCATTCCGAATCACGGAACAGTTACAATCGCAGGACATGCGCTCAACAGTCTCCATCAAACAACGCTAGCCAGTCGTATAGGTTACGCCCATTCCAACCCTCATCTTCTAGAAGGCACTCTGGGTGAAAATCTGTTATTGCCTTTTAAACACGAACCTATAGTCGATACCGATTCCGACTTGGAGCAATCAACTGACGTCGAAATCTTTGAGAGTAAAGCAGCGAAAAGTGGCAATAGCACTGATTCCTACGATGCAGAGTGGGTAGATGCTTCAAAGGCAGGATTACAGGAAGCTGATGCTATTCGTGAGTGGTGGTTTCAGTTGGTTGTGGCGATGGGTATTGATGATTTCATGGTGCGTCGTGCCCTGGGTGCAAGACTTAAAGCCGATAGACACCCGGAGTTGTCCAGTGCAGTTGTAAAGATTCGTCCCGAAATTGAGAAACGTCTGATTGATGCAGGGCTTGATGATGTGGTGCATCGTTTTCATCCCGAAAAATTTAACCCGGTGTCGCCTTTAGGTAGCAATCTTCTCTATGCACTACCTACCCGTGTACTCACTCAGTTGTCTTTATCACAGGATAGTAACTTCGTGCGCATTCTGCGTGACAAGGGAATCGCAGGCGAACTGGCGCAACTGGGATCGGCTCTGATCGAAGGCTTGACCGCTACATTTGGCAAAGATGGCACTGATCACCCTCTGTTCAGACGCTTGAATATGGATGATGCACTCTATCAACGCCTCGGTGGGATTGTCGCAAAGCGACGAGAGGTAGGTGATGCCGGACTCCCATCTGAAGACTATGCACTGATACTCACAGTGCCGTTTGCGTTTTCAGCAGAACAATTTGGACCTGCCTTCAGCGACGATTTCAAACAGCGCTTGTTGAAGATTCGTAAAAACAATGCTGCCGACATGGTGCAAGCAATGAATGGTCTGTTCGAAACTATCGACCCCCAGCGTTACTACCCGGCGATGAGTTTATTGGGTAATGCAATATTCGGTCGCATATCAAGTATGGCTGGAGCGCGCGAACAAATGGTGGAAGATATTGTCGTTGATGTACTCGGCCAACATGGACTCCGTCGCCTGGCAGCACAATCCATTTATGATCTGGAGACATCAAGAGGGGGCGACAACTTACCAACCGTTTTTAGAGAGCGAGTGGCATTTAGTCGTGCTGGTATCAAGAAACCGGATATTCTTATTCTTGGCAATGCGCTCGCCAGTCACGACGCTGATGAACGCGAACTGATGAGAAACCGGATTAGCACCCTGCTTCCCGAGACCACTAAAATATTTATTGAGAAAGAAATCAAACGTCCGGAAACCTACGATCTGTATGTCGAGATCGTTGATGGCCAAATCGATCAAGGTCCGGAACAAGCACAATCCACAAGCCCACAAAATCGTCAGGATCTTGATCGCAAACTTGATGTCATCGCGAAAACAGATCTATTTACCGATTTAAGTAGCAGTCAACAACGTTTACTTGCTTTCGGTGCGCAGTGGTACAAAGCGGAAGCTGGTCAGGCAGTATTTACGACTGGAGAGGATGCGGATGCTGCTTATCTTTGTTTCGAGGGTCTGGCTGGCCTGTACTGGCAACCTGAGGAAAGTAACGCAGAACAACGACTAATAACCGAAGTCTCTCCCGGACGATTGGTCGGTGATTTGTCAGTCATCCAGAATACGTCTCGCCTGTTCGATCTGGTAGCCGTCGAGGATTGCACATTCCTGCGACTCGGCAAAACAGAGCTAATCTCGGTAATCGAACACGATGCAACAGTCGCAGCGAATCTCCTGCGAACTGTAGCCGGTCATCTGGCCGGTGCGGCAACCCGATCTCAGCTTATGCAAAGCTATGCCATCGACAGAGGCGTGGACTTCTCAGATTTTAAATATGAAAGGGATAACGATCAGGCTTGAAATCGTTATAACTCTGCGAGACTATTATCTGTAAATCAAAAGGACTATATCCGTGGGAAATTCGATTCAGGATCAATTACTGAAAGCTGGCCTTGCAAATAAAAAGCAAGCCGTCAAGGCAAAAAAGGCTCAACACAACAAACAGAAGCTCAAGGCGACTGGTGTTCATATTGAGGATGAATCAACCGCGCTTGCAAAGAAAGCACAGCAAGAGAAAGCTGAACACGATCGCGAGCTAAATCGTATAAAGCAACAACAAGCAGATGAAAAAGCTATTCAGGCACAAATTCAGGAGCTAATCAATCTAAATCGTATAACTGAGCGAGGAGAAATCGAATTCTCGTTCACTGATGAATCTGCTATAAAAACACTGATGGTTACCAATACCCATCGCGATGAATTAATCAGCGGCAAGCTCACCATAGCTAAAATCGGCAACAACTACGACATAGTGCCAAGACAGGTGGCAGAAAAAATCAACGAAAGGGATGAAAGTGTCATCATACTGCAGAACACACGCACTGACACAGATGCGGTTGACGATGAATATGCTGACTATCAGGTGCCGGATGATTTAATGTGGTAGAACCCATATTGATTATTTTGTGGGATGACTGGTAAGTAATATTTCATGCAAGCACACTACTGAAAAATCACTCACTACTGATGCCATCTCTGTTTTTAAACGCACTCATACAGTACGTTCAGATCTGATTTAAAGAACTGCTGACTTTATCTGATAGTTTCAGTAACGTAATTACAGATTTCTACATTCTAACTAGCAGCAATAAAATCCAGCGCTTTAGCTAGTCGCCTTGCAACACTTGCCTGCCCAATCAAAAATACGGTTTGTTCCAGTGACGGAGACTTGGTATTGCCGGTTAGTGCAACCCGTAGCGGCAGGCCTAATTTTCCAAAACCAATACCCAATTCTTCAACTGTGGCCTTGATTGCAACATCTATTTTGTCAGGCTGCCATTGGCCGGATTCACCCAGTGCTGCCAGTTTGTTGCCAATAAGCTGCAGTGGCTCGGCAGATTTATCCGTCAATTGCTTTGCCGCAGCTTTTGGATCGTAATTTTCAGGTTGAAAAAAGAAATAAACACTCTCTTCAGCCATTTGCTTAAGCGTGCTGCAACGATCTTTCTGTAGCTCAGCCACAGCCACGCATTGATCGTTTGAAGGCTCTACAGCGCTATAAGCATCAATCGGACAATTTTTATCAACAATATAAGCTTCGAAAGCTTTACCCAATTCATCAGCCGGCAAGCTCAAAAAATGTTGCTGATTAACCCAGTCAAGCTTCTCGCTGTTAAACACCGAGCCAGATTTATTAACAGCCTCCAGTGAAAACAACTCAACCATCTCATCAAGGGAGAAAATTTCCTGATCTTCATGCGACCAGCCGAGGCGTACTAAATAGTTCAGCAGGCCCTGCGGCAGATAACCGTCTTCTTTATATTGCAATACACTGACAGCACCATGACGTTTGGACAGCCGTTTTTTATCTTCACCGAGAATCATCGGTAGATGCGCATAGGCAGGTAGTGAAGCCCCCAGCGCTTTAAGTATGTTTATTTGCCGTGGCGTATTGTTGATATGATCATCACCACGGATCACGTGCGTGATGTTCATGTCGAAATCATCCACCACGACTGTCAGATTGTAGGTGGGTGTGCCGTCTGAGCGCATAATCACCAAGTCATCAAGTTCGGCATTGGATATTTCAATCCGGCCTTTGACCATATCCTCGATGACTACACTACCGTCAAGCGGGTTGCGAAAACGCACCACAGGTTTAACCCCTGCTGGTGGCGCATCATCCCGATCACGCCAATAGCCGTTGTAGCGAGGTTTCTCTTTTCGCTGCATTGCCTCGTCACGCATCTGTTGCAATTCCTCTGGCGAGCAGTAGCAATAGTAAGCATCACCTTGAGCAAGCAGTTTTTCTACTACTTCCTTGTAGCGATCGAAACGCTGCGTTTGGTAGAAAGGCCCTTCGTCAGCATCCAGTCCCAGCCATTGCATACCATCGAGAATCGCCTGCACGGATTCATCGGTCGATCGCTCTCTGTCCGTGTCCTCAACCCGCAGAATAAACTGGCCCTGATGCCGTCTGGCATAAAGCCAGCAAAAAAGAGCCGTTCTGGCACCACCAATGTGAAGATACCCGGTCGGACTCGGAGCAAATCGTGTACGAACAGTCATAAATTAGAAACACTAAGCCAAGAAGATTATCGAACGCCAAAGTGTAGCAAATTCAGCACTTTGCGGATGAGTGAGTTCAAACTCCCATGCTAATCAAGCACAATTGGGCCACGGGTCAGACTGTGTAGAGGCCAGGAGCCGGGGCTACTACCAGAGGCTGTTGGATTTGTGCTTATAATCGGCTGGCGGGCAGCATTCCTGACGGAACCACAAAGACGACACGATTCTTGCACTCTATCCCGTATGAACATACCGGTTGAAATCTCCCGCGACACCAGCCTGCAGTGGACTTCCTGTGCAGCAAGCGATGTCGGCCATATGCGTCGTGCTAATGAAGATTCCTTCATGGATGCGCGTGAGAATGGTCTGTGGGTAGTGGCAGATGGGATGGGTGGGCACAGTCGAGGTGATTTTGCCAGCCAGTGCATCATCGAACACCTGGTCGATTTCGAAACAGGCCCGACCCCGGAGGCATCCATCAAAGATCTCCAGCGTCGTCTGTATAACGCAAACAAGGTTTGCAGAGCCAAAGCTCAAGGTGATGTCGTTGGCAGCACAGTAGCTATTTTGATGACACAGGATTCAATGAGTTACTTTTTGTGGGCTGGTGATAGCCGTATCTATCGATTAAGGGCTGGCGAGCTTGAGCAAATTACCGAAGATCACAGCCTGGTTCAGGAATTGTGCAATATGGGTGAAATTACAGCTGAAGAGGCAGAGAACCATCCGTCTTCAAATGTTATCACCCGCGCTGTCGGTGTACACGAACGACTGAATGTTGAGGTGCTGGAATCGCCGGTACTTCCCGGTGACAGATTCCTGCTGTGTAGTGACGGTCTTTTCAAGGACGTCAAGGTTGATGAAGTTAAAGCACGCCTGTCAGCACCCACACCGCAACAAGCACTACGCGATCTGGTAACACAAGCTCTTGCCAGAGGCGGCACTGACAACGTGACTGCTATCGTTGCACAAGCCGCTTAACAAGCCGCTTAAGCTGGCAGGCGGTATCTTTAACTGCAATTTCTAACCGCAGTCTTTTATCAGAAATTCTTTTCCAGCAAAGTTGGTCTGCCTCAAGCTACCTGCTCTTGCGGCTCACGCTTACTGAAAACCAGTTCATCCGCTGACAGATCAACGTGAATGATTGTATTCACCACGTAATCACCACGCAGAATATTCTCAGCCAATGGATTTCCCAGTAGTTCCTGTATAGCCCGCTTTAATGGTCGCGCTCCATAGACAGGATCAAAACCCGCATCACCGATTTTATCCAGGGCAGCATCAGTTATGTCCAGCGATAGCCCACGGCTGTTCAAGCGCTTGGCCAGTTGATTAACCTGTATTGCGCATATCTTTCGAATATTGTCTCGTGACAATGGTCTGAAGACGACTGGTTCATCGATTCGATTTACAAATTCAGGTCTAAAATGCTGACTGACAATTTCCATGACAGCCTCTTTCATCTTTGAATAATTATCCTGACCTGACAATTCCTGAATCACATGACTACCGAGGTTGGACGTCATAACAATGACCGCGTTGCGAAAATCAACCGTTCGTCCTTGCCCATCAGTTAGTCGACCATCATCGAGCACCTGCAACAAAATATTGAACACATCGCCATGCGCTTTCTCGACTTCATCCAAAAGAATCACAGAGTACGGTCGACGTCTGATAGCTTCGGTTAAATAGCCACCCTCTTCATAACCCACATAGCCTGGCGGCGCACCTATCAAACGGGCGACGGAGTGTTTCTCCATAAATTCTGACATATCGACACGCACCATGGCCTCACGATCATCGAATAGAAAATCTGCCAGTGTTTTGGTCAACTCTGTCTTGCCGACACCCGTAGGACCAAGAAACAGGAAAGACCCGATAGGTCTGTTCGGATCCGAAAGACCTGCACGTGAGCGTCTAATCGCATCTGACACAGCCTCTACTGCTTCGCTCTGCCCGATCACATGTTGAGATAGTTCTTCTTCCATCCGTAGCAGCTTTTCTTTCTCACCTTCAAGCATTTTGCTAACCGGTATGCCTGTCCACTTGGACACAACGTCAGCAATTTCGTCAGCTGTGACGTTGTAACGCAACAGCTTCATCTCGGACATATCAGCCTTTTCACTGGTTTCAGCCAATTGCTTTTCAAGCTCGGGAATACTGCCGTATTGCAGCTCGGACATGCGCGCAAGGTCACCCGCACGTTTGGCAGTTTCAAATTCCTGGCGCACACGTTCAAGCTCTTCCTTGATATGACTGGAACCCTGTACCGCAGCTTTTTCAGCTGTCCATATTTCATTTAAATCAGCGTATTCTTTTTCAAGCTCTGATAGTTGTTCATCCAGCGCTTCAAGGCGTTGCACAGAGGCAGCATCAGTTTCCTTGGCGAGTGCTTCGCGTTCTATCTTTAACTGAATGATGCGTCTATCCAGGCGATCCAGCTCTTCAGGCTTTGAATCGATCTCCATGCGAATATGCGAACCCGCTTCATCGATCAGATCGATGGCCTTGTCCGGCAATTGTCTATCCGCAATATAACGATGAGACAAAGTGGCTGCGGCCACGATGGCAGGATCTGTTATTTCTACCCCGTGATGCACTTCATAGCGCTCTTTCAGACCACGCAGGATTGCGATGGTGTGCTCGACTGTTGGCTCATCAACCAGAATTTTTTGAAAGCGGCGCTCAAGAGCCGCATCTTTCTCAACATATTGCCGGTATTCATCCAGTGTGGTTGCGCCGATGCAATGCAGCTCCCCTCTGGCAAGTGCTGGCTTTAACATATTGCCGGCGTCCATGGCACCTTCTGCCGCACCTGCACCGACCATCGTGTGAATCTCATCAATGAACAAAATGACCTGACCTTCCTGCTTTGAAAGATCGTTAAGCACAGCCTTGAGGCGTTCCTCAAATTCACCACGAAACTTCGCACCAGCGATCAGCGCCCCCATATCGAGCGACAGTACACGCTTGCCCTTAATGCCGTCAGATACCTCACCATCAACTATCCGTTGTGCAAGGCCTTCAACCAATGCTGTTTTACCTACACCGGGTTCACCGATAAAAACAGGATTGTTTTTGGTGCGGCGTTGCAGTACTTGTACTGCTCGGCGAATTTCATCATCGCGCCCGATAACTGGATCTATCTTCCCCTGTTCAGCACGCTCGGTCAGATCAATGGTGTATTTCTCCAGAGCCTGTCTAGTGTCTTCAGCATTTTGATCATCGACACTTTGATCACCGTGCACTTCCTGCACAGCCTTTTCAACAGCCTTGAGATTACCGCCATGCTCTATCAGCAATTGAGCCAGTGTATTTTTTTTGTCATCAAGTGCTGCCAGTATGAAGAGCTCGCTTGATATGTATTTATCGCCTCTGTTTTGCGCGCGTTTATCTGTCAAATTTAAAAGACGGGTTAAGCCATTAGCGATGTGTAATTCGCCAGCGTTGCCTTCAACACGTGCCAATTGATCGAGAGACTTGCCGAGCGCGGAACGCAAACCATTTATATTGACACCGGCTTTGGATAACAATGGACGCACGCTAGTGCCATCCTGATCGAGCATAGCGACGGCCAGGTGTTCAGGCTCAATAAATTGATGATCCATACCAAGCGCCAAAGACTGTGCATCCTGCAAGGCTAACTGGAACCTGGACGTTAACTTATCCATCCGCATGATCTGACTCCAACTGAAGAGTGAATCCCCGGGACAAAGTCCCCGGATACATTTCCAAGATATTTATAGATTACGTATTTTCTATTGAGAATGAATTTGAGGGCTGATTTACGAGTTTTCAAGCTCCGTGATGATTAGCCGCAAGGATGACGGGTGGTGGTGGATGTTAATTATTGCGGATAATAGCAAAGGTCGCCTGTCGACCTGATTTCACTCCATCTCGCCTATGCGAATAAAACAGATCCCGATCACGGACAGTACAGTGATTTCCACCACTAATCTCTGTAATACCACTCTCGGTTAGAATACGCTGCGCCAAACCGTACAAATCACACAACCACTTTCCTTCATGTTTGGGTTCATCAATTGTTTCCACCTCCTGTTTGCGGAAAAAATCATCCTCACATCCCGGCAGACTGCTGGCAAACGCATCCACAACATCGACACCCACTTCAAAAGCATCAGCACCAATTGCCGGCCCCATCCACGCGGCGATTGAAGCAGGTTTCGCATCCAGTTCTGATATAGCGTTCTGCAAAACATCGGCAGCAAGGCCACGCCATCCGGCATGCACAACAGCAATCGATTTAGGCTGCACGGCGTAAGCGCTATGCGCGCTGGTTGCGAGAACGACCGGCAGACAATCGGCGGTTAACACGGCTAACGGCAAATTGCGTTGCTGCGTCCAGGCACCATCCGCTTTCGGTGCAACAGTCGTTGCAGCCGCATTGGAAGATCGTTTTAGTGAAAATTCTGGCAAACAATCCTCGGCCCGTACAATGGTGTTTCCATGCACCTGATTTAGCCACAGGGGTTCCTGCCGAAAATCGAGTTCCTCTTTGATTCTTTGCCGGTTGCGTGCTACCTGCTCCGCATCATCATTGACATGCAAGCCGAGATTCAATGAATCATACGGTTTCTCACTGAAGCCGCCGACACGTGTTGTTGAGTACACTTCAATCCCGTAACGTCCCGACCAGGGTGGACATAGAAAATGCGGCCCTGGCGTATCAACACCCTCTTCATCAGTCATGACTGACTATCCTCACGAACGGCGTTCAACAGTTGCGTAAAATCAGTAGGCAAATCGATACTCCATGACATTTGTTCATCTGTACCCGGATGAATAAGCGACAAGGTATGTGCATGCAAAGCCTGACGACCAAATTGATATACCATTTTGCCAACCGTGTCACTGAAACCAGCCGGTCGGCGGCGCCCACCACTATATAGGGAGTCGCCTACCAAGGGGTGTCGAAGTGCTGCCATATGCACACGAATCTGATGCGTCCGGCCCGTCGAGAGACTGACATCAAGCAAGGTCAGAGACCCCAGCCGTTCTACAACCCTGTAATGCGTAATGGCAGGTTTACCACCTATTTTGACCGCCATACGCAACCGGTCTCTCGGGTGGCGGGCAATGGGTTGATCCACCGTGCCACCAGCAATCAATTCGCCATAAACAAGTGCCATGTATTGACGACCCATACTGCGGGTTTGCAGTTGGCTAACCAATGATGTGTAAGCACGCTGCGAGCGAGCCACCACAAACAGACCCGTGGTGTCCTTGTCCAGGCGGTGCACTATGCCAGCGCGAGGTAAGTCTCGCAGCGAATCGTCTAGATGCAACAGGCCATTTTGCACCGTGTTATCCGGGTTGCCGGCAGCCGGGTGCATAACAAGATCCGCTGATTTGTTGAACACTCGCAAATCATCATCTTCGTGGATCAGATCAAGTGAAACCGGCTGCGCCAGTACTTCCCCGGATATCAGCGGCGGTACTTCAAGCAGTTGCACCGATTCCCCGCCCCTTAATCGCATCGCTGGCGCCGCATCAACGGCTGTTCCCTGCCTATCATAAAGACGCAGAGCGCCGGATTTTAGTAATGAAACCAGGCGGGAGCGGGACAATTCGGGGTAAGTAGTAGCCAGTACCTTGTCCAGGCGCTGCCCCAGGCACTCATCAGGAAGCGCGATAATATCGGATTGCTCGTGTTTTTCAGACATGGTAATTCTGCCTACCCGCTTCAATACCCATCGAGATACCCGGGCCGATGGTCAATTGTCTGACCAGGGAAGCAAAAATGTCGCATGCGGGATCGGGATCCTTACGGGTGGTAATTAACAGCACGTTCTGTGATTCGCTATACTCAGGTTAAAGAAACCACCGATGACTGGTCGAGCATCCTGTGACGGGCAGTATCATCAAACTCCTACAAGAGGACTAGCGAGTGCGTGCCGCCATTATTGTAACCCTGTCGGTGATGATATTGATCACCGGCTGCCGCAACCTGAATCCCGATGCTCCGGTCAATCAACCCAGCGCCGAAGCATTGTATAAAGATGCCAAGCGCAGTCTGGCCAGTGGTAACTTCGTCGAAGCAGTAGAGACCTTCGAAACGCTGGGCGCCTTGTACCCATTTGGCAACTACACCCAGCAGGCACAACTCGACGTTGCCTACGCTTACTTCAAGCAGGATGAATACAATAACGCAATCTCAACTGCGGATCGTTTCATCAAACTCTACCCGCGCAGTCCCAGCATTGACTATGCATACTATATTAAAGGGCTAGCCAACTACACACGCGGCAGCTCACCGCTTGAACGACTATTCCCGCGCGATCTGACCAAAGTCAATCAGAGTTGGTTACGCTCTTCATTTGCTGATTTCGATACGCTGGCGACGCGCTTTCCGGATAGCAGTTATGTACCGGATTCTATTGAGCGCATGAATTTTTTACGCAATGAAATGGCGCGGCACGAGCTGGTAACTGCGCAATATTACTATGGACGAGGTGCCATGGTGGCAACAATCAGCCGGATAAAATACATGCTCGAACATTTTGAAGAGTCTGTGCATACAGCAAATGGCCTGGCTTTAATGGCCAAGGCTTACGGAACTCTCGGGCAGGAGGATCTGCAAAATGACACCTTGCGGGTACTGGCCTTGAATGATCCACAGCATCCCGCAGTTCCTCAATAAAAGTACTTCGATAAAAATCTCGCGCTAACTGATGTACGTGATGCACGTGATGCACGCTACCGGCGGGGGTTAGCCATTTGCAGATAACTGTGTCAATGTATCTGCAGTATTTCTCATTTACCAAAGCCAATAGCGATAGCGATAACCATAACCATAACCATAACCATAACCATCGCAGTTTCTAATACGCCAATCACATGGTCTGCTCTTTGCAAATGGACTAACTGGAATTCCAGCCAGCCTATGACGTGAGTCAATACACGCCACTCAACAACCAAGCAGACGATCAACGATCAAGCAACGGAAATCAGAGCAGTTTGCTGCTTATTGATTGGTATGCGCTTCGATTACTGAATCTTTTTCGGCTGTTTTTGCTTGTGATGTTCGCAGCAGCGCTGTACATACCTGATGCGTTCGAGGTACTAGGCAGCCGCAGCCCAGTGGTATTCAAATACACTCTCATACTGTGGTCGGCACTAGCATTGTTCTTCTACTGCGCTATGCGTCTGCAGCGCCCCATTCTGGAAATACAACTTTATTTACAGGTGTACTTCGACATTATTTGCCTGGTGACTCTCATGTACGCCAGCGGCGGTGTGCAAAGTAATCTTGGCGTGCTGCTCTTGGTACAGATTGCAATCATTGCCAACTTTGTACGACCTCGCTATGTCGTATTGTTTGCAGCCATCGCCACAGCAATTACCTTCTCTGCCGAGCTCTTCGCTCAACTAACCGCTACCAAGGTCGCTCATCTGACTGAATCTGCCATGTTGGGCGCATCATTGTTCGCCGTCGCCATCGTCACAACAGTTCTGGTCAATCGACAAACACAAAAACAGCTGGACACTGAGACACACAGACTATCGAGCAACGAACTGCGAGTGCTGCGCGAGAGAATTATCGAGGAAATAGATTCAGGTGTGCTGCATATCGACAACCGGGATAACGTGCAGTTAATTAATTCACAGGCCAATCGCCTTCTCGACAGCCGCGGTAAACCACT
Source organism: uncultured Granulosicoccaceae bacterium (assembly GCA_964411665.1). Classification (GTDB taxonomy): domain Bacteria; phylum Pseudomonadota; class Gammaproteobacteria; order Granulosicoccales; family Granulosicoccaceae; genus CALFCE01. Next base: position 131,400 of record CAYPMR010000002.1, on the reverse strand, counting down.
GCCACAACACCTGGCAGTGTTTTCTCCTGTGCTATGGCAGTCCTTGCAACAATGGCGCGCTAATCCAAATGCTGCGGTCTCTGCCATAGAGGATTCGTCTCTATCGGCAAATATACTGCCGCATTATCTCCCATTGAACGAGGAAGGCTTGCTGATCCGTATAGACGACAATACAGAAATCACCCGCCATTTACAGGAACTCAAGCAGGTGTCTTTAGGGCGTATGACATCCAGTATTGCACATGAAATACGTAATCCTCTGGGCGCTATTGTCAATGCCGTTCAACTGCTTGAAGAATCAGATAATCTGAATGAATCTGATAAGAGCCTTATTCAGATTGCACACAAGCACTCAAAACGCATAAACAGGATCATCGAAGAGGTTATGCAATTTTCTCGCAGCAGTGACACGCATAGGGAATCTGTCGTGATGGCAAGTTTTCTTGCAGATTTTCAACACAGATTCGTGCTGCAAAACATGATATCGGACGACCAGCTGGAAATTAATTCAATGCATCATATTGAGTGCGACTTTGACCTTAATCATCTTGATCAGATTTTATGGAATATCTGCTCGAACGCTCTGATACACAATGACCAGGTAACCACAAAAATTGTTATCCACAACTATCACAACACTGAAGGCCATTCACTGGTGGATATATGCGATAACGGTAATGGTATTAAAGAAGAAGGCCGCGAGTTTTTATTCGAACCGTTCTACACAACCGATTCCGGTACCGGCCTCGGTCTGTATATCTGCCGGGAGCTGTGTGCCAGCAATGATGCCTCGCTCGAATACGTCCCGGTTAGTGCCGGCGCCTGTTTTCGTATCGAAATGAACCGCTCAGATGCTCATCGTTCAGAAATGAACATCGGGCGCAAGGCTGCTTGATATGGCGGCTAGTGTACTCATAATCGATGATGAGCCCGATATTCGCGAATTACTCACCATGACCATTTCGCGCATGGGGCTTGATTGTCATAGCGCAGCCAATCTAAATGAAGCGACGAATCTTTTGTCTTCCTACGCATTCGATGCCTGTCTGACTGACATGCGGCTTCCCGATGGTAACGGTGTTGACTTCGTAAAACACCTCAAAGAAACCTACCCGGATCTGCCTGTTGCAGTTGTCACCGCCCACGGTGATATGGATGCTGCTGTTGTTGCAATGAAAAACGGTGCCTATGACTTTGTCTCCAAGCCGGTTGATATTCATCAACTACGCAAACTTGTGACAACGGCAGTGACACTGGGCTCGCAGTCAGCCAATGACAGTTATGTCGAACCTGACGCGACAGCACAGAACGAAACAAGCAGCTCAAAGAAAAGCGAGAATAACAAAGGACCAGCGATTACCAGTCAGGCCCTAACAGGTACAGATCAATTGATCGGCAGCTCGCCAAGTATTCAGCACCTAAAAGAAATGATACTGAAACTCGGGCGAACCAATGCACCGGTCTGGATAAGTGGCGAGTCAGGTACCGGTAAAGAGCTAACCGCGCGATTGATCCACGAAAATAGCGCACGGCGAGAAGGACCGTTTATCGCCATAAACTGCGGTGCGATACCGGCAAACCTGATGGATAGCGAATTTTTCGGTCATAAGAAAGGCAGTTTCACCGGGGCTGTCAGTGATAATCAGGGTTTATTCAAGCACGCCGAAGGTGGCACCCTGTTTCTCGACGAAGTTGCCGAGCTGACACTGCCCATGCAGGTGAAATTGCTACGCGCCATACAGGAAAAATCTATTCGCCCTGTAGGCACCGCAGACGAAATACCCATTGATGTACGCATACTGAGTGCAAGTCATAAAAATCTGGCTGATGAAGTTAAGGCTGGCAATTTTCGACACGATCTTTACTACCGGCTTAACGTGATCAATCTCGTTTGTCCCAGTCTGCGTGACCGCAAAGAAGACATACCAGCCCTGGCAAACCATATGTTGGCTGCAATCGAATGTCCTGACTTTGATAGCAGCGATGAAAATAACTCTCAGGAACTCGGTTATCATTTTACTGATGAAGCATTGGAGTCTTTAAAACTATATGACTTTCCAGGCAATGTCCGGGAGCTGGAAAATATATTGGAAAGAACAACTGCCATTGCCAGCGCTACCCTACTGGACTCAGCTGACCTGCAAATAGAAAGCATATCGTTACAGAACAATTCAGAATTAAGGTCAGGAAAAGATACATTACCGAATAAGGTAATTCCGGATAACAAACCAACTCCTGAAATACCAAACACTTCTTTAAATACCTCAAATGAAAGTAAAAATGCTGACGCAACAAAATCAATTGATCGCGAAGTATTAAAAAGCGCACTGGAAGCACATCGTTGGAACAGAAAGGCAACTGCAAAGTCATTGGGATTAACGTATAGACAATTGCGGTATCGCATAGAGCAACTGAATCTAGGCGATGAGCAGTAGATGAGACAGTTGGGTATTTACAAGCTACTGACCCATAAGACATCGCTCACAGATTGATAAAACGCTTTCTCATGCATTTGTCACCTATTTTGTCACTTAATGACAATAAAAATGTCATTTGATGCCAAGTAACAATGACAAAAGCCGACCAGTTTACAAAAACAGTTTCTGAATCATCTGCCCCCATCTTGCCACCGGTATCAAAGTGCTTGATTTGTAAGATATTTCCTGATGCACCATGAAGCGTCATCTTTTTGGCACGCCAACTGCAACTAAACACTCGAACCCGACGGACGATACCCATTCCGATAGGTTTGAAAATATAACAAATCTATTTTAAATAGAAATTACTCCTGGAGAACGACACAAAATGGTTAAAACACAAAAAGGTTTTACTTTGATAGAACTCATGATCGTTATCGCGATCATCGGTATTCTGGCAGCTGTAGCAGTACCTCAGTATGGTCAGTACACTAAGCGCGCAAAATTTGCTGAAGTTATCACTGCAACTGCTGCGGTTAAGACAGCAGTTTCACTGTGCTACCAAACTACCAACAATATTGGTTCGTGTAATGGTGGTGACGAAGGTATTCCTGATAATGTAACTGGTGGTACTGGTATTGTTACAGATATCACGACTACTGCTGGTGATATCGAAGCAGTAGGAAGCGCAGAAGTAGACGAAGAAAACTACATCCTGGAAGCTCGCGATGCAGCTGGTGCAGCATTGACTGACGGTGCTGCACTTGTTTGGCGTTTGGGTGCAGGAAGTTCTTGTAAAGAAGCTAACCTGTGTAAGTAACTTTTTGCACGCTGCAAATAGTTAGAGTATTTTGCCGAATGTATAACTTCGGATAAGTACAAACATAAAAATCGAGGCCTCTTTTTTGAGGCCTCGATTCGTTGGAAGTTGGAAGCAGGCAATACATAACTAATTCTAAAAATATTCAGCAACCAATGAAGTGATATAAATTCCAAAATGATACTTAATTCGTTACTGGCCTCAACCTGAATAGAATTTTGCCGAAACAGTAGTTAACAATAAAGCTGAAAACTAATATCAAGGTTATTTATAATGGATAACAAGTCGATAGCAAGAACCACAGGATTTACCCTAATCGAACTGATGATTGTTATCGCGATTATCGGCATTCTTGCAGCTATCGCTGTACCGCAATACGGCCGATATACCGAACGAGCGAAATTCGCCAGCATCGTTTCCACCACTGCAACCTACAAAACAGCCGTTTCGCTATGTGCGCAGGAAGATAACGGCTTGGAAACCTGCACACCAGGATCCAACCCAGCCATACCACCAAATCTGGGACTGCAAGGAGTGCTCTTATCTTTGACAACAGAAGCTGGCGTTATAACGACAACCGGTACCCCAGAGGTCAACGATCATACTTATATACTGACACCGACCTGGACAGCAAATAGCACAGTCGAATGGCAAGCTTCAGGTACATGCCAAGATGAAAATTACTGCCCGGACAAGTAATCAAGTATTAATATTTTTTGATCTAACAAGCCTGTATGTAATTTGAACATGATCAAACTGATCGCAAAATAAAACACAAAACCATACTCTGACGTATCGATTTTAGAGTTTGTTTCAATCGATAATGACCTTTCGCAGTGCTATCTCTGAGCATTGCACATTAAGCAGATACGGCTATATTGCAACCTTCCCCCTTTGCATGCCTTTCGCCAAAAATATACATTTTTACAGTACATTAACCACAAAGCTCTACAGTGTTGATGTTTCTTGCCGATCCATACACTGAATAGATATTTTTCTGTAATCTTCAGTGGATTATGCCGTGAGCAACGAAGTTTCGAATATAAAATTTAGCGGATTACCCAGGCAATTAGTTTCTCTGGGATTACTAACGGAAGAGAATGCACAACAAGCTGTTGAGGCTTCCGCTAAGGAAAAGAAGGATTTTCTTACTGTTGCGGTGAGAGACTATGAACTACCACCAAAACGAGTCGCACAAATGGTGGGCTCTGAATTTGGCATGCCAGTTTTTGATTTGTCGGCTCTCGATCCTGAATCACTACCACGCGAACACCTAAGTGAAGAACTGCTGCGTACGCAGAATGCCGTACCCATAGCGCAGCGCGGATCACGCTTATTTGTCGCTATCTCTGATCCTACAAACGCTGAGGCACTGGACAAATACAAATTTACCAGTGGTCTGGGAGTTGAGGCAGTACTTGCAGAAGAAGACAAACTCGCTGCCTTGCGTGAATCGGCACTGGAAACTGGCAACAACCTCACTGACGATCTGGATGGCAGTTTCGATCTGGATATTGAAAACGATGATCTGGATGAAAACGCAGAAGAAGATAGCTCTGATGTTGATGATGCACCCATCGTTCGCTTTGTTAACAAGGTACTGCTAGACGCCATCAAAAAAGGCGCATCGGATATCCATGTAGAGCCTTACGAAAAGGTATTCCGTATCCGCTTTCGCGTTGATGGCGTACTCGAAGAAGTTGCAGAACCACCATTGGCAATGGCAGGTAGACTGACTGCACGTTTAAAAGTTATGTCACGGATGGATATATCGGAACGACGTATTCCACAGGATGGTCGCATAAAGCTCAAAATATCAAAAACACGTGCTATTGATTTTCGTGTAAATACCTGCCCGACTTTGTTCGGAGAAAAAACCGTACTTCGTATTCTTGACCCTAGCAGTGCAACACTTGGTATAGACGCGCTCGGTTATGAACCCGAACAAAAAGCGGACTATATGGACGCATTGTCCAATCCCTACGGCATGATACTGGTTACCGGTCCCACGGGTAGCGGTAAAACAGTATCGCTGTATACAGGTCTTAATATTCTCAATAGTCCTGACACCAACATTTCAACTGCGGAAGATCCGGCGGAAATAAACCTGCAGGGTATCAATCAAGTCAACGTGAATCCAAAAGCGGGGCTTACCTTTGCCGAAGCTCTGAAATCATTCCTGCGTCAGGATCCGGATGTCATCATGGTTGGTGAGATACGTGACCTTGAGACTGGCAGTATCGCCATCAAAGCCGCCCAGACAGGTCACCTGGTGTTATCAACGCTACACACCAATGATGCACCACAGACTTTGTCACGTTTGATAAACATGGGCATACCCGCGTTTAACATCGCAACTGCAGTCACGTTGATCATAGCGCAGCGTCTGGGCCGACGACTTTGCGAACAATGCAAAATAGAAGAACAGCTGCCCAAAGAAATATTAATAGAAGAAGGATTCAAAGAAGAAGATATCGATGAATTGAAAATCTTCAAAGCTAATGGCTGCAATAAGTGTAATAGCGGTTACAAGGGGCGAGTTGGTATCTATCAAGTACTAAAAATAAGCGAAGCGATTGGACGCATCATTATGGACGGTGGCAACGCTATCGATATTGCTGATCAGGCACGCAAAGAAGGCGTAAATGATCTTCGGGAGTCGGCATTGCTCAAAGTACAACAAGGCGTAATGAGTCTTGAAGAAGCTAATCGCGTAACCAAGGATTAACCTACCATGGCAACTGCTGCAAAAAAAGAATCCATTCTGTTTGAGTGGGAAGGAAAAGATGCCAAGGGAAACAAGCAAAGGGGCATGGTTACCAGCCCAACCCCCGATCTTGTCAAAGCAAAACTGCGACGTCAGGGAATAATCCCGACAAAAGTTCGCAAAAAGAAATCCGGCGGCCGCAAGCAAAAGATCGAACCGGGTGATATTGCAATATTTGCACGTCAGTTGACCACAATGATGGCAGCCGGTGTGCCGATGGTACAGTCATTTGAAATCGTTGCTAATGGATCTGATAACAAATCCATGCGCGACATGATTATGGGCATCAAAGGTGAGGTTGAGGGTGGTAGTAACTTCACCACCGCACTGCGAAAATACCCTGATCAATTCGACGATCTCTTCTGTAGTCTGGTCGAGGCTGGTGAGAGTTCAGGTACGCTAGAATCCTTGCTCGGTGAAATTGCAGAATACAAAGAAAAATCCGAAGCACTGAAAAAGAAAATCAAATCTGCGATGTTCTATCCGATCGCTGTACTGGTAGTAGCAGGTATTGTTACTGGTATATTGCTGGTTTTCGTTGTGCCCCAGTTCGAAGCTCTGTTCAATGGCATCGGCGGCGATTTACCTGCATTTACCAAAATGATAGTTAATGCATCTGAATTCATGCAAAAGGCCTGGTTCCCTATACTTATAGCCATTGGGGTATTTATCTGGGTTTTTAAAACCGCAAAAAAGAAATCGGTAGCCTTTGCTGAATTTCTCGACAAAGTGGTGCTGCGCTTACCCGTATTCGGTGACATTATCCATAAGTCATGCACTGCTCGATTTGCACGTACCCTTGGTACCATGTCCAAAGCAGGTGTTCCCCTTGTGGAGGCCATGGATTCAGTTGCAGGTACGGCCGGTAATTCGGTCTACACCAAAGCCATCCTGAAAATGAAAGACGAAGCCGCTACCGGGCAACGTCTGCAACAATCGCTGGAAAATACACAGCTGTTTTCCAATATGGTTATACAAATGGTCTCCATCGGTGAAGAATCAGGATCAGTTGATGACATGCTGGGCAAAGTGGCCGACTATTACGAAGAAGAAGTGGACAATGCTGTTGAGGCAATGACCAGCTTGATGGAACCCATGATCATGGCCTTCCTGGGTGTGGTTATCGGTGGTCTGGTTGTTGGTATGTATCTGCCCATATTCAAAATGGGTGATGCTTTCTAGGACGTTTTCCAGACAACGGCAGTCAATCTGCACATAAAAACGGCTGGAATAATATTCCAGCCGTTTTCAGTTCCGGGCACAGAAAAAAGCGGTACGAAACCTGTAACTGATCAAACCGACTACACTTTTAGATTAATGATAACCAGCGCATAGACCAATGACGCTAATAGATCTGTTACAGCAATACACCCCCATCTATATCACACTGGTCGGAATAATCAGCCTGCTGGTCGGTAGTTTCCTGAACGTTGTCATCTACAGACTGCCGATTATGATGCAGCGCGAGTGGCATGCTGGCTGGCGGCAGTTTGCAACGGAAAATGCACATGCGCTGGGTACAGCGGCTGATCCGTCAGATGTTCTGCCAGAAGACAAGGATGAACCTTTTAATCTGGCTGTTCCACGTTCAAGATGCCCATCCTGTGGATCAATCATCCAAGCCTGGCAGAATATACCTGTTCTTAGCTATTTGTGGATCGGTGGGAAATGCGTCAATTGCAAAGAGCCGATCTCCATACGTTATCCCCTGGTGGAACTGTTAACAGCAATACTGTCAATCGTCTGCGCTTTGAAATTTGGTGTTACCTTGCAGGCACTGTCTGCAATAATTATTACCTGGTCTCTTATCGCTCTGTCCGGAATTGATTTCGACACGCAGTTATTACCTGACAGCATCACCCTACCGCTTATGTGGCTGGGGCTGTTGGCAAGCCTTTTACCTGTATTCGCATCAACAACCGATGCCATCATCGGAGCCGCCGCAGGCTATCTTAGTCTCTGGTTGGTGTATTGGGCTTTCAAGATAATCACCAAAAAAGAAGGTATGGGATACGGGGACTTCAAGTTGCTTGCTGCCCTCGGTGCCTGGTTCGGTTGGCAATCCCTGCCGATTATTATTTTACTGTCTTCGCTAGTTGGCGCTTGTGTGGGTATAACACTGATTATCGCCATGGGGCGAGACAAGCAAATTCCCATACCATTCGGCCCTTATCTGGCAGCTGCCGGCTGGCTTGCCATGATTATGGGCGAACAACTGACATCCCTGTATTTCAATTTGTACGTGTAATAACCACTCTGTATCAATTGAACTCTTGACCTGCTCAGCCATTGCTGCACTCGGGTAATTTACGCAAGCACCAGCACATGTTCGGTGACGACTTGATACACTGTCCAACGCAGCAATGCCAACGCAGGTAGTTTTCAATAGCCTGCTAGCGTATCAACAGAGGAGAGTCAGCACATGTTACGCATAGGTCTCACAGGTGGTATTGCCAGTGGCAAGAGTACTGTGGCTGATCTCTTTCGCGAACACGATGCACCGGTTATAGATTCGGATCTGTTGGCACGTGAGGTCGTCAAGCCAGGCACAAAAGGCCTGGCCACACTGGTTGAGCACTTCGGTAGCAATATCCTCAACGAGGATAATTCTCTCAATCGAAGTGCCTTGCGAGAAATCATCTTTCAGGATGAGTCGGCACGTAAAACAGTTGAAAGCACACTACATCCTGCAATCCGGGCGCTATCTGATGAACAAAGCCAGAAACATGAAAAAGCAGGCGTGCCTTATTGTCTATTCGATATTCCGTTACTGGTAGAAACCCAACAGCAGGATCGCTTTGAGCGTGTGTTAATCGTAGATGTCAGCGAAGAAATTCAGGCAACACGTGTGATGGCACGGGATAATTGTACGCACACGCAGGCGATGAAAATAATTAATGCGCAGGCATCTCGAATTGAACGGTTTAATGTTGCGACTGATGTTATTTTTAATAACATTCTATTGGATGCGCTGGCTGCAGAAGTTCGGTACTTGCACGAAAAATTTAAAAATCTTGCGTCGGGTTAAAGTGTGTAATGCACGATTATCTCCTCATCCGCGTATAGACGGCGGATCACTTGCGAGCAGATGCTCAACAATCGGCTTATTAGCTTCTGGAAAATTCAGTTGTTGCAGCGATGACAAGGATGCCCATTGTTTCTGCTGGCCCTCACGGGTTAAAGGTTCACCAGCAAATGACAGTATGTGCCAGAAATGAATAACAACTGATTTGTCCGGATAGTTGTAAGGGATGCTCATGCAGGGCTCCGCAGTGATAACGCGCAATCCGAGTTCTTCTTCCAACTCACGACAAAGCCCGTCGAAAACAGTCTCAAAGGATTCGACCTTGCCACCCGGAAATTCCCACCGATCACCTTGATGTTGCTCGGGTTTACGTAGGGTAAGCAGCAAGGCAGTACGTTCTGGATTCCAAATGATACCGGCTACGACAATGACCGATTGTGTGCCAGGAGCCTGCGCGGTAGAAGTCACCATAGCGAGAAAGTGATAGTTTGAGCCTGTATTAGCGTTCGTTTGAGAAGCATAGTCGACTCTACGCGACGAAAACAAACGCTGATACGGGCCAAATTAGCGCTTTCGCAGTAGGTGAGGTTCTGCCGCGCAGGCTCCTAGCTGCGATAGTCGGCATTAATACTGACATATTCGTGTGATAGATCGCTGGCCCAACAGGTCCAGCTTGCGTCCCCTGCACCAAGATCAATACCGATGACAAGCTCAGCGCTTTGCATGATGCTTTGTCCGATTGCATCAGTGTAATCCGGTGCAGGCTGTCCCTTAATCATCACGTCGACAGTACGCTCACCATCACCCAAAGTCAGAGAGAACTGCTCGATGTCCAGGTACTCAATGCCGGAACGACCCACAGCCATGACAATTCGGCCGAGGTTGGCATCACTGGCAAAAAAAGCTGTCTTGACCAACGGTGAATTACCGACAGTCAGTGCCACCTGTTTACAATCATATCGCTCTTTACCACCTTGCACGTTAATCGTTATGAACTTGCTCGCACCCTCGCCGTCACGTACCAGCGCATGAGACAACCAGGTACTTACCTCTTCAACAGCATCTCGAAACGCTGCCCAGTCAGTATGTGACTCATCGAGTGTCACTCCACTGGCAGCGGTAGCCGCCAATACACACGCGTCGTTGGTTGACGTGTCACCATCAACCGTCACTGAATTGAACGATTCATCAACCACTTCTCGCAAAAGGTTCTGTAGCGTGTGTTCAGGAACGTCGGCATCGGTAAACATGTAAGCCAACATGGTTGCCATATCGGGCTGAATCATACCGGAGCCCTTCGCATATCCAGCTACAGTAAGCGGTTTATCAGAGCCAGCAATCTCAACCTGAACACTGAACTGCTTGTAGGTCGTGTCGGTTGTCATAATGCCCTCAGCAGCCTGACGCCAATGCTGCGCGGAATCGCCGATGCAATCATGAACCTTGTTTATGCCGCTGTGCATGATATTTTCGGGCAGCTGTTCGCCGATAACACCTGTTGAAAATGGCAATACCTGGGTTGCATCTATATTCAGCAACTCTGCGACCGAGGCACAGTGTGCACGCGCATTACTGATGCCCTTTGCACCCGTTGCTGCGTTTGCACCACCAGAATTAATTAACAAGGCTCGTACATCCCCCGCGCAGGCATGCAGATGTTCACGCGCCACTACAACCGGTGCCGCACAATACGTATTTCGGGTAAACACTGCAGCGACCCGGGAGGCAGGTGCTAGAGAGACCAGTACTAAATCAGCCGCACCGTTTTTTTTCAGGCCAGCAGCGATGGAGCCGAGCTGCACACCAGGTACGGGTGCGATCAAATCAGGGACTTTTAGATTTACTGGCATTAAGTGGGTATTTTAAGTTTGATGATCAGACTACGTAAAATCAATCCCAAAGCCGAGCATGTGCGCTGAGACAAGGCGAACTCTGTTCGAGAAAGACTAGGCGTCCCCCTAGTTTACACGCAGTAAATGAGCACACCTGCGCGGCCCGACCAACGTGGCCCGCATGAACAGAGCGCCAACGCAGTATCAGCGCGCAGGATCGGTTTTGGGGTTGATTCTACAGCTTGCCATGACATTGCTTAAACTTCTTACCCGAACCACAGGGACAAGGTTCGTTACGCCCTACTTTACGACCATCACGCACATAAGGCTGTTCATTTTTTTCCGCCACGGCGGCAGCGCCTTGTCCTTGTGCTGGTTGTGTTGGACGTGTTGGTCTTGCTGCAGCTGCCTGCGCCCCTGTATCACCGTCGCCGGGATCAGCGTTTTGCTCATGGGCGGAATCGTCAAGCGCACTTGTTGCACTCGCATGCTGGTATTCAAGCGAATCAATCTGTTGTTGTTGCCGTGCCTGTCGTTCTCGGGCAGCTTCTACTTCGGCCGGGTCTTGCACCTGCACACGATTCATTAAAGTCACAACATCAGTTTTGTACTCGTCAAGCATGCGCATGAACAACTCATAGGCCTCACGCTTGTACTCCTGTTTGGGGTTCTTCTGTGCATAGCCCCTTAAGCCGACACTTTGGCGTAAGTAATCCATACCCGCCAGATGCTCTTTCCAGTGCTCATCAAGCTTTTGCAACACGATCGCTTTCTCAAATTGGCGTAACGGCTCGCTACCTGCCATTTCTTCCTTTTCATTGTAATTTTCTTCCAGCCTGGTGATGATTCGTTCCTTGATGGCATCAACCGCAATGTCTGGCTCCTGATCCAACCAGGCTGCCACATCAAAGGATTCACCTGTCATTAATTCCAACTGGCTTTGCAGCCCGGGCAAGTCCCACATCTCTTCAATGGACTCTGGCGGAATGTGAGCATCGACTACACCACTGATAACGTCATCGCGCATATCTGCGATCGTCTCGTTGACGTGTTCTTCGTGCATATATTCATCACGTTGATCGTACACAACCTTACGTTGGTCATTGGCAACATCATCATATTCGAGCAGATGTTTACGAATATCGAAGTTATGTCCTTCGACCTTGCGTTGTGCATTTTCGATGGCTTTGGTCACCCATGGATGCTCAATCGCTTCACCATCCTCCATGCCGAGTTTCTGCATCAGACCGCCCATGCGATCGGATGCGAAAATCCGCATCAGACTGTCCTGCAAGGATAAATAAAAGCGACTGGAGCCCGCATCACCCTGACGCCCGGAACGACCTCTGAGCTGGTTATCGATGCGGCGCGATTCGTGGCGTTCAGTACCAATAATATGTAAACCACCTGAAGCCAGCACCTGATCGTGTCGGGTTTGCCACGCTGCGGTTGCTGCATCGCGATCCGCATCGCTCACTTCGCCATCGGCTTCCAGTTGCACTAACTCAGCTTCGAGATTGCCACCCAGCACGATATCGGTTCCCCGACCCGCCATATTGGTTGCGATAGTGACCGCTGAGGGCATACCGGCATTAGCGATAATCTGAGCTTCCCGCTCGTGTTGTTTGGCATTGAGGACTTCGTGAGCAATACCCTTTTCACTGAGTAATCCTGCCAGGTACTCCGATGTTTCAATCGAGGTTGTGCCGACCAACACGGGTTGATTGCGATTTGCACATTCTTCTATATCTTCGATGATGGCCAGGTACTTCTCATCAGGGGTTAAAAAAACCAAATCCGGTCTATCGTCACGGATCATATCCCTGTGCGTCGGAATAACCACCACTTCAAGACCATAGATTTGCTGAAATTCAAAAGCTTCGGTATCCGCTGTACCCGTCATCCCAGCAAGCTTGTTGTACAGTCTGAAGAAATTTTGAAACGTGATAGATGCAAGAGTCTGATTTTCTCGCTGAATATCGACCTTTTCTTTGGCTTCAATCGCCTGATGTAACCCGTCAGACCAACGCCGACCTTCCATTGTGCGACCGGTAAATTCATCTACGATAACGATCTGTCCATTTTTGACGATGTAATCGACATTACGCTGAAATAGCGCATGCGCCCGCATCGCCGCATTCAAATGATGCAAGAGCATAATTTTCGAAGGGTCATAGAGGCTCTCTCCTTCTTCCAGCAATCCGGCATCGATCAACAGCTCTTCTGTACGGTCATGGCCTGCTTCAGTCAGATGAACTTGCTTTGACTTCTCATCAACGCTGTAGTCACCTTCGCCTTCCTCTTCCTGCTGACGGGCCAGATTCGGCACCAATTGATCAATACTGGCGTATAGCGTCGAGTCACTATCAGCCGGGCCGGAAATTATCAGCGGGGTACGTGCTTCATCGATCAGTATTGAATCCACCTCGTCGACAATGGCGAAATTTAGACCACGCTGAACTTTAGTCTCAGGTGACAAGGCCATATTGTCGCGCAGGTAATCAAATCCAAATTCGTTGTTGGTACCGTATGTCACATCAGCTGCATAGGCTTCGCGGCGCTTTTCATGCGGCAGGTTGGCAACAATGACACCGACCTTCAGGCCGAGGAATTCGTATATTTTTCCCATCCATTGCGAATCTCGCTGCGCCAGATAATCATTGACAGTCACGACATGCACACCAAGCCCGGTTAGCGCGTTCAGATACACCGCCGTTGTAGCTACCAGCGTTTTTCCTTCCCCGGTACGCATCTCAGCGATACGGCCACTGTTAAGAACCATTCCGCCTATCAATTGCACGTCGAAATGACGCATACCCAGTGCCCGCTTGCCCGCCTCACGAACCGTCGCGAAAGCTTCAGGCAACATATCCTCGATGGTCTCGCCAGCCTCAATCCGTGAGCGAAAATCATCTGTTTTGGCCTGCAACTGCTCGTCGCTCAGCTGACTGAGACTGTCTTCGAGCGTGTTGATCGATTCTATTTCGCGGGTAAGCTGCTTGATCGTGCGATCGTTGCGGCTACCGACGAATTTTTTAACAATATTTCCGAACATTACATTCGCCTGTTGAGCGCTTTCATGGATGAAGTATCCAATCGGGATACCACTATAGAGATTCTACAACTTTTCAGGCAATTAGCCCGAACATCTGACTTTTTACCGGAAACGGATTGCCCGGCAATTTTATTTACCTGGTGCTCACGTTCCTGGAATCATTGGACAACAAAGAGCTGCAGATGCTCAATTTCATTTTCCCTGCCTGTCGGGATTAATCCATCACACCTTGTCTTAACCCTTGGGCAATCGGAGCGTCAGCAAAGGATCTATCGCTTTGCCATGACTGCGGACTTCAACGTGTACATGGGGGCCGGTTGATCGACCGCTTGAACCTACTCTGGCGATCATTTGCCCACGTTTGACCGCAACACCAGTTGAAACCAGGTTTTCACTGTTATGGCCGTAGCGCGAAACAAAGCCATTGCCATGATCAATTTCAACCAGATTGCCATAATTGCCGTTTTTACCGGCAAACGTCACCACACCTGACCCCATGGCCAGCACGGCACTGCCGTATGGAGCACCCAAATCCAATCCATGATGATAGGAGCTACCTGAACCCAACACACTGCGACGTACCCCGAAACGCGAGGTAATAGCCTCAGCAGTCGCGTTGTAAAGGGGTGTGCCTGACGGCCATGCCAGTCGCGCCGAGCGTCTTGCGGCAAATGTCACCAGCATCGCATCCAGTTCTGTTTCTATATGGTCAATTCTGGAATTTAAAAGAGAGTGAGCCTCAGGATCAGACTGAGCATCCAGACAGGCACCGGGTTCAAGGCTAAATTCACCCTCTCGCATATCCGCGAGGGTAAGTAGCTCAACGCCTACAGACTCAAGGCGAGCGATACGGGCACAAAGCCTACCGAGCGTTCGTGCCATTTCCCGAGCCGAATCATCCAAATCCTCTGTCGACAGGCCGGAGGTAATCGCCGCATTGGCGTTATAACTGGCTGGAATCTCACGGTATTCGACAACCGTTCCAGCACCATCCAGCAACCTCCCCAGCAAAAACGCACTGCAACTGAGTAGAAGTATGCCCCCGACGAGATGGTCGCGACGTACAACAGTGCTATATTGGCGTTCCCTGTAAAAGCGACGAATCAATACCGATAAGTCGCCAAGTCGACAGATGATGAGTCTGAAAAACGCTTTTGAATTCATAAATGGATTGTCTGCAGCCAGATCTGTGGCCCAGGAAAATCAAGGGTCAGATGGATTACAACTGGTGGTCTCACAAACCGTGCCAGCGGCGCTGGCCGAGCGCATCGTTCATGCCCGTGTGTTGGGAGACAGACTACGGGTTACAGTCGATAGTCAGGCAGTAGCAACGCGGGTACGTTTCCTCAGTAATGACATACTGCATGCGATCAATACAGCAGGTTACCCGACAAAAACCCTGTCGGTGCATGTACAGCCGATGGAAAACAAACAATTTCTCCAGACGCGCTCAAAAGCCAAACCGGCACAACCTGGCTCCGGTGCAGTCGATGCGGTCGATAAACTTGCGAAGGGAATTGAAGATGAGGAACTTGAATCCGCCCTGGCGAGACTTTCCAGAGCCATGCGGGGTGCTTCCAAAAAAAGCCATTGATTAGCTACTCCCAAAATACGCAACAAACCAGTGCGTACTTGGGAATTGATTCGATGAGGTGTCAATCGCAGGGATGCGATTGCCAAGCCTACAAGGAAGGAAGTGGAAGTATTCACGGCGTCCTCAGCGAAGCAACGCCCGAGTACGCGCGAACCCAACGAAATACGCTAGAGAAACCTAGTTACTAGGTACCAGCAAGAGAAGCAGTCAATTCGCCACCACGAGCCATGGCAACTACCGGACTAGGCGCATGGTTCAGCGATTTGCCCAGAACATCAGCAATCAACGAATCATCCTGACCCTCGACAACATCCTCGAAAGTAACCTCTTCCCAGGCATTCGCATTGGCCAATAACTCACGCACCAGTCGGTTATTCAGGGCATGACCTGATTTAACGCCGGTATAAGAGCCTATCAGGCTATGACCCAACAGATACAAATCACCGATGGCATCGAGCACCTTGTGCTTAACAAACTCGTTCGGATAACGCAGACCATCTTCGTTGAGTACACGATACTCATCCACAACGATGGCGTTATCGAGACTGCCTCCAAGGGCAAGATCTCGCTGGCGCAAAGCTTCGATATCCTTAACAAAACCAAAAGTTCTCGCACGGCTAATTTCACGCACAAATGATGTATGCGCGAAATCTATTTCCGTGGTGGTTACATCATCAGTGAACATCGGATGGTCAAAATCGATGGTGAATCTGCACTTAAACCCATCATAGGGCTCAAACTTCGCAACCTTATCGCCATCAGTTACTTCAACCTGTTCCTTGATTTTAATAAATCGCCGAGCTGCCCCTTGCTCAAGTATGCCGGCTGATTGAATCAGAAACACGAAAGGTGCTGCACTGCCATCTAAAATAGGCACTTCACAACCACTTACTTCAACCAGACAATTATCGATACCAAGTCCGGCAAACGCGGCCATCAGGTGTTCGACAGTAGAGATTTTGACATCCCCCTTGCCGATGGTGGTGGCAAGAACGGTGTCCTGTACATTCAGGGCACTGCCTCTAATCGATACGCTCGGATTCATATCCGTGCGTTTGAATACTATTCCGGTGTTCACTGCCGCAGGACTTAAAGTCAAATAGACTTTCTTGCCTGTGTGCAAGCCTATGCCGGTAGCTCTGATCGTGTTTTTTAATGTTCTTTGTCTTATCACTGAACGCTATCCCGAAACTTCACTGGCTTTGCACGAAAAACTGCTGTTTTGCCACTATTTTTATCAACAATTCAGATCAGTAAGTCTGGCTCATTCTCAAATACGAAAATGCAGTGAGAATCAACCTAATACCCGGTTATGTAGTCCAGGCAGCACTTACATCGTCACATCTATTGTCGTCAGCAAGACTGAATAGGAACTGAAGCATCTGTAGCAATTCTGCCCCTATTTTATTACCGATCGATCATTTGCAAATATCGCCTTTGTCTCATTATTCCCAAAACGGGCAATTCCTGATCAGATCAGGCTGCGCAAATGAGATCCAACAGACAGATCCAACAGACAATCGGCCGGGTTTATTGCAAGCTTTTTGAGCTTGATTTCGATCTTGCCAATGTTGCTTTAACAATGTTGCTTTAAAAAAGCGTCTGTGTCGACGCTCAAGACGGACCGATAGGGGACAAACAGGCGACCAACAGAAATACCTGTGTCGTTTGAAGCCCTGGTCGGCGCGGCTACAACTGCGACGTTCTACAGGTATCTATATAGCAGTTATCAGCGCATTTTCACGCGCTGAAACGCAGATGTTAATCGATCAGGGTAGTTGCCCACCACAATTCTTAAGTATTGGTAATTTTAGAGAACTTCGGTTGGCAGCAGCCAGAGTGGCTGCTGCGATTTTAATCCAACCAAAACCGTCCCCGATCAGTCAGCCTGGCGACGCAAAAACGCAGGAATATCGAGATATTCGGAGGCTTCACCAGGCTGCCCATTGCTGGCAGGCGCTGCTCTTCCCTGAACCGTTTTGCGTGATGATCCAACCGAGGCAGCATTGTCATACTGCTGTTGCTGCATGTTGCCAACGGCTGGAGACTCATAGGGAGCACCGCCAGTTTGCGTGTACCTCTGCCCACTTTGACCAGGGGCAGCCGGTCGCACATACCCGGATGGTCCTGCTGCAGGTGCAACGTAACCTGGCGTTCCGCCAACTACCGCTGCCATCGAACCACCCTGCGCCGCTCGACGCTGCCCGTACTGAGCATTGGCATTGGCCTGCACCTGACGAACATTCAGTCGTTGTTGCTGCTGTTGCGGTAAAGCGAGACCCGTGGCGACAACTGTGACTCTTAACTCACCGTCCAGCTCTTCATCGATTGCCGTGCCGATAACAACCGTTGCATCGTCAGCCGCGAATTGCTTGACCACATTACCAACATCATCAAATTCACCGATAGCCATATCAGTGCCAGCGGTAATGTTGACCAGAATACCTCGAGCACCTGCCAGATCAATATCCTCAAGCAAAGGACTGGATATGGCCATCTCGGCAGCCTCGATAGCACGATCTTCACCACGCCCGATGCCGGAACCCATCATCGCCAGCCCCATTTCCGACATAACGGTTCGCACATCGGCAAAGTCAACGTTAATCAGACCCGGGCAAGTAATCAGTTCGGAAATACCCTGCACAGCACCACGTAACACATCGTTGGCAGCACGGAAAGCATCAAGCAGACTGACATCTTTTCCAAGCACCGACAGAAGCTTCTCATTAGGTATGGTAATCAGAGAATCGACATGTCCACGTAACTCTTCAATGCCTTGATTCGCCACATGCATGCGCTTGTTGCCTTCAAAAGGAAATGGCTTAGTCACAACTGCAACGGTCAATACACCGAGCTCACGTGCAATTTGCGCAACCACGGGAATGGCCCCGGTACCCGTACCACCGCCCATACCTGCAGTTACAAATAGCATGTTGGTGCCAGCGATCAGTTCCTCGATGCGCTCACGATCTTCCATTGCTGCCTGTCGACCGATCTCGGGATTTGCGCCTGCACCCAACCCTTTGGTGATACTTTGACCAATATGCAGGATAGTTTTTGAACTCATACCGGAAAGCGCCTGTGCATCAGTATTCGCACAGATAAATTCGACACCTTCGATGCCGGAATTCGCCATGTGCTCAACCGCGTTACAGCCGCCACCGCCAACACCAATCAATTTAATGACCGGTGCATCATTTATGGTTTCTACCAAATCAAACATTCTCAATTCCTCGTCACATACAAAATTAATCAACGAGCCGCTGCCGGCCCCCCAAAAACTACAAAATTAAAAAGAACTACGTATCCAGCCAACAAAACGTCTCAAAATCCCACCATCTGAAACACTCTCGGAGGTTTCGATCTGCGGGTTCTGACGTGCGTGCCTGCCGTACTGGAGCAAACCGACCCCAGTAGCGTGAATAGGATTACGCATGAGCTCGCTATGCCCACTAACATGTTCGGGAACGCCAAGGCGCACCGGCATGTGAAAGATCTCTTCTGCGAGCTCAACAACACCTTCCATTTTCGAGCTACCTCCTGTCAGTACAACTCCTGCAGCACATTCTTCCTCGAAACCGCTGCGGCGCAATTCATCCAGCACCAAATTCAATAACTCTTCGTACCTTGGTTCAACTACCTCAGCTAATGTCTGCCTTTCCAGTTGTCGCGCTGAGCGATCTCCAACACCTGGCACTTCTATTCGTTCTCCCGGATTCGCAAGCTGGCGCAAAGCGCACGCATAACGCACTTTGATATCTTCTGCATATTGCGTCGGTGTACGAAAAGCGACTGCGATGTCATTAGTAACTTGATCACCGGCAATCGGAATAACTGCTGTGTGACGAATGGACCCTTCGTTAAACACGGCTATATCAGTTGTACCACCACCGATGTCTATCATGCAGACACCCAGATCGCGCTCGTCATCACTGAGTACCGAGTAACTCGAAGCAACCTGTTCAAGCACAATATCTTCAACCTCAAGACCACATTGATGAATACATTTGCTTATGTTTTGTGCAGCGCTATTTGAAGCCGTCACCAGATGAACTTTCGCCTCCAACCGAACACCCGACATACCGATCGGATGTTTTATGCCATCTTGCTGATCAATGATGTATTCCTGCGGTAACACGTGCAGAATATGCTGATCCGCAGGTATAGCGATCGCTCTGGCTGCATCCATAACCCGTTCAACATCGCTTTTAACCACTTCGCTGTCTTTTATCGCGACTATGCCGTGCGAGTTCAGACTACGCACATGACTTCCCGCAATGCCGACAAAAACGGTTTTGATCTTTACCCCCGCCATGCGCTCAGCTTCCTCTACCGCCTTTTGTACAGAAACGACGGTCGAGTCGATATTGATAACAACCCCTTTTTTCAAGCCTTGAGACGGGTGCATGCCAACGCCGATAATATCCAGCCCAGTCTCTACATTGTCTTCAGCCACTATGGCGACAATTTTCGATGTACCAATATCGAGCGCGACGATCATTTGCTTGTCAGTCTTATTGGCCATGATCAACTGAAACACTCAGTTAGGTTAAAAAGAGAATGTCCGAGAATAGATAAAATCACTGCTGCTCACCTTCCTCTGTCGATTCAACACCAACTTCAGTGACAACCTCAGCATTACCCTCAACCAAACTACTATCAACACTTAATGTTGAGCGTGCAGCTGACTCCAGTGAGCCAAACGCGCGCGGACTACCCGGTTGAGTGACTGCCAATCCATTGCGATACCGCATATCGAATTTCACCGCTTGCCCATCAGCACTCGGTACCAGCAATTGATAAACATCTATAAAACGTTTCATCCTCACATCACGTGCTGACGAACCTAAGCGCACCGACACCTGATTCTCCAGAATGAGAGTCTGGGAATGTCGGGCATCTTCGAGTAACGCGTCTATTTTTACTCCAAACTCTACTAAATCAGCCTGATATCGACGGAACGCAGCCAATACTGCTTCATGCCTGCCGTCTGAACCGCGCAATTGCGGGAACATCGAGAAATGCACCAGCCATTCAGCTCGACGGATACTGTCCGACAACAACTGCGGTGGTTTAAATAACTCAAACCGTTTACTGATTAGTGAATCATCATTCCAGCGCGCTGCTGCTTCATGTTCGGTCACTTCAATACTCAACCGATCTGGCGATATTCGCCGGATGTGCGCATCGGCAATCCAGGGCATACGTTTTATGTCTGTACGAATAGCATCCAGATCAAGTGCATAAAATCCAACGCGTGCATGCTCGATTACCCTCTCACGCAAATGATCCCGATTGGTGTAATCGAGTGTGCCGCTAACTTCCACTTCGTTAACCGGGAAAGTACGCGGATCTACACCACGTTTACCCAGATAAAGAATTGCGCCGACAAGCAACAGAAGTCCCAGCAATCCAATCGTGCTTGCCACCCGTCCGGGAAATCGAGCTGGAACAAAAAACGCTAGTTCCTCTCGCATAAACGCTGCGGTACTATCCCCTACATCCAGGGTCAGATCAGACACGTCGGGTAAAGCACCATCGACAGGTGTTGAGCGTACCCATGGCGAACTGATTCCGCCCATCAGCACACCTCTCCAATGGTTTGCGCATCTGCATCTGCAGAACCTGAAGAATTTACCTGACCACCACTTCTACTGCGGTGCACACACAGGCGAAGAATTTTCTGACACAACTCTGGAAATCCAACATCCACAGCAGCTGCCGCCATCGGCACTAGACTGTGATCCGTCATACCGGGTGCCGTATTGAGTTCCATGAAGTACTCATTACCTTGCCGGTCAACCATGAAATCAACCCGTCCCCAATCACGCGCACCTATGGCATCAAAAGCCATCAGCGCCGTTTCACGAATACGTTGCTGTTGCTCATCAGGCAAATCGACAGGGCACTTGTACTGAGTGTGCTCAGAAAAATACTTGGCATCGTAATCATAAAAAAGATTGGGCGTGGCCATACTGACAAGCGGCAATGCTTGACCGTCGAGAACAGCTGCAGTCACTTCCATGCCATCGATGAAACGCTCCATCATCACATCACCGTACTGGCGCGCCAGTTCAAATGCATCAGCCACACCGTTATGCATTGACTTGGTAACCCCGAGACTGGACCCTTCACTAACCGGCTTTACAATAACCGGGTATCCCAAAGCATCTCCTGCTTCCAAAGCCTGCTCAACCGACTGCACGGGGATCCAGTCAGCAGTACGAATACCTAACTGGCGACAAATTTGTTTACTTCTTATTTTGTCCATAGCCAATGCAGAGCCCAGCACATCGCTGCCTGTATAAGGAATACCGGCCAGCTCCAATGCGCCCTGTATATGGCCATCTTCACCACCTCGACCATGTAAAATCAGAAATACATGATCAAACTTCTCGCGCTTTAATTGCGAGACAGCTGCAAGGTCAGCATCAACAACATCGATTGCATGAACGTCAATTCCAAGACTCTGCAGTGCGTTAAAAACCTCTGCACCACTGCGTAGAGAAATTTCTCGCTCGGCGGACCAACCACCCATAACAACTGCGACCTTGCCGAATTTCTGAATAGATTCAGACATAGTTACTCTCTGTATCTACAAACCCGTCTGCCAGATCATCCGCAAAATTCTCTACCAGACAATCCGTTGCATCATCTTCTGAATCTCCTGTGATTTGGTCACCCGCAAATTGGCTATGGAAGTATTGCGGCAATGCCGTTGCCAGCCCACCGACACTGCCAGCGCCCAGTGTTAACAACACATCACCATCTTGCAGAACGGTTTCAAGTTGCGAAGGCACATTGTCAATATCAGCCACAAATATCGGATCAACCTGACCACGATTACGTATGGCACGAGCCAGTGAACGACCATCAGCTCCTTTGATTTTTTCTTCACCAGCGCTGTATATTTCTGTCAACAGCAATATGTCCGGTTGCGATAACGCCTCGGCAAAATCTTCAAACAAATCACGGGTGCGTGTATAACGATGCGGCTGAAAAACAACAACCAGGCGTCGTTCGGGCCAACCCGCACGCATAGCTTGCAGTGTTGCGTTCACTTCAGTCGGGTGATGACCGTAGTCATCATATAAACTCACTGTACCCAGGTTATTTTTAAGTATTAATTCGCCATGGTGTTGTACTCGTCGGCCGATGCCTGCGAAATTTTCAAGTGCACTGCGGATGGATTCATCAGCAACACCAAGCTCCGCTGCCAGTGCAATCGCAGCGGTTGCATTCAATACGTTATGATGCCCGGGCAAATTCAACGTGATGCGGTTCAACGTTCGTCCATCTTTCATACGTACATCGAAAAAAGTCTGCAGCCCGCGTTGCGAAATATTCGACACTCTGACATCCGCATCCTCATGAGTGCCATAACCCAGCAATGGGCGGGCGACCCTGTTCATTATTTCTCTGACTTGCTCGTCATCAACACAAACTACCGCCAAACCGTAAAACGGCAGATGTTCAAGAAATTCAACAAATGCATTTTTGAGTTTTTCAAAATCATTATCGTAAGTGGACAAATGATCAGCATCGATATTGGTGATTATTGCCATTACAGGCTGTAGAAAAAGAAAGGAGGCGTCACTTTCATCTGCTTCAGCAACCATCCAGTCAGATGTACCCAGATAAGAATTTTTCGATGAGCTATTCAGGCGGCCACCGATAACATAGGTTGGGTCAAGCCCACCCTCAGTCAAGATACTGGCAACCAGACTGGTGGTTGTGGTTTTTCCATGCGTACCTGCAACTGCAATTCCCTGTTGAAAGCGCATTAGTTCAGCGAGCATGGCGGCGCGCGGCACAATCGGCAAACGCAATTCCCGGGCGCGCACCAATTCCGGATTATCTTCAGGCACTGCAGTCGAGACGACAACAGCATCTGCCTTCTCAACATATTCGGCTGCATGACCAAGAAATATTTCAGCACCCAAAGAAGACAGTTGGGTGGTTAAGGCATTACAAGCCAGATCAGATCCACTGACTTTAAAGCCAAGATTAAGCATCACCTCAGCGATGCCACCCATACCGACGCCACCGATTCCAACGAAATGGATAACCCCGACGCGCCGCATCTGACTCTTAACAAAAGGTGACATCTCGACGACCATCAGAGAGATACCTCCTGCAATGCATCAGCAACGTGCTCGGCAGCACCGCCGCGATACAAACTCCGCGCTGCCACAGACATATCAAACAAACGACCGCGATCTTGTAACAATGGCTCCAGGATGCCTGCTAAATAAACAGGATCAAGTTCAGACTGAGGCAATAGCACAGCAGCATCTGCCGACGAGAGCCAGTCAGCATTGCCGGTTTGATGATCATCAACAGCATACGGGTAAGGTACAAGTACACTGGCGACACCGGCAGCCGCCAATTCGGTAACAGTCATTGCTCCCGAACGACATACAACCAGGTCTGCCCAGCTATAGGCAGCCGCCATATCATCAATAAACGCTTGCACATCAGCCTTTATTTGCCGATCACTATAAAGGCTTGTTGTTATCTTCAGATCATCCACCCCGCACTGATGTCTGACATCACATTCGACAGCAATAGCCTCCAGTGCCAGCGGTATAGTTTGGTTAAGCACTCGCGCGCCACGGCTACCACCAACGACAAGTAATCGAGGCTTGCTTTTGTCATTGCGCTCACCTAAACGAACAGCAGGTTCGGCTATCTCCGTTACGTCTTTACGCACTGGGTTGCCAACGCATCGGGTGATTTTGTGCCCATCCAATACATTTGGAAATGCCGTAAATATACGTGTCGCGAAGCGACTGAATAATTTGTTGGTAAGACCGGCAACTGAATTTTGTTCGTGAAGTATCAAAGGCAGGCGCCGTACAATCGCGAGTAAGGACCCTGGAGCGGCAACAAAGCCGCCCATACCAAGCACGCCGACAGGCCGATGTCGACTCACAACCTGCCAGGTCTGTAAACAGGCACGCAGCAGACGCAAAGGGGCTAACAAACGCTCAACCAACGTTTTGCCACGCAATCCGACAACGCTGACCCACTCAACCGGAAAACCAGCTGCAGGCACAGCACTCGCTTCCATGCCATTGCGCGTGCCTAGCCAGACAACAGGAACCCCGCGTTCACGCAATCTCTCAGCAATGGCTAATGCCGGATAGACATGACCACCAGTTCCGCCAGCTGCAATAAGAATGGGACGAGGGTCAGACATACACCTTCCCTGCTTGTATCACTTGTTCTTTACGCGAGGGCTTTAAAGAATCACCCAAACGGCGGCGATTCTCATAATCTACGCGCATCAGTACCGCCAGGCTGACACCGAACACCAATGCGCTACTGCCACCATAACTTAGCAACGGCAAGGTAATACCTTTGGTCGGCAGAATTCCCATATTTACACCAATGTTGATATAGGACTGCAAACCAATCCAGGCACCGATGCCAAAGGCGGTGTACGCAGAAAAATGATTACCAAGAAAGTAGGCAGTCCTGGAGATCAGAAAAGCTCGCCAGACAATAAAAGCAAAAACCATCAACACGGATACTGACCCGACCAAACCCAACTCCTCGGACAGAATGGCAAACACAAAATCAGTATGCGCCTCTGGCAAATAGAATAACTTCTGAACACTGCTGCCCAAACCAACACCAAACCACGAACCAGAACCAATCGCTATCAGCGATTGGGTTAGCTGAAATCCTGCGCCGAACGGGTCATCA
This sequence comes from uncultured Granulosicoccaceae bacterium, assembly GCA_964411665.1. Taxonomy (GTDB): domain Bacteria; phylum Pseudomonadota; class Gammaproteobacteria; order Granulosicoccales; family Granulosicoccaceae; genus CALFCE01. Next base: position 106,179 of record CAYPMR010000002.1, on the reverse strand, counting down.
AACGGCCTTAAGAAACTTGATAGTCGTTGCAGGCGATAGGGCGAAAACAAAATAACAACCGTGCCGAGTGCTGCCAGCAATCCTATCAATGCGGCAAACTGCTGCACCCTGACACCAGCGATGAAAAGCATCAAAACTGCAATAGTCGTGATAACCACCGTGGCACCGAAATCAGGCTCGAGCAAAAGCAGCAAATCAGCAATTAGCACCAACACCATCGGATTGACAAAGCCTTTCCAGGTATTGCGCACCAACTCACCGCGTCTCACCAGATAGCCGGCAAGATAGATAATAATGAATAATTTAACTGCTTCGGAGACCTGTACATTGATGGGGCCAAATGCCAACCAGCGACGGCTTCCATTAACCAATTTTCCAACACCTGGCACAAGAACCAAACAAAGCAGAAACAACGAAAAGATGAGCAATACAGGTCCCCAACGCTCGAGCTGTCGGGTTGGCACACAAAAAACTGCAAGACCAAGGACCGCACTTACACCCAGGAACATACTCTGGCGTAAAACAAAAAACAGCGGTTCATCATAATGGCGTGTGGCGTAAGGCATAGATGAAGAGCCAATCATTACCAGGCCGCATAGAGAGAGTCCGATAATGACCGACAGCAACGGCCAATCTATTGGTGAGACAGGTTCGTAACCTGTGGAATCAGCATCGAAACCTATACCGTTTTTACGCGTACTTTTGCCAGACAGAAGGTTCATGCAGCTAGCCTCCTGATTTCATCACAAAAAACCTGACCGCGATGCTCGAAGCTATCAAACATGTCGAAACTGGAACAGGCAGGCGAGAGCAAAACGACATCACCAATTGCAGTACATTCCGCGGCAATTTGAACAGCATCGCGCATCGACTGAGCATGACGAATCTCAACGATGTCTTCCAGCACTCGAGCGAGTAATGGGGCATCTCGGCCAATCAGAATCAATACCTTGACGGAGGAAGACACAGGTTCTCTTAAAGTTGAAAAATCTGCGTCTTTGGCGATACCGCCAGCGATTAGCACAACCGGCCCCTGCATAGCTGTAATAGCTTTGGCACAGGCATCTACATTTGTCCCTTTTGAATCGTTGTACCAGCGAACCCCATTAATCTCGTCGACCAGTTCTGTACGATGGGTCAGCCCGGTAAAACCTGCCAAACCTTCGCGCAACGCAGCCACAGGCAAATTCATGGGTAACAACAATGCTATAACAGCAAGAGCATTCTCCAGGTTATGAGCCCCTGGCAACCGAATTTCATTGGTTGGCATAATCGCCATATCACCGGCAAACAACCACGACTCGTCGTTATGGTTATCTACAAAACAGGCAATTGCAGACTCATTTTGTAATTGTGAGCTCCGACGTGAAGAAAAACTCGCACCCACTGTGTTATCAATATTGCCTGCAACCACTGAAGCGGTAGCTAATTGATCTTGTGGCCAGGTCTCTTTATCTTCTGCATTAACAACAATATGCCCGCTATCTCTATGAATCAGCCGCTTTGTGGCAGCATAAGCTGCAAAATTCTCGTAACGATCCATATGGTCTTCAGAGACGTTCAACACCACCGCACTCAGCGTTTCCATATGAGCCAAAGTCTCTAGCTGAAAACTTGATAGTTCAAGTACAACCACCGCTGACTGCTCAGGTAAAACATCAAGTGCAGGTGTGCCGATATTACCGGCAACAGTCGCATCGATATTGGCTGCACTTAAAACAGAGCCAAGCCAGGCAACAACGGTACTTTTACCATTTGACCCTGTAACAGCAATTAATTTCGATTCGTTAAATCGAATAAACAAATCAATATCACCAATGATCTGAACATCTTGCTCTTGGGCAGCAATCAATGCAGGCAAGCTTTGTGGAATGCCGGGGCTGACAACCAAAATGTCAAAACGGGTAAACAAGCTATCGCTAAATTCACGATGCAGCTGGATATCATTACCGAGAGTGTCACGCACAGTAGTCAAACGCGGTTCATCTATATGCTCATCAGCCAACTCGACATAAGCACCCCTGGCTTGCAAAAAACTGGCAGCAGACAACCCACTACGACCGAGGCCAACCACAAGCAGCCTGAGTTCGGACAATGGCGTTGTTTGTAGAGTTGCAGGCATCAGTTCTTCAGCTCTTCCCTAGCGAATCTTTAACGTCGAAAGACCAATGAGCACGAGAATCACCGTGATGATCCAGAAACGCACGATGATTCGTGGTTCAGGCCAACCTTTGAGCTCAAAATGATGATGAATAGGTGCCATACGAAATATTCGCTGCCCTGTCAGCTTGAAGGAAGCTACTTGCAGGATGACTGAGACGGCTTCCATCACGAATACACCCCCCATTATGACGAGCACCAATTCCTGCCTGACCAGAACAGCGATCACACCAAGTGCCGCACCTATTGCAAGTGCACCGACATCACCCATAAATACCTGAGCCGGATATGTGTTGAACCACAGAAAACCCAAACCGGCACCGACCAGCGAACTGCAAAAAACAGTCAGCTCACCAATACCGCTGATATTAGGTATGTGCAGATATTCAGCAAAAATTGCATGTCCGGACAAGTACGCGATTAAACCCAAACCGGCTGCCACCATAACCGAGGGCAAAATAGCCAATCCGTCCAGCCCGTCGGTCAGATTCACAGCGTTGCTGCTGCCAACGATGACAAAAAACGAGAAGGGTATAAAAAGCCAGCCGAGATTAAACGCAACTTCTTTAAAAAAGGGCACGATCAGCGTGGTCTCACTGCTGTCACTAGCGGTGAAGAAAATAATCGATACTGCAAGACCTGCAACAACACATTGCCAAAGCAATTTCTCGCGGGCTCTTAACCCAGTGGAATTTCCCTGCAATACCTTACGATAATCATCAACCCAGCCAATCACACCGAATCCAATAATCACAAACAGGACAACCCAAACCTGACGAACACCCAGATCCGACCATAGAAGAGTGCTTAGAGTTACTGCAACAATGATCATTGCACCACCCATGGTGGGTGTTCCGGCTTTGCCCAAATGAGACTCGGGCCCATCACTTCTAATGGACTGACCGATTTTGGCGCGTTTCAACCAGTTAATAAGCAACGGTCCGTACAATAGACAAATCAGCAACGCAGTTATGGCTGAGAATATTGCACGCAGTGTTATATAACGTAAAACACCAAAACCCTCATCGATAACCGACAACCATTGAGCCAGTAATAACATCACAGATGCACCAACCGATGGCTGATGCCAATGTAACTTTGACGGTCGGCTGCACCTGCAGCAAAGTGGGTATCCGTACAATCAGTATCATCAGCTTCATCTGTAACACTACCCGGCGGCAATCCATCGGGACCATCACCGTCTGCAAGCTTAAGTAACTGATCGATAATTTCTTCTATACGCGCACTTCTTGAACCTTTAAACAAAACTGTGTGTTCAGCACCCAGCTTTTCATGTAGCAGCTCAGCCACTTGCGCTTTACTGATAAAGCTCACGCCGTTCTCGCCGAATTCGCTAGCAGCATGAGCCGCAAGCGTACCGACTGCTATAAGGCAATCCAGGCCAACAGAATCCGCATAGCGCCCGGCTTCTGCATGCAGTTGCAATTCCTGTTCGCCCAGTTCTTTCATATCACCCATGACCAATACCCGTTTACCAGGGTATTGGGCTAAAAGATCAATGGCGGCATGCATTGATGCGGGGTTGGCATTGTAAGTATCGTCAATCAGACGAGCAGGCGAGCCGCTACGCAATTGCAATCGACCGGGAACGGCTTCGACCGATGCAAGACCTTGCACTATGTCTTGCTCGTTGACGTCCAGCGTGCATACCGCGGCTATCGCCGCTAGCGCATTTGACAGGTTATGCTGCCCCAGAAGCTGCAATGAAATATCAAATGAACGACCGGCAAGAGCAGAGGTCAAATTTGCAGACAGGCTGATATGGGCCGAATTCGTTGCCGTCACTCCACGCTGCTGATCACCGGCTACTTTATTGACCGTAGCGGTAACATCAGCCTCTGAAACCGCTTGGGCATCCGAATTGAGTGCAAAAGTCAGTGTTTTACAATGAGCTGCAGCTTGGCGAAATATTGTCGTGTAAGGTGTAGTAAGAGGAAAGACAGCAAGCCCCTGTTCATCAAGACCGCTAAAAATACTGGCTTTCTCGCGCGCGATACTTTCCACTGAATCGAAGCCTTCCAGATGAGCGGCTGCAACGCCAATTACCAACGCAATTTCCGGCGATGCCAAAGTGCTCAAATATTCTATTTCACCACCCGAACTGGTACCCATTTCAAGAACGGCATAGCGATGACTGGACTGCAGCGAAAGGCATGTTAAAGGCAGACCAATATCATTGTTGAGGTTACCCTTGGTTGCCAGAACCTTCGCCTGCACCTCAGCACTATCGAGGCGCTCAACCCGGCAGCGTAAAATTGCCGCAATCATTTCCTTGACCGTGGTTTTTCCGTTGCTGCCAGTTATTGCAACACGTTTGGCCGGATATGACTGACACCACAATCGCGCCAACTGACCAAGTGCCAGTCGTGTATCGGTAACGACTAACTGCGGTACATCCAGCTCAGTCTTTTGTTCAACTATGATTGCCTGTGCACCCGCTGCAACAGCAGCGTCGAGGTACTCATGACCATCATGATTGGGGCCACGCAAAGCAAGAAATGTCTGACCATCACTGATTGTGCGCGTATCTGTACTCAGGGCTGACATCAATACCGATCCATCACCCACAACTGCAGCTGCCAAATCAACTTGTAATACGCCAGCAATTTCGTCGAGTGATAGCATCAGGCAACCTCACCCGCTGCGAGCATTTGCGCTATCTCGCGATCGCTGAACGGGCGACGCTCAGCGCCTACGATCTGAACGCTTTCATGGCCTTTGCCCGCTACAAGTATCCAGTCGTCTGGTTTAGCATTTTCAAATGCTGTGATGATCGCTGTTTTGCGGTCAGCGATGGTGCTGACAGCATTTGTTAATGAATACTCATCCTTACCAATCCCCTCACCAATACCATTAGCCGGACCGTAATCACCGCGTGACATACCAGCAACGATGTCGGCAATGATTTGGCTCGAAGATTCAGAACGCGGATTATCGTCAGTGACGATTACCTTATCTGCAAGTTGTTCGGCTACAGCACCCATTAACGGTCGCTTTCCTGCGTCTCTATCACCACCACAACCGAACACCACCCATAACTGCCCGGAGCAGTGTTCTCTAACCGTTCGAAGTGCAGATTCCAATGCTTGCGGGGTGTGAGCGAAATCGACGACCAGGCTTGGCATGTCTGCTTTTTTGAATGCCTCCATGCGCCCCGGGACATCCTGAAGCTTGCTAATGGCGTTGACCGAATCTGACATCGGAATGCCAAATGATCGAAGCACGCCGACAGTGGCCAGCATGTTGGAGATATTGAATCTACCCATCAAGGTAGAATTGACCTGCCAAGCTTCATCGTTGGCATAAAGAGTAAATGACAATCCATTGGAATCTATGCAGACATCCTGCGCCTGTATCATCGGCACAGATTGCGAAACGGTATTCACATGTCTATCAACATCGGTATCAGCAATGTTTGTAGCTGTCGCATATCCGCACAAACCAGGGATTTTCTGTTGCATCTGATGCAACAGCTCTAAACCAAAGTCATCATCGGCGTTGATAACAGCTGCACTTAGATCCGACCATGTAAACAGCTTCTTTTTGGCAGCCTTGTAATTGTCCACAGTCAGATGGTAATCAAGATGGTCTCTGCCAAGATTGGTCAATACTGCGACATCAAACCAGACACCATCCACACGCCCTTGAACAAGAGCATGAGACGACACTTCCATGACAATGAATTCAGCGCCATTTTCTCGCAATACCGCCAACATGGCATGAACATCAACAACTGACGGCGTGGTTAAATCGATCGCAGTCAAATCGTCGCCAATGCCCCAACCAATGGTGCCGATAAAGCCTGCTTTTTTACCCAGTAACTGCAAGGCGTTTACTACGAAACGTGCAGTCGAGGTTTTTCCGTCCGTACCTGTAATGCCGCAAACAGACATAGCCCGGCTGGGGTGACCGTTGCATGCCGAGACCAGATCACCCAATCGCTGCGCTAAATCTTGCACCATAACAACCGGCAAACAGGTATCCACACTGCGCTCCTGAACGTCCTGTTTATCAGCAATGACAATACTTGCCCGATCTTCAACACTATTCAGAAAATCGAGACCATGCACATTGCCACCTGGCAAGGCGACAAAGGCTTCACCATCACGCAGATGACGACTATCAGCGGATAACCCGGGGATGCGAACAGGTGGCAACGCCGAAGATGCCTGTGCCCCATCCTGTACAAGCAATTCAGCCTCGACTGACAAACTTGCAAATACATCACTCAGTAACGGATGGGATGCTGGCGTATCGATCACAACGCATCCTCCCTGACAAGAGATGGCGATTCTGACGAACTTGATGGTAATGCCAATGAACGCATTTCGGCGTCGGCAAGATTGTCAGGTTCAATACCGCCCAAACGCAGAGCACTTGCCATGACTTCAGCGAAGACAGGAGCTGCAACGACACCACCAAAGTGACCAGCCTCGCTAGGGTCATGCACGACTACGACAGCCGCAAAACGTGGCTCTGACACAGGGGCAAAACCGGCAAACAGCGATATATAACGATCCTCAGCGTAACCACCACCTTGAGAACGGTGTGAGGTGCCGGTTTTTCCTGCGATGCGATAACCCGGGACATTGGCTCGCCTGCCAGTACCTTCCTCGGACACAACGGATTCAAGCATTTCATGCAGCTCAAGAGCGATGTCTGCATCAAGCACCCTTTCCGACTGCACGGCTTCTTTATTTTTTACAAAACTGATTTGCGGCAACATCCCACCATTAGCAATTGCCGCATAGGCGCGCACAAGCTGCAGTGCGGAGACGGAGATGCCATAGCCGTAAGACAAGGTGGCTTGTTCAACGTGATGCCACAATGTCGGATGATTGAAATAGCCAGCAACCTCACCCGGAAAAGCACTACCGGTCGGTCTGCCAAAACCAAGCCGGTCAAACATTCCCCACAGTTGATTGGGCTCGAGCTGAGTCGCGACCTTACTGACGCCAACATTACTCGACTTTCTGATTATTCCGCGCAAGTCCAACCAACCGTAATCAGCTTCATCACGCACTTCATACTTACCAATCTTGTAAGCACCCGGTGAAGTGAAAATAATATCTTCGGGTCTGAACTGACCGGATTCTAATGCGGCTGCAATAGTAAAAGGCTTCATGGTTGAGCCAGGCTCGAACACATCCGTAATGGCTCGGTTGCGTTGCCTGCCATCATCGCCTTTGCGAGACGATTTATTGTTTGGGTTATAGCTCGGGTAATTCACCATTGCCATAACCTCACCAGTGTTGACATCGAGAACAATAACCGAACCGGAGCTCGCGCGATGCTTCTCGACTGAGCTTGCCAATGAGCGTTCAGCAAAATACTGGAGTTGTTTGTCAATACTGAGGTGTAAATCCTTCCCTGCTATCGCTGAATCGAGGATATCAACACCTTCTATCTCACGACCTTTTAAATCCCTGACAACTTTTCGCTTTCCCGGTTTACCACGCAACCATTGGTCGAAGGCCATCTCCATCCCTTCCTGGCCCACATCATCTATATTGGTAAATCCGATGATATGGGTTGCAGCACTACCACTCGGGTAATAACGTCGGTATTCGCGCATTAAAGCAATGCCAGGTGCATCGGTTGCTTTAACCTGTTCAGCAACACCAGGCGTGACGTGGCGTTTGATGTAAACAAACTCCTTGCCCTGATCATTCGCCGTCTGTACTTTTGCCAACAATGATTGAGTCTCAAGTCCCAGTGCTTCACCGACTCGAGCAACGGCATCCATATTCTCAACAGCTTCCTCTGGCACAGCCCAAACACTATCTATCGGAGTACTTACAGCCAGGGGCTCACCATGACGATCAAGAATGTTTCCACGATGGGCAGCGATTTCAACGATACGTTGCTGACGGGCTAAACCCTGCTCACGATAGAAATCATGTTTAAGCACTTGCAATTGCGTCGCACGTAACACAAGCAAAAGAAATCCACAGGCGAACAACAGCAAAACCAGCAGTCGCCGAAAATTCCAACTTGTTTCAAATAATCTATTCACGGCTGCGAAATCACCACCACAGAATTACTGTCCGGGAACACCATATCGAGACGCTGAGTCGCCACCTTTTCAATCAAACCATGGCGCGAGAAAGTGCTTTCCTCTATTTGCAGGCGGCTCCACTCTATGTCCAGATCATCAATCAATGACTGTATTTGACTCAGTTCTATATATCGTTGACGGCTCAAGTGTTTGGAATACACAACTCCCAGTGCCCCTGCAAAGCAAAGCCCTGCGAGTGCCATAACAATCAACTCAAGTGATATGGATTGCTTGACGCCCACGCCCAATCTCCTCTACTGAACAGCCAGCCGTTCGGCGACACGTAGCACAGCGCTACGCGAACGAGGATTACCCGCAACCTCATCTGTTGATGGGAAAACAGCTTTCCCAACAGCTTTCCATACGCTCGGTTTCTCCGGCAACTGAACACCAGAGGCTGTGCGCTGGCCACCGGGCTTACCACGAATCTCGCGCTTGACCAGGCGATCTTCCAGAGAATGAAAACTAATAACTGCCAGACGACCGCCTACACGAACAACACTACGCGCCTGCTCAAGCGCACAAACCAGCATGTCCAACTCTCGGTTAACAGCAATGCGAATTGCCTGAAATGTCCGGGTAGCTGGATGGTGATGCTTCTCCCATCGCGGATGCGCCTGCTTAACAAGCTCAGCCAGTTCAGAGGTTCCAGTGATACGTTGTTTATCGCGGTACTCGACAATTGCTCGTGCTATCCGTTTCGCATAACGCTCATCGCCATAGTCTCGCAGTGCTGTTGCCAAATCGCGTTCGGTGATTTCGGATAACCATTGTTCGGCGGTAGGCTCTTTGGCTTGATCCATACGCATGTCCAGTGGACCATCCTTTTGAAAGCTGAAACCACGCTCGGAACTATCGAGTTGCGGCGATGAAACGCCGAGATCAAGAAGCAGCCCATCGATGTTTCCAGCAATTTGCAACGTATTCATTAATTCCTGCAATCTGCCAAAATTATGTCTATAAATTGAAAAGCGCGAATCGTCGTGCTGCATTCCCTGACCATGAACCACGGCAGCTTCGTCCTGATCCATAGCGAACAAACGTCCTTCAACATTAAGTTGCGAAAGAATCGCCCGACTATGTCCGCCTCGACCAAAAGTTGCATCTACGTACAGCCCTTGTGGATCTGTAACCAGCAGCTCTACTGCCTCACGCAAAAGTACAGGGGAATGTGACTCGGATTTATGCATGCGAATGCACCTTGAATTGATCGCACAACATCTCCGGACTCGTCCTTGGAAAAGACAAATTCATCTCACCCGTTCGGCACCGGCACATCCAATGTTGATTGGGCAATCCAGTCAGATAAACAACTCTCTCGCCTCTTCGGACAATTCATCGTTGCTATCATCTACAAGTTCCTCAGGCCAACTGGAGGAACTGTCAAGCCAGCGCTCCTCACCCCACACTTCAAGTCGACGTCCCTGCCCAACCATCACTGCTTTGCGATCAATCTCGGCAAATTCACGCAGTTTTGGTGGCACAAGAATGCGACCGTTGTTATCTATTTCTGTTTCAGTTGCAAAGCCGACATAAAGCAGTTGTAAGCGACGATGCTTGGAGTTGGTGTTGGGCAGCTTCATGAGTTTTTCCTCAGTCGGCCACCACTCGTCGAGCGGGAATACCAGAAGACACCGATCTGGAGCGACGGTGACCATTAACTGGCCGCGGCTGACACTAATCAGCTGTTCTCGATACTTCTTGGGAATCGACAGGCGACCCTTGGTATCGATAGCGATATTGGAAATTCCCCGAAACATATCTTGACGGTTTCCGGGCTTTAATTACCCTTTGAAACCACTTATACCCACCATTTCCCACGGATGAACACTTTAAACGTGGTGTTGATGCGGGTCAAGAAAGTAACAGGTGAGAATTACATAATATTATCTAAATTATAAAATGCTTTAAAAACCAATTATTTAAGAAATATCATAACATTACCATTCTTTGTTAACCTTGCAATTCAGGAAGGCTGCAGAAAAATGCTTAATTATTTTTACCCGCTGATCTCATATCCGCCAAAAACAGGACACTCGCAAACTCAGGAAGAACAATCACAATCAACATCAAGGCAAACCAGCATGAAGCGCTTCTAGCTGAATAAAATCTTGCGCTCGACGCACAGCAATCGCCAAGATTACTGACCACTTTCGAGCACAGAGGATATGGATTGAAAAAGAGATTGGTCAGCTTCGCAGTATTTGAACGACTTGCAATTGCATAACCACTGATTACTGCAAAATAATACACATTGCTAACAAGACTACTTCGACGATTTTAGATAGCCTTAGGTCTTGTTGGTCGATAAGCCAGGTTCTGTTGTGAATTATCATTCACTACGTTTCAGCCTCAGCACTGAGTTTCTCACTTATGGCGAATATCGCAGCATCGACATATCGCCGTTCAACCTGGAACTCGGAACCGATACTGAATAACCACTCGATCAACGAATACGCGATTATCTGAAAACGATCCCGTTTCTGAACAGAACAGCAAACAAATAACATTATGAAAAAGCTAATCCTTACAGGTGCCGCGGGAAGACTCGGCTCATACCTGCGTGAGCCATTGACTCAGCTGTGCGAGGAACTGGTCTCATCAGACATAGTCGATGAGATCGGAAAATTGTATCCAGGTGAAAGATATCAGAGAGCAGACCTTGCCAACTACGACGATATCGAAGCGCTGCTGGAAGGTGCAGACATGGTAGTGCATTTCGGCGCGATTGGTGACGAAGCGCCGTTTGAAAAAATACTCGGGCCGAATATCGTCGGGGCTTACAACATCTGGGAAGCCGCCTACAGACACGGACTACGCCGAGTGGTTTATGCAAGTTCAATCCATGCGGTAGGAATGCACAAAAGACAGGATTTTATAGGCACTGATGCTGCTCACAAACCTGATACCTACTATGGGCTAGCCAAATGCTTTGCTGAAGATCTAGCCAGTATGTACTGGGATAAACGCGGTGTTGAATCGGTTTGCATGAGAATCCTCTCATGCGCACAAGTCAGCAACACTCGTGCGTTGGGTACCTGGCTGAGCTACGATGACCTAATCCAACTGGTGATTCGAAGTATTGATACACCCACAACCGGTTTTAGTGTTGTCTATGGCGTTTCAAACAATGATCGAACACCCGTCGATAATTCCAATGCAAGCTACTTGGGCTACCGTCCGCGAGATAACGCAGAGCAGTTTGCCAAAGAGCTACTTGAGGAGGCCGAACCTGCTGACACCGATGATCCGGCGAACATGTACCAGGGAGGCCCTTTCGCTGCGATAGAACTCGGTAACAGTGGACTCGCGACAATGAACATTGTCGACGATACAAAGAAAACCTGAAGCAGGTCCAGGGTAGTCCACTTTACTAACAACCTTTAGCGGTCAACAAGATCGTCATCCCATTGGCGCAGGCAGGGATCCACAATAAGCTCTGCTATGCAGGCAAAAAAATGGATTCCCACCTGCGCGAAAAGATGGCGAATGGATGCTTTTCAATCAATAAGATGAGGAATTAGCAACCCGCAGGTTAGCGCTCTGTCTAGGGGTCCTCGCTTTCATTGTTAGGTTCGAGCCGGTCGATAAGCCGGGTTCTGTCTTGGATTATCATTCATCTACACTCAGCGTCACCGCTGACTTCTAGCGACCTACCCGGAAACAGTGCGGACCACACATAATGTTTCCCTATTCGGTCTTGCTCCAGGCGGGGTTTACCATGCCGTCGCGTGTTACCACGGACGCGGTGCGCTCTTACCGCACCCTTTCACCCTTACCTGCGTAACCATGACAAGCATGATCAACACATAGGCGGTCTGCTCTCTGCTGCACTTTCCGTAGGCTCACGCCCCCCAGGAGTTACCTGGCGCCCTGTCCTCTGGAGCCCGGACTTTCCTCGTTGCATACCACTGATTTTCCGGAGAAAACGTTAAATACGCACCGCGATAACCTGACCGGCTCGAGAGCCTATCCTAACATTGTTGGCAGTGGTGTTCGCAGCATCTGACCCAACAACATCAATCTGCTGACGTCGAATTATCACCGCCCAGTGTCAATGCCAGTTTATACGCCCTATTTCGCCTGCAACCAGTGATTTGAGCTGTGCATTCTGCGGCATCGCGTGGCCCCATTCTGGTTAATAGTATTTGCAGCACCCTGCGCAGTTCACGCTCCTCAGCATCCTGACTCTGAGCGGCTTGCGCATCATACCCTGCCACGACCAGTACAAATTCGCCCTTCAAAACCAGTGTGCCGCTCTGCGCATTTTGCAGATGTTGCTGCACGGTGGCGAGACTGATTGTCTCATGGCGCTTGGTTAGTTCCCGAGCTACGGTAATACTTCGGTCGGGTCCAAATTGCCGGGCCATCAACTCAAGGGTTGCAACAAGGCGGTGCGGCGATTCAAACATGACCAGGGTACGAGGCTCTTGAGCCAGGTTTTTCAACCAGCTTTCGCAAGCAGATTTTTTGGCTGGCGGAAAGCCAACATAGGTGAAAGCATCAACCGGCTGCCCGCAGGTACTCAAGGCCGCAAGCAGTGCACTCGCCCCTGGCACGGGGGCGACTGTCAGATTGGCATGCACGCAGGCAACCACCACGCGATAGCCCGGATCACTAAGCAAAGGCGTGCCAGCATCGGATATGATTGCCAGATCGTTGCCCTGTCGTAAGTGCTGCAATATTTCTTCAATTCTGGACGTTTCATTATGCTCATGCAGGGAACGTCGTCGGGTACTGATAGAATAGTGCTCTAGCAACCGGGCACTATGGCGCGTATCTTCAGCGTAAATGCACTCGACGTTAGCCAGAGTGTCGCGCGCCCTGGTACTGAGATCATCAAGATTGCCAATTGGGGTTGCGACAACGAAAAGTGTACCGGAAACAGGCGTCATGACAGGCAAGCTACAAACTATGATTTCGCAACTGGAAAAAGTACTCGAATCAGCAGCAAACAAGCACGCGTTGCTACTGCCATCAACGCTGATATTGATCCTCGCCCTCGCCAGTGCCTGTGTTGCACCGGGACCATCGTTCCAGAATATCGACGATCAGAGCCTGGCAAGCATAACCGACCCGCGCGCCAGGCGCATGTTATTGACTGGTGATGCTTTGGGTGCATCCAACAGATATACCGAACTTGCCACTAAAGCGACCACCCCTCAACTCCAGCTCGAGTATCAGATTGTGGCTGCGGAAATTCTGTTTGATCGCGGTGTGACTGAAGAGGGCAAAGTAAAACTTGCTCGACTACCTGATGAACTGCCACTTCCCGAACTGCAGTACCGACGGGAAATTCTGGTCGCCAAGGATCAGCTTTTCGATGGGCAACCACAAAACGCGCTCGAGGCACTGCCGGATCCGCGCAACATCGACTCAAATCTTCATAGAGCCAGGGTTTACGAAGTGCGTGCACAAAGCTTCAGACAACTGGAGAATCCGGATGAAGAACTCGCTGCGCGTATCGATCTTGAGAACGAGGTCAGACGGCCAGCGACTATCAACGCTAATCACCAACAGATCTGGCAGCTACTTACTACGCTGCCGTTATCGAAACTTCGGGAGATGACGACCAATGTCAGAGGAGAAATCTATCAGGGATGGATAGAGCTTGCCTTGGCAAACGCCGGTTCTGCCGAAGGTGAACAAAGCGTACAACAACGCCAGGCAAATTTGCAGCAATGGAGGGCACGATATCCACTGCATCCAGCCCGCAGAACGGTAGCCACTGCATTGCTGGATACTGATAAATTCGATGGATTGAAACTTGCCACAGGCCCGATACGCCAGGTCGGCGTGTTGTTGCCACTGTCCGCGCCCGGCATAGGAGCCGCTGCCGCGGCAATACGCGAAGGGATAGTTATCGCTTACCAGAACGAATCTAATCGCTCATCACTGCCAGCCATACGCTTTTACGATATCGGAGACAATATCAACTTTGTTCGCACAGCTTTTCGCAATGCGGTTAATGATGGATCAGATGCAATCATAGGGCCTCTGCGCAAAGCAGCAGTGACTGCCATCATCACACAACGTGATTTGCCAGTTCCAGTGATCACCTTGAATCAGGTTGAATCCGCTGGTAGCGCCCCTGCACAAAACGTTATTCAGTTCGGTCTTGCACCGGAAGATGAAGCACGTTCAGCAGCATCCAGAGCACTGGCGACAGATCTGCGTAATGCCATAGTTCTGCAGTCCGATGATTCCAGAGGTGATCGTGCCGCGAGGGCTTTTACCGAAACAATGCTGCAAAACGGCGGTGACGTCCTGCATACAGCTGTACTGCCAGCCGACAAATACGACTACACAAAAGAACTAAAGGACGCGCTCCTGATCACTCAGAGTGATCAACGATTCAAAAGCCTGAGCCGGGCACTCGATACAAATCTGTTTTTCGAACCCAGTATTCGGGGCGACGTCGATATGGTTTTCCTTGCAGTAAACAACGAGCAGGCCCGCTCGGTTCGACCTCAATTAGCCTTTTTCCATGCTGGCGGCCTGCCCATGCTGGGCACTTCCAGAGTCAGCGCAGTCGATGATGACGTAAAGGCCAACCGAGATCTCAATGGCATTTCTTACACAGACACGCCCTGGGCACTGGACGCTGAGGTCAGGCGATCGCCCCAGTATCGCGAGGCTCAGCAGAACAATCCCGATACCATAGATGTCTTCGGCAAACTCTATGCACTGGGCATGGATGCATGGTTATTGGTGAATAATCTGAATAACCTGAGTAGCAACAACGAGCTGACGGGATTCACGGGTAACCTGGTACTTACCAATGATGGCCGCATCCAGCGCAAGCTGCTTTGGGCGAAATACGAAGAAGGTAAATCAGTTCGATTGAAGAGCATAGAATACGAACCTGACAACCTGATCATTAACCGCCAGGAGTAATAGCAGCAACGATGAAACGATAGCGACAGTTAACAGCAAGCTAAAAATACATATCCGTACTGCAACCTACGCGTACTTTTTTAACACCATGGAGACGGTGTTTTTCCCAACTATGAAAAGGAATTTCTCATGCAATCTCAACGCACAGGCGCGCTGGCAGAGACGCTAGCCTGCCAATACCTGCAACGTCAGGGACTTCTTCTGATTCAAAAAAATTTCCACGCAAAAACCGGTGAAATCGATCTTGTTATGCGGGATAAGCAACAACTGGTGTTTGTCGAAGTACGATATCGCCACAAGCGAAATAGCCGAAATTACGGCACCGGTGCCACTAGCATCACTGCGAAAAAACGCACTCGCTTACTAAGAACTGCGGCTCTTTACATGCAGTTAAATCGACTAGGCAACTACCAGGCAAGATTGGATGTAGTCGATATCAGTGGCAATCTGGTATCACCGGAAATATTGTGGATAGCCAATGCAATATCAGAGGATGCCTGATTCCAAACAACGGACACAAGCACTGACCAGGGAACTGGAGCCAACCAACTCCGTGAGGCCTATGACTCCGGGGGCCTATTTTACGATCGTCAGCTTCGGACGTTTCAGTGGCGATGGACTATCAGAGTCGGGAGTGGATTTCGTCGACGTGGGTCCGCCTGAATCAGGGTCAGTTGGTGTGTCGTCATGCTCACCAAACATCATTCCCTGACCGTTCTCCCGAGCATAAATTGCCAGCACACTACTTATCGGTACGTTCACATCAGTGGCTGTCCCACTGAAGCGAGCATTGAAGGATATCGCATCATCGCCCAGTACCAAATTGTGCGTGGCATCGTAGCTGATGTTCAGGATGATTCGCCCGTTATCAATAAATTTGCCCGGGACATCAACATTGTTTCCAGTGGCATCGACGAGCATGTAGGGTGTGAGACCATTGTCTTCTATCCACTCATAGAGCGCACGGATTAGATAGGGTCTGCTTGAGTTCATTGCCGTGGTGCGACCTTCAGATAACGTTTCGAGTAGTTAGAATAACGGCTGATTTAAGTGCATGGTGCTCTAATGGCATCATGCAATCTTCGATCCCTGTCTATTTCCTCTTTTGCGCCTCTATTATTCACAACCTGGAGCTGCAAAAAGAAACAGAAAATCAGATGCCAGAGCGGCAGATAACCAGCTCTACCGACCTGAACACTGCATTATTTTGGCCACCGGATCACTCAATAACGCGCTTTCGATACGCTATATTACTACAGACAGGCTATATACGCTCAAATCATATCTCTTTCAGTGTCACTCAAACTGGCCTGGAAAGCGCTGCGCGAGAATATTTTGTTGGCATAGGCAGATACTGCACTTGCAGACTCAGGCAAACGTACACCGTAATGTTTGAAGCGCATTAGCAAGGGTGCGAGGGTTGCATCGAGTATCGAGTAATCATCGCTGAGAAAGAACGGTTTGACTGCAAACAGATCCGCTGATGCCGTGATCGAGTCCTGCAGAGTGCGCAGCGCAGGCTGCACACGAGCATCATCCTTTGACTCAATATCATCAATCAACGAGTACCAGTCCTGTTCGATACGGTACAGTGTCAGCCGCGTTTTAGCTCTTGATACAGGGTCGATGGGCAAAAAGGGCGGGTGTGGATACCGTTCATCAAGGTAATCAGTAATGACTTTCGATCCGTACAGTACCAATTCGCGGTCAACCAGTGTTGGCAGACTATTGTATGGATTCAAATGAATCAAATCTTCGGGTTTATTGTCTGCATCGACAAAAACCACTTCCATTTCAATATCTTTCTCTGCGACGACCAGTCGAACAATGTGATTGTAGATATTGTAGGAATCACTATAAAGAAGCATCACGGATTCAATCACCTTGCGCTGAAATAATTAAATAATTTTGCGTTGCCAAAATAACTTTACAACTCGTGCTACACAAAACAATGAGGGATCAATTGCCTGAAAAGAGTCCATGGGGTTTCTGGCATTTTTCTCTAATACCAAGCGCAAATAATCATTCTCATCGTCCCTGCAATCACTATCGTCATCCTCGCGCAAGCGCATTCGACGCCCTGAGGATGACGACAGCTTCAATTATCTAATGAACAACATCACGCCAATACTCTTTCTTGAGCAAATACGCGATGCCGAGCAAAACAAACAGGAATAGCAAGACGAATGTTCCAATACGATGCCTTGTCTGCTTTATCGGGTCGGACATGTAAGCTAGAAAATTGGTTATATCGTTAATCGTCTCATCATATTCGGCTGGCGATTGTGAACCGGGTGATACCAATTCAAGCTTGGCAACCTGCTTACCATGGCCGTCATCTACCATCACCTTTTCCTGCCATCCCTGCAGCTCCCATAATACGTGCGGCATGGCAGCACCGGGATAAACAGTATTATTAACGCCGATAGCACCGCGTGAGGGATCTATATAAAAACTTTTGAGGTAGGTGTAGATCCAGTCAACACCGCGAGAACGCGCCGTTAAAGCGAGATTCGGCGGTACGACACCAAAGGCCTTGCGGCCGTATTCAGGACCCATGTTATTTTCCATCAAGGAACCTGCCTTGGTCGGCTCACCTGACGAATCTGTTGTGAATATCAGGTGCTCTGCAACATCCTCTTCCGAGAGGCCAATATCGCGTGCCATCCTGTTATAACGTTGATAATTTGCGGAGTGGCATGCCATGCAGTAATTGACGAACAACTTTGCCCCACGCTGCAACGACTTCTTACTGCCAGCATCAATGCGTGGCGACTCAAGCTTAACGCCACTGCTGGCAGCCAGAGCATCAGCTGAAGCAAATGTGAGCATCATCGCTACAGCCACGACCAGGCTTTTGATCATGTACTTCATGTCTAGGGGTCTGGTCATGATGTCACCCTCTCCGGCACCGGTTTGGTTTTTTCATTTTTACTAATGATGAATAATCCAACAAAAAATCCGAAGTAAATAAGTGAACAAACACGCGAGATAAATGTGCCCCAGAAGGTGGGCACCTGCAGGCCGTAATAACCGAGAATCACGAACGCCGCCACAAACGAGAACAACAACACCTTAAAAGCCAGCGAGCGATAGCGAATGGAGCGCACTTTACCTCGGTCAATCCATGGCAGGAAGAACAACACAACAATTGCAGCACCCATCGCCATGACACCTCCTAGTTTGCTCGGCACCGCACGCAATATTGCGTAGAAGGGCGTGAAATACCAGACCGGAGCTATATGTTCGGGAGTCTTTAGCGGATCTGCCGGAACGAAGTTGGCATGTTCAAGGAAGTATCCACCCATTTCAGGCATGAAAAATACGATAGTAAAGAACACAATCAAAAAGACAATCGCACCCATAAAATCCTTAACGGTGTAATACGGGTGGAAAGGAATGCCGTCTTTCGGGATACCGTCAGCGTTTTTCAGTTTCTTGATATCAACGCCGTCGGGATTGTTTGAACCAACCTCGTGCAAGGCCATGATATGCGCCACCACCAGACCGATTAACACTAATGGAACAGCGATAACATGCAACGCAAAGAAGCGGTTCAAGGTCGCGTCAGATACAACGTAATCACCACGCAACCACAGTGTTAGCGCATCGCCAATACCGAATGGAATGGCGCCGAAAAGTGAAATAATAACCTGAGCACCCCAGTAGGACATTTGTCCCCAGGGAAGCAGGTAGCCCATAAAAGCCTCGGCCATCAGGCATACATAGATCAGCATGCCGAAGATCCAGAGCAATTCGCGCGGCTTTTGATACGAGCCATACATCAGTGCGCGAAACATGTGCAGATAAACAACCACAAAAAACAACGATGCACCCGTCGAATGCATGTAGCGGATCAGCCAACCGAAGTTCACATCCCGCATGATGTACTCAACAGAGGCGAAGGCAAGCTCACCATCTGGCTTATAGTTCATCGTCAGGAATATACCGGTCACTACCTGAATGATCAGGACCAACAGTGACAAAGCACCAAAGTAATACCAGAAGTTGAAATTTTTCGGTGCGTAATACTTGGTGACGTGCTCTTCCAGAAGCTTGGTCAGCGGGAATCTTTCATCGATCCACGCGACTGCGTTGTTAAGTTTGCTCACGCTGCCACCCCTTCTTCCTGATCAACACCAATCTTGATCAACGTATCGCTAATGTATTGATGCGGTGGTATTTCCATATTCGTTGGTGCAGGCACACCTGCGTAAACGCGTCCGGCAAAATCAAATTTTGAACCGTGACAAGGGCAAAAGAAACCGCCTAACCAGTCAGCACCTAAATCTGCCGCAGCTACCTCCGGTCTATAAGTGGGTGAACAACCGAGGTGAGTGCATATGCCGACCATGACCAGAAGTTCCGGCTTTATTGAGCGCGTGGTGTTCTGAGCGTAGTCCGGCTGTTGAGACGCTTCACTATCCGGATCTGACAACTGACCGGAGACTTTCTCCAGCCCTTCCAGTGCTTCTGGTGTGCGATTAACAATCCATACTGGCTTGCCACGCCATTCCACTGTCAGCCGTCGCCCCGGCTCAAGTTTGCTGATATCTGCTTCGACTGGCGCTCCCGCGGCTTTGGCACGCTCACTGGGTGACATCGATGCAACCATAGGGGCTGCCAATGCAACAGCACCGAGCCCACCGACCACACTGGCACCTGTCACAAGCATACGCCGCCTGCGCGGATCGACCTGGTCAGAATTGATAGCAGAATCATTTTGCCTGGCCTCACGTTGCACCGCAGAGACATCCTGAGTGGCGTCTATGGTGACATCACTTGGCATGGGTTCTGATGCTTTTTCAGACCTGTTTTTCTTGCCCGGCGGAGAACCGGATTTACTGCCTCGCTTGGAAGCCATGTTGAACTCCAGATGTAATCAAAATTTTGCCGTTGCCCATTGCCCATTGCATTGCTGATGCCCTGGATCCCTTTTTTGGCCGGGAACACGGCGAAAAGCTTGCTGGGCGACGCCGTTATTGTTAGCGGCGCGACCTCTTTTTTCGTAATCTGTCCGGTTTATGTTTCTTGTCATCCACCGTCCAGTAAAAAACTGTTTACCCGGACAACGCTTTTTAGCTGTCCCGGGTTATCTACCTGCCATTGCAGACTCAATACAGGACTAGCCCTGCCAGTCCGGAGCCCAGATTAATCGCTCATCTCAAGCCGCGAAATTCTATCACACAGACGCCGGTATTATGCGATGTCAAACCGTCAAGGACACAGGGTTTTAAGGCGAGGAAATATCCGCTTGCGCAACTCGCCTGCACCAGAGCTATCACAATTCGCCGCAGTGCATAGAATAACCACACTCACGGTCGTCAACTTGGGGCTCCAATTGTTATAGTGCAAACAGTAGCTACTTCAATCAGTATCGGCATCACTGGCTCTGCCCGAAACGGCTTTGTTTTCGTATCCGGGACTAACGGTCAGTGACAACGCTCCAATACGCATAAGAACAGACAAAGCAGCCTGACAACAATGAATCGAGCCCTTTATTTCGCTCTGTGTTGCCTCGCCGGCGTACTATTTGCGGTCGTCGTGAGCAACCGCGGTCAGTTTCAAAACAGAATATCGCAGGTATTTCCAAGGGGGGCAGATGCGCCAGTTGCTCTCAACTCGCCCAATCCATCCGCCGAAAATTTGTCATTATCGTTCGCATCTGGAATAGCGATCGCCTCACCGTCGGTAGTCAGCGTATACACCGTACAAACCCCACAAGGCAAGGGCAGTAACGAATCCACCCAGACCAGCAATCAACGTCGCTCCAGCCTGCAGACCAACCAGGGTTCAGGAGTCATTATCGATTCGACCGGGCTGATTGTGACCAGTAATCATCTGATCGAGAAGGCTGAGAGCATATTCATTGCATTTGCCAGCGGCCAGGTGGTGAAAGCTGCTGTTATAGGTCGAGATCTCGAAACCGATCTCGCTTTGATCAAAGTTGAGACCGATATTGCGCTACCGACACTGGAACTGGCCCAGACGGGCAGTATGAAAGTAGGCGATTTGGTGCTTGCTATCGGAAATCCCTATGGCGTTGGTCAGACTGTCACATTGGGAATCGTCAGCGCCGTAAGACGCCGCCTGGCCGGCGTCAGTGCTCTACAGAACTTCGTGCAGATTGATGCTGCCATCAATCCGGGCAATTCAGGCGGTGCGTTGATCAGTCCATCGGGCAAATTGCTGGGCATTAATACTGCCGTGTTCTCCAGACAAAATGGTGCGCAGGGGATCGGCTTTTCCATCCCGGCAGATGTGGTTAACTGGATTGTGCCTCAACTCCTTAACGATGGAAGAGTCATACGTGGCTGGCTAGGAATCGCGGTCGACGATTTGATCGATCATCCACAATATTTTGGCTCTTCTACAAGCGGTGCGGTGGTCGTCGGTGTCAGCGAGAATGGTCCGGCTCACATGGCAGGCATACGCGTAGGCGACATGATCGTATCAGTGGATGATCGCGATGTTCACCGCGCTGGCAATTTACTCACCGATATAGCTGGTGCCAGCCCAAACCAGACTGTCAAGATAGGCTTGCAGCGTAATCGTCAGGATTTCCTGATTGATGTGGTACTGGGAGAGCGGCCAGCGCAAGTCAGTGTGCAGCGAGAACAGCTGCAATAGTTGACAGACTGTAAGGCTATTTTTATCAACTATACTCATTGTGTGCGCGGAACTGATGTTGTTAAGTAATCAGACATCTTCTCGCCTGTTTACCGAACTTGTTACCCCAACCTCGCAGGGAATTGTAAATCGGTGACTCGATGCTAAGCCTAAGCGCCCGAATTCACGAGAAAGTTAGCAGGATGAAGGTTGTTGCAAATATCTGCAGCATCCAATCACGCGACTTCAGTGTAATTGCCAGTAACTGCACAGGAACATTACCTTATCGCTTCCTGAACCTGCCCTACAACACACCAACCGCAAATCTGTTTTTGTTCGCACCGTGCTATTTAAAATTTGTGCGTAATCTGGATTATTACCTGTCGCTACCGCTGAATTTCTGCCCGAAATCCCGATATAGAGAAGGTGAAAAAATCCGCGATGGGTACAAGCATCATTACCCGATTGCCACCCTTGATGATATTGAAGTGCATTTCATGCACTACCACAGTGAAACAGAAGCCAGAGACAAGTGGGAAAGACGAAAACAGCGTCTTAACAAGCATAACCTTACCCTTGCAATGACAGACAAGGATTTATGCACACCCGAGCTACTGTATGAATTCGATGAACTCGACCACCCGAACAAATATGTATTGACTGCCGATTACTGGCCGGATATCGAGAGTGCTATCCACATTCCAAATTTTTTCGGACAAACGGAAATCGGTGATTGCTATACCTATTATGGGCATCTGGCACAGGTGGATTTCAGAAGATTAATAGATGGGCCCCAGGCAGATGGGCAACGAGTACGCGAGCTACCACAACCCGCTTTGTACGCCTGTCAGTAGACCTAACAGGTGCTAGTGCTAGTGCAGTATATGTACTAGTAATTGGTACTAGCTGCAACGCCACCGAAAGCCGCTCGCCCCCAGAAGCCTGAAATCAAGCCACTTGCAAGCAACCACCAATCGACGCTACCAGCACCACCTTCTGTACCAGGCAGAGGAGCCGTCGCATCAGAGTCATTTGCGGTTGACACAAGATTGCCGGCAATCGTCAAATCGCGACTGTCCTCAGGCATTGATGCAGCAGTAAAAACGTCATCCGCCGCGGCAACACCATCTACATTGAGTCTGAGTGTGGCCTGATCGTTTAATGCAACAACGTCATAGTAGTCACCCGGTTCTATCCAGGCTATGAAGCTACTATCAGGTGAACTCTGAGCGCCGAACGTAAAGTTGAATTCAACAGTCTCACCCGGTGACAAGCGGTCAACCGAACACATAAGTTCGGCGGATGAATTCTCTACACAGCCTGCCGGCAACGCATTCAAATCGACGGCTGTTGCTTCTATAACAAGATTGACCCTGTGCGCCACACCCGTCACATCGTTATTTGTTAAAGACGCCACGACACTACTGTCACTGGAATGCTGTACATCAAGGGAAACATCTATTGTGTTCAGTAAACAGGATTTGGAAATTCCCTGGGATACACTGCTGTGGCTGCAATCCGAAAAACTCTGTGTTGTTGAGCCGGAAATACGCGGCCACATCAGCAAATTGCGTTTGCTGCTGCAAGATGTATCGCTATCGTGCTGAGCGCCAAGTGAGTGTCCCAGTTCATGTGTTACAAGCAAGTCTGCATAGCTGCTGGGCGTTGTCACACCTACATCGAACCCGTCGCTTCTACAGATAGCACCAATCCATGCCAGGCCAATTGCTTCGTCTACATTATTGTTACCACTGAACAGATATGACAGCGCAATGTCATCAGCCTGGTCACGGGTATTCAAGTGAAAGTCTCGAAACGTACGCAGCGTCTTCTCCAGCGTCACGGCACCGAGGTTCATCGGATCAGTCTGTCGATCTGTAAATACCGTCGCACTGCCGACTTCAATAGCCAGTCCAAAGTTCTTGCGATAGATACCATCTGCAACATTAAGAGCTGACATGGCTTGTAGCAAACCATCGCCACCGTAGTAGGCATTGTACTGGCTGTCCACGAACACGCTCATACGCACCAGTCGACTCACACCTCCAGCGGTTGCAGCGCCAAGCGCAGGTTCCGCCTCTTTATCCAGTTGCGCTTTGCGAATTTGCAAAGCCTCATCGAGGCGGGCATTAGGATCCGGAGGCGGATGCATAACGTAATCCTGCAAACGCAGCTCTTCAATACTCCCCGGCTTGCCCTTATCGGGTCTGTAATATTCAAGCGTGCCCACCATAGACGCAGGCTCAAGATTGATGCGCTCTCCAGCAGTTTCCACTACACCTTTGATCTCACGTCCGCGTATCATCACACGCACCCAGGACTGCGGATCACCCTCCACCTGACCTGAGTAATACCTCGCATCACTGAGCGCAAGTGTTAGCTCTGCTTCACTATCAAAATGTGCATCACGAGCCAGGGTGCTAGCAGTCAATAGCAATGGTATTCGTCTTCCTTCAACGGCTACCTCAACACGCAAATCGTGATCTACAGCATCAATGGAATTTTCAGGAGTTGAACGCGAAACCAATTTCGCCGCTGTCTGTTTACGTTCGTTAACCATATTCAAACGCTTGTCAGCCCGGTCGTACCAATAACGTGACAGATAAGTTGACTTTGGCCAATGAACACCGAAAATAGACAGTGAAAACTCTGTATGACGTTCACGTAGCTCTTCAAATCGCAAATTCGCACTCTCGGTTTTACCGAGTTGCTCCAGACTTATGGCCTCACTGTAAAGCACAGTATCCATGTAGCTACTATCGGGATAATTCAGGCGCAATTTCCCGAAAAGATCAGCGGCTTTTTCGTATTGATAAGCATCCATCATGGCTATATAACCACGTAGATACAAAGCATCATCGTTAAGATAGCTTGAAGGGTATTGTTGTTGCAGTTTTTTGAGAACAACACTTGCCAACTCAACGTCGCGTGCTTCGCGTGCATCGAGTGCCTGAAGATAAAGATTCAACGCCTCATCCACGCCAAAACGTTGTGCTTCCTGCAATACAGACATTCTGGTCATGATTCGACTTTTCAAAGGCGAATCAGAATTCAGTACTAAAAAGCGTTTGTAGTGTTCAACTGCAGCTACAACATCTCCCGATGTCTCAGCCAGCCTCGCTGACTGAATGGGCTCATGTTGCGACTGAGCCAAAGTTTCGCTCAGACCACTGGCAACTGCCACTGTCAACACTAGCTGGCAACTTACCGCCAGCGCAAGTCCAAGTATTCGCAAACAGCACATTCGCTTTTTCACAAGAGTACTAACCGAATTAACCTGCTGCTTCACCATTCTTACCCGTTTCAAAGTATTGCAAAGCGACACGGCAATTGCTTAAAGCCTGGCGAATTTTTTTGTCATCGGTCAACGGTTGGTCATCGCGTTTATCAACAACCGATACCTCGCGCTGGGCGTCCCCGATCTTGTCCTGCATTGTAGCTATCGCGGAATTCAGAGCATCCGAAATATCACTGAATTCGTCCGAATCGCCTTCACGTAATCTCACATCAAGCTTACCGTCACCCATTTCTGTGAGCACACGCTTCATGGCCAGCAATGGAGCACCAAGCTTACGAGTGATGTAGTACCCCACCAGAGCTGTCAGGATCAGATTAATAATCAACATGACAATAATCCAGCGACCCAAGACACTGGTAAGGCCAGGAATCTGCTCGTTCATTCTGGCCATTTCGTCGGAGGCGAATAACATCGGCGAGGTACCGGCGACGATTTCGCCGAGCATGTAGTGGTATAAAAACCCAAGCACTATCGTACTTTGAATGACAAACAACGCCGACAGCAAAGCTACGCGCCTGACCTGCCGCATTTGGAAGGTTTTGTCTTTAAAGACAGCGAGCAAAAAAAACGAATCTGAAGAACGTGCCATGAAGGACACTCCAAGCGCTAACTACAGATCTTTTCGGCGTGTGGAGTGTTTACTTGACGGTCGAAACCGATTTTCAATGGTTTGGCAATACCTGCAGGTACAATGCTGCTGCTTTGGTTTACGCAAGCGTAAAATGCAGGATTTCCCTGCTGATTCCAGTCAGCAAGGATCAAGGTGTCCTTAAGGTTTACTGACTGAACTGACGCCGAACACGCACGGCACTGGCAAGCTCAAATAACAACGGCCGGGTATCTGCTAATGACAGACAGGCATCAGTAATACTCTGACCACGTGTTAGCGCAACCCCGGGCTGGAGTTTTTGATTGCCTTCGAGCAGATTACTTTCAATCATCACACCACTGATTCGTCTGTCCCCTGCACGCAATTGCTGGCAAACATCACCACACACATACACCTGACGTTGATGCAGTTTCCTTGAATTAGCGTGACTACAGTCGATCATGACAGTCTCTGGCAAGCCTGCTTCTCGCAAGGTGGCACAGGCATCATCAACACTAGCAGCGTCATGGTTCGTATTGGATTTACCGCCACGCAAAATCAGATGACAATCCTTGTTACCACTGGTTTGAAATATCGCCGAGGCACCGTCCTTCGTGACCGATAGAAAATGGTGTGAATGACAAGCAGCTCCTATGGCATCAACCGCAATTTGAACACTACCGGCAGTACCATTTTTAAAACCTACAGGACAGGAAAGCCCTGATGCCAGCTCGCGGTGACCCTGACTTTCAGTAGTACGTGCACCGATTGCACCCCATCCCACCAGATCAGCGATGTATTGTGGACTGATCAGATCAAGATATTCAGTGCCAGCCGGTAAACCCAATTCGTTTATGTCTGCCAGCAACTGTCGAGCTGTGAGAAGCCCTTCGTTTATGTGGAAACTATTATCGAGATGCGGATCATTGATAAGACCTTTCCAGCCAATAGTGGTACGCGGTTTTTCAAAATAGACCCGCATGACAATCAGCAAATCGTCCTTATGTTCCAAAGCTAGCTCATGTAACTCACGTGCATAGTCTCGCGCAGCTTCCGGATCGTGGATCGAGCAAGGCCCAACGACTACAATAACCCTGTCATCAAGTCCTTGCAGAATACGCGGGATTTCACGCCGTGCAGTCTCAACAGTTTGCGCAGCAACGCCAGAGACAGGTACCTCGGAGATCAACTTGTCAGGCGAAATCAGTTGCTTGGTACTGGTAATGCGCAGGTCGTCGGTTTCAGGCTTCATAGTTCAAACTGTATTTCTCAGAGGCGTTAATGGAAGAATACTGAGCGCATCGGTGACAACTCAACTATCAGGCTCTCTCTGAATGTGCGCTCCCAATTGTCTGAATTTCTCCTCTATGCGCTCGTAGCCTCTGTCAATGTGATAAACACGGCGAACTGTTGTCACACCCTCAGCTACCAAGGCCGCGACAATAAGGCTGGCTGAAGCACGTAAATCAGTTGCCATGACCGGCGCACCTTTGAGTTGCTCCACACCGTTTACCGTCACAGTGTTGCCATCGATATTCATCGATGCACCCATGCGCATCAATTCGCTGATATGCATGAAACGATTTTCGAATACAGTTTCGACAACACGCGATGCACCCTCGGCTACAGAATTCAGCACGCAAAACTGCGCCTGCATATCTGTTGGAAAATCGGGATAGGGAGCAGTTGTAATGTTAACCGCTTCGGGGCGATTGCCCTTCATATCCAGCTCTATCCAATTATCACCAATAGCGACAGAGGCCCCTGTCTCACGCAACTTATCGAGTACATTGGACAGATTACCAGGCACCGTATCAAGCACTCTGACCTTACCGCGAGTCGCTGCTGCTGCAACCAGAAAAGTACCTGTCTCGATTCTGTCAGCGACTACATGGTGATGCGATCCCTGCAACTCATCAACGCCCTGCACATGTATCGTGCCAGTACCCGCACCACTTATTTGCGCGCCCATACTAATAAGGTAATTGGCCAGATCAACAACTTCAGGTTCTCTGGCAGCGTTCTCGATGACAGATTCACCACGTGCCAGGGTCGCTGCCATCAATAAGTTTTCAGTTCCCGTAACCGTCACTGTATCGGGTGCAAGCCGAGCCCCTCTGAGTCTTCCAGCTTTAGCCCTGATGTAGCCATCTTCTATGCGAATGTCGGCTCCGAGCTTCTGTAATCCCTCGATATGCAGATTAACCGGTCGAGCACCAATCGCACAGCCACCAGGCAAAGACACTTGGGCTCGCCCGTATCGCGCAACCAGCGGTCCCAGTACCAGTATCGAGGCACGCATTGTTCTGACCAACTCATAATCAGCGGTGTAATCATTGATCGTTGTCGGATCAACCTCCACCTGCATGTTGTCGCCCATGGTTAACTGGCAACCCAGACGCCCAAGCAGCGTCATAGTGGTCGTCACATCATTGAGGTGAGGTACATTGCTGATTACCGACGAACTATTACCCAACAGGGTTGCTGAAAGGATGGGCAGCACAGCATTTTTGGCACCTGAAATTCTGACGCTACCTTCGAGGGGGCCATTACCGCGAATCAGAAATTTATCCATACGTAATAAGGGTGATCAGCAAGCCAGGCTTGCACAGCGCTAAAAGAAATTCTGTTGTTTTTGCACTCGCTGTTGCTGGTGCGCTGCGATGTGCCCAAGAGGATAGCTCAGCGTGCCTCAAGGCGAAAGCAACTTGGTACATATGATAGCAGCACTGGTGCTGCAAGGAGAGAATCAGCGATTGGTTGCGGAGGACACGGGACCGCAGTGACAGCAAAGACAGGGGGTGGCTTGCTCTGTCAATCGGCTGTGAGCATGGAATCAGCCTCGCAAACTCTGGCAATCTTCATAATGGAGTCAGGTATGGCGCGAAACTGTAAGGTATGACCGATACTCAAAGTGTGCTTTCTAAGCTCAACCAGTAGCGCCAGTGCAGCACTGTTGGCAGATGAGACGGTTGCAAGATCCAGGGTCACATTCGTATGCTCGACAATGACTGACTCCAATTTCTGCAAAATGGCAGGCACAGAATCAAAATCAAGCACGCCACCGAGCGTCACAACAACCGCTTGCGTGCCTTCACCAGTGGCCTGTGTCAAGTCGCCTGCCTGGACGTTTGGCTTGAGGTCTAGTTGATAGTTGCTCGCCATTTGCAAAATACCGGGTGAATTTCCATGAAACTAGCGCTTTCGCTGTAGGTGAGGTTCTGCCGCGCAGCCCCCCCCCTAGGCGCTGTTACGTTTTTTTAGCAGACTGATCAGCCCTTCGATGCCGTTACGATCAATTTCATTACCAAAACTCGATTTGTATTGCAAAACCAGGCTCAGATCAGACACAACAATATCGTATACCAACCAGGGCCCTGTGCGATTATGCAATTTATAGGTGACCGGAACCTTGGACGAGCCAAGCTGAAAAATCGAATCTACTACCGCGCGATCGTCGCGTTTGTTTTTCTTGTAAGGCTTAAAACTGATCTCCTCGCCACCATATTCCTTCAATGCACTGGAATAGGTATTAAGTAAAAACGTTTTAAATTCGGTGACAAGCTCCGTCTTTTGATCCTGACTTGCCTTGCGCCAACTCTTGCCAACAGACAAACGGGTCATCATCGAGAAATCCAGATTCGGAACGATGTTTGTTTCGATGGTTTGATCAAGCAATTCCGGCTTGTCTTCAACCTGGTCTTCAAATGTCTTTAAATCGCTCAGCACTTTGTTTACTGCGGATACAACAGTCTGCTGCGCCGGATGATCCTGTGCCAGGGCAAGCCCGGAAAACAAACCCATCACCACGAACCACACAGGCAGAGTCAGGCAGCGAACGGCTCGCACCCAACTACCTAGTGCTCTGTCACCATCCATTTTTTTCACGTTAGTTACATTCATTGCAATACCCAAATTAATTCCCTGTTTGTACAGCTGCACGTGCATCGAAAGTGCACGACCGTGTTCTCATTTAGCCAGGAGCCCATTTGCCTGCCACTATCTATCTAGCGATCACCTTTCCCTTTAGCTTGAGAGCTCACCTGTCAATAATACGTCTCGCTCAAATGACGACTTACTGCGAAATCGAGACACATTTAAAGTTATATATTACAAGCATTCTAGGTAGACGCTAAAAGCGTCCAAGAATTCCATTGTCATCCTGTGTTGTGTAAGTGCTTGATTCAGGCTATTTTTGTCCCGAACGACTGAATACAACCTGACCGATAAGCTTTTCCAGCACTACTGCGGACTGGGTCAATTCAATTTCGTGACCGTCTTCGAGAAAATCGATCTCAGCACCGGGTTCCAGTCCGATGTATTGTTCACCCAGCAGGCCCGCGGTATAGATGCTGGCACTGGTATCCAGTGGAAACGCATCGAATTCAGTATTTATATGCATGGTGACTACGGCAGCGAAACTTTCAGAATCATATTCAATGCCAGTGACCCGGCCGACACGGACACCGCCAGCTGATACTTTCGAGCGCACTTTCAACCCACCGATGTTCTCGAAGGAAGCAGTCAGCTCGTATCCCTCCCCGCCGGTAAATCCCGATAAGTTACTGACACGAACGGCGAGCATGAACATAGCCGCGAAGAACAGCAACATGAACAACCCAACGAGAATTTCAGTGAATCTTGCAAACATGAGATTGACGCCCTTATACGTTAAACATGACTGCGGTCAGTAGAAAATCAAGACCGAGAATTGCCAGGGATGAATAAACGACTGTTCGAGTAGTTGCGCGACTAACGCCTTCAGAGGTTGGAATACAGTCTGACCCTTGAAATATGGCTATCCAGCAAACTACAAATCCAAATACAACCGCCTTGATCAAGCCGTTGATTACATCGTCTCCAAAATCTACGGCTGCTTTCATTTGTGACCAGAAAGCACCATCGTCAACACCCAGAACCTCCACCCCAACCAGATAGCCTCCAAACACACCAATGGCACTGAACATCGCCGCGAGACAGGGAAGTGCAATGAAACCTGCGAGAAAGCGCGGTGCAAATATGCGCTTGAACGGATCGACAGCCATCATTTCAAGCCCGGCTAATTGTTCGGTCGCCTTCATCAATCCGATTTCCGCAGTCATGGCAGAACCTGCACGTCCGGCGAACAACAATCCGGTCACCACTGGACCCAGCTCTCGCACCAGCGTTAAGGCGACGACAACCCCTAATGATTCTTCAGCACCAAAACCCACCAGCGTGTTGTAACCCTGCAATGCCAGCACCATACCGACGAACAGACCGGATACCAGAATAATGGACAGGGTCAGGACACCACTTGCGTACAGTTGACGAACAACCAGACCGAATCGCGTTACCAGAGAAGGAATCGATAGCAGTATTCTGCCGAGAAACAAGTGCGAGCGACCAAAGCTGGCAGTTAAATCTATCCAGAAACGACCAAACTGTTGCAACCAGTCAAGCATTCAACGGCGCTCCAGTGATTCAGTTGATCCAAGCATGTCTTCCCGATAATCGTTTGCCGGGTATTGAAAAGGCACAGGGCCATCAGACTTGCCGTTGAGAAATTGCTGCACCCATGGGGATGGCGATTCTTTCAGTTGCGTCGGTGTGCCAGCTTGAATGACTTCGCCGTCAGAAATAATAACAACGTAATCAGAAATCGACATGGCCTCACCGATATCGTGCGAGACGATCAGCGATGTCAGGTTCAAGGCCTCATTGATGGTCGCTATAAGTTCGACAAGAACACCCATGGAAATTGGATCCTGCCCTGTAAAGGGTTCGTCATACATGATGATTTCAGGGTCAAGCATTAGCGCACGGGCCAATGCGACACGACGGGCCATACCACCTGACAGCTGCGCCGGCTTCATGTCTCGAGCACCGCGCAGGCCCACCGCATGCAGTCGCAACAACACCAAATGACGTATTAGCGATTCGGGCATATCCGTGTGTTCACGCAGCGGAAAAGCTACGTTATCAAAAACTGTCAGATCGGTTAGCAAGGCACCGCTTTGAAACAGCATGCCCATACGCTTGCGCATGGTGAACAGCTTGCTACGGGACTGACGATGCACATTGTTGCCGTCAAAAAAGATTTTTCCACGAGAGGGCTTAAGCTGTGCGCCAATCATTTTCAGCAGCGTTGTTTTACCGGTACCACTTGGCCCCATTATAGTTGTGACAAGTCCGCGCGGTATATCGATGTTCATGCCGTTGAAAATGCGCTTGCGACCGCGCACGAAATGGAGATTTTTGACCTCCACCAACGGATCCGACACACTGCCATCATCACCAATGGGTAGTACGGGTGGATCTATGACTTGGGTCGCTGACAGGGATTGAGAATTCACGTCGTTTCGATATCGAGATGGATTTTTAGTTCAGGCCGGGTGCACAACACAGTCAATCTGGTAACGCACAGGAACTGCTGGTAATTGATGCTCTATTATAAGGGAACAAGATGACTCATCCTGCGGTCAGAAATTCAATGTTATTCGAATCAGCTGTCGCTGGCAGTTACTATCTGGCTGTGATTATCCTTGTTAAGTCGTATTGGGCCACGCAGAAACCCTGAATGCGTTTCCACTGTGGCTTCCACCATAGGTAAAGAACCACTAAACTATTCATATATGATCAAAGAGTTACTCAACTTCGGCGTGCAGACAGCCTCTTCGGGACATAGTATGTTGCTGCACCTGCGAGCGTTACTGCCATTTGGGCAGCAAAAGAAACTGCACAAGGCCGTTCTACTATTGAGTATAGTCCTGTTCCTCGGCGGCTGCGCATCTGCAGCAAAATCGAATGCACCGGTATACGACCCGTTTGAAAACGTCAATCGCAAGATTTTCAGTTTTAACCAGAGCGCCGACAAATACGTGCTCAGACCGGTAGCCCGGGGTTACGCGCGCATCGTGCCGGATCCGATCGAAACCGGGGTTATAAACATCTTCGAAAATTTGCAGGATGTCACCAGCATCGTCAACAACCTGCTGCAGTGGCGACCAAAGAGAGCTGCAAGTGACGCAAGCCGGGTCCTTATCAACAGTACCGTTGGATTTCTCGGTTTTTTCGATGTTGCAACAAACACAGGCATACCCAAATATGCAGAAACCTTTGGTCAGACGTTTGGTGTCTGGGGGTTCTCCGAGGGCCCGTACCTGGTACTGCCATTTTTCGGTCCTGCCAACGGTAGAACAGCAGTTGGCCGATTCACACAGGGTGCAACCACTGACGTTACCGCCTTCATTGATCACGACCTGACACGCTGGAGTACCACTGTTGTTAATTTCATCAGCTTCCGTGCATCATTGCTCGGTGCCAGTAATGTGCTGGACCGAGCGGCCTTAGACCCCTATCTGTTCTGGCGTGATGCTTTCGTCAAAGCGCACCGTTCTCAGGTAGATGACCTGAATAAAAATGGCGCGCGTGACGAAGACGACCTTGATGAGCTGGACGAGTTGGATGAGTTGGACGAACTTGATGAGCTGGACCGGCTTGATGAACTCGATCGACTGGAGCAACAGGAGAATCAGGAAACGCTCGACAGCAACTCATAACCCGGCTAGCTTCAAGACCAGGCGGTGCGAATCAGACTCTGATTATCTTAAGTACACAGGCGGCATCTTAAGTACATAGGCGGCACTAAATGCCGTTTAATGTAAAGCCCATCCAAACGGCCAATCCGGTCAGCAACTACTCTGGTAATGTTGAATTGACCAGCACAACACCGCAAATTGAGGACGAGCAAGAGCTGATCAAATTGGCTCGTGCGGTTTTGCATACAGAAGCCGAAGCGGTATCGCGTCTGTCTGAGAGAATCGATGAATCATTCCTGCATGCCTGCAGGCTGTTGCTGTCATGCAAGGGCAGAATTATCGTCTCGGGCATGGGTAAATCCGGTCATATAGCCGGGAAAATTGCAGCCACGCTTGCAAGCACCGGTTCACCCGCATTCTTTGTTCACCCGGGCGAGGCAAGTCACGGTGATCTGGGTATGGTCAGGGAGGAAGATGTCTTTATCGGTATTTCCAATTCCGGTAACTCCCCTGAAATTCTGACACTGCTGCCGACCATCACACGCATGGCCATTCC
Organism: uncultured Granulosicoccaceae bacterium; assembly: GCA_964411665.1. Classification (GTDB taxonomy): domain Bacteria; phylum Pseudomonadota; class Gammaproteobacteria; order Granulosicoccales; family Granulosicoccaceae; genus CALFCE01. Next base: position 72,471 of record CAYPMR010000002.1, on the reverse strand, counting down.
GCTGATTGCATTGTGCGGCAAGGCTGATTCTCCACTCGCTCGTAACGCCACAGTCAGTCTCGACATTAGTGTTGAGCGTGAAGCCTGTCCGATGGGACTGGCACCTACTGCCAGCACAACAGCTACTCTGGCTATGGGAGATGCTTTGGCCATTGCGCTACTCAACGCACGTGGCTTTAGTGAAGAGGATTTTGCTCGCTCGCACCCAGGCGGCACACTCGGGCGCAAGCTGTTGCTGCGGGTTGCTGATATTATGGTCGAGCCCGATAAATTGCCAACGGTCACGGCCGATGCCACAGTGTCACAGGCGCTGTTGGCGAGCAGCCACAAGGGGCTGGGATTTGTTCTCGTTATCGATTCGCAAAGGCACCTGCTGGGCATATTTACCGATGGAGATCTGCGGCGCACCATAGATCAGCAGATTGATCTGCGCAGCGCCACAATTGACCAGGTGATGACGCCTGATGGACAGCGCATTGACGCTGGCGAACTGGCAGCTACTGCTGTTGCTGTTATGGAACAACACAAAATCAGCGCCCTGCCCGTGGTTGATAGCAGTGGCAAGGTGGTCGGCGCACTCACCATGCATTTACTGCTGGCAGCGGGTGTGGTCTGAACCCTGGCAGCCTGAACCCAAATACCCTTAACAGCAAAAGCGCAGAACCGCGAAACAAATTCCCTGAATCCTGATACCCAATCCATGTCCTACGATTTCAAGAATCTGCCCAAAGCACTGCTGGATAAAGCCGCCGGAATCGAATGCCTGGTGCTTGATGTGGATGGTGTTATGACCGATGGTGGACTTCTCTATGGAGACGATGGTCAGGAATACAAACGTTTCCATGCGCGCGATGGTTTTGGTCTCAGGCTGTGGCTATCCAATGACCTTTCATTGGCGATGGTAACCGCCCGTCGATCCGGTGTTGTTGAACATCGGGCCAGTGAGCTTGGTGTTGACGAACTGCATCAGGGTGTCACAGACAAGCTTAAGGTTGTAAAAGAGATTAGCGAGAGACTCGGCATTAGCTCAAGCAATATCGCTTTCATGGGCGACGACATGGTTGACTACCGCGCAATGCAATTCGCCGGCATGGCACTAACAGTGGCAGATGCCTACCCTGCTATCTGCCAAATGGCTGACTGGACGAGCAATTATCCCGGTGGCAACGGCGCAGTCAGAGAAGCCTGTGAAATGCTGCTCTACAGCAAAGGCATACTCAAGCCGACACTGGCAAACTACAGGGACGAAGAGGGAAAAACAGCATGAACCTGCCGTTAAAGTGAAATACATTTATCGCTACTGGATTCTTGTGCCTCTGTTAGTGCTCGCAGTGCTTTCACGTAACTGGGTGGAGGACAGGGATGCGACACCGGATGAAGCAACTATCGACATGACGCGCAGCAAAGCCGATTACTACCTTGAGTCATTCGAAACCCGTAAATTCAACGCTGACGGAAAGCCTGAATATGTCATCGATGGCCATACGCTATCGCACTTTCCGGAAAACGACAGCTCGGTAATCGAAAAGCCCCGGCTGGTTGTGTTTCGCAACCAAAGTGTCTGGCATATGCAATCGCTGAAAGGGGTTTTTACACCCAAACCAGATACCTTTTTACTTGAAGGCGATGTATCCATGCGGCGTAATAGCAAGCAACAGGAAATTCGCCTTGAAACAAGTAAAGTCACCGTACTCACAGAGGCCAATCAGGTACGAACAGATCAGCCTGTTACGGTCTCGGCTGAAAATTGGCAACTACGCTCAATCGGCCTTGAATCAGATATAGAAGAAGGAACTCTCAACCTGCTTTCCAACGTCACTGCACGCTATGAAACCAACTAACCATTCAATTTGCAGACAGGACGTCGCGAGAAACCTTGCGCGCCTGCATTCGTATTGCCGTGCTTTGCTAATTGCTGGCAGCATCACCTTGCTAGTGAGCGGTTCGCCCGCAATTCTGGCTGCAGATTCTGACTTTTCCCAGCCCATCGACGTATCAGCCGATCGCTCAGAATATAACGAGCGCACCAATAAACAAGTACTTAGCGGCAATGTGGAAATTCGCCAGGGAACCATCCTGATTACCGCTGATGAAATCGATGTCATTCTAAAAGACAACAAACTCAACCTGATCGAAGGCAAAGGCTCGCCGATAAAGTTTCAGCAACAAAATGAAGAGGGCGAATTGATAACAGGCTCTTGTGAGCGAATACGCTACGATGCAGTAAATGGCATTCTGACGCTCGAGGGTAATGCCCAGCTACTGCAACCCAAACAACGATTGAGTAGCGACAAAATCGTTTTCAACTCAATCAGTCAGACTGTGGTTGCCGAGGGCGGGTCATCCGGGCGGGTCAGCATCACAATACAACCACCTGACCGAGACAATTGATTCCAGCTATTAAACGTACAAGGCTTCATTTCGGGCGTGGGGAGTAGGACAACTTGACTGGACATACTCTGTTCGCAGAGGAGTTACACAAGACATACAGTAAGCGCCCTATTCTGCAGGGTGTGTCGTTGTCAGTGTCTAGTGGTGAAGTGGTTGGACTGCTCGGGCCTAACGGCGCTGGCAAAACTACCTGCTTTTATATGGTCGTCGGTTTGGTTAAGCCCGACGATGGACACATCTTGTTTGATGACAAAGATATTACTCATCATCCCATGCACGCACGTGCTCGCATGGGGGTTGGTTACTTGCCGCAGGAGGCTTCGGTCTTTCGCCAACTAAGTGTTGAAAAAAATATACAGGCCATCCTTGAGATTCGAGGTGATCTGGATGCAGACGCGCGGCGCTCGAAACTTGAAGTTTTACTCGAAGAACTGCAAATAACCCATATTCGCAGCAGCCTGGGTATCAGCTTGTCGGGCGGTGAACGCCGTCGTGTTGAAATCGCCCGCGCATTGGCTGCTGACCCAAGCTTCATCCTGCTCGACGAACCCTTTGCAGGGGTAGATCCGATTTCTGTGGTCGAAATCCAGCGTATCGTTTCGCATTTGAAAAATCGTGGTATTGGCGTTCTGATAACGGATCACAACGTCCGCGAAACACTCGGCATCTGTGATCGGGCATACATCCTGGGCCAGGGAAAAGTCATCGCAGAGGGTCAACCAGCTGACATTCTCGTCAATGAACAAGTCAGAAAGGTGTATTTGGGCGAAGACTTCAAAATTTAAACGCAATCTAGTGCCTGATTTACACTCAATCAGCGGAATTCGGGCACGAATCTTCCAGTATTAACAATACCCTTTGAATTCATCAGGTTTTCAACTAGTTATACACACTAGCCTTTTATTTTCGGAAGCCTTAAATCGATAAGCCGGAAATATAATATCATTTCCGATGCGATATATGCTTACAATGGCACAATATTTGCATTGAACCGTGCCACTATCAGCAAAAATAAAAAAACGTGCCATGAAACAATCACTGAATATAAAGATGGGCCAAACGCTGGCGATGACTCCCCAGCTACAACAGGCCATCAAATTGCTGCAACTCTCAACGCTCGAACTGCAAACTGAAATCCAGTCGGCGCTCGAAAATAATCCCATGCTTGAGATGCAGGAAGAGGAAGCGGCGGATTCGCGTAAATCCGAAATCTCCAGTGATCAAAGCGTCGAGAGCAAAGACCAGAAGCGTAATGAAGAACGCCAGGAAATTGAAGCGAATAACGGTCAGGAATCCGAAATAACAGATATCGAAGTCGAACAGACACCACTTGAAATGACCTCTGAGGCAGCCGAGGTCATGCCAGACGAACTGCCCGTCGATAGTGCCTGGGAAGATATTTACGAAGTCGCCGCTCCAACAAGCGCCTCTTCAAGTTCAAATGGTGATTCCGAGAGCCGCGACTTCACCGAATTTCATAATTCGGAAATTTCCAGCATACAGGATCATCTGATTGATCAAATCCGACTGAGCCCCCTGTCTGCCCGCGATCAATTCATAGCGGAGACCATCATTGATGCCATTGATGATCGCGGCTACTTGATCGAAGACACCGACATACTGCTGGAAGGCCTGAATCGAAATATTGCCGAAGTAGATGTAGATGCTGTCGTAGAACAGGATGAAATCGAAGCCGTTTTGAAAATGGTCCAACACCTGGACCCTGCCGGATGCGGCGCTCGCGATGCCAGCGAATGCATGCTTATCCAGCTCTCGCAATTGCCTTCTTGCGAAATTACAGAAAACGCAAAACGCCTGGTAGCCGATCACCTGGATCTACTGGCTTTGCACGACTTCCCCAAATTACGCCGCTTACTGAAAGTCAACGACGAGCACTTGAGTGAAGTTATCGCGCTGATCCGTGGCCTCAATCCCCGCCCCGGACGACAACTTGTCAGTGATCACGACCAGTACATCATTCCGGACGTTTTTGTACAGAAGGTCAAAGGCGTTTGGCGTGTAGAGCTAAACCCCGATATTGCACCCAAACTCGGCATTAACGCCTTGTATGCAAAAGAGATCAAACGCGCCGATAAAAGCGATGACAACACATTCCTGCGCAATCACCTGCAGGAAGCCAGATGGTTTATAAAAAGCCTGCAAAGCCGCAATGAAACATTGCTGAAAGTCGCCACTGCGATCGTTGAGCGTCAACGTGGCTTTTTGGAATACGGCGACGAAGCAATGAAACCTTTGGTTTTACGTGATATCGCAGAACAGCTTAGTCTGCATGAATCAACCATATCACGCGTCACCACGCAAAAATTCATTCACACACCACGGGGAATATTCGAGTTCAAATATTTCTTCTCAAGCCACGTCTCGACTGCCAATGGTGGCGAATGCTCTGCCACAGCAATACGGGCGATGATTAGAAAATTCATCAAGGCTGAAGATGCAACCAAACCTTTGAGCGATAGCAAAATTGCCAGCAGACTGGTTTCAGAGGGCATCCAGGTAGCACGCCGCACAGTGGCCAAATACCGCGAGTCGATGAGTATACCGCCTAGCAACGAGCGTAAAAGATTACACTGATCTGATCGAACCGCACCAACCAAACCAACAGAGCAGCACCGCTTTGAACTAAATGTTCAGGTTGCTGCTCATTTTCGAAGCCACAGGGGTGCGGCTCTGTCAGCCTTAAGGTATCATCCACAGCACGGTTCGCCTCATAGCGCCTTGACCCTCTAAAGTTTTTTTTTCGGGCAGCGTTTTTTTCGGGCAGTGAATTTACAGCTAGAAAAATCGCGCAGTGATCGCAAACATCCCATACGAATTACACGATATAACCACCTCATTGCAACATGGTTCGACTCGTAGACATACTTAATCCGCAGAATATCGCTTGTGGTGTTAGCGTCAGCAGCAAGAAAAAAGCCCTTAACAAGGTGTCCAGAATGCTGAGTGACTCATTGAATGCGTCAACTCAGCTATCGCAAGACACCGAAAGGCAAGAGCCAGCGAAAGCGGATAGCACACAAGAAGAATTTCTAAATGAGGTGGACATACTCGATGCGCTGATAGGACGTGAACGTCTTGGAAGCACAGCATTGGGACAAGGTATTGCCGTACCCCATGGGCACGTAACAGAACTGGAAAAACCAATAGCTGCACTACTGACACTCGATGAAGGGATTGAATTTGATGCGCCCGACGAAGCAGCTGTCGATATTATCTTCGCTTTACTCGTTCCGAAAGATTCGACTGACGATCATTTGGCAATTCTCAGTCAAGTGGCTGAACGATTTGACAAACCCGATATATCTGCGGCACTGAGACAATGCAGTGCTGATCAGAATGAACGTGCATTCGAAATACTTTGTCGCCAGTAGAGAAGCTACAAGCAAAACAACAGCAGCACTAAACTATTCGCCACATATTTAAAGGCGACAACTTACAGGACAACAATCGTGAGAGTCATCATCGTAACGGGCTTGTCCGGCTCCGGCAAAAGTGTAGCTCTTCATACTCTTGAAGATGTTGGTTTTTACTGCGTGGATAACCTACCCGGATCGATGTTACCGGAACTGATTTCGCGTCTTGATCAGTCAGTCGATATGAACCACGATTACGTGGCAGTAGGAATCGACGCCCGCAGCGAACCTGATTCACTCGGATCACTCATCCAGATAATTGATAATCTTGATAAGCTCGACAATCTGACAATAGATATTCTTTTTCTGGAAACAAATCAGGACATCCTTTTAAAACGCTTCAGTGAAACCCGGCGAAAGCACCCACTCAGTAACCAGAAAACACCTCTATTAAGCGCCATCGGAAAGGAAGCAGGCTTTCTTTTGCCACTAAAAGAACGTGCTGACCTTGTGATCGATACATCGCGATTGAATCTTCACCAACTACGCGAAATCATATTTAAACGCATGGTAGGGCGAGAAAACGAAAGTCTTGCCTTGCTATTTCAATCTTTCGGATTCAAGTATGGCTCCCCACGAAGCAGCGATTTCGTGTTTGACGTCAGATGCCTGCCAAATCCTCACTGGGATCCGGCTATCCGTACTTACACAGGACTCGATGAACCTGTTCAACAGTTTTTGGAAAGCCATAAAATGGTTGAAGAAATGTACGACAGTATTAAATCTTTTGTTGAAAAATGGCTTCCTGTATTTGAATCGGAAAATCGCTCTTACCTGTCAATCTCAATAGGGTGTACAGGCGGGCGTCATAGATCAGTCTATCTGGCCAACCGGCTGTCACAACACTTCAATTCACTGTCTGGCAATGTATCGGTCCACCACCGAGAACTCGGCTAACAAAAAATGCACGAGTGCGACATAAAAATAATTAACAAGCTCGGACTGCATGCGCGTGCAGCAGCGAAACTGGTCAAACTTTGTTCGACGTTTGAGTCGTCAATCGAAATGGACAAGAAGGATCAGAGTGTCAATTGCAAAAGCATTATGGGAGTTATGATGCTGGCAGCAAGCTGTGGCACTGTTGTTACTGTACGAACACAGGGGGAAGATGAGGTCGAAGCTATCAATGCGGTACGTGATTTGATAGAAGAGAGGTTTGGGGAGGACGAATGAAAACACGGTTAGATATATCATGAGCCTGATGTTCTCCGGGATAGGAGTATCTCGTGGCATAGCCATTGGTGATGTCTATCTATTACGCCGTAATCAACCAAAATTTAACGAGCGAAAGCTAAAGCAAAATCAAATATCGACTGAAGTGCGGCGTTATCGCAAAGCGTTGGCAAAAGCCAAGGCTCAGCTTGAGAAAGTGCGCGATTCTATTCCAAAAGATGCATCAGGTGATGTGTCAGCATTTATCGAAACACATTTGCTAATGCTTGACGACACTGTGTTGTCACAAACTCCTATCGACATACTAAAAAAGAATAAGATTGGAGCCGAAACAGCACTTGAAGAACAGCGCAAAGAGTTAAAGCGCATCTTTGAGGTAATGGAAGATCCTTACTTGGCAACGCGCATGAATGACGTCAATCACGTCATTGATCAAATCATGAATGCGTTATTGAATGAAGGTGACACAACGAACGCCGAGAAAAATCAGATCACGCACGACTGGAAAGGCAAAGTCGTCGTTGCTGATGATTTGACACCAGCCGACACCATTGTCATGCAGCACGATGGTGTGCTCGGATTTGTCACCGAAACCGGCGGCCAACTCTCGCATACGGCCATCCTGGCAAGAAGCCTCGGCCTACCGGCCATTGTCGGCATTCATAATATCCGCACCTACCTTAAACCAGGTGAAAAAATTATTCTCAATGGCGAAACAGGTTTGGCGCTAGCTGAACCAAGCCGTTCGATGGTCGTCACTTTCCAAAAAGAGCAGCGCAAATTCAAGGAGCGTCGTCGGGAACTCGACAAACTTATCAACACCCCGGCAGTGTGTGCCGACGGCACCTCGGTGACATTGCTGGCGAATATTGAAATCGAAGATGACCTCAAAGCGCTTAAAAAAGTCTGTGCCGATGGCGTTGGCTTGTACAGAACCGAATTTCTGTATATGAACCGGGACAACTTGCCGGATGAGAACGAGCACTTTCGCGTTTATTCAAAAGTTGCCCGTGCACTCAAAGGCTCGCCACTGACTATTCGTACCGCTGACCTGGGAGCGGACAAAGAAGTGGATCTGACCCCATCCGGTCCCCTGGCACATAATCCTGCCATGGGATTGAGGGGTATACGATTGGCATTGAGTGATACCTCTTTGCTCATTCCACAACTTGCGGCCATTTTACGTGTATCCGCACGCGCGCCTGTCAGCATCATGTTTCCCATGCTAACCAACGTGCATGAGGTTGAACTCTGTCTTGAATTATTGGAAGAGGTTAAAAGGCAACTTAAACGCCGACGCGTCAACTTTAACGATGACATCAAGGTCGGTGGCATGATCGAAGTGCCGGCAGCCGCCATAGCGGCAGAGCAATTCGCAGCCAAACTGGATTTTCTTTCTATCGGCACCAATGATCTGATTCAATATACATTGGCAATAGACCGTATCGACGATCAAGTTAACTATCTATACGACCCGTTACATCCTGCCGTCTTGCACTTGATCAAACAGACAATTGAAGCTGGCAAACGTGCAGACATCCCTGTTGCCATGTGTGGTGAAATGGCAGGCGATACACGTTACGTTCGCCTGTTACTCGGCCTTGGCCTGACAGAGTTCAGTATGCCACCCAATTCACTGCTGGAGGTCAAACGCGCTCTACTCGGTGCCGATCGCAAACGCCTGCAACGCCATGCGCAGGCAATGATTAAATGCAATACGCAACAAGCACAACAAAAATTGTTACTGAAGATAAATGAAGCTCGCGCCCTGCCCGTCGCATGAGCAACCACAGTAAGCAAAATCGCAACAGCCGCGACAGCGCTAGTAGTGACAGCAACAACCAACATAAATCGCACGCAAATCACAAACCAAGTAACGACCGAAGACACGATGAAAGTCAGGATGAACAGCTTGCCCGATTAACGGCAATTGTGGAAAGCGGTTCATTCAGTAGCGCAAAGTCACTCTTGTCAGCAATGCATCCTGCAGAGATTGCCGATCTCCTGGAATCCCTACCCTATAGTGAACGACACGTTTTGTGGGAGATGGTAGATCCCGCCATCGAAGGCGATGTTTTGATGGAGGCGCACGACGAAGTACGAGCAACTCTGGTCGGTCAAATGGATTCAAGCGAGCTACAAGCTGCCTCACGTCACCTTGAGCTGGATGATCTGGCCGACTTCATCCAGTCCCTTCCGGAGAAGCTGACGCGCGAAGTACTCTCCGGCATGACTGACCAGCATCGCAAACGACTAGAGCAAGTGCTGTCTTATCCGGAAGACAGCGCTGGTGGTTTGATGGATCTCGATACAATCACCTTGCGTGAAGATGTAACACTAGACGTTGTCTTGCGTTATTTGCGTCGACAGGACTCGCTACCCAAACACACTGACCGACTGATCGTTGTCGATAACTTTGGAATCTATGTCGGTGAACTTCCTATCCGCAGACTGCTGACCAGCAAAACCGGTGAACTGGTATCAACCGTCATGAGGCGCGATGGTCATACCGTACCGGTCTCCATGAGCCAACGTGATGTCGCCCGATTGTTCGAAGACTACGATCTGGTATCAGCTGCAGTGGTTGACGATGACAATCATCTGATCGGCAGAATAACAATCGACGACGTCGTCGACGTCATTCGTGAAGAGGCAGAACAGTCTGTGTTGAGCATGGCCGGCTTGAGTCAGGAAGACGATATCTTTGCGCCTGCACTTCGAAGTGCACGTAAAAGAGCGGTTTGGCTGGGTATCAATTTGTTGACCGCTCTTTTGGCCTCATGGGTGATTTCGAGATTTCAGCTGGCACTCGACAGTATCGTTCTGCTAGCCGTACTGATGACCATAGTACCCAGCATGGGTGGCATCGCGGGAAACCAGACCCTGACCCTGGTTATTCGCGGGCAGGCATTAGGACAGGTAAATGCCGGTAATTCCAAAGTGCTGCTACTGCGTGAACTCACAGTCGCATTGGTTAACGGCTGTCTGTGGGCAGCGGTTGTCTGTCTTTTCACCTATGTCTGGTTTGGCAATTTGACCATCGGTTTGCTGCTCGGGATCGCTCTTGCTTTCAATCTCTTGTGTGCTGCGTTCTCGGGACTTGCCATTCCTTTGTTGCTAAAACGCGTCGGTACCGACCCCGCGCTGGCCGGAGGCGTTTTACTGACAACCATTACAGATGTGGTTGGCGTTGTGGCTTTTCTGGGTCTTTCCAGCTGGTTGCTGCTTTAGTCCGGTTTACCTGTATTGGCTGAATGGATTGATTAGAGTACTAAAATGCAGACCGGAAATCGCTTTCACAAATTGTCCACAGCTTATTCCATTGCCTGTGCACCAATGTATTCACAAAACGTATTATAAAGCACTGTATGTAGTGGTTCTGTTCGAACATAACCACACTCTGTAGTGTTTTTCTATTGACGCGGCCCGAGGTCACGCACTAACATAGTGTGCGTCGGTTCACAGCTTTGCTCAGTCGCCAAATGCACTCAAAAGTACAGGCGTCAATCTGGTCAAACCCTCGTTACCGTTAAAATTCGCGCGAAACTCGGTAGAAACTCGGTAGTATCCGGGCAGTACTCAAGCTTAAACAAAAACAAGTACAAACAGGCACAAACTGGCCCACGCCAATCTGCGTATTCAGTCACAGTATCGTATCGCAAAAATCGTTGCACAATAGACAAAACCTACTACATATAGTGGTATGGGAGCCTGCCTGACACTATATATAGGCATGACTCCTGAATATTAAAAGAAAATTTGCAGCCCTGAATTTGTAACTCTAGAAAGTGCGGCCACACAATGAGCCCAGGATTTTCAGCAAGCAATAGTTGACGTATCAAATGATGGAGAGGTCTTCCAAGGGAGCGGACGTCAACGCCAGGTAATACCGGATATCAACAACCGGATGAAAACAACAGAGAGACTACAAAAACAATAACAGCGGAAAATTAAGCGACAGCCTTTGAAAGCAAAATCGAAAGCAAAATTCGGCAGATTCGCGCGATAAAAACGCGTCTGCTTTAAACAAAACAAAGCGATTTTTCACAAAAAGACTTGCATTCAGGCTTGTTCCACAAACCAAAACCCGACTCCCTACAGACGTGACAGCAAACAAAACAAATATAGAAACTCTGCATACCACAGGATCACAAGATGCAGTGGCAAAAGACAGTCCGGCAGCATCAGATACAGTCACTAGACTACCTGTCAATTCGACCACGAGAATTCCGCTGCAGGCGGCCTCGCTGGACATATGGGATAAAAAATATCGCCTGAAAACAAAAGACGGCGAGAATGTAGACAATTCCATTGAAGATACCTATCACCGCGTTGCCAAGGCGCTGTCAGAGGTAGAAAAACCGAGCGCAAGGGAATATTGGTATGGGCAATATGTCTGGGCCTTGCAACAAGGTGCCATACCAGCGGGGCGCATCACATCAAACGCCGGCGCACAAGCACACAAACCTGCGACATCCACTATCAATTGCACCGTATCCGGTACTGTTGAAGACTCCATGGATGACATTCTGGGCAAGGTGCATGAAGCCGGCCTTACATTGAAAGCCGGTTGTGGCATCGGCTACGACTTCTCAACCCTTCGTCCACATGGCGCTTATGTCTCCGGTGCAGGTGCTTATACATCGGGCCCGCTGTCGTTTATGGATATATTCGACAAGATGTGCTTTACCGTCTCATCAGCAGGTGGACGTAGAGGCGCGCAAATGGGCACTTTCGATGTACGTCACCCTGATGTACTCGAATTCATCAAGGCAAAGCGTGAAGACGGACGGCTTCGTCAATTCAACCTCTCTTTGCTGATAACCGAGGATTTTGTACAGGCAGTGCGTAACGATGCACCCTGGCAATTGGCCTTCCCTATTCCAGCCAAGGAACGCGATGACTCTTCGCTCGATTTAAATGACAGCGAGAAGGTTGTTTGGCGCGACTGGCCTACACACAAGGATTTAGTGGTCAACGATGATGGCCTTGTAGCGTGCAAAATCTACAGAACTCTGCCAGCACGCCGCCTGTGGGATTCAATCATGGCGTCGACCTACGATTTTGCTGAACCCGGTTTCATTTTGATCGATAAGGTCAACGAAATGAACAACAACTGGTTCGATGAAAAAATCCGGGCTACCAACCCTTGCGGAGAACAGCCACTACCTCCCTACGGCGCTTGCCTGCTTGGATCGATCAATCTGACCCGCTTCGTTGATAACCCGTTTACCAATGAAGCCTCTTTTGACTGGGACAGATTCAACCAGACTGTTGAAATATTCACACGTATGCTGGACAACGTTGTTGAAGTCAACGGTCTGCCTTTGCCAGAGCAACAAAAAGAAATTATACGTAAGCGTCGTCACGGTATGGGCTACCTGGGCCTGGGTTCAACTCTGACCTTGCTCGGCATGAAATACGGATCTCCGGAATCACTCGAGTTCACTGAAAAAGTGACTTGCTCACTGGCCGTCACTGGCTGGCGTGCAGCTCTGTCGCTGTCTCTCGAGAAAGGAGCCGCACCGATCATGAATGAAGAATTCGAGGTCACTGGTGAAATGCTGCGACTCAGACCTGAAATGAAAGAAGACGGGTATCGGGTGGGTGACAAGATTCGTGGCAAAATTCTGCATGCTCGCTATAGCCGTTACATGCAGAAAATAGCCGAGATTGAGCCTGAATTAATTGACCAACTGGCAGAACAGGGCGCACGTTTTACACATCATTCGTCAATAGCACCTACTGGTACGATATCGTTATCACTTGCTAACAATGCAAGTAATGGCATAGAGCCTAGCTTTGCCCACCTGTACTCACGCAACGTCATCCGCGAAGGCAAGAAAACCAAAGAGAAGATGGATGTCCTGTCGTTTGAATTATTGGCCTACCGCGACATGGTGAACGCAGACGCCGATCCGTTTAGTGATGATCCGCAACATGCTCTGCCTGACTACTTTATCTCGGCTAACGACATCACACCGAAAGACCACGTGGCGGTCCAGGCAGCTGCGCAACGATGGATTGACTCGTCAATCTCGAAAACAGCCAATGTCCCCACTGAATATCCTTTTGAAGACTTCAAGGATATTTATATGGATGCCTATGAACAGGGCCTCAAAGGCTGTACGACTTTTCGCTTTAACCCGGAAGCATTTCAGGGCGTACTGGTCACTGAACAGGACCTTGAAAATACCGAATACCAATTCACTCTTGATGACGGCACCTTAGTCAACTGTAAAGGCAACGAAACTGTTGAGTACGACGGTGAGACTCACACTGCGGCCAATCTTTATGATGCTCTCAAAGAAGGTTACTACGGCAAATTCTGAGTACAACTAAACCTGTATACCTGAGCATTGGACACAAGCACCATGACAATCAAAATTGAACGCAAAATAGTTAGTTACCAGGTCGGTAACAACAAAGGCGACGACAATGCTGGTGATGCCTCGGCGAAAGCGGCTGACAAAGCTGATCTTGCTCTGGTAGGCGAGTCCAGAGAATCCGCCGATGTCATTCAGATGCATGAGACATTGAAGCGCCCTGAAATGCTTATAGGATCAACCTATAAGCTAAAAGTGCCTGAGCATGTATCACCTCATGCCATGTACATTACGATCAATGACATTATTCTTAACGAAGGGACAGAACACGAATCCAGACGCCCCTTCGAAGTTTTCATTAACACCAAAAACCTCGATCATTTCCAGTGGATTGTGGCCTTGACGGTCATTATGTCTGCGGTTTTTCGCAAAGGTGGCGATATCACGTTTCTGGTTGATGAATTGCGTTCGGTCTTTGATCCCAGAGGCGGTTATTGGGTGAAAGGCACTTATAAGCAATCCATCATTGCTGAAATCGGCGACGTTATAGAACGTCACCTGATCCGCATAGGCATGCTGGCACCGACAGGACCCGATGAAAGTCAAAAAGAACTGATCCGACAGAAACGCGAGGAACTGGAAAAGCGTGACGCTCAGGTGCTCTCGCCAAGCACCCCTGAAAGCACCGAGTCACAGGAACCAGCTGCTGCCAGTCGAGCAAACCCTGATGATGGATTCCCACCGGATGCCCGCTTGTGTGGCAAATGTAATCACCGTTCCGCGATTATCATGGATGGCTGTGTCACCTGCCTCAATTGTGGCGACAGTAAATGCGGCTAGGTGACTGATTCATCATATTGCAAACTTACCGGGCATCAACAGACCTATCTACCACCCATGAAATGCGATCAATGTGGCGCTCACATGCGTCTCGAAAAAAGAGAATGTTCAGTTAGCTGCTGTAGTGACTTGTATGAATGCGATATCTGCAGGCGCGTCAAGCTGACCAGTTCTCTGCGCGACAAAAGTGACCCTCAGACAGCGTCACCCAGAGCACTAGTCGCATCAGAAACTACCAGTTCTAAAAAGCTATGGGCGGCTGATAGCCACAATGTAAATCACAATCCGGCTGTAAATTCGGCCCTCTGACTGAGCAAATCCTCCGAGGAGAGATTTGTTTCTGAAGTCCGAGGCCAGTTAACGCTATACTTTGCGTATGAGCGAACTCAAACTCTCGACAGAACTGGTCGAAAATATTACAGGTATTTTGGCAGAACACGATGAAGATGCGAGAGATCCCGGACTCGCGTCCCAGTATCTCTGCGCTATCGTGGGATTTCTGCTGGGCCAGCAGGACATGCCCTCAACTCGCAAGGAAGAATTACACGCGCAGTTATCAGCATTTATGTTGCATGTTCTCAAAGACGTTGACTCACAGCGGCCGGCTCCTGTTGCAGCCCCTGCCTCTGCAGACGCCTTCGGTATCTGGAAACCCGGCATGTCCTGAAGCTGCCTGCTTTGGGACCAGGACCAACCTTCACAGAAACCTGCAATCTCTGCTATTTTCATAGAGTGATGTTAAATAGCTGTCGGAGTCGCGTCTGCCAGTGTTGTTATCATCTAACCATTACTACTCCCGCATAGCCGGTATTTTTTAGATTGTCAGTGGAATCTGTAAGTTCACACTTGACCCCGTTACTGATTGCGGGAGCGATCGCAAGCCTGCTTGCGATCGCACTTCTGTACGCGGCCATCATCGGCTTTCTAGCTCGAAAGCGAGCAAATCAACAAAATGACCCCTCTGTGCTCGAAGGCGTTAGAGACGGTTTTTTAATTCTCGATCAAAAACGGCGCGTTACCGGATACAACTCGCGCCTGTCGTCGATGTTGCCTGATAACGAATCAAGCCCGGCAACGGGTGGCGATGTCCGCAACCTGTATGAGCAACTCTGTCAGGACAGTACCCAGGCACTGCAAAAACTCGATGACTGGCTCGGTTCAAAAGGCTCATTAACCGGCGACAGCACCTCTCATCTCGAGCTGACTACCAGCAACGACCAGCACCTGCTGATCAGCGAGAAAAACATTCAGCAAGGCCGGGTTGCCAGTACTGTCAGGGACATCAGCGAACAACGTCAATCACTGAAAAAACTCGACGAGGCTCGGGAGCAGGACGCTTTGACCGGGTTACCAAACCGTATGTCGCTGATGAATCACTTACGCCAGGCGATACGTGATCAGGATTCCAAATGCGCGTTAATGGTCTGCGATCTAAGGGATTTTCGACAGATCAACGATTCTTACGGCCAGCATTTTGCTGATCAGTTGCTGATTGAGGTCGCACGACGTCTGCAACAGGCCATGCCTGCGACATCGATAGTAGCCCGCATTGCAGGTGATGAATTCGGTGTCCTGGTGCCGAGCCAGGCAGTCGATTCCAATCTGCAAGTACAGGCCAAAACATTTCTTGACGATATTGCCAAAGGGATACCGGTAGCCGCTCGCGTGCTACCCATCAGAGCCAGTATGGGCCTGACATTCGCCCCTCGGGACGGAGGTACTGCAGGTGAGCTGATTAGCGCTGTTGACAGCGCTGTGGCAACAGCCAAGGCCTCTGGCAGCAATACCCTGGCAACCTACGATCGACGCAGGCAACAGGAGGCTGACCGCGCACACCAGATCGACATCGGCCTGGAAAAAGCACTCGAGCGCAATGAACTCGCACTGCATTACCAGCCACAAGTCGATGTCCGCACCAACCTGACGACCGGCATGGAGGCATTGCTGCGCTGGCACAGCAGATCACTCGGACTAATCTCGCCTGCCATATTTATACCTCGCGCAGAACGCAGTGACATTATTAACAAGATTGGTGAATGGGTGCTTCGCCAGGCGATAGCCGATTATCAAAGCCTTGCCAGAATAGGGACCTCTCCTGCCACATTGTCCATTAATCTCTCACGGCGACAGTTCGCCCGCAGAGAAGATATCGATGCGCTGGCCGAGATCATCAGCAGTTGCGCTCTGGCACCCAGCCTGTTGACCCTGGAGATTACCGAGACAGCCCTGCTGGATGATCGTGAACAAGCAAGAGACATGTTGATTGCACTCAAGGATCTGGGCGTCAAACTGTCGATTGATGATTTCGGCGTGGGTTATTCATCCTTTGCTGAATTGCGGGATTTTCCGATCGACGAGGTGAAAATTGACCGAACTTTCATCCGTGATATTGAAACATGCAAAAAAAATCAGCACATCATTCGAGCCACGGTCGATGTCGCTGAATCCATGGACGCAGAAGTGGTCGCAGAAGGGATCGAGACAAGCAGCCAGTTCGACACGGTACGCAAGCTTGGCTGCCATCGCGCACAGGGATTCTTCCTGTGCGAGCCGATGCAGGCAACCATGATTCCAGACGCTTGCCTCGGCAATCAAAACCAGGATGACATGTTTGAAGCAACTCTGGTCATTAGCGACTAGATCCACACCCTCACTCGGCAGTTCGCCACTTTTGTACCAAAGTCAGCCAGCTTTGTTGCAAAAACAGCTACAAAAACATCCCCAAGCGTAAATCCCTCCATCTGCACATTCTTCTGTCAGCCGTAATGGATTACAATGCCAGCGTATTGGCACTTATGAACTTTCATGGTTGTGGGACAGGCTGTTTTGCAGAAAAAACAAGAAGTCGAGCTCAAGGGCGGCATGTACACGCTGCTATCCCTGCGCCTGCACTCAACAAATCTCGAGGCTATAGACGCCGGCCTTGCCGACAAGGTTAAACAAGCACCCGGCTTTTTCAGCAATACGCCGGTTGTTATCGATATGACCCGGATAGAGGATCATGCTGACCTCAATGCCGAGGAGCTGATACGCCGCGTCCGCGCGCACAAGCTAATGCCGGTCCTGGTCAATGTATCGGATCGTGAATGCGCCACTAACTGGAATCTCTCACTGCCAATCATCGAGACAACGACGCGTGATGTGTCGATGGATTCTGCTGCCGCCAGGAAAAAAACAGCTGCAAGCAAGCCAGAATCATCAAAAGAATCCAGTTTGTTGATGCATCCAGCCAGCGCAGCTGCGAACAAGAGCTTAAAGAAAAAAGAGGCGCAACCGGCTCTCGCCGACGGTGATGATGAATCGGGTGATGATGAGCCAGATGCTGATGACAGTGGTGCAAGCGAAATTGCAGCTCTGCAAAAAGAGCTCAATGCATCCAAACCCCAGAAACCGGTGTTGCCGCTTCTGATCAATCGCCCTATACGTTCGGGACAACAACAGTATGCGCGGGAAACCGATCTGATCATTATGGCGCATGTCGGGCCGGGAGCCGAAATCGTTGCTGACAATAATATCCACGTGTATGGACCACTGCGCGGGCGAGCACTATGCGGAGTCACAGGCAATAGTGACAGCAGGATCTTTTGCCAGTCATTAGAGGCAGAACTGGTATCGGTTGCCGGCGTCTACAAGGTACTCGAAGAAATACCCGAACAGTTGTTCGGCAAACCAGCCCAAATCTGGTTAAAAGATGGCCAACTAAACATCGATCCGCTTTGAGTAACGATATAAGATGTTTCTTTAGCGAGAGGCGGATCAGCAAAAAATTCAAAGGCGCAGGCGTGGCAACAGGGCGCAAGCTTGGTACCAAGAAGTCGCAAGCTCAGAAACATGTCGCGGGCTCTGCAAGAACGAAAACTATAGGGGAGTGTCGGGTTTGACTAAAACGATCGTGGTAACGTCAGGTAAGGGCGGTGTCGGTAAAACTACAACCAGCGCTTCCATTGCGACGGGTCTGGCTCTCAAAGGCTACAAGACAGTTGTCATCGATTTCGATGTAGGCCTGCGTAACCTTGATCTGATCATGGGTTGCGAACGACGCGTGGTCTACGACCTGGTCAACCTGGTCAATCAGGAATCAAGTCTTCACCAGACATTGATTAAAGACAAGCGAGTCGAAAATCTTTATATTCTGCCTGCTTCCCAAACACGCGATAAAGATGCCTTGACAATCGAAGGCATAGCGCGCGTTATGCACAAACTGAAAAAGAGTCAATTCGATTACATCATTTGCGATTCACCTGCGGGGATCGAAAAAGGCGCCAAGATGGCCCTTTATTTTGCTGATGAAGCAGTCATAACCACCAATCCCGAGGTGTCGTCGGTCAGAGATTCAGACCGTATACTGGGAATTTTGCAGAGCGAATCCAAGCGCGCAAAAATGAACGAAGATCCCGTCAAGGAACACCTTCTGATCACGCGTTACAATCCCGGCCGCGTAAAAGAGGGCCAAATGCTTAGTGTCGACGACATAGTCGAACTACTAGCCATACCACTACTGGGTATCATCCCGGAATCACCAACAGTACTTGATTCATCCAACGCCGGTAAGCCTGTCATCTTGTCGCCGGAGAGTGAAGCTGGCCAGGCATACACGGATGCGATTGATCGGCTTCTGGGAGAAGACCGACCGCATCGCTTTATGGAAGCACGCAAGAAAGGAATCCTTTCGCGACTATTCGGGTGATCAAGATGGGTATATTCAGTTTCTTCAGAAGTCGACCGAAAGGCACTGCCAATACCGCCAAAGAGCGGCTGCAAGTGTTAATCGCACATCAACACGCTGATTCCGCTGGCCCGGATTATCTGCCGAGGCTTAAAAAAGACATACTCAACGTCATTAAAAAGTATGTAGATATTGGTGAAGAGCAAGTGGTTGTACAACTCGACTCGCAGGATGACTGCGATGTCCTGGAGTTAAACATCACCTTACCGGACGATGCGAAAGGCTCGACGCAAACTGCCGACGATCGCAATGTTGGTATAACGACGGCGCGGGCAAAAACAAAGGCGACAACAAGCAGCTCGTCAAACACAGATACGGGTGATGCCTTGCCTGCAAAGACCAGGACCTCGAAAAACAAGAACCCTCGTGCCAAAGGTCCAAGCGCCAGAACTAAAAAGAAAGCCCAGTCCGCGCCAGGCACAAAGACCAGGAATAAGAAAAATCGCGAATCCCTGTCTGACTAGCCATGATCTGTGATTGCAACATGCGCTGCCTCTGCGTCTTGAATTGTAGGTTCCGGCGAAAACTTGCCGGATAACTACATAGCCTGTTTTGGATTGGGGATATTAAGATGAAGTTCGGGAGGTTGGCAGTGGCACTGGCATGTCTGATATCTCCCCTTGTACACGCAGATGTCGTTTTCTCTGGTTACATAGGTTTTGATGTTACCGGTAGTGATCAACCCGAAAGATTAGTTGAATCTGAAAATGTCGATGAAGAGGGAGAAATCATCCCGTCAGGCTCGCCTACGCTGACAGGTGACAGCTCATCACTGAACATTGCTGTAAGACACACAACCAATGCCGGACTCACCGCCTACGGGAGCTATCGCCTCGACGCCTCACTATCAGGTAGCGGCTTGCTCGGTGAGAATATCTGGATAGGATTGCGTGGGCCATTTGGTGACGTACGCGTTGGTGAAGTACCCGATGCATCGCAGTTTGGCCGAACCGCCGGAGCCATTCTACCGGACTCGAGTATCGGCGGCGAGAACGCCGGCTTTTCATACCGCGGTTTTTATGGGCCGGTAAATTTTGGCGTTAACTGGTCACCTGAAAACAATTCTGACCGCATCGGTACAGGTGCAAAAATTACACTGCGTGGTTATGCGATCGGTTTTGGCATCGCTCAACAAGGTACTGAAGAAGGGGACATAGTCGAAGCGACTGCCGGTCTGGCTTTCTCTGTGCTCAACTATTCACTGGGGTTTGCTTATCAGAACTTCGATAATAACCGCGAGACATTAGCCGGTAAATTTGGTTACGCTTTTTCTGGTATATCCGTCACCTTGACCTATGAGCAGGAAATCGGCAGCGATGAACTGGCCGACAACAATGCAACCAGGCTTGATATCGGCACTTCCCTCAACGGTGGTATATTAATCAGTGGCCGACTCAATGCCTTCACCAGCGCCAGTGATCCGAGTGAAGATGTTCTCAGCTACCGAATTCAAGTAGGCATAATTTTTTAGGTGATTGCAAGATGAACACAGAATGTGGAACAGAGGTTGGAAATACAGGTCCGCTCGCGCAAACAATCACGCAGAAAATTCGCACGTCCCTCGAACCCTCACACCTTGATGTAATAAACGAAAGTAATCGACACAATGTGCCGGCCAATTCTGAAACGCATTTCAAGCTGGTGATTGTTAGTGAATCGTTCGAGCAGTTGTCGTTAATCAATCGACACCGCAAGGTCAACCAACTGCTGGCTGAAGAACTTGCAGGTGGTGTTCATGCACTGTCGTTACATACGATGACCGAGACGGAGTGGCAGGCAAAGCAAAAAGCCGGGGGTGTCGCTGATTCACCAGATTGCCTGGGTGGTGATGGCCGAGCCGGCAGTTAGGCTGCAGAATCAGTGTTTTGCTAACCAGATGACGCCGATGCTTCAGCCTGCTTCTGCGACTCATCAGCATCTGCTCTGACCGGGGTTAGATGTCGCGACAGGCGTTTCAGCCCGGATGAGGATTGATTTGAGCTGTCGGCATTTGATTGAATCTCGTCATTATTTTCAACGCTTGCATCGACTAACTGCAGGCGACGCCATTCAAAGATCGTCATATAGGCCAACACTGCTCGCACATATCGACGAGTCTCGCTAAACGGTATGGTATCTATCCAAATATCAGCAGCGACACTGTCTTCCCTGGGCAACCAGGTCCGCGTTCGATGCGGACCGGCATTGTAAGAGGATGCTGTCAGTGCCAGATGACTACCAAAACGACGACCTATCTGACTAAGGTAGTAGCTACCCATATCGATATTGGCCGCAGCGTCGGTCAAACTGATATGACGCCCTTTAAGATCCCAACGGCCATTGGAGCGTAGCTCGCGCAACACATCTTTAGCAGTACCCGGCATGAGTTGCATAAGCCCCACGGCACCTGCTGGTGATTTGATATCCGGTATGAACGCACTCTCACGACGGGCAACAGCTCGGATAAAATCCTCTTGCAGATCATAACGCGCTGCAGCCTGCTCGATTCTGTCTTGAAACGCCAACGGAAAACGGTGCGCCAATGCACCCTTCTGACCTGCCGCATTGGCGCTAGCGATTGCGCGATCCGGCAATCCCCACTCGAGCGCAAGATCAGCAGTCGCAGCTACTTCCGCCGGTGACAAATCACCAAGTACCGCACTCCACTCACGCCGGCCTTCCCATTCAACACCACTCAACATGTATTCGCGTGCCCTTATCAGACCCGGCTCATTACGCAGCCGCTCCAGCGCTTCAGCGACTGTATCGATACCTTTGTCCACAATACGATACGGTGCGTTTAATTGGTCTGCCGACAAAAATCCATAGTAAGTTGGCAATTGCGCTACTTGTTGATAGATAACTTCAGCTTCACTGTCGCGACCGATCTCGCCCAATGCGCGTGCGTGCCAGTAAGACCAATGATCTTCGGCCAATTCCTCTGCCGGTAGTTCCTTAAGGCTTTTCAACGCCTGTTTCCAGTCCTGCGCATATATGGCGCTGCGCACACGCCATTCCATCACCTCAAGATCATCACTGCGTACAGTAAATCCATAAAGCCAACTGTATGCTTGCGGCAGCCGTAGCCAGGCTCCTCGCAATGCCATTTCACGATCAGTGTCGTACAGTGTGTCAGCTGAGAACCCATATTTTTCACGCACCTCGTACCAGTAACTCACAGCCGCTGGTGGATCTTCGCGCGACCAGCGCCGTAACAGGTCGAGCAATATCCGGCGATTAAGTAAATCATCGACAGCCAGTGAATCACCGGTCAACAATTTGGACGGATTCGAACGTGCATCAAACCAGGCATGCACCCGGGTCCTGTCCTGGATCGCCAGCATGGCAGCTAATGCATGTGTATCAGCGCGACGCCCATCGGCTATCGATTTGTAGATTCGCTCCCACAGGGCCTTGATACCCGGTAGCTTATCCTTGGCCAGACGATTCAAGGCTTCCCGACAAAGCGTCGGAAACTCAGCCCTGGAAATCCACATTTTTGTCAATCCTTCAGTCCACTCGATGGCTTGCCCGGTTTCAGACAGCGCGCGCGCCATGGCGCAGTGCATCGGTTTCGCTAATCGGGATTTGGAAACCCCTAAAAACAGTGACCAGTCCTCGGCGTCAACAAGTGCGCTTTGTAAGTGCCTCGTCAACTTTCGCGTCAAATGAGGATCCCGGTATTTGCCTTCAAATCGATTTAATGCCGCTACAGCATCCTTGTCTGGACTTTGATTGAAATCGTGGCGTAGCCGCAAGTAGCGAAGATAGCGAGCAATCGGATAGTCAACCAGAGAGCGATGCAGAATCTCAAATTCATCAATTGCGCCCTCACTAATCGCCGCTACAGCTCGCCGAAACTGCGCACGCTCGACACCAAAATCAGGAGATAAGAGCTTCGCGTTTTCAGTTGAAACTCGTGGAAATTGGAGTTCGACCGTATGTTGTCGGAGAGGATTTTCACTGTTACCGGCGGCTACAGACACCGAGCTCGCACTCAGCACCAAGCCAATGATGAATAAAATCCACGAACAAATCCTAAGGCACATCAGGATATTTACACTCCAGCTGAAAAGTACGAACCCTTTTGTTCATATTGCTCATCAATGATGCTCTGAATTTCGATGTTTTGGTTATACTGAGATCTTCAAAACGGCGCCCAGAATTCGCATCCAGGGAAAATTTTAACTACTCGAGAGTACAGTGCAAGCTGAAAATGCAGACATAATGTGTGCCGGGCATGGATTCACATCCCGCCTACTTCCCACACGTTGTGCAGACGGCCCTTTTTCGCTCTTCTGGCAAGCAACACGTATCAACACCCTTAACAATGATTGACCCGCAAAAAGTGCACAATCCGGCCACAGAAAAATCTGTCGATGAACCGAGCTTTCACAATATCTCAGGCTACTGTTTCTGCGCGCTCGAATCTCCGGACAAGGTGCGCGATGAACTCAAAACTACACTCGAAACCCTTGCAGTCCTCGGCACTGTGCTGATCGCTTGTGAAGGTATCAATGTCGCATTGGTCGGCTCAGCCACTGCGATAACTGCAGCGCAGCGGCATTTCATGGAAGACGAGCGTTTTAGCAAGATAGATTTTAAACTAAGTCTGTCAACCTTCAGCCCGTTCTCCAAGCTGAAGGTTAAAACCCGGCCGGAAATCATAACTTTTGGAAAAACAGGTATTGATCCGGTAAAAGACGAGGCAGAACGACTCAGTGCCATACAATTAAAAGAATGGCTGGACAAGAATAAGGATTTCCAACTGCTCGATACCCGCAACAACTACGAGATTGAATCGGGTACCTTTGAACAAGCAATATCGCTGGGCATCGATAATTTTCGCGATCTTCCCGACGCCATTGATACGGCAATCGCCGATGGCAGCCTTGATCCTGCCAAGCCAGTAGTGACTTTTTGCACGGGTGGCGTACGTTGCGAAAAAGCAGCCCCCTGGCTAAGTCAGCATGGATTCAATGAGGTCTATCAGGTAGATGGAGGCATCCTGCGTTATTTCGAGAACTGTGGCGATGCACACTGGCAAGGCGATTGTTTTGTCTTCGATGATCGTGTTGAAATAACGCCACAACTTGAACAGACAGGTGCCGTCATCTGTCGGCGCTGTCACAAAGCTGTGAGTCAACGCCACCAGCAACCACCGGATTTTGTAGAGAACAGCCACTGCCCAGCCTGTGTATCAACGCAGGATAGTTTGCGTCCAACGCCCGGAACTCCATGTCCGTGAACAAACCCGTGAATAAATCCGTGTATAAAAAGCTCACCTGAGTTTTTTACCCGGCAGCTTTGTCTAATACTCCTTGTTCACCTGCTAGCCATCATAGTTAACTTCGTCAGCCAGCTTTATCGCGGTTGATCGATGAATCGCTATGTCTGAAAGCGGCAGGGGATCGTATTTAAATTCACCCCACGAACGCAGCAAACCGGATGGACTCACTTCAGGGTTAACCGGATATTCGTAATTTTGATCCGCATACATTGACTGCGCCAAATTTGCTGACAGGAATTCCATCAATTTTATTGCACTATCTTTGTTTGGCGAATGACGGGTCAACGCCATACCACTGATATTCATATGGGTCCCACGGTCACCCTGATTAGGGAAAACAATGTCAACACTATTTGCCCATTCAGACTGCTCTTCATCACTTGCCATATGACCCATGTAATAACTGTTGATTATAGCAATATCACATTCACCGGCAGCTATGGCTTTAACTTGTGCTCGATCATTACCTTGTGGCTTCCTGGCGAGATTCTCTTTTACGCCTTGCAACCATGTCTTGGCAGTATCGCGATCAGTATGGGCTATCACTGAAGCAACCAATGCGACCATGTAAGGGTGCTTGCCACTTCGGGAGCATATTCTGCCGGCAAATTTTGGATCTGCCAGATCCTCGTAGCTACTGATATCACCCAGCTGCATGCGTTCTTTGGAGGTTACGATAATGCGTGCACGATTGGTTAACCCAAACCAATGCCCAGCAGGATCCCTGAATTCAGCAGGTATGGCACTTTCAAGTACATCGTTCTTAACCACTTGCGTAACACCCGCTTGTAGCGCTGAATCAAGTCGCCCGATATCAACAGTAAAAATAATATCAGCCGGCGAATTTCTACCTTCCTTTTCAAGACGCTCAACAAGTCCCTTTTTTGCAAATACTGTATTAACCTCGATACCTGTCTCACGCGTAAACGCATCAAACATCGGCTTAATCAAAAACGGTTGGCGATATGAATAAACATTTACTTCAGCTGCAAAAGCAGTCGCACCCGGGGTGAAAAAAAATCCAGTCAATGCGCAAAAAATACTAGCCAAACCAACAGGGAATATTCTGTTTTTACTG
This sequence comes from uncultured Granulosicoccaceae bacterium, assembly GCA_964411665.1. Taxonomy (GTDB): domain Bacteria; phylum Pseudomonadota; class Gammaproteobacteria; order Granulosicoccales; family Granulosicoccaceae; genus CALFCE01. The sequence continues at coordinate 47,234 of CAYPMR010000002.1, read as the reverse complement.
TTTAACATCTTGTCCTCAAACACCAAATTAACTCTATATTCTTTTTATAAAATTATTCTTTTGAAAAAGTAGTTCTTTTGATGAAATCTACTTTCTGCAAAACATTTACGGGCAAATAATTGGCCGGCAAACGCTACCGAGGGGTGATAATAGAGCAACATAAAATAACACGCAATTTCACTTACAATTACTATGGACAAAAGGCCATATACAAAGTGTGTCATTACTTAACCACACAAAAAATGTGACATTTGATTTCAACACAATGTCGCTGTAACTTGATCAGAAGAATCGGCTATATCCCTAAAAATCAGCAACTCTGCGTGACACAGTTAACGCTTTATTTATAAAGACAAACAAAGATCTGCAAGATCATACAAAAATTTTTGATCTTACAAACCTGTTATCCTTACAAATAAATGACTACCAAAACTGGCAACTCAATATAAAGGGCAGGCGCCAATGACTGAGTCAGACTCTCAAAGCGATGCATTCAGCAAACGCTGGCACTATCGTCCGAACGTTCCGCTACAGGTATCACCTTTTTTTAGCTGGCCATTTAATCCAGTCCGTATGTTTGAATGGATTGCAGCGCGCTGGTTTCGCTTAACTGAAAATACGCTCCTCATCGTTATTGCTTCGATCTCATGGTTCTGGCTGCAACCACCACTTGAACAAACAAAGTCTCTTGAATTTGGGTGGATTGCACAGATGTACCTGCGCAATTTGCTTTTGCTAACAGTAGTAGCAGGAGGATTACATCTGTATTTTTACGTATTCAAACGTCAAGGCAAAACTCTGAAATACGACACAAGGGATTTGAGTTATACCAGCAAGATTTTCACTTTCAACGGACAGGTACGCGACAATATGTTCTGGTCGCTAGGGAGCGGGGTCTTTTTCTGGACAGCTTATGAAGCTGTGATGTTCTGGGCTATGGCCAACGGATTTGCACCAGTACTCAATCCTCTGGCGCATCCCATCTGGTTTGTTGCGTTGTTTTTTCTAACGCCAGTGATCATATCAATACACTTCTACTGGATACATCGTCTGTTGCATTGGCCACCACTTTATAAGGCTGCACATGCGCTGCATCATCGCAATACCAATGTCGGTCCCTGGTCAGGCCTGTCGATGCATCCACTGGAGCACTTACTGTTTTTTTCATCTGTACTTATTCACTTGATACTGGCAGCTCACCCCGTGCATATACTGTTTCATTTGCAACATCAGGCACTAACAGCAGCTACCTCTCACACGGGCTTTGAAGCTCTGGGTACAGGCGATAAAAATCGGTTGGCACTGGGAACCTTTCATCATCAAATGCACCATCGCTATTGTGACTGCAACTATGGCAACCTGGAGTGGCCTTGGGATAAATGGTTTGGATCGTTTCACAACGGCACTGCCGAGTCGCACAAACAGTTTGAGATTCGGCGGCGGAAGATGAATGAAAAGAACGGCCAGACGTAGTGGCCTACTGTTCATCCTAATAACAACCCAAAACACACACCATGGCCGTCATCCCGAGACATGTACGCTACTGCGTATCAACAAGAGACACATTGAAAATCAATTCATAGGTCGCTTGGGGGCCCGTCTGATTAAGCCAAAAGGTATAGTTATCAGCCGGCAATGGTGTAGTAAACCCCTCAGCACCTTCACCCTGACCAGCCATGGCCAATACATCAAGACCGACATTAGCGGTTCCGAAAAGCGTAAATCCCAACAGCTGATCAATACTGTTGAATGCCTGGGTAGGATCAACGGTTAATGTATTTCCGCGTTGTAGAATCAAAGCGCCAATCTCATCACCACCCGAACCTTCATAACTTTGTACAAATACCGAATCAAGCGTCATGCATGGCTCAAGCTGTACAGTAAGATAATCCTGTCGATCACCCTCACCACCGGTCATTAGCGCAACCGAATTGGCGCCAGCAGCCAGTGCGCGTACCGTCGGGTTTTCGCGATCAGTCGACAAATCACCATCAATCAGTTCATCGTAAGCAAGAGTCTCAGTAACAGTGGGGCAAGAGGCAATATCTGTCGGCGTATCACCATCGGCGTTAGCATCCGCGTCATCGCCCTGTCCCGAACCACCACCACAACCTGCCACAATAAGTAACACTGCTGCTGCACTGGCCACACTCACAGCAAACCGTGAGCGAACCAAGTCGTTTGTAGAGCCGGCGCCAGCAAAAGAGAGTTTTTTTCGAGTTATAGTTTTCATAATAGGGAAATATCCAAGTATCTAGCCGGTAGACCTGACGAATTTCAATCGCGTAATATAGAAGCTTAGGTCATTTTGACCGGTACCAAATAGCATAAAACGACTGACACAACCCCGTACTAGCAGTTATACCCAGCCTCGAATAGAATAGTGCTGGAACTCAGGGTCTCCCATACATTTTGAATCAATCAGCGTAACGCTAATCATCTGTAAAATGGTATTTAACCCTAACGACACTACACCGCCAGAATTGTACGGCATATCCGGAGTAACACCTGATCGATGCGTTTGATACTTCTGGGAGCACCGGGTGCCGGTAAAGGCACACAATCAAAATTTCTGTGCGAGGAATTCTCAATTCCGCAGATTTCCACTGGCGATATGCTGCGATCTGCGATCGCTAACGGCAGCGACGTCGGTATGGAAGCCAAACGTATTATCGATGCTGGCCAACTTGTCTCGGATCAGATCATTGTCGATCTGATAAAACAGCGACTGGCAGAGAAAGACACCCAAAACGGCGCCCTGTTCGATGGTTTTCCGCGTACCTTAACGCAGGCAGATGCGCTGAAAGCCATGAAAATAGCGATTGATGCTGTAGTCGAGATCACAGTCGAACATGACGAGATCGTGCGCCGCATTAGTGGTCGTCGTATTCACGAGGCCTCGGGGCGCAGCTATCACGTACGCTATAACCCACCCAAAGTTGAAGGATTCGATGACGAAACCGGAGAACCGCTGATACAACGCAAGGATGACGTCGAAGATACAGTCAGAAAACGCCTGCGTATCTATGAAGAACAGACAGCACCACTAGTTGCCTACTATTCCGACTGGGAAGCGTCCGGAGATCCCAACGCACCCCGTTATCTCAAGATCGAGGGTATCGGCAAAGTCGAAGAGATCAGCCAAAACATCCTCAAATCTCTTAGCAACAAATAATAAAATAGCAGTCTGCTCTCAGGACATCGCTTTCAACATCGCTTGTAATGTAGCTTCTGGCTGTTCAGCAAGCATCATATGACCGCAATTCGGCAGGATAATTGTCTCCGCATTGAGCGCTTTGCCAACAACCTTTGCACCAGCCGGTGCCGTCATCATATCCCGCTCCCCCAGAATCATTGTTGTCGCAGCCGTTACCTTCTGTGCCTGATCCAAACCGGCTGTGTAATTGTTACAGGCATTCAAACCACTAAACATCACACCCGGGCCAGCGTTTTCCATCAACCGTATCGCCGCACCAAGAATATTAATACCAGCCACCGGATTACCACCCAGACGGGACTGTAGCGAGTGACCAAAAATGGAAACCATGTCTATCGAGGCGTGATCATTGTCACGTGCCGCATTTAACAACGCGTCTCCCACCGGCATCGGCACGGCAGAACCAAGCAAAAGCAAACGCTGAATATTATTTGCTTGCAAGGACGCCGTTTGCAATGCGACCAGCGAACCCATACTGTGTCCGGCCAAATAGACTTCACCACTACCTGCAACCTTTTCAAGCAATGCCGCTACCCAGGCACCCATTGCCTCAATGGAATCTGGCACAGCACCTTCGGAACGGCCGTGTCCGGGCAGATCGGGCGTTATAACGTTATAACCCTGGCGCGCGAAATAGCGGCTGTAAAGCACCCACACCGTGTGATCGAGGGACGCGCCATGCAACAAACATAGCCACGGACGCCCATCCTGCCAGTCAATATTGCCGGTATTGATATAGACACTGCGCGAATCAATAGTGATATCCATCAGCTATTCCCCCGGCTCGAAGAGGCTTTGCCGGCAGCGCGCAAACCCTGCTTCAAATCGGCCAACAGATCATCAATCGCCTCAATCCCAATGGATAAACGTACTAGTCCTTCTGAAATACCCGATGCAGCCAACGCAGCATCATCCATACGCGAATGCGTGGTACTGGCTGGATGAATGACCAGAGATTTCGCGTCCCCGACATTGGCCAGATGCGAGAACAACTGCAACGCGTCGATAAACCGTCTACCGGCCTCACGCCCACCGACAAGCTCGAAACCGAATACAGCTCCGCACCCCTGTGGCAACAAGGATTCCGCCAGTGCATGGTCCGGATGATCCGTCAGCCGTGGATGTAACACCTTGGCAACCTGTTCATGCCCGGCGAGAAAGTCGACTACGGCTTCCGCATTACTGACGTGCTTTTGCATACGCACTGATAAGGTCTCGAGCCCCTGCAGCAAATGAAAGGCATTGCCCGGCGCAAGGCTGGCGCCAAAATCACGCAAGCCTTCCTTACGAGCACGCATGATATAGGCATAGGGACCAAATTCCTCGACGAAGTCCATGCCATGGAAACCCTCATAGGGCTCTGAGAGTTGAAGAAATTTACCCGACCCTTCCCAGTCAAAATTGCCGGAATCAACCAGGACTCCGCCGACCGCAATACCATGTCCACCCATAAACTTGGTCAGCGAGTGCATCACGATATCGGCACCCAGATCGAACGGTCTCATCAGTGCGGGCGTGGTTAAAGTCGCATCCACCATCAGAGGTATTCCATTATCGTGGGCAATGGCCGAAATGGTTGGAATATCGAGTACTTCCATACGCGGATTCGAGACGGTCTCACCGAATATCAACTTCGTCTCCGGACGGATAGCGCGCTTAAATGCCCCGGGGTCACAAGGGTCAACAAAGGTTGTTTCAACGCCAAATCGCGGCAGCGTGTAGCTGAGTAAATTATGTGTGCCGCCATACAGCGAGCGCGACGCCACAACATGATCACCAGCACCGGCAAGCGTGGTTATCCCCAAATGGATAGCAGCCATACCGCTGGCCGTACAAACAGCCCCAACCCCACCCTCGAGCGCCGCAACACGTTCTTCAAGTACTGCAACTGTCGGATTTGATATACGCGAATACACATGACCTGCCCGACCGATATCAAACAGCGATGCCGCATGTGTCGCATCACGAAATACAAAAGACGTCGACTGGTAGATAGGTGTAGCGCGAGCACCGGTCTCGGCATCCGGGCGCTGGCCAGCGTGCAGGCTGAGGGTATCGAACCCTATATGCGCAGGTGCTCGATGGCCGGCTTTCTTGTCTTTACTCATGTTTGTTTCTCTTTGGACACTTCGGTCAACATTTTTTATATACTGCCATGCTTTAATAATCGGCGACAGACCGTCGCAGCAGAATCACAGGCAAAGTAAGCAATGGCAATCAATATCTCACGAGTAGCAGTAATCGGTTCGGGCACCATGGGCGCAGGCATAGCTGGCGTCTGCGCCGCTGCCGGCACCCCGGTCATGTTGGCTGATATGGAGAAAGCCACCGCCGAAAAAGCCATTGAACGCCTGACCGGCGGGCGTAAACCTGTCCTGACCGAAGAACAAGCCAGTCTGATCAAACCCTGCAGTATCGACGACGAATTGGCTGACATCGGACAATGTGACTGGATCTGCGAAGTCATCATCGAGAATCTCGCCGCTAAACGTGAGCTTTTTGCCAAGCTGGAACCTCATCGCAAGGAAAATTCTATCGTCACCAGCAACACCTCCGGCATACCGCTACGTGACATCTATGCCGACATGCCGGAACAGTTTCGGCGTGATGTGGCCATCACACACTTTTTTAATCCAGTGCATATCATGCGTTTGCTGGAACTTGTTCCCGGTGAAGATACCGACGCAGCTGTTATCGAGACACTTGTCGGTTATCTGGGTGGCACACTGGGTAAGGGTATTGTGTACGCCAAAGACACTGTCAATTTCATAGGTAACCGTATTGGTTGTTACTGGATGCTGTGTGGCCTGTCAGAAGGTATCAAGTCACAGGAGCAGGGTTTAACGATAGAGACAATCGATGCGCTCTTGTCCAAACCGGTTGGCTTGCCGCCTACCGGGCTGTATGGCCTGGTTGATCTGATCGGACTGGATATCATGGATCTTGTAGCTAAAAACCTACGAGAAAATCTTCCCGCTGGCGACGATTGCGAGCGCTATCTTGATTTGCCAACAGCAGAACAGGCCATGCTTGCAGACGGACAATTGGGACGAAAAACCGGTGGCGGTTATTACAAAATGCTGAAGGACGCTGACGGTAATAAATCCATGGAAGTATTCGATCTAACGAAACAACAATGGCGCCCCATGCAACCGGCAGAAGCGCTGGATGATCAACACAGTCTGGCAACCAATTTGTTATTTGCTAACACAGCTGAAGGGCAGTTTGCCTGGCAGGTCATGAGCAACACACTGGCTTATGCCGCTGGTCTTGTGCCACAAATTGCTGATGACATAGTCAACATCGATCGCGCAATGCGTTGGGGATTCAACTGGCAACAAGGGCCTTTCGAACTACTCGATGCCATTGGCAATGCGAAATTTGCAGATAAGCTAAAAGCGGAGAACCGACAAATACCAAAAATGCTGCAAACACTGCTCGATGCTGGCGAGACAAACTTCTACAAAGGCGATACATTTTTCACTACCGAAGGGACTTATAGTCAGATACCGGCTGAGTAGGTTGCACGCCGCAGTCAAGTAACCTTGTAAAAATAGCTTGTTACATGAAGAAAACTCTTCTCAAAATATGAGCATGTAGGCTGAGACAAGGCGGACTCTGTTCGAGGAGGACTGGGCGTCCCCCTTGTTTACACGCCAGTAAATGAGCACACCTGCGCGGCCCGACCAACGTGGCCCGCATGAACAGAGCGTCAACGCAGTATCAGCGTGCAGGATCAATTTTGAGGAGAGTTTTAGTTGACACCGAACTCTTCTTCTCTGGCCCTTCTGAGCAGGTTGTAATGTTCAGCCAGCACGTCGGCTTTGTAAACAACACCCAGAATTTTCTTTGCTCCTTGATCATCTTCACTAACAACGGCTAGATGATCCAAATCATTCTCGGCCATCAACTGCAGTGCAACCACAAGATTAGTTGACGCATTGGCATACACAGGGTGTTCGCGCACCATCTGCTCGATGGTCTCGATAACCGATTCTGGTAATGTTTCAGCGTTGTCCGATGTCGCGCTCTGCAATTCATCACTGTCGTTCTGATCGCTATCGTTGCGCAAAGCATCCTGTTCGCGTTTTGCCATTGCTGTTGCCACTGAAATGACTTCCTTAAGCTCCACGCTGCCAATAAAGTCGTTTTCATCATTTTCGATAACGGCAATACGTTTTCGTGACACCCCAAGCTGGGATTCAACTTTACGCAGTGAATCACCTACTTTTACACGGACAAAAACCTGCGTTATTAATTTTTCAAGCGTCTCCAAACGCAAGATACTAAGATTACGCCCACTGGCAATATTGACATTGCGGGTATACAACTGCCAGCGGAAGAAAGAGGTATGCTTGCCCATTTGCATGGTAGTGCTGGCAAAAGCCGCAGCTGTCATAACAGCCAGTGTCACCCCGTAGTCCCGAGTGATTTCAAACACAATTAATATGGTTGAAATAGGTGCACCGAGCATCGCTGAGGATACAGCTGCCATACCAGCTATGGAGTAGAGAGCCTGATCAGCCTGCACAAAGGGAATTGCTGGAAAGGCCAGTATAAATACACCACCGAGCATCGCGCCCATAAAAACAGACGGGCTGAACACACCGCCGGCAAACCCACTTGAGAGCGCCAATGCAGTACCACCTATTTTCAAAAATAGCAGTAGAAATAACTCATCAAAAAGAAGCGTCTCTTCAAGGGCAGCTTTGGTGGGCTCGAAACCGATAGACAGAATCATCGGATACTTTATTGCCACGATCCCTATGATCAATCCAGCCACGGCAGGTCGTATCCAGTGTGGCAAATGGGTCTTATCCCAGGTCTTGCGTAAGCCAACCATCAAATAAATAAAGCACGACACGGTAACGCCACAAAGCACACCCAGCAGAGCAAACAACGGCAATTCAAGTGCATTGTGCGAACCAATACTTGATAATTCAAACAGAGGTTTTGATCCGTAAAAATAGGCGTGCACCACGACTGCCGTTAGCGAGGCAATGACCACGGGTGCAAATACACGCAAGGTGTAATAACCGACCACAACCTCTAGCGCGAATATAACTCCGGCGATCGGTGCATTAAACGAGGTAGTTACTGCAGCTGCGGCGCCACAGCCTAATAAGGTAAGCGTTTGACTGCGATGCAAACCAAGACGTTCAGCGATCCACGCACTGACAGAGGCGCCGATATGCACCGCAGGGCCCTCTCTGCCCAGCGGCGCCCCTACACCAAGCGACACGGCTGCAGCGATGGCTGCACTGACACCGGAACGCACTCCCATGCGACCGCTATTAAACGCGCAGGCTTCCATTACATCCGCAATACCATGATAGCGTTTGCCAGGCAATGTCTGGATAAGCAGGCCTACAATCAGACCACCAACCATTGGCACTAGTAGCAATTTCCACCACGGCTGGGATGCTGCGATGCTGGCGAAACGCTCTTCCGAGCCATCGCCATAGCCAATCAGTTGCACCAGCGCGATGGCCTCTATCAGTGCCACTGTCGCCAGAGACACAACAACGCCAATTGCTGCCGCTACAAGAAAAAACAGCAGGCGAACAACGATAGCGGATCGCGCTTTTTCTGCTTTTTCTTTGATTATGGCGATACGCTTAACTTTCCGAAATTATGCGGGCCAGGTGCCTGCCATTAAGGCTTCAATCTCATCGATAGCTTTTGGCACTTGATGAGTAATCACTTCACAACCGTCCTTTGTTACAACGACATCATCTTCTATACGCACACCGATGTCGGCGTAACGCCTGGGAACACCCCGGCCTGCTGGTATGTAGAGTCCGGGCTCGATAGTTAGCACCATACCCGGTTCCAGTTCACGGGCTTTTCCATTGATCTTGTATTCACCAACGTCATGTACATCGAGTCCTAGCCAGTGCGAGGTTTTATGCATGTAATAGCGTCGGTAGCCTTCATCTTTTATCTCTTTTGCAACCGTACCTTTTAGCAGCCCAACCGCCACCAACCCCCGGGTCAACACAGCTACTGCTGCATCATGTGGTTCATTCCACCCAGCCCCTGGTTTGACCGCATCTATAGCCGCTAACTGTGCATCGAGCACAATGCTGTAGATATCACGCTGCGCTTGTGAAAAGGTGCCGTTGACAGGATAGGTTCTGGTTATGTCTCCTGCATAGCAGGCATACTCTGCACCGGAATCGACCAGCACCAGTTCTCCATCAGCCATCGACATGTTATTTTCTGTGTAATGCAAAATACACGCATTGTCACCGGAACCGACAATCGGTAGAAAAGCATGATCACCGCCTTCACTTTTATAGGTGGCAACCAGTTCCGCTTCCAGCTCGTACTCCATCATATCCGGACGGCAACATCGCATGGCGCGGCTATGTCCTGCAGCTGAGATGCGTGCAGCTTTCTTTAGCAGATTGAGCTCTGCACGGCTTTTGTGCAAACGCATTTCGTGCAAATGATAGTCAAGAGAGACGAACGACATCGGTACTTCGCTGGCTACCCGGGTTTTGGCTTTTACACGATTAAGCCATTCCATCAATTGCTGATCAAATTCCGCATCCTTACCGAGTGAGTAATAAATCTGCTCCCTGCCCTCAAGCAAACCGGGAAGAATATCGTCTACATCGCCTATCGGAAAAGCATCGTCCGCATCAAGCACCTCGGGCGCACGCTCAACACCCAGTCGTCTGCCATGCCAAGTCTCTTTTTCACGATCGCGCTCACGGCAAAAAATAATAGTCTCACCGGCCTCTCTTCCTGGCACAAGAACAAGCAGGGATTCCGGTTCTTCAAAACCACTGAGATAATAGAAATCACTGTCCTGGCGAAACGCATACTCGGTGTCGCGACTACGCGTTGCAGGTTTGGCTGAAGGCAGGATGGCAATTGAGCCTTGCCCCATTGAGCGCATCAACGCTTTCCTGCGCCGTAGCCTCTCTTTTTGATGCGTGCGATTATCTAGCGTGTTGTAGGACATAGTTGGAATTGCTCTGATCGTCTGTCAATACCCGCTTGATAGCCACTGAGTAGCCACTGAGTAGCCACTGAGTTGCATAGCGTTTAATTTAATGCAGAGTCGGTGAACCATCATTAGTATTTGACAGGTTTTTTTGCTGTTTTGCTGGATTCGGCAATAGAGCTTGCATCTCTTCGTTTATTAACAAGACACCGACGCGAATAAATTCTTCAATTTCCATAACATCGTTTTCATCCTGATCAATGTCATGATCTTCTTGCAATATGTCATCGTCAGATTGAAAACGCGAAATCTCGGTAAAATCCTTTATTAACTCAGCGGTATCAGCGGGTAATTCAGCTGCCGACTCACCAGCACCTAATCCGAAGCCAAATAAAAAACCACCGCACCACTCAGCAAGCTCTGCCATACGATCAAATGGCGCGGTTGAGGATGGACTGACAAACAGGGAAAAACCAAAATCCTCACTTGACAATTGATTGCATGTTTCAACGAATAACCCATCAAGTTCTTGTAAGGCAACAGCGCTAGTATCGGCGTTGTCGGTCAGTGCGCCAGGACGGGATTTAAAATCCTCGAGCACGGTTGCGAACCAGCGCCCCTTGGCGATTTCCTCACGCGAAGTGCAAAGCAGACCACATAACTGGCCATGTATCTGCGTCGCACCGGTATCTACTTGTAAGGACTCAAGCTGTTGTTGTAGTTGCGAATAATTCATGGATTGTGGTGGCTATCCCAACCTGCGCTCTGGTTAAACGCTTTGTTTAAAAAAATGGCAAACTAACGCCTCCCGGTAGCGATATTAGATAGATATCCACCGGAATACGCACTTTAGGCGGTCTGACTTCCACCTCAGCACGGCGGAGTATACAATATAGTTATTGTGCGCGACCGGGTTGGTTATGCCCGAATTGATAACGGCAAAAAGATAATGGCAAAAACGGCAACAACAAAAGTGGAAACAAAGCTGAAATAACAGAGCCAGGAATAGTGCCAAAGCTACGGCTGAATTCCCAGGTTAAACGACCAGTAAATCCCGGAGGCTCCAGAGCCATGAGTGAACAGCTTATCAACAACGATATACAACAACTCGATCTGAAAGTGTCCGAGCTGATTGAAGTGTGCTCACAACTCAAACTCGAAAACAGCTCGCTACTGGATCAGCAACAAACACTGATAGAAGAACGTGCGAAGCTAATCGAGAAAAACGAACTCGCCAGAACGAAAGTAGAGTCGATGATCATGCGACTGAAATCTCTGGAGGCTGCAACGTGAGCACATCGGACACATCATCTCTCGTTTACAACGACAAAGAAACAACAAATCAAAAAAATACTGACCAACGATCAGTCAAGGTCAATATCCTCGGCAAGGAGCTTCGCATGGGCTGTGCAGCACACGAAGAGGCAGATCTGAAAAAAGCCGTACAGTACGTTAACACCACGATGACCACTTCCAGGGCACGCCACAAAACCCTGGCTATTGAAAAACTCGCTATTGTTACAGCGATTAACATTGCCAACGATTTACTCAAACAGGGTACAGCACCCCGTGAACCATCCGAACTAAGCAAAGAACTTCAGTCACTGTCATCAAAAATTGATTCTGCGCTTGCAGAAAATAATACCAATTCCTGATTTTTTAGCAGGTTCGTGCTACATTTTCAGCTGTATCTTCTGCGCGGTTTGTTATTTGGCTGGGTATATCCCTTGAGCCTAATTCAACACCCCGGGGATGTGTCGGTGGTTGTTGTTGTGCATGTCCGCTACGTGTGGAAAGCCTGAAGCAATTCCGATGATCCCCACCTGAACCGATTGGTTCAAGGTAGCACACCGAAAACGGCTGTCGTGGTTGATACTTCATACCGACAACTATCCAAAAAATCTCGCATAAAATCGTGCGAGATCACACGTGATTATTGCTGTTGTGCCCAGCAATAAGCCAATAGCACTACCCATTGATCTCCAGATGACCACAGAAGAACAGCGATTGGCAATCCGCAAGGCCATGCTTGATAAGCGTAGCCAACTATCAGCATCGCAATTAGACACCGCTGGTGACGCTCTTGCAGAACGCATCGAAAAAATCTCTGCCGACTGGACGAAATTGGCCAATGGCATCGACGATCCGATAACGATTGCCGGCTATCTTGCGATAGGTGGTGAGATACCACTAGATTCCAGTCTCTCTCGCTTGCGCCAACTAGGCATGTCAACCTGCGTCCCTGTGATTCAAGGCGACAAAATGCGCTTTGCACCATTAACCGATGACACCGCCTTAGTCGCTGGAAAGTACGGCATCAAAATCCCGGAATACGAAATCGACGAACTACTCGATGCTAGCGCACTAAATATAATATTAGCGCCACTGGTGGCATTCGATAACAGCGGTAATCGGATTGGTATGGGTGGCGGCTATTACGACAGAACATTTGCTCACTTGCATCCCGACCAGGATAACGGTACGAACGACACACCAACGCAAGAGCAGAAACTCATCGGTGTTGCGCACGATTTCCAAAGCATGGATTCGGTCCCTGTAGAATCCTGGGACGTACCACTGAAGATGGTTGTAACTGATCACAACACTTATCTGTTTACAGCCCAGGAGAATCATTCATGAACTACTGGCTTTTTAAATCTGAACCCGACGCATTCAGCATTGACGACCTGGCGAACATGCCTGGCAAAAAGGACCATTGGGACGGTATACGAAATTACCAGGCCAGAAATATGATGCGCGATGACATGGTCAAAGGTGACTTAGGTTTCTTCTACCATTCAAGTTGCGCAGTGCCGGGTATTGTCGGGCAGATCACGGTCGTCAAGAAAAGCTATCCTGATCATACGGCCTTCGATAAAAAAGAAAAATATTACGACCCCAAATCCGACCCCGACAACCCACGCTGGTTTATGGTCGACGTTAAACTGAAAAGAAAGTTTAGCGACATAATTACCCTGGAAGAACTAAAAACCCGCAAGCCACTAGAAGGCATGCAGTTGCTACGCCGCGGTAACCGACTGTCGATCATGCCCGTCAGTAAAAAAGAATGGGATTATATTAACAAGCTTGCTGGCTAACAGACGACCTTTTTAAAACTTTCAGCTACAACAAAAACCGCTCATACGCACGATTATTGGTTTCATCTTCATAAGAGAAACCGAGACCATCGAGAAAACTAACGAACCGCTCCTCTGCGTGTTCACCTATCTGCATGCCTACCAGGACTCGACCATAGGCCGCACCATGATTCCTGTAATGGAACAAGGTGATGTTCCAGTCCACATCCATACTGCTCAAAAAATCCATTAAGGCACCGGGGCGTTCTGGAAATCGAAAACGATAAAGTCGCTCGGGTGAGTTGTCGGTTATTTCACCTGTTGTTCGACCACCTATCATATGCCGTATATGCAGTTTGGCTGTATCGTTTTTTGTCATGTCGAGCAGGCTGTATCCCTGCTCGTGTAATTGTTGTTGAAAGTCAATACGCTCCTGATCCCCACCGTGTAATTCAACACCCACAAAAATCTCCGCCACTTTGCCGGGATGAAAGCGGTAGTTGAATTCGGTGATGCTTCTGCGCCCCAGCGCATGACAGAATTGTCGAAAACTACCGGGGACTTCCGGGATTGTTACTGCAAACAGTGCCTCACGGCTCTCACCAATTTCTGCTCGCTCTGCCACGTGGCGCAAGCGATCAAAATTTATATTGGCTCCGCTGTTGATTGCCACCAGAGTCGAGTCGCTTAAGTCGTTTTCGATAGCGTATTTTTTTAGTCCAGCCAGTGCCAAAGCACCAGCAGGCTCGGTCAATGTTCTTGTTTCGTTAAAAATATCTTTAATGGCACTCGACATTTCATCAACCGTTACCAGTACGATGTCATCAAGCGTCTCCTGGCAAATTTTGAAGGTCTCATCCCCGGCCCGCCTCACCGCAACGCCGTCAGCAAACAAACCAACTTGCTCAAGCTCCACCGGCTGTCCTGCTTGCAGTGCTGCCTGCATGCAGGCAGCATCAACGGGTTCGACACCGATGATTTTGATTTCCGGGCGTAAGTATTTGAGGTAGGCAGAGACACCGGCAGCCAGGCCACCACCACCAATCGGTAGAAAGAGGTAATCAATCGGATCCGGGTGCTGCTGACAGAGCTCGACCCCTATGGTGCCTTGCCCGGCTATCGTATCCGGGTCATCGAAGGGGTGAATAAACGGGAAGGCCTTTTCCTCACTGAGTGCCTTGGCATGTACAAAAGCCGCATTGAAATCATCGCCGTACAACACCGCTTCAGCACCCAAAGCGATCACTGCATCTACTTTGATCTGAGGTGTTGTCACTGGCATGACAATAATCGCCGACAAACCGAGCTTCGATGACGCGAGCGCCACCCCTTGAGCGTGATTACCGGCGGATGCGGCGACCACACCGGTCACAGACTGCGTCTGTGTCAGTTTGAACAAACGGTTGAAGGCACCACGGCATTTAAACGAGAATATCGGTTGCTCATCCTCGCGTTTAAGCAAAACCCTGTTGCCCAGTCTCTTTGACAGCAGTTGTGCACTGTGCAGGCGCGTCTGGGTGGCAACGTCATATACTCGAGCGTCGAGAATTCTTTTAATATAGGATTCGCTGGCGGTCATACTTCTATCAGGGTCTGGTCTATCAGGGTCTGGTCTATCAGGGTCTGGTCTATCAGGGTCTGGTCTGTCGGGATCTGGTTTGTCAGGGGCTGCGGCAGTACAAGCGGAAATATTAGTAAAAACTTGACTGAAGATACCATGTCTATTGCCATTGATGAGCAAAAAAAGCTGGCAGCTCTTGCTGCCGTTGAACTGGTTCGCGAACTACCGTCGGGAAGCGTTATTGGCGTTGGCACAGGCAGCACGGCCAACTATTTCATCGACGCGCTTGCAGAGTTGGAAATGCATCTCTCGGGTGCGGTCGCAAGCTCTGAGGCCAGCGCAGCTCGATTGCAAAAGATAGGCATCGAAGTACTGGATCTGAATATGACCGGAGACCTCCCTTTGTATGTTGATGGCGCAGATGAGGCCAACGCAGCGCTGGAGCTCATCAAGGGAGGTGGAGGCGCACTGACCCGGGAGAAAATCGTCGCAGCAGCCAGCAAGACATTTGTCTGCATCGTCGATGAGGGCAAGTGTGTGGAAAAGCTGGGTGCTTTTCCCTTACCGATAGAAGTGCTACCTATGGCCCGAAGCTTTGTTGCGCGACAAACCGTTGTCATCGGTGGCGATCCCGAATTGCGCGAGTCTTTCATGACCGACAACGGCAACTACATCCTTGATATCCATAATATGGATATCACCAATCCCAAAGCGCTTGAAAGCGAGCTGAGTCAAATACCCGGAGTCGTCACTGTTGGGCTATTTGCTAATCGCGCAGCTAACCATCTGATCATTGGCAAATCTGATGGCAGCGTAACTCACAGTAAATCATAAATACTGCCAACCGCATGCTGCCCAGTTAGCTGCCTGGTTGATTAACTCGCAGGAGCTAGCTTGCAGGGGCTTTCTTTTTCTTCTTCTTTTTAGCTTTTTTCTTGGTAGATTTTGATTTACTGGCTTTTTTCGTTTTATCGCTTTTGTCAGCCTTACTCTTTTTCTTAGGCTTGGACGCGGTTTTCGATGTCGATTTTTTAGTCGATGTCGATTTAGCTGTCACCGCTTTGCTTTTGCTAGTAGAACTTTTACTGGTGGCTTTGGCAGTTTTGGATTTTTTGGACGATTTAGTAGATGATTTTGTAGACGAACTACCCGACTGTTTGGCTTTAGCCTGTTTTTTCGCCGCTGCATACTTCTTGGCATCGCCTTTAACAACGCCTTTGCTGAGCGACAGGTACTTTTTATTTTTCTTTATTAATCCAGGGCCAATACCTTTTACGTTGAGCAGGTCATCGACACCACTGAATTTACCATTCTTCTTGCGATAGCTGATGATTGCCTCAGCTTTAACCGGGCCAATACCAATCAGGCTTTGCTGTATCGCAGCGGCATCCGCTTTATTGAGATTGACTGTCTCCGCAGCCAGTGCGACTCCTGCTGATAAAAATGACAACAGAACAAAAACTAATGACAACCATCGTGTATGCATAAAGTATCTCCAAAGCCTCTAAGTCAGTTCGTGATTGATCATTATGCCTTGCTGGCAATGCAGAAAATTCATCTTTAGGATAACGAGAAAACTCATTGCTCCAGATGATACGAACTGTCTGATTTAATATTATGAATGTTATCGGAGAAAAATCAGATGAAAATCAGCACAACTGCGCTGAACAAGGTTAATCCTTGTTAAATTCGACAATCTTGTCCATTCCGACATGCAAGCACAGTAAATAAAATGCGAATGAACTTCGCAAAATTTGCGCATAGCCTCAAATAGCTGCGTCTTCAGCGTATTCACCCACCAGAGACACAGGTATTTCCATCGATATCAACGTGCCCTTGCCAGGATTTGAAGCCCAGACGCGCCCACCGTGCTGGGTAACAACACGCGATACAAGTGCCAAACCAAGACCTATACCTTTGAACTGTTTCGATATGGCAGCGTCACGTTTGAATCGCTTGAAAAGATTTTCCATCATCTCCGGTGCTATGCCAATACCCTGATCTCTAACATCAAGGCGAATGGAATTTTCGGAGACTCGACTCTGAACATCAACAACAGTGCCTTCAGGTGAATACTTGATGGCATTACTGATGATGTTAACTATGGCTCTTTCAAGTAAAGCAGGGTCAGCATTGACCCACACTTCAGTTGTTTGCTCTTCGACTTCTATATTTATGTTACGACTTCTAGCCTGCGGCACCAACTGATCAACAGCATTGTCAACAACACTATCAAAGAGCACCATGGAAAATTGTTCGGAAGTCAGATTATCAGCCCGGGCAATCGTCAATAGATCATCCATCATTTCAAGACTACGATTTATATTGTGCTCTATACGCTCAATCTTCTCATCATTTTCATTTTCGGATACGCGTAAATCGTCAGACAACATATACAACGATGATATCAATGGCGAGCGCAGATCATGCGACAGAAAATCAATCAACTCGGCTCTCGAACGTTCGCTGCGTCGGATTTCTGTAACGTCGATTACACTAGCGGATATCAATCGTTCAACAAGCGTTCTGCCGTAAGCGCTAAAATTTATAACCAATTCGCTATCGCTTTCGATCAAATTTACCTGCCATGGTTTGGCTTCAAGCACCAGCTCCTGTAAACGCCGAGCATCCTGCTTTTGCGGATCACGCCCCAATGCCGAGAGAAAATCTATAAGAGACGCACTTTCAACATCAATATGCGGTAGATTCAATTTAGCCAGATCGTTCGCACGTACTACTTCGCCCGCGGCACTCCAAACGACAAGACCGGCGGAGCTACCTTCGAACAGACTTGCGCTTAATCCGTTTAGCTGACGTAGTCGTTCCACCTGAAAACTCAACCTGTGAGTATCCATTTGTATACGCTCGATCGAACCGGCAAGTCGTACCCGTGACTGACGTTCTCTTACTCTTGGAAGCCCATCTACATAGCGCATGAAGTCTTTCGCAAATTCTTCATCTTTGGCGCTGAAAACCACCTTCAGATTTCCCGGCGTCCGATACTGTCGGGCATATTCATCACCAAAGCGTTCCCAGATATCGATCCCGGCATTGCGGTTGAAATGTGGTTCATTGGTGCTTGCGTATGCGTCCTCATCGACACTGAATCGCCAGCCCGATATTGGCAAATGCTGTTGAGCACTTTTGAAAAATTGCGCAAGCAGCTTATTGTTGGTGTTGTCGTCAGAACCGATCTCATCACTCAAACGATCAGTTTCGTGACGGAGAAAAACAGACAAGAATTCCAGTCGATGCCAACTCCATAAGAAATAGCTGACCAAAATGGGAATGCTTGCAATAAGTGGCGCATGCCAAATATTTAAGTAGCGATATAAAACAAAGCTGATACCAATAGGTACCAATGCCCCGATGCCAGCTCCTGCCAATGTCCATATCGGAGAAAGTCTGGAATAGAGCATCAGCAATAGAACTAACAACACAGCGCATATAGCGAAATTCGCGACGGGATTTATCGTTGTGATTGTGCGCCCTTCACGCAAGGCTGAAAAAATATTGGCGTGAATTTCCACTCCCGGCATAGGTGTATTTTCAGAAGTAACCGCAGTGGGCAACATGTCTCTCATGCCAGTAGCTGTCGCCCCAATGAAAACGATTTTATCTTTCAGCACTTCAAGTGGAACTTCACCGGCGATTATTTCGTCCACACCCACATTGGTAAAAGTTTTTGCAGGCCCGTGAAATGAAATGAGGGCTTGATGATCTTCTACCCAAGTGTTGCCTGTCACTTCAAGGGCCAGACGTTTACCGGGAATGTCGTCACCCTGCAGATCACCACCGAGTGCGTTGAAGGCTGCAAGACTCAGCGAATCCCAATGGGGAGTTTTAAAACCTGCCTTGAGATTGATGCGTCGTACAATACCGTCGGCATCCAGCGGCAGCGACACATGCCCCAGACTGGTGACTTTGTTGCTGATAATCGGGATGGGCAATGTCTCGCCTTGCAAGGTATGTACACCCAGACCTTCGGTGTGTACTGGCAAAATAGTGATGGGTATGTCGCCGATAACCTTTGCCAGGGCGATGTCATTGGCAGGCACGTTATCGGGTTCGACATAGAGTATATCGATGATCGCGGCTTTGATGCCGTAATCATTAAGACGGCGCAGGAAAGCGGCTTGCAGATCACGCGACCACGGCCATCTGCCGATGCGGCTAAGACTCTTTGGATCAATGCCAACGATGACAACATCATCAGGAGCCTGACGTTGCTCGAAACGAACCCAGCTGTCATGTATCAGCCGATCAACATTGCGCGTAGCGCCGCTCCAGAACAACGCGTAAGCAATAAAGAGCAGTAGCAGGAAAAAACCTACCAGTGACAAATAGCTGATATCACCTGCCTGTCTATGATTACGAACGGGCATGGCGACTGGGCATGATGAGAGGGTTACTCGAGCAAAATATTAATCAGTATGGTAACTAAATTCGGTCAATGCCTGTTTGCGTTTATCAGTTCCCGGCCTCAATTTCCATGACTGGCCCGTATTGGCCCACTGAAGATTCTCCAGCAACGACACGACCTCTGACATAGTAGGGACGATCAGGCTCAATGTGTCTAATAGCACCGCCGTTGTGTGGGATATCGACAGACACCAGGGTACTGAAATCTTCAAGCTCCGAGAACTGCAACTCATGCGTCTGCTCAAAGCTACTGTCCAGCAAACTGACGTATATCTCGTTACCTTCTTTTTCGAGACTCAGTTTCGGCATCGGTAAATCGGGATCGACTGTGACGATATTCATTTCAGCAACACCGGTAAATCCTTTCAATTGATTGGCGTCAAGACCGCGCACATTAAGATAGGCTGTGCCCTCATCAAGCGCACGCAGATCGTGTACAGGCTCTGACACTGTTTCCCGATATATCTCCTGGTTGCCATTTGCATCACTGGTGACAGACATCACATAACCTTGAGCACCATTTACCTCGTTCCATGCTATTCGATCCTGCTCACCGAGTCGTCTCGGAGCAGGCAGAAAATCCGGACTGCCAAGCAACTCAACCGCCTCACCCAGCCCTTTGCCTTCATCGGCTAAAGAACCAAAACCGGTTGGTAGCGACAGGTCTTGAGTACCCGCTATTAGACTGACTTCGCCTTCTGTAACGCCGACTCGCATGGTGCGCGCATCAGCATCAAAATCGAATATGGTGCCGCGCACTGCTGCTGAAGCATAAGGTGTTTTGATCAAGAATCGATTGCTTTGCCCATCGCGCGTGCGAACGTCGGAGGACAGGCTGCCACGCTCAGAATCCATTGAAAACGCGCATCTGGCATCCTGTGGCAAACAGGAAAGTTCGTTCAGTATTACGCGACTGTCTGGCTGTATATTCACAACACTTCCATTAGACAGTACTGTACTGACAAATCCGCTGTTTCCGGTAACGATGACATCAGTGGTATAAATCTGATCGCCCGTCGACAGACTGCGGGTTGTCTGATCGCTGCCAGCCACATGCAATGTCGTATCACCTTTGACAAAAGCGACCGTAGCAAAGTTGTTTTTCGCATCTACATGCGTCGGTATAATTATCTCCTGTCCGGCCTCAAATTCGGTTGAAAAGGCCAGTTCGTTGTATTCGGCCAGTAAGCGCCCCATTGCTGCACTGCCGAACACTTTAAATCCGAGCGTTGCGAAGGTATCACCTTCAACTGTTCTGATGATCGATTCAAGACTGGAGTCGACAGCGCGGATCTGCTTGTCATTACTGCTCGCTGACACTGCAGAGATGGTCCCAAGCTGTAGTACAGCAATCAGGCCGGGCACAAGGACACAGCGATAGGCTGGCGCCAGGTGTTTAGGCGAGAATTTTGTCAAAAAATCCATGCTGTTCATAAATTTCAACCTGTCTGTATTCAACAGACCATCCTTTATTCAAGCACCTGCTAGACAACAGGTGTTTGGTTAAAATGATCGGGATTCGGTTTTTGAACGGTTGTTATACCGTGCAACTATAGCTTGCCTGCAAAAGAGTCGCCATAACTCTGTCACCATCTGCTGGCTCCACAACCAGTAATCACAGGCAGAAACCCAGCCAAAATTACGGCCCTAGCGCCCGTATTCATCCAATTTCGGAAAATCGAAGATGCGGCCAGCTATTTCTCTATTAGTCCACTGTTAGACGATCTCAGGGACTACCACGCTATAACGAGCGGCTAGTAAAGATTACGCTTGAAAAGAAAGCGATCCGGGCGTCGCGAAGACACCATAATTTACATCCGACATAGAGATTCAACGGATATCACATGAAATATTGTACGTGCTTGCACGACTCACGCCCGGATTTTGCACAACACGGATTCGCTTAACACCAACAGTGCCCGATGGCTCAGTAGACACATGGAACAGAGGGATAAACGGGACTAGCAGGCCAAGCGCATCACCAGCCGGGTTAGCAACAATCTACCGGCCAGCTGATGGCGAAATTTAGGCTGTGTGTTCTTCCAGACGGTAACCATGCTGGTAGATGGAAGTCAGTTTCCAGCGCTCCGATGCCAGCAATTTCAACTTTTTTCGCAGCCGGCTGGCATGGGTATCCACTGTACGGGTGTTGAGCTCCGCAGATGTTCCCCAGACAGAGGTCAACAGGTGTTGCCTCGACAACACTCGTCCGCGATTGCGAAACAGAAAAACTGCCAACTCATATTCTTTTTCAGTTAATCGCACTGGCTCTCCATTCAACAGGACCTGGCGGTTTGATGTATCAAACGTATAGGGAGGACATTCGAGTGTCTCGGTTTCAGGCTGAGCGCGTCTGGCCAGAGCCTGCAAGCGTGCCAGCAATTCGTGCTGACGGACTGGTTTGCCAAGATAATCGTCAGCACCGGCCTGCAATGCAGTCACGATATCTGATTCGGCCTGCCTTGCAGTAACAAAGATAATGGGTATGTCACTGGCAAGTGTCTTGCGAATCCAGTGCAACACCTCAAGGCCTGAACTGCCGGTTTCCAGAGTCCAGTCCAGCACAACAACGTCAAAGCTCGTCTTTCTAAAAGCACGCTGGAATTCGTCAGCAGCATCAAACACACTGCACTGGAAGCCCTTATCGACGATCCACGAAGACACACGAGCAGCCTGCTCCTGTTCATCTTCCAGCAACGCGATTCTGAGCGTTCGAAATTCAGCCATAGTCAGATTTCCAGATTAGGCCAAGTCACAGATGGCCGGTTTTGCCCCGATTGTTTACGGGGAAGGGTCAACAGTCAAAATACAAACTGAGAAGTGCTCCGCTTTCGCTACTGGCAGATTCGAAAAACGCACCAGGGCAAAATCGGAAACAATTGAGTGCAGGTTGATGAGTTAACGATACACTCTGCACCAATGGGCTATTTTAACAAACAAGCAGATGCCGCCAAGCGCTGTGTCGACGAAATGCAGTGGAATCGAGCAATTACGAGTAAAAACAAATATATTCCTTTATTTATCAGTCAGTTAGAATCACAAAAAAAGCGACCTCCAGCAGCGTGATCAGGAAATTTCCGCGATTGGGTTCAAATAATGACGCCCTGCTGATATTTCCGCAATATTGTTCAATAAATTGTTGTAATCCTGTTGATTCTCGGCAAGGTTGATAGCAGACGCATTGACCACCAGTAATGGCGAACGGTCGTAGTGGTGGAAGTACGCCTCATACCCATCGATTATGCGTTGCAGGTAACTACTGTCCATGCGTTGTTCAAAACGCAACCCACGTTTCTCAATCCTGTTTATAAGAATTTCCACAGGGGCTTGTAAATAAATAACCAGATCCGGTGTTGGCAGGTTTTCACACAATCTCCGATACAGGGTTTCGTACATATGATATTCCTGCTCATCAAGTGTGGTTGCGGCAAACAATCTGTCCTTTGCAAGAAAGAAGTCAGCTACAAAACCTGGAGAGTCAGATGTTGCTAACATGCTTTCAAGCGCTCTGATACGCGACAGCAAAAAATCAATTTGAGTGTGGAAGGAAAAATGCTCGGGATCGCGATAGAACCTTTCCAGATACGGGTTCTCATGTTCAGTATCAGTAACAAAACGAAAGCCAACGGATTGCGCCAAGCGCTTGGCCAGGGTTGTCTTGCCAACACCTATAGGACCCTCAACGGATACAAATTTGTGTTTGATTGGAATATCCAGCATGTTTAACCCTGATTAAATACTGATGATTGCATAGCTAGCAATACTAATTATTTACCCGATTTGCTTTAAAATATTCAGCCACCATTATAACTGACACCAAAGCCTGTGAAACGCAGGATCAACAACTTACTAAGTAGCAGAACGATAGTCTACTCCAACATCGCGGATACGCTCGATACCATAATTTTTCACGGTCGATTGGTAGTTACTCGCAAGCCCTTTTTCAGGAACACGGCAATTCGGTGCAATCTCCAATAAAGGGAATAATACAAACGAACGCTCCAGCAATCCCGGATGTGGCACTGTTAAACGTTCGCTACTTATGAGGCGCTCACCATATAACAGTAAATCAAGATCAAGCGTACGCGGGCCCCAGCGTTTTCCATTCGCATCACGCCCTGACGCCTTTTCAATGGCTTGTAAAACATCCAGTAAATCAATTGGCTGCAAACCTGATGTCACCTGACATACGGCATTGACAAAATCAGGCTGATCAGCCGGCCCCATGGGTTGAGTTGAATACAGTCCAGAGCAGTTAAGCACCTGCACATCGCTCGATGCGCACAAGGCGCGTAAACCGTCCTGTACCTGCCGATCAGGTTGATCCAGGTTGGATCCTAGCGCAATAAAAATTTGCTCTTCGTCCGACTCCATTAATGACTAGCTATCTTTTGAAAGCAGACCCCTAGTTTTTTGGTTTTGACCGCGTGTTACGACGTGTTTTGCGGCCACGACGTCGGCGCTTGATAATTTCACCCCAATGCAGTGTGACAACCGGCTTGTCAGCAACGAATTCCTGCTGTTCCTCATCGTTCATCTCTTGCACCTTGGTCCACCAGTCTGCACAAGCACCAAGACTATCGTCGAAGCTTGCACGCAGACAGAGAAAATCGTAAGCGGCCCTGAATCTGCGATTTTCCATTAGCTCGAGAGAACGCTGCCCACTGTACTGTTCAAGAGCCGGCTGCATGCCCCATATTTCTCGCATCGGTCCCGACAATCTGCGCGGTATGGCCGTGACATGTTGCTGTGCTGACAAGAGATCTTCTCCGGCTCGCCACAAGGCATCACTGGGGCTGTTACCGTCAAGGAGTAATTTTCGAGCTCGTCGATAAATACCACCCCACTGCATGAAAGCCAGTAAATAAGCAGGCGTGATAGGCAGTCCCTGATCAACACGTGCATCCGTATTCTTAAGTGCAGCAACGATGAGTTGTCTCTCTGTATCATCAGCAACAGACTCATCGACAGATACCGTTGCATGATCCTCCAGGCGCTCAGCGGTAGCCGGAAAAAGAAATTCAAACAGTTCGAGTTCAAGCAGTTTTTCAAAACTTTTAACAGCATAACCACCTTGAAACATCTTCAGTGTTTCCTCAAACAAGCGTGCAGGCGGCATGGATTCCAGCATTGGCGCTGTTTCGTACATCGCATCCAGGGTTTGTTCATCAATACTAAAATCCAGCTTGGCAGACAATCGTGCAGCCCGTAACGCACGTACCGGATCTTCTTCACAGCGTTGCACCGGATCGCCCAGCAGACGGAAAACGCCGAGGCGTAAATCTTCCATACCACCGACAAAATCAACCACTGTGTTGTCTTCGATGTTGAAGTACAGCGCATTGACAGTAAAATCGCGACGCAATGCATCTTCCTCGATACTGCCGAATACGTTATCGCGCAAGATGCGGCCATCACTACCCGTCTGACCGCCGCTGCCACTGGAATGATCTGCACGAAAAGTCGCTACCTCGACAATGTCACGACCAAAAACAACATGTACCAGTCGAAAGCGACGACCGATAATTCTGGAATTGCGGAACAGCGCCTTAACCTCTTCAGGACTGGCATCTGTCGCTACATCGAAATCTTTAGGATTCAGGTCGAGTAGCGCATCTCTGACACCGCCACCGACGAGATAGCTCGCATAGCCACTCTGATGCAGGCGATCAAGAACCTTCAGGGCATTAGTGCTTATGGACTGGCGCGAAACGCCATGTGTCGATGCAGGGATAATGTCAGGAATGAGAATGTCCTGCTGGTTGAATAATCATCACGTATGAAAGGTGGTCAGACCGCATCGTCGCCTTCTTCACCAGTACGAATTCTGATAGCGCGCTCAATACTTTCCACGAATATTTTGCCATCACCGATCTTGCCGGTTTGTGCTGAACGCACGATGGCATCAACACATTCATCGACCAACTGCTCAACAAGCACTACTTCCAGTTTGACCTTGGGTAAAAAATCGATCACATACTCCGCACCTCTGTACAGTTCGGTGTGACCTTTCTGGCGACCAAAGCCCTTAACCTCAGTCACTGTGATTCCAGTGACCCCGATTTTCGACAATTCTTCTCGTACGTCTTCGAGTTTGTAGGGTTTTATTATTGCTGTAACTCTTTTCATGAAATTTTACTCCGACGCACAACGCATTGAATGCAGTCTGCCTGGCGACTGCTGACAACTAAACCGGCCCATGACATCAACACACAACAAGTAGTTGACAATCATTGGCCTATTTCGATCTGGACGATATACGATGAATACTCAGGTCAGCCCCCAGGTATTCCTCCTCTTCATCCAGACGAATGCCCACGGAACCTTTGAGTATCCCATAAACTAAAAAACCACCTGCCAACGCAAACAACACACCACCCACCGTACCGAGCAGTTGCGAAACCAGCGTCACACCACCCATTCCGCCCAATGCCTCAAGACCGAATATACCTGCTGCGATGCCACCCCAGGCTCCACACAAACCATGCAATGGCCAGACGCCCAAAACATCATCTATACGCCAACGATTTTGAGCAAGGGTGAAGCTGACCACAAACAAAACACCTGCCACGGCACCAGTGCATAGTGACCCAAGTGGGTGCATGATATCTGAGCCTGCACAAACCGCAACCAGACCCGCCAGCGGTCCGTTATGCAGGAAACCGGGATCATTGCGACCGGCAACCAAAGCTGCAAGCAAACCACCCACCATCGCCAGTAACGAATTCATTGCTACAAGGCCGCTAACCGCCTCGACTGCCTGTGCAGACATAACGTTGAAACCAAACCAGCCAACGGTAAGTATCCATGCGCCAAGCGCCAGAAATGGAATACTTGACGGCGGGTGAGACAATGCCGCAGCACCACCGGATGTATACCTGCCGGTTCTTGCACCCAGCAGCAACACCGCTGCCAACGCGATCCAGCCACCCATACCGTGCACCACAATGGATCCTGCAAAATCATGGAAAGGCGCGCCGCCTATAGCTGTGATTTTCTCTTGAATATCAAAATTACCATTCCAGACAATACCCTCAAAAAAAGGATATATCACAGCGACAATAATCATCGAGGCAAAAAATTGTGGATAGAACTTGGCACGCTCGGCAATACCACCAGAGATGATCGCTGGTATGGCAGCAGCAAACGTCAACAGAAAAAAGAACTTGACCAGTTCATAGCCATTGTTGGCGTTTAGCGCCGGAGCCGAACTAAAGAAATTTGTGCCATAGGCGACGCTATAACCAACGAAAAAGTAGGCAATAGTTGATGCACCAAAGTCTGAGAAAATTTTAGAAAGTGCATTTACCTGATTTTTCTCACGGACAGTCCCAACCTCGAGAAACGCAAATCCTGCATGCATCCATAAGACGAGTATCGCACCCATCAAAACAAACAGTACATCTGAGCCTGCCTGCAAGCTCTCCATATACATCCCCTTACAAAGTTATATTTTAGGTAGGTGGTCCCTAAGCTTTTTACTCATCGGACTCACTGCTCTGATTTCGAAATCGAATAATTTGCCGGCGCTGACGTTTTGTGGGGCGTCCCTCACCCCGTAATCCCTGATCAGCAACCCTTTCAGCACGCCTGCGTGCCGCCTCTTCAGTCCGCAGCTCTATACTTTCCGTCGACTCTTTGTACAGAGTCTGCGCCTCGCTCGCCGATCGGCGCTGTTCATTTAGTGCGATAACAGTTATTTCGAAATTATACGGAATTTTTTGCACTATCACTTGATCACCAACGCTAATTAGCCTTGAAGGCTTGCCTCGCTGACCATTAACACTTACCCGGCCCTTTTGAATCTGGCTGGAAGCAGTACTTCTAGTTTTGTAAAATCGCGCAGCCCATAACCATTTATCCAGGCGCTGACGCTCGATCTGTTCAGTCAAAGAATTTCCTGCACAATTACCAACTTTGATTACTTGCGCCAGCAGGGCGCATTGGAATATGTTAGCAGTATCCTGAGGGTCGATTCGAGCGACACCAAGCAACGCAATCCAGATTAACTGCCGTTGAAACCGCTGATGAAACACTCAAAGTCCTGCAATGAGCGCCGAAAATAGACGATGCAAGTATATATTTACAGAAGCGAAAAGCGCGAAGGTCTGTATGTCTATGTGGCTGACAAAGACATATTGTCGCAACTACCCGAAGCAGTACAACAGCAATTGGGCAAGGCTGAATTTTCTCTGCAAATGGATCTGACAGTGGAACGCAAACTTAGCCAGGAAGACTCAGCAACAGTGCTGAATAACATTTCGAAAAACGGCTTTCACCTGCAGATGCCGCGCGATATTGAATCGCAACTGATGTCAGCAGCTGATGCAGCTACCCGTAACAGTCGTGACCACCAAGCAAGTCAGGATAGCGATAAAAATTGACGTCTCAAAGCATAATCCTGAACGACACTACTAAAACTATCGCGGCGCGGTTCTTATATTACCTTTCTGATCAGAGAAATATTCAGCCAGTTTACCGATGTCCGCGTCTGATAGTCCGGCAGCGAAACCCGTCATAATCGGGTTTTGGCGATCACCGGACTTGTACGAGCGCAACGCCTGCTTGATATAGCTTTTATACTGCCCTGCCAGTATGGGATTAGTTGGTGCCACCGAGTTGCCATCAGCTCCATGACAGGCTGCGCAGGTTTGCGCCAGCTCCAGTCCAACCTCAGTTGACGGATTCTCGGGTTTTTTTCCACCAAGACCGGCAAAGTAGGCGGCAATATCCGCGATATCCTGATCACTCAACAGATTGGCATTGGCCTGCATCGAAGCATGCGATCGCGACTTGCCTCGATACGCCTGCAACGCAGCTATGAGATAAGCCTCGTGCTGTCCGGCAATCTTCGGAACGTGATAGGTCGGGTAGGTATTCACGTAATGTTTGACACCATGGCAACCAAGGCAGGTATAGGCTTTTTGGGCGCCAGCTGCTGCGTCCCCTGCGGCGTAGCCAGTCATTGGCGCAACCATTGTACAGATTAAAATAACGACGGATACCGCCAGTTTTGACAGGATTCGAGGCAGGACAAGCCCTGCACCACCGTTTGTCATACTTCCCATAGTCGCCCTTGTCGCCCTTGTCTTAATGCTGTTGGACATCAGATGTTCAGAGTTCATGTGTAACCAGATCCGAATGTTAAGTGAATCTCGAATATTGTATGTGCCGCCCGCCGGATGCCAACACCGCTATCTTGAAAAATGGCAGGCGCTGATCACTATTGGCAAGACTTGCTCCCAGCATCCTAGTTTAGTCGTTTGCAGAAGCAAACGACAGTCCCGTTACCACCCGCTGCGACTATTTGTTCAGCGCAAGAAACATTTCATTCATGCGTTTGACGAAGCCGGCACCATCATCAAGTTGCCCACCATCGGCCAAGAGAGCCTGATCCAGCAACAACTCCGACCAATTAGCAAATTTATCCTCATCTGGCTCTTTATCGAGCAGACGTAGAATCGGATGCGACGGGTTGATTTCGAGCACAGGATTGGAATCGGGAACATCATGTCCGACCTGTTTCATCAGTTGCTGCATGTGGAGCGCCATATCCTGCTCACCCAAAACAACACAGGCAGGCGACGAGGTCAAGCGTTTGGATACCCTTACATCACTGGTTTTCTCAGCTAATACCTCTTTCAGGCGTTTAACCAAGCCTTCGGTCTCCTCGTCACTTGGTTTTTCCTCAGCACTATCGTCGCTATCGGATTTTGCTGTACCAACCCCTTCAAGATCCAGCTCACCCTTGGCTATCGATACAAAGCTTTTGCCATCGTATTCCATCAGGTAGCCCATCATCCATTCGTCAACACGATCGTGCAACAACAGTACTTCAATTGATTTATCACGAAATACCTCAAGATGAGGGCTGTTGCTGGCAGCCTGGTAGTTATCTGCCGTGATGTAATAGATTTTGTCCTGGCCGGCTTGCATCCGCTCTATGTACGTATCGAGACTAACCAATTCACCCTCGGTGGAAGAGCTGGTTGAGTCAAATCGATACAGCTTTGCAACTTGTTCCTTGTTGGCGAAATCCTCACCCGGCGCTTCTTTTAAGCAACGACCAAATTCAGACCAGAAATCCTTGTATTTTTCAGGCTCTTTCTCGGCTATGGATTCCAGCATCGACAATACCTTTTTCACAGACCCGGAACGAATGCCGTCAATCAGTTTGTTGTTCTGCAAAATCTCACGAGATACATTCAAGGGCAGATCGTTGGAATCAACTATACCTCTGACGAACCGCAGATAACGAGGCATCAGCTTATCGGCCTCATCCATAATGAACACACGCTGCACAAATAGTTTGATGCCATTGCGCTGTTGCTGCGCATCATAGAGATCAAAAGGTGCTCGTTTGGGTATGAACAACAAAGTTGTGTATTCCTGCTTTCCCTCAACGCGATTATGTGTCCATGCCAGGGGCTCCTCGTAATCCTGGCAAACCTGTTGGTAGAATTCTTTGTAGTCTTCGTCGCCTATCTCGTTCTTGGAGCGTGTCCACAAAGCAGATGCTGCGTTGACCTGTTCGAGCTCTGGAGTTTTGGCCTCTTCACCTTCAGCAGGAGGCGTAACTTCCTCCAGCATCATGATCGGAAAAGTGATGTGATCAGAATATTTTTTAACAATCGAGCGCAACTTCCAGGCACTTAAAAACTCTTTGCTGTCATCCTTGACGGTCAGGGTAACTTCAGTACCGGGCTCACTCTTTTCCGATGCTTCAAGGGTATAGCCGCTGGAACCATCAGACTCCCAATGCACCCCATCGGCAGCCTTGTCACCCGCGCGACGTGTATGCAGGCTTACTTTATCGGCGACCACAAACGCCGAGTAGAACCCCACGCCGAACTGTCCGATCATCTTCGCATCGGTTTTTTGATCACCAGTCAAAGATTCCAGAAACTGCCGAGTGCCGGATTTTGCGATCGTGCCGATATTGGCAATCACCTCATCGCGATTCATGCCGATTCCATTATCCGCTACGGTAATGGTGCCAGCCTCTTCATCAACCGAGATAGTGATGTTCAGGGACGCTTGCTGAGACTGTAAGCTTCCATCGGAGAGCGCCTCAAAACGCAGCTTGTCGCAGGCATCGGATGCGTTACTGATCAGCTCACGTAAAAAGATTTCCTGGTTCGAATACAGCGAATGAATCATAAGCTGCAGAAGTTGGTTCACTTCCGCTTCGAACACCATTTTTTCGCCAGACGTTGCGGTACTCATTGTTTTCTCCAGACTGTAAAAACGGGCGCTATGGCCAGCACTGATAATCCTGGTTTATTGATTAATTAGAGAACGATTCGAGCGCGGTTCGGGTATGCGCTGAGCTCGTCGCTTTGGCTACACGCTTTTGTTAAATAATCTAACTATGAATTCTAACTTTGGGGGCACTGATGGTATTTGCAAGGTCTGCAGGCAGCGATGTGAGCATCGATTGAGTCCATGGCCGTTGACATTCATCTGACCCTATTTTTACCACCGTCAACCCATTGTAGACGGGGCAAGGTCCCGGGCCCACCTCAATCATATATAGCAGTTTCAAACATGGAACCCGCCTGCGCGGCGGTCCGACGATTCAGGATGACAACAGCTAGCTGCTATTTTTTAATTTCTAATTGCTTCAAAGATCTTGGCTGATGATCGCTTTACATCGCGATTACCACTATTGTTCAGCTTGTCAAAAAAGCAACTACAAACGTTACAACCACGGTGCACTCAGGATAATTTTTCCTTGATACGCGCAGCACGTCCGGTAAGTCCTCGCAGGTAATAGAGCTTGGCACGGCGAACATCGCCTTTGCGTTTGACCTCTATCGATGAGACGGTTGAACTATAGGTTTGAAACACACGTTCGACCCCTTCACCGTGCGAGATCTTACGAACGGTAAAAGCTGAATTCAAACCGCGATTGCGGCGCGCAATAACCACTCCTTCAAATGCCTGTAATCGCTCACGATTACCTTCCTTGACACGCACTTGTACAACGACAGAATCACCTGGACCGAAGTCAGGTATTTTCTTGTCCATTTGTTCCGCATTGATTTGCTCAATCAGCTTGCTCATATCACTATCGCCGTTCGCTGTTTTTCAGCGTAATTTCTTTTGACGGTTGGGTTTAATCAACCAATGTATTCAAGTACCGAAGCACCACAATAAAATCTTTTTCTCATTTACTGATCATTATCCTGCGAATTTTCATCATCAGTCGTTTCTTGCAACGACGATAGAAACTCGAGGTCCTGCTTGTTCAATTCACCCCTTTCAGTCGCAGCTTGCAACAGATCAGGACGCTTTCTCAATGTAGTGAGAAGCGACTGTTGCCTACGCCACTGAGCAATCAATCCATGATCCCCGCCCTTTAACAACAATGGTACACACTGTCCCTTGTAAACCTCGGGACGCGTGTACTGCGGGTACTCCAGTAACCCATCCTCACCAAACGAATCACTCAATGCAGACCCCTGGTTACCCAGAGATCCCGGTATTAATCTTGATACCGCATCCAGTATCGCCATCACACCGACTTCTCCGCCACTGAGTACAAAATCACCCAATGACACTTCCTTATCAACGACTGTATCCAGCAAACGCTGATCTACACCTTCATAACGACCGGCTATCAACACAAGTGGCCGCCCATCACTGGCCCATTGTCGCGCCATTTGTTGTGTAAAACGTGCGCCTTGAGGGCTTAAAAAAACCGCCAGCGGCTTTAGCGTTGTTCTATCTTCCGTGTGTTCTCTCGATTTTTCTTGCCTTCTCTGAGGCGTAAGCCCAGACAAGTCATTTCTAGCTGTCTCGATGGCCGATTGCAGAGGCTCGGCCTTCATCACCATCCCTGGGCCGCCACCATAAGGCCTGTCATCCACAGTTCTGTGCGCATCAACTGTGTAGTCTCTGGGATTGTAGGTATTTACCTCTATCAGTCCCGACTCCACGCTGCGAGACAGCACACCGTGACGAAGAAATTCCTCGATCATCGTCGGAAACAGGGTGACGACGGCAACCCGCATATTTGCCCTCCCCTATTACCAATAACAGCGCCAGTAACAACATGGTTGCTACCTGAAAGCGGTATTTAAATCAGTTAGACCAGTCGCGCTCCCAGTCGACAACTATCAATCGTCGCTCAACATCGACGCTCTTTACGAAATGCTCTTTAACCCAGGGAACGAGTATGTCCTCATTGACATCAGAGCCGACTATCATGAGATCGTGTGCACCGGTCTCGAGCATACCCCGCACAGTACCCAAAGCCTGGTCGTGCAAATTTCTTACAGCAAAACCGATCAGATCGTTCCAGTAATACTCGCCGCTCTTCAGAGGCGGCAAGACATCCGGCTCTATCGCGATTTTGCAACCAATGATCGTTTCAGCTGCATCTCTGTCATCGATGCCTTCGAGTTTGGCGACAACGTATTTACCACTGCGCTTGCCACTCTCTACAACAACCTTGAACCACTCTCCGCTTGATCTCTGTAACCACCAGAGCGGATAGCTTGTTATGTTTTCTCTCGGCTGCGTGTCGGAGAAGACTTTGATCCAACCCCGTACACCGAATACACCTGTCACATTGCCAAGAAGAATGCGCTTCGTATCTGTCTTTATTGCAGGGATAGCGTCTCTCTCCTGCTACTTATGTTCCCTTTACCGATAGGCGGGTCAAAGCGATTAGCTTTCATTCAGCCGATTAGCTTTCATTCAGCCGATCAGCTTTCAGTCGCCTCCTTTCTCAGCAGCGCCTTCTGCGTCATCCTTCGCTTTGGCTTCTTCTGCCGGTGCCGCTTCTTCTGCGGCATCTGTTGCCGCTTCTTCAGGCTCAGCAGCCGCCTCTTCCTCTACTGCAGCCGCACTGGCAGCATCAGCTCTGGCTTTTGCCTTGCGAGCAGCTTTTTTATCTTCACGCTTGGTGGCGTTTGGATCGTCTGCACCGTGTTTGCGATAGGTCTTGACGATTTTTTTGACGCGATCGCTCATCTGAGCGCCATGGCCCACCCAATAATCGACACGCTCAAGGTCAAGACGCACAGGTTCGGCAGTACTGCGCGCAACAGGATTGAAAAATCCCAGTCGCTCAATGTAGCGCCCATCACGTCGTGAACGGCTATCTGTCGCAACAATGTGGTAGAAAGGCTGCTTTTTGGCCCCACCACGAGATAATCTGATAGTTAACATACTTGATCACATTGCCGTTTTGGCTTTGTTTTGGCTTTTTAACTGGCTTGTATTGGCTATTAAACTTGCCAAGAGACGTTCACCATGGGCACCGCGCCCATTTATATAACGTATAAGGCAAATATAAAGCAAATTTGTCCAAAGGAACCGACAATTGTACCTGATAAGTCAGGAAAAGAAAGCATCAGCAACCCAGATTCGGGAGATTTCTAGAATCCCATGCCCGGCGGCAACTTGCCCTGCATGCCACGCATCATTTTCGCCATGCCCATCTTCGAGGCTTTTTTCATCATTTTGCTCATTTGGAGATGATGCTTGAGCAGTCGATTCACATCCTGCACCTGCAGCCCGCTGCCCGCTGCGACCCTTTTTTTGCGGGAACCCTTGAGTATCGCCGGGAAGCGGCGCTCCTGGACGGTCATCGAATTGATAATCGCGATCATGCGCGACAATTCCTTGTCGTCCATCTGCGATTTCACACCCGCTGGCAAATTCGCCATGCCCGGCATTTTCTCCAGCATGGATTGCATACCACCCATATTGGAGAGCTGTTCAAGCTGATCGCGCATATCGTTCAGATCAAACGTCTTGCCTTTTTTGAATTTTTTAGCCAGTCGTTCTGCCTTGGTCTTGTCAACCTTGGCTTCAACCTCCTCAACGAGGCTGACAACGTCACCCATATCCAGTATGCGTGACGCAACCCTGTCCGGATGAAATGGTTCCAGCGCCTCACTCTTTTCACCGGTACCGAGAAATTTGATCGGCTTGCCTGTAATCATGCGCACAGACAAGGCAGCCCCTCCGCGGGCGTCACCATCAGTCTTGGTCAGCACTACGCCGGTCAGTGGCAAAGCATCACCGAAAGCTTTTGCCGTATTGGCCGCGTCCTGGCCGGTCATACTATCAACAACAAACAAGGTCTCGACAGGACTCAGCACGTCGTACAGAACTTGTATTTCAGTCATCATGTCCTGATCAATGGCAAGCCGCCCGGCCGTATCCACCAGCAATACATCTGCAAACGCTCGCTTGGCTGCTTGCACTGCATCGCGCGCTATATCCTCCGGCCGTTGTTCCGGATCACTGGCATGGAAACCCGCCCCGACCGATTCCGCTACGGTCTCCAATTGTTTGATAGCCGCCGGTCGATAGACGTCGCAGCTAACGACCATGACTTTTTTGTTTTCACGTTCCTGTAAAAATTTCGCCAGTTTGCCGACTGTGGTGGTTTTACCAGCACCTTGCAGACCCGCCATCAACACAACGGCAGGCGGCTGACTCGACAGATCCAGCGCACTGTTGGTCTCACCCATCAGGCTGACCAACTCATCATTTACCACCTTGACCAGCGCCTGACCTGGAGACAGACTCTCAAGAACTTCCTGCCCCAGTGCTTTTTCCCGAATGTTCTCGATGAACTGCTTGACCACTGGCAAGGCTACATCGGCCTCCAGCAACGCCATGCGTACTTCACGCAAAGTGTCCTTGATATTGCTCTCAGTCAATCGGCCCTGACCACTGAGGTTCTTTATTGTGCGACCGAGTCTCTCTGTCAGAGAATTGAACATGGAATGAATAGCTCCTGGTTTGCGGGGTGTGATGTGCAGTCTCATGTACAGCCGAACGACTGCACAAAATCGCCCCATATTTCCTCGATTATATGCCGGATTCGCTGCAAATAGAGCGGTGATTGTTCTGCGGCATCAACCTGCCTCTAGCATTGTTGTAATGAAAGTGACTGTGAAATTAGTTGTTTCAAGCCAACTATGGCTTGATTTTTTCAACGAAAAGCGGTGATAGCAGTTTTTCAGCTGGTCACGCATTCGATTGTGGTATTTACCAGACGCTGGACTCATCTGGGAAATAAAGCTTGACACCGCAGGCAACTAGCTATTTATTGACACGTAACCAGGCAACAAGAGGTCCAGGCCTTTCTTGAACACAATTCCACTCAGCGTGCTGTTCGGACTGCTGATTTTGCTGATTCTGATGTCAGGATTTTTCTCCGGCTCGGAAACGGCTTTGATGTCTCTAAACCGCTATCGTCTGCGCCATTTGGTCAACGGTGGTCACAAAGGCGCCATTCGCACTGCGAAGCTGCTACAACGCCCCGACCGACTCATCAGCCTGATTTTACTGGGCAATAACTTTGTCAATATTCTTGCCTCTGCGATTGCTACGGTCATCGCAATGCGCTTGTTTGGAGAGCCGGGTATTGCACTGGCCACCGGTTTGCTCACTATCGTTATTCTCGTGTTTGCGGAGGTCACGCCGAAAACGCTGGCCACCCGCAAATCGGAACAAATAGCTTTTTTTGCCTCGGCAGTTTATGTGCCCCTGATGATAGTCGCCTGGCCGATCGTCAGGGTAGTCAACTGGACCACCCGGCAATTACTGGCACTGATGGGTGTGGCACCTGCTGATGCATCACAAGAAGAACTCTCAAGTGCAGAGCTCGCCACTGTGGTCAATGAATCAGCCGGGCTGATTCCAAAACGCCATCGGGACATGTTGATCAACATTCTTGATCTCGAAGAAATTTCAGTCGACGACATCATGGTTCCGCGCAACGACATTGATGCCATCGATCTGGAGGATAGTTGGGATGAAATACTGGCCCAGATCTCCAGCAGCAAACATGGCCGGATGGTTGTATTCAGAGAGCATATCGACAACATCGTCGGCTTTATCTATCTGCGCAAAATGCTCGATACTATGCGCTCGGGCGACTTCAACCGCCAGGCTCTTGAAGAGCGCATAAGAGAAGCCTATTTCATCCCGGAAGGCACATCACTTACAGTACAGCTGCTTAACTTTCAAAAGGAAAAGCGCCGGATTGGTCTGGTCGTCGATGAGTATGGTGATATTCTCGGTTTACTGACACTGGAAGATATCCTTGAAGAAATAGTCGGCGAGTTCAACATCGACCCGCATCAGGCACCCGATGAAATACAACCTCAGGCAGATGGCAGTTTTCTGGTTGACGGTGCAGCACAGATTCGCAACCTCAATCGCATGCTGGATTGGAATCTCTCAGCTGATGGTCCAAAGACACTCAACGGTATCATTGTTGAACATCTGGAAAATTTCCCTGCGCTTGGATCGGTCTTTATGCTTCACGAGCATCGCATCGAGGTACTTGAACTCGACGACAATCGAGTCAGCAATGTACGCATTACGCCAGCCAACAAGAAAGACCCTGGCGCTGACGCAATCGAAGAAATGACCCAATCCGCTGATTACGGCACAGATACCCGCAATGCAAATACAAGTGAAAACCTTAACGATAAGGACACACTTGCAAACCCGGTTATCGATTCAGTCTCTCAGTCGGGCGCAGACAAGCCAATAATGCCACTGGACCAACGCTCCGATACATCTGCAGAGACAATGGCCGCAGTTACACACGACGACTATCCAGCCCAAGGCAGGAATGGTTCATCTCAATCCCGCCGCGTAGGGAACCAGCGCGGCTAGTGACACACCACCGCTAATATGTCGAAAGTTAAAATTCGATATCAATGCACTGCCTGCGGTGCCATCCTCGGTCAGTGGAACGGGCAATGCTCAGATTGCAAAGCCTGGAACACCCTTGTCGAAGCAGCCGTCGAACCAAAAACTGCCGCACCTGCACGCTTTGAAGGCTATGCCGGCAATGCCGCGGTCACAATCGCGAGCGATGTCGAGCAAACCGAAGTACAACGCCTGCCCACCGGTCTGAGTGAACTCGACAGGGTTCTTGGTGGCGGCCTGGTACCCGGTTCCGTGACGCTGATAGGTGGTGATCCGGGTGTGGGTAAATCAACCCTGCTCGTGCAGTCAATGGCTTACCTGTCACAACAGCTGGCCTCTCCTGAAGCAACGCTATACGCCACTGGCGAAGAGTCACTGCAACAAGTCAGCATGCGTGCGCATCGCATCGGTTTACCAACCGATAAGCTGCGCCTTTACGCTGAAACCCGTGTTGAGACCATCATCGCAACACTCGAACGCGAACGACCGCAGGTGTTGGTGGTGGATTCCATCCAGACAATCTTCACCGAAGCGTTGAATTCAGCCCCTGGGGCTGTCGCCCAGGTCCGAGAGAGCGCAGCACGACTAGTGAGATATGCAAAACAAACCGGCACTGCCATTTTTTTAGTTGGACATGTCACTAAAGAAGGCGCATTGGCCGGACCACGCGTCCTGGAGCACATGGTTGACACCGTGCTGTACTTTGAAAGCGACACCTCGGAGCGCTACCGCGTTATCAGAGCAGTTAAAAATCGCTTTGGTGCGGTCAACGAGATCGGCGTCTTTTTTATGAGCGATCGAGGCTTGAAGGTGGTAAAAAATCCATCTGCTATTTTTCTTTCGCGCCACCCGGAACCGGTCAGCGGCAGCGTGATCATGGTAACCAGAGAAGGGACACGCCCGATGCTGGTCGAGGCACAAGCACTTGTTGATGACAGTAGCCTGGGAAATCCCCGACGTGTGGCACTCGGGCTGGAACAAAATCGGCTGTCCATGCTGCTGGCTGTACTGCATCGACATGCCGGTATAACCATGTTTGATCAGGATGTTTACATCAACGTTGTTGGAGGCGTGCGCATAACAGAGACAGCGGCTGATCTTGCTGTATTGCTGGCTGCCTACTCATCCTTGCGTGACAAGCCTTTGCCATCTGATCTGGTTGTATTTGGCGAGATTGGTCTGGCGGGTGAAGTCAGGCCTGTTGCCAACGGTGAAGAACGATTACTGGCTGCAGCTAAACAGGGTTTCAAGCGAGCCATCGTGCCGACTGGCAATAAACCCAGAAAAAACATTCCAAAACTGCAAATCGACGGCATAGACCGCCTTCCACAGGCATTCGATTTGTTAAACTGAGGTTAAACTGAGCGCTGCAGGCGAACTATGCCAGCTGCTGCATCAATCCCGATGCAGTAACA
This sequence comes from uncultured Granulosicoccaceae bacterium, assembly GCA_964411665.1. Taxonomy (GTDB): domain Bacteria; phylum Pseudomonadota; class Gammaproteobacteria; order Granulosicoccales; family Granulosicoccaceae; genus CALFCE01. The sequence continues at coordinate 8,896 of CAYPMR010000002.1, read as the reverse complement.
AAACGTTAAGTCCATTTTTTACCCTTTTAGCGCTCTAGCCGCTTAAAAAAAATCATGAGTTCTGTACAAACAAACTTCCTGGCCAGATACAAAGAAAGATCTGACAGCGTACTTGAGCGACTGCTCTCAGAGAGCTGGGGTAGTGACAACCGAGGTATAGATGAGCTGCATGAAGCAATGCGCTATGCCCTTACCAATGGTGGCAAACGTGTCCGGCCAACCTTGAGTTACGCAACCGCTGCTGCCCTTGACCTGCCGCAAGACGTGGTCGATGTGCCAGCGGCAGCTATCGAGATAGTACACGCCTACTCTCTGGTGCATGACGACCTGCCGGCTATGGATGATGATGATCTGCGCCGTGGCCTGCCCACATGCCATAAAAAATATGGCGAAGCCACAGCGATTCTCGTTGGTGATGCACTTCAGGCACTCGCATTTACAGTACTTGCCGAAAATCCGGATACGCGCTTGAGTGCGAGCACCAAGGTGAACATGATCACCTTGTTGGGACACGCCAGCGGGGCCAAAGGCATGGCAGCCGGGCAAGCCATTGACCTCGCAGCAGTTGGCAAAATGTTATCACTTAGCGACTTGCAGAGGATGCACATGCACAAGACTGGCAGACTGATACATGCCAGCATATTGATGGTGGCCCTTGCCGATCCGTCTTGCTCACCCGAACTGCAACAGCGTCTGAGTAAATTCGCCGAGGACATTGGCCTGCTGTTTCAGATAGTCGACGATATTCTGGATGTGGTCTCGGACACGGCGACACTGGGCAAGACGCAAGGCGCGGATAACATGCTCAACAAACCGACCTATCCGGCCTTGCTGGGGCTCGATGCTGCCCGTAAGCACGCCTCCATAGCGCACAATCAGGCACTGGCGGAGCTGGAGGGTCTGGGCCCGAAATTCGATGAATTGAGACAGATATCAACCTTCATCATCGAACGTACGTATTAGTACTGCGACTGTTGTAAACTCCGCTTCGTCGCGAGTTATCAATCACATTCACCTAAACAATCCAGGCCCAACAAGCATGACCGTCGAGAACAAAACAGGCATGGCGGACGTCCAGTCCTATGAAGATCGGCGCAACATAGCGATTTATCGTGTCGGCATTAAGGACATCCAGCATCCTGTCAAAGTTGCCGATCGTTCAGGCGAGCAGCAGCAGGTTGTCGGCAACTGGACAATGACTGTAGCGCTGCCAGCCGATCGAAAGGGGACACACATGTCTCGGTTCACGCAGCTTTTGAATGACCATGAGCAAAGTGTCCACACTCTCGGCAATTTCGGCGATCTGTTTGAGGAAATGAACCGGCGCCTTGAAAGTACAGCGGGCAGTATCGAGGTATCGTTCAACTGGTTTGTGCGCAAAAACGCTCCAGTCAGTGGCGTTGGCGGCATGCTTGATTACCAAGTCACTTTGAGCGCCGATATCGAACGTGAAGGCAATGCCAACACAGCCGTCGAAATAACAATACCTGTGACGACGCTATGTCCCTGTTCAAAAGAAATCTCGGAATACGGCGCACACAGTCAGCGCTCACACGTGACTATCTACGCAACCCCGCAAGCAGGTGAACAATTGTTTTGGGAAGATCTAATCGATCATGCTGAAAGCGAGGCGTCCAGCGAGCTCTACAGTCAGCTGAAACGCAGTGACGAGAAACATGTTACGGAAAAAGCCTACGACAATCCAAAATTTGTCGAAGATCTAATACGCGATATAGCCATTCGCCTGAACAAAGATAAACGCATTGGACGCTATACGCTTGAAGTCGAAAACTTCGAATCAATCCACAACCACTCTGCCTACGCAATGGTGGTCAGCGATGAATACTGATCGTTCTTAATGGCATACCAGCGACTGGCACTGTCTTGTTCCAGCACAGTAATTCGCTCCGGTCGCGATACATAACCCGACACCGTATCAAGAGCTTGCTTGGGTGCATTGTTCTTTTCAGAGAGATGCCCAAGTAATATCGTATCCAGCTTATCGTGGTCTACGGCCTGCAACAATTGTCCAGCCTGGACATTACCAAGATGGCCAAAGTTTGAACGAATTCGCGATTGCAACGAAGGCGGATACGGGCCTTCGCGCAACATCGTTTCATCGTAATTACTTTCTACCAGTAAGGCTTCACAAGACGAAATTTTTTCAACGATGTGTGGTGTGGATATCCCCAAATCAGTGACACAGGCGAAGCGTGCGCCATCGCAGCTAAATAAGTACTGACAGGATTCTGCAGCGTCATGAGGTGTCGGGAAGGGCTCGATACTGATGTCGCCTATTTCGAACGGTTCATGTGCGTTGATCAGAGTCACTTGATCGAGTTTACGATCGCGTAAAGCATTGTAAGTGCCGTAGGTCACCCAGACAGGATGGCCGAATTTTCGCACCAAGGGTCCCAAACCGCGTACGTGATCGCCATGCTCGTGGGATATTAATATGCCGTCTATACGAGATGCGCTCACGCCCAGCTTCTCGCAGCGGGCGACGGTTTCTTTAAGCGTGAATCCACAATCGAGTAACAGTGTGGTGGTAGCTGAACTGATCAAGGTGGAGTTTCCACCGCTGCCGCTACCGAGTGAAGCGATCTGTAAGCCAGAGAAACTCATGAGCCAAGAGGATTATTGCGTCAACTGGTTAATGCCTCGTGCAAGACACTAAGTATCTCGCGCTCAGCGTCCCTGTCAAGCTGAATGCCCTCCTTGTTAGCAATGCTGACATTCACTTTACTGGCATGTGCTGAGGAGAACACTAACACATACTCACTACTGTTCTCGGCAGAACTTAATACTCCTTTGGTATTAAATATATTGAGCGACGTTCGCGATGAGCTCTTACGGTTAACTTTCACACCCAAACGATCAAGTGCAGCAGACATCGCCTTGACGCTCGGCACCATGGCGCGATGAATGACTAATTCGGTACCAGCAGCACTGGTGCTGAGCTGACTATCATTGAGTATCGACGATGCAGCCTGGCGGCCCACAAGGCCACGTGCACGCTGTTCATCCAGCCCTAAAAAGATCAGTAAACGTTGTAGCACAATGCTGCTTTTCTCTGGATGTGCTGCTTGTGCATCCCATTCTGTCTGATCATCGACCTGACCGCTTTTACTTGTCTGCAAGCGGGCAAACACTCGCGAAGCCGATGGGGATTCACGCTCCAGCCGGAAAGACAATCGCACGCGGGTTGCATTGTTCGACGAACCAAAAGATCCGCTAGAGCCGCTACGACTGCGCCATTGCGTTGTAATCAAGCCGGCCGGTGGCAGTGTACCGCTCAGCTCAAACCCTTCTTCTTCAACAAAGGCCAGCAAATTAGGCCACAGCGTTTCCGGAGTAGTATTAACAGCCAGCCAGGCGCTGCCGTTCTCACGAACCAGCCTGGATGATTCAAGTACCGGTAACAAGGTATCTCGCGAAATTGCACCGCCGTTATCACCCGGAATAATAAATTGGTCACCGGACGACACACTACTGAGATCTGGTGGCACCTGAATCTTGCGTGCTTCAACCGAATTACTACTGTACTTGACATCCGGGGAATGCGCGCGCAGACCAAAATCAAAAATTTGACACCCTGACAGTAAGACACTCAGAGCGACCCACGCAGGCAACGCACTGAGAGGCAGAAGGCTTCCCGATGTAAGTCTCATTTTCAACCCGATAATCAATCCGCTAATCATTCCGATAGTCTAGCAGGCTGCCGAGAAACTATCTGCCGCCAAAGACTGTTACACGCCCGTATTGAGTTTTGAAAGCGTGGTCAGTCGGATAGGGGTTTAAACGCCGGATTCGTGTAATTCAATATCACTTTTAGCCTTGGGCCAGGCGTTCAACACGGCTTGCACCAGCGTTGCGAGGGGAATTGCAAAGAAAACACCCCAAAGCCCCCAGATGCCGCCAAAGAAAACTACAGCGACGATAATGGCCAGTGGGTGTAAATTAACCATTTCAGAAAACAGTAGCGGCACCAACACATTACCGTCAAGCAACTGAATGATCTGGTAGATGACCAATAGCCACCAGAAGTTCGCCGTCAATCCCCATTGGAAAAATCCAATAATGGCTATCGGCAAGGTAGCCACCAAAGCACCTACAAAAGGAACGAGCACAGATAGTCCCACCATGAAACTCAGCAACAGCGAAAAGTTGAGCCCCATCAGTGAGAAAATGATGTAGGTAACCACCCAGACAATAGAAATTTCTACGAATTTACCGCGGATGTAATTGGCAATCTTCTGGTCGACTTCTTTCCAGACTCTGAAGGACAACTCGCTACGACGTGGTACGAAGTTACCTGCCCATTGCATCAATTGATGCTTGTCTTTCAGAACAAAGAAGACCATCAGCGGCACCAGCACGGCGTAAATAACAATCGTGATAAAGGTTCGCAGGCGCGCTATCGAGAACGACAGTATTTGCTGCCCAGCCTGACCTACCTCAGCCCGTACATTGGCAATCAGACCTTTTATCTGCTCTATAGTGAAGACATCCGGATACAATTCCGGCAGACGCAGCAGTTGCTCCTGGCCTTTGGCAATCATATCCGGCAAGGCCGTCACCACTTCGGTGACCTGCTTTGACAGGATCGGCACCAGACCAAAGAAAACAATAAAAGAGATCGCGAGAAAAATAACCAGAACGAAGACAGCACCGAGGGTACGATTAACCCCCAAGCGCACCAGCATACCAACAACTCCTTCCAGCAAATAGGCAAGTACCAGTGCCACCAGTACGGGCGCCATAATATCGCCCACCAGCCAGATAAGGCCAAACCCTACCAACAGCAGCAAGACGAGTATTACGGCTTGCGGATCGGTAAAATTTCTCCTGTACCAGTCCTTAATTACATCAAGCATGTTTTCTGATTGCCATGTTCAGTCGGCATTGTCCAGTAACCAAAAACAGATAATTCAACAATGTGTGGCCTGCGATACACATCCATGCTGGCCGATATATTCAAGCGCCATTGTAAATTGTATCCATCACCAGGAGACTGAAAATGCCGCAATGTTTGAACCAGAAAACCGACTATACACCGGAAAAATGCCGGATTTGCAGCGAGGCTGCGGCTAAACCTCAAGCGCGGGAACGAGCGTCGCAATAATGACGGGCAAACTGATACAGCTCCTCCATCAAATGCGTTCGGAACTTTTGCCGTTGGCGGATAAAATACAGCTGACGCCGGATTGGCGGTTCCAGCCGGATAGCTGACAGTGTTCCCAGGCTACGCTCCTTGACGAGCGTTGCCTCTGAAACAACAGATATACCCATGCCAGCCTCAACCGCGCCTTTGATAGCCTCTGTGCTACCCAGCTCGAACACCATGTTGAGCTGACTTTCTTCGACTCCTGCGCTCTTTAGGTACTCGGCTATAACGCTACGGGTTCCTGAACCATCCTCGCGGCAAATAAACGGATAGTCAGGCAATTCGTCAGGCTGCAGTATTTCACGGTCGGCTAGCTCATGATCAGCGCCGACGATGGCCACCAGTTCGTCGACCAGACAGTTCTCGATCCGCAGGAGCTGGTTATTAACCTGCCCCTCAACAACTCCCAGGTCGATGGTGTTGTCCTCTACCATTGAGACAACCGCATCGGTATTTGCGACTTTCAAGCGGACCATGATGTCGGGAAATTTCTTGCGAAAATCGCCTAACAGACCGGGCAGCATGTATTCAGCAATCGTGGTACTGGCACCGAGAGTGATCAAACCGGCATTGTTACCCGTCATCGCTTTAACGGATTCATGCATCTCGCCATAGAGCGAGACTATCTGGTTAGCGTACCCAAGTACCAGTTCGCCGGCCTGAGTCAGACTGATTTTGTTATGCGATCTGTCGAAAAGACGTGTATTGAAGTCTTCTTCGAGCTGACGCACCTGAAAAGTCACCGCAGGTTGCGTCATGTTGAGAATTTCTGCGGCTTTGGTAAAACTCAATACACCAGCCACGGTATGAAACACCTGCAAACGTCTATCTGACATGTGGTCAATTCCGTGCGAAGAGAGGCAATGAAATTGCCGGTTAGCGATATTATGCGCTTGGTTTGGTCGATCCTGGGAACCGGCCGTGCAGGTTCCTTACAATCAACCATACATTTTTTATTCACATTAAGGCAAACTTAGCGTTGTACCGACTAACTTTCCCTGTTCCGCAACCTTAATTCCATTGCCGGCATGCGCGCGACCAATTTCCATATTTCAACCAGCAAAGAGACACCCGCCGATGCTGAGGTCATCAGCCATCAGCTGATGTTGCGAGCCGGCATGATCCGACGTTTGGCATCCGGACTCTATAGCTGGATGCCCAGTGGCTTGAGAGTAGCTCGCAAAGTTGAGCATATCGTGCGCCAGGAAATGGATCGATCCGGCGCCGTTGAACTGCTGATGCCAGCGATACAGCCTGCCGAATTATGGCAGGAGTCGGGACGGTGGGAGAAATACGGACCCGAACTGCTGCGTCTGCAGGACAGACACGAGCGGGCGTTTTGCGTCGGACCTACTCACGAGGAAGTCATCACTGATATTGCACGTGCAGAATTGAGAAGTTATCGCCAGCTTCCAGCTAACTTCTATCAGATACAGACCAAATTCCGCGATGAAATAAGGCCACGCTTTGGTGTCATGCGAGCCCGTGAATTCATTATGAAGGACGCCTATTCGTTTCATATCGACGAAGCATCGCTGGTCGAGATGTTTGAACATATGCATACAACCTATTGCCGTATATTCGATCGTATTGGCTTACGCTATCGACCGGTCGAGGCCGACTCAGGCAGTATCGGTGGCGCACGTTCACGCGAGTTCATGGTACTTGCCGATAGCGGGGAAGATGCCATCGCCTTTTCAGACAATGGCACTTACGCTGCCAACGTCGAAAAAGCAGAAGCGGTTTGCTCAGAAGAGCGACAAGCTGCAAACCGTGAGATGGAAAAAGTTGCTACGCCCAATGTACATACCATGCAGGCAGTTTCCGATCTGCTGGGTATGCAAATCAATGAAGGCGTAAAAACACTGGTCGTCAAAGGCACTGACACACCAGTAGTCGCACTGGTATTGCGCGGTGACCATGAATTGAATGCCATCAAAGCCGAAAAGTTTGATCAAGTCAAAGCGCCACTTGAATTTGCGGATGAAAAAGACATTCGTACCGCGATAGGCTGCGGCCCCGGTTCGATCGGACCAGTGGGTTTGAAAGTTCCGGCAATCACTGATCATTCAGCAGCAGCTCTGGCAAATTTTTCATCCGGCGCCAATGAAGACGGCTATCACTATATCGGCGTGAACTGGGGACGCGATTTGCCTGAGCCCGAACTGGTTGCAGATATTCGCAACGTAATCGAAGGCGATGCAAGTCCCACAGGTGAAGGCAAACTGGAGATTCAGCGCGGCATTGAGGTCGGACACATTTTCCAGCTAGGCACGACCTACAGCGAACCGATGCAAGCAAATATGCTGGATGAAAATGGCAAGAATAATCCCATGCACATGGGATGTTACGGGATCGGCATCACGCGCATAGTGGCAGCGGCCATCGAGCAAAACCATGATGACAAAGGCATCATCTGGCCACTATCAATCGCACCCTTCGAAGTGGCAGTCGCACCCATTCACATGCAGAAAAGCGAAGAAGTTGAAAAGGCCGCAACTGCGCTTTACGAAGAGCTATTGGATGCTGGTATCGACGTTATGTTTGATGATCGCGTGGCCAGGCCCGGTGTTATGTTTGCCGAAATGGAACTCATGGGCATACCCCACAGACTGGTAGTCAGTGACAAGGGGCTTAAAGAAAATCAGTTTGAATACAAAGGCAGGCTCGATAGCGAAGCACAAATGATTCCGCGGGAATCAGTGCTTGAGTTTATACGTGAGCAATTGGAAAGCTAGGCTTGATAATTCACATCTAGACTGATCGCAATTATCAGTTGTAGAAATGCAGATATTCAATTTCTCTGTTTGACCGTCTCAGTTATGCCCATGGCTGCCATTGGTAAATTAACGCCAATCAGAACGGCAATTTCACTGAAAGCGCTGGACTGGTTATTCAGCTTTTTAGTTGGAATTTTGAAAATAGATGTTTGTGAATCCGTACGCTTTTTGGTTTGTAAACAATCCAGCGTCGCCAGACCCGTTGCAGCCACTTAATTACTCTCCCTGCAAGTCATCTCCGCGAAAGCGAGGATGACGTGCGGGTTGTGTTTAAGCGACAGAAAAATTTCGCATCTGGCCGGTCCAGTTATTGATGTGGGGTTATCCATTTAAGTGGTATTGTTTGTTATGTACTATCTATTTCGTAGAACTCTACACTTGCAGCCTTACCGAAACGATCTGCCCTTGTCTCAGTGGCGTAATGCTTCATACCTAATTTCTGCATTACTTTCCCCGAAGCTGGATTATCAGAAAGATGTAGTGCATATATCCGTTTTAGTGACAGCGCAATAAAAGCGTGATTTATCAGCGCTATTCCCGCTTCGGTGCAATAACCTTTGCTCCAGTATTGTTCACCTAACCAGTAACCCATACTCGATTGTGTAGACTCTATATGAATTAAGCTAATCGCTCCAAGCAGGGTTCCTAACTTGAGTGACACAATGGCATAATTCAATTCAACGCCTAATTCAGATTTTTCTTTGTGAGAACTTATCCACTCTTCAGCCATTCCATTCTCGTACGGATGAGGGACATTCAAAGTCATCTTTGCAACATTTAAATTGCCCGCCAAACGTTGAATATCGTGTGCATCATCTAAAGTGAAGCTACGCAAAATTAAACGTTTTGTCAGCAAATTCGGTTGCTTCATTATTTACATAGCGCCTGTCTCAACGACCTATTGATAGTGCAGCCAACTTTGGTACGGCCAGATTCTACTGAGATATTA
>CAYPMR010000001.1:0-158654 GCA_964411665.1 uncultured Granulosicoccaceae bacterium | reverse complement strand
AAAAGGAATGTGTGCTATCGACCCTTTGTTGTCTGTCGGTCAATTGGACCCTGGATCCAGGGTCTATTAAGTGCCGGTCATGGGGCGTGAGAGCAAATTACGTTGTTAGACAAGAAAATAGTTCTATTATTTACACGGATATTTTTCACGTAGTGAATCGTTAATCCACACACCATACGGTTTGGTTGAGAGACTATCTTTGGGTTGTTTTTCCATATAGTCAATAACAAAGTTGAGTACACTTAACCAATCCAGTTCGGCCGATGGCAGGCAGCTTGTTGATGGGTTTGCTGATTGTTGTAGGCTAAAAAGAAGCTGCGCAACGCTCTTTATTGAAGTTATACATCCGACCGATCTTCCTGCAACAGTTGTAGGAATATCGGTAATAGTGCCAATTGCCCTGGCTTTCATAAACGTACAATCTTGAAGTAACCCTAATCCATCATCATTGTGAAACGCGGGCACATCGTGTGTTTGGGGAGTATTAGAAAAACTCGCGTTTGCCATTCCAAAAAAAAGGCTCATGAGAATCGCAAACTGCGTGAGAGTTTTTTTAATACGTATTTTGCTCATTTTCTTTTTCTTTATGGGCTTGGTTATAAAAGTGGTCTCTACTCAGAATTTTCTGCCTAAACGGATTGTACACTGTCACGAATTTAAGTCGCCGATTAGCGCGCAGTCTGGCAGCACTTGTCAGGCATATTGAGCTTCACCGTTTCCAAGCGACCAGTCTTCCGGCGAGATCTCTAACAGGCTTATCACCACATCTTCTTTTCGAATGCCGAGGTTTGTGTGTAAGCGTTCCGCGATCGTTGCGTAAAGCGCCTTTTTCTTGTCCGTTGTCCGGCCACCGTTCAAAGTAATTTGTATGAATACAATATCGTCCGAACGATTGATGTCCAGGTAGTCGCCACTGTTATTAAAATTACCGTCTTCAAGTTCAGTGATTGTCGCGAAGCGATCATTTTCAGGAATATTTATTGATTCCCGCATCGCCAGGTAAACTTCTTCCATTAAGTTACGGCGGTAATCCAGGGATTTGCCTTTAAGAAGCGAGATTTGGGTAAATGGCATAGTAAATTTCCTCTAGTTTTGAATTTTGCAATTTGTACTTACTTTGTATTCAACGCTACTTTGAAAACAGGCATGTTTACCGGAACGATATATAAGAAATGCAGCGCTATCCCGAAACACACAGTTAGGCTAAAACGGGGAAAGAACGAACTGGTATGAACACTATAGTCAATTATCTTCAAATTTAGTTAACTCTTTTGGTATGACGTTGAAGTATCTTTAGCCATTTTAGCGAGTTCAATGACCACGGGTGATGCTGTCAGCGAGTCATAGCGAGCAAAAAAATCAAGTGGTTTGGGCACCCATGTGAACTTAACAGTTTTCAAACTTCCATTAGCGATATATGGTCTGGCTATAGCTGCTGGCAAAGCGCTAATTCCCATGCCCTGCACAGCCATATGGACGCACGGAGCCATAGTGTTGGATACAGCGATGTTAGGTGTCTTGTTACTGTGTTTGCTGAAGTAGGTTTCAATTTGCTGGTACTGATCGGATTGTTTGCCATGTGAGAGTATTGTCTGTGCAAGCATTTCGTCTATCCCGGGTTTTCTGGCTCGGGTAATTTTTAGTCCGGGCGCGCCTACCCACACATAGGGAAACCGTCCCAGTTTTTCGCAGCCACTCATTTGTCGTAAGAACGGCCCGTTCTGGAAGGCCATATCGATAGATCGGGAATGCAGTGGGGATTTCAATTCCGCAGACATATCGACGGTCAATTCAACTTTAAGGTTTGGGTAGTTCTCACTCACAGTTCGAAACCAGTCCGGTAGCCAGGTGTGAACGATCATCTCTGTGACACCGAGTTTGATGGTACTTTCGGTTAGGTGTGAATGGCCGGCAGTGTCGATAAATTTTTCAGCTGAACGGATGATATGTCTTGCTTCTTCAAGTAACTCCCGGCCTTTGGCGGTGAGCCTCACAGAACCTGCGTCACGCTCCATCACCTTTGCGCCAATCATTTCCTCAAGGTTTGAAATCCGTGTAGAAATATTTGGCTGTGTTGTATTCAGGCGCTCCGCCGCGTGCCGGAAACTGCCGAGATCAGCTACCCAAACGAAAGCCTCGATTTGTTTGAAGTTTATGTTCATAGCTTTCCGTGATTGGTTCTTGGTTATTTTGGTCCAACCGCCCGAAAAGGTGCAGTAAGGAATTGGCCGACTAGACGGTCATTCCCCTGCATTTCGAATCAGATTGCGCCAGTTTTGTTGCCATTTTTACGATTTGGATGAACCTCAGATCATCCCTCGAAGCGATACCGGCATAAGAAATTGATAGGCTGCCAGGCCAGTGGAGGGGCGCGCTGCAGAGTATCTAGAGCAGGTTGATGTCGTTAGATCCCTGATCCGCCGGAGTCCAAGATTTTTTGGCTCTACCTGCCAGTTCTTGATAGCCATTCGGCTATCATTCAATAAATTTATTAAATAAATAAAATAAAGTAATTTATATAAATGATCGGTTTTTGCTAGCCTGCTGTCAACCGCAGCTTAATGCTTTTGTATGAACTGTGAATGCGGACACCGACAATGCCACCTAACCAACACAGGAAAACCCAGATGCGCCAGTCACCAGCCCGCCTCGGTGTCGACATCGGCGGTACCTTCACTGACGTTGTGCTTGAAGTCGACTCCCGACAGTACTCAGCCAAAGTGCTAACGACTTACGCTGCACCTGAAAACGCAATCCTCGATGGTTTGCATCAAGTGTGCGAAAAGGCAAACATTAAAAACAGCGATATTACGCAAATCATCCATGGCACTACGCTTGCCACCAACGCGTTGATTGAACGTCGAGGCGCTAAAACCGCATTGATTACAACGCGCGGTTTTCGTGACGTAATTGAGATGCGCACGGAATCCCGTTTTGAACAATACGATCTTAATCTGAATCTGCCGACACCGCTGCTACCACGCAACATGCGCTATACGGTAGAAGAACGCGTAGACGCGTTGGGTAATATATTGATTGATCTTGATCTGGCAGAGATAGAGCTTCTTGCTGATCAGATTGCGGATGCCGGTTATGAAAGCGTTGCTGTTGGTCTTATACATTCTTACGCCAATGATAAACACGAGAAGATGGTGCGTGATGTTCTGGCAAAGCGATTGCCGAATGTCATGGTGTCATTGTCGTGTGAAGTGTCACCACAAATGCGTGAGTACGAACGCTTTAACACCGTGGTTGCCAACGCTTACATTAAACCTTTAATGAAGTCTTATCTCAGCAGGCTCGAAGGTCGCTTGCGCCATGAAGGTGTCGATTGCAGTATTTTCCTGATGCACTCTGGTGGTGGAATTATTTCAATCGATAGTGCAGCAGAGTTTCCGGTACGGCTGGTTGAATCGGGGCCGGCTGGCGGGGCTGTATTTGCCGCCAACATCGCAGCGCGTTATGGACTCGATAAAGTGCTGTCTTTCGATATGGGTGGCACAACAGCTAAAATTTGTCTGATTAAAAATCAAATGCCAAAGACCAGCCGTGTATTTGAGGTGGCGCGTACTTACCGATTTAAAAAAGGCTCTGGTATGCCTATTTCAATTCCAGTCATTGACATGGTAGAGATTGGCGCAGGCGGTGGTTCCCTGGCGCACGTGGATTCCATGCGACAAATTCGCGTTGGCCCTGAATCCGCGGGTTCTGAACCCGGTCCTGCGTGCTACGGGCGCGGTGGACACAAGCCCGCCGTCACCGACGCCGATCTGGTGCTGGGTAAACTCGATGCGGACAACTTTGCAGGCGGCACCATCAAACTGAACAAAGCGGATTCTAACAATGCACTAACCGAGGTACTTGGCAAAACGCTGGATATGGATTCTCAAACGGCGGCCTTTGGCCTTGCTGAAGTGGTTGATGAGAATATGGCAAACGCCGCTCGCGTTCATGCGGTTGAAAACGGTGAAGACTTATCCGAATACACAATGATCGCATTTGGTGGCGCGGCACCATTACATGCCGGTCGGCTGTGCGAGAAACTGGGAGTTGATCGCATGTTGGTGCCACCAGGTGCTGGTGTCGGTTCTGCAATTGGTTTTTTGCGCGCACCATTTAGCTTTGAGGCCAATCGATCCGTTTATATGAAACTATCTGATTTTGAGCCCAAAAAAATAACGCAATTACTCAATGAACTACAGACTGAGGCAACAGGTTTTGTGCGTAATTGCGATGCAACGGCAGAGATACTATCTGATTTTAAAGTCTACATGCGCTACACCGGTCAGGGCTGGGAGATACCCATCACTTTAAGCGCAGATCAGGCGCGTAATCCTGAAGCAGAAACATTTCAAAAACTGTTCGAAGAGGACTACACCAAACTTTTTGGGCGTCCGGTAGCAGGCATGGATGTAGAGATTACCGTGTGGGCCGTGAATGCCACAACACCTCCGCAGGCAGTGGCAACGCTTGAGCTTGCCAACCAAACAGATGAAGCGGTCGCTGCAAACGAAAGGCAAATGTTTGATTCTGCAGTGGGTGAGTTAGTCTCTACCCGTGTAGTCCTTCGCAATTCAGTGCAAACCGGCCAGACAGTAGCAGGCCCTGCTGCCATTACTGAAGATGAAACTACGATTATCGTACCGTCGAGCAGGCGTGCTATACGCCAGTCAGATGGCTGCATCGATATGGTGTCAAACAAACAGGAGCTTCTGTAGATGGGCACACTTCATTCTCAGGTTTCGTATCAGGTCATGTGGAACCGGCTGATCTCTGTGGTCGAAGAGCAGGCACAGGCACTGGTTCGAACCGCCTTTTCAACTTCTGTTCGTGAGGCCGGTGATTTATCTGCAGGTGTGTACGACTTGCAGGGGCAGATGCTTGCACAGGCAGTGACCGGCACACCCGGTCATGTGAATGCTATGGCAGATGCCGTCGGACACTTCATTCGCCGCATAGGCCGTGAGAATATATTTGAAGGTGATGTGTATATTACTAACGACCCCTGGGAAGGAACAGGTCACCTGCATGACATCACCATGGTTAGTCCCTCGTTTCACAAAGAAAAACTGGTGGGTTTTTTCGCCTGTACAGCACACATTGTCGATATCGGTGGCCGTGGCTTTGGGGCTGACGCAAACAGCGTCTATGAAGAAGGTCTTTATATCCCGATCATGAAGTTTGCTGAACGCGCAGATGTTGATCAGTCACTAATTAGAATCGTTCGTGGCAACGTGCGCGAACCGGACCAGCTTATCGGTGACATGTACGCTCTGGCTACCTGTAATGAGATCGGCCATCGACGACTGATCGATATGATGCAGGAATTTAAACTGGATGATTTAGAAAATATTGCAGAGTTTATTCTGGACAACTCAAGGCGGGCAACACTTGAATGCATTAATGCCTTGCCGCGCAAGACAGCTACGGGTGAAATGACAGTGGATGGCTTTGCAGTACCTATTACGTTAAAAGTTAAATTAACTATTGAGGCAGATCGAATTATCTCTGACTTTGAAGGTTCGTCAGGGGTGGATAAAAAGGGTATTAACTGTCCACTGGTGTATGCAAAAGCTTATTCCTGTTATGCATTAAAGTGTGCCATAGCACCTGAAATTCCCAACAACGCTGCATCGCTTGAGCCGTTTGAAATTATCGCTCCTGAAAATACTATTGTTAACGCGGTGCATCCTGCGCCGGTAGCCCTTCGGCATATTGTCGGACACTTTGTACCGGATGCCGTCTACAACGCACTGGATAAAATTCTACCCGGTGTGGTACCTGCCGAAGGTGCTGGCTGTCTGTGCAATTTTCAGGTATCACTGCGACCACGAACCGACGAAGAGCCCCCTGAAGATGCCGTTCGTTCAGAAGTGCTGACGTTTAACTCCGGTGGCGCAGGTGCGCGCCCTGAACACGATGGCCTGAATGCAACTGCCTTTCCATCAGGTGTGATGACCATGCCAATTGAAGCTACCGAACATGCGGGCCCCGTGATTATCTGGCGCAAAGAACTTCGTCCCGACAGCGGCGGTTCTGGTAAACAACGCGGTGGCCTTGGTCAGTACATGGAAGTGGGTGCACGCGTGGGCCACGAGTTTGACTTCCAGGCTATGTTCGATCGAGTCGATCATCCGGCGCGCGGCAGACAGGGCGGTCTGGATGGCGGCACTACAACAATAGCGCAGGACGACGGTACAGCTATGCGCGGTAAAGGCAAACAATTTGTGCCTCACGGGCGCAAAGTCATGTTGGCATTTCCGGGTGGTGCCGGTTATGGAAAACCCGAGCAACGCGATGTTGAAGCCGTAAAAAAGGATTTACTGTACGGCTATATTTCTGCCGACATTGCAAAAAAAGACTACGGCTTATCTGATAAATTAATAGCAGAAGTCGCCGAGCTGGCACGCAAAGGAGAAACCCTATGAGCATAGAGCACACTGAATCGCCTAAACAGTCGAGCTACGATATTGTGATTGTTGGTGGTGCAATCATGGGTGCGTCAGCGGCGTGGTTTCTGACTGACAATAAAGACTTCGACGGTCGAATATTGGTGGTTGAAAGAGACACCACTTATGCTGCCTGCTCCACGACACATACAAATTCATGTATGCGTCAACAGTTCAGTACAGAATTGAACGTTCGTATTTCTCAATTCGCAGCAGATTTTGTTAAAAATATACGTGCCTACATGGGTGGTGATGATCGCGTGCCCGAGCTGTCAATTCGCAGTTTTGGTTATATGTATCTGGCTGACAATGAGGGCTTTGCCAATGTGTTGCGAGAAAGCCAACAGGTACAACTCGCCGCCGGTGCTGCAACGCAGTTAATGACCCCGGAACAAATAACAGAAAATTACCCGTTCTATAACGTAGACGATATAGTTATGGGCTCTATTAACACTGTTGATGAGGGTTACTGGGACGGTTCTGCTGTGTTTGACTGGTGGCGACGAATATCCCGTGAACGCGGTGTTGAATACATTCAGAATGAAGTTGTAGCAATTAATAAGAATGTTGCCGGTACTAAAGTCGAGAGCGTTACGCTTAAGTCGGGTGAGGTGATCTCATGTGGAAAAGTGCTCAACACATCAGGCCCGCGCGCAGCTCGAACCGCTCAAATGGCAGGTATTGAAGTACCGGTTGAACCGCGCAAGCGATACTCCTGGGTATTTTCTGCAGAGCAACCACTTGATCGCGACTTACCGTTAACCATAGATCCATCCGGTGTGCATGTACGTGAAAACGGGAGCGGCACGTACCAATGTGGTGGTCACTCTGAAATTGACCCTGCAGTAGATTACGATGACTTCATCATGGATCACTCCATATGGCAGGACCATGTCTGGCCCATTCTTGCTACTCGCATTCCACAATTCGAGTCGATCAAAGTCACCAGTGAGTGGGCCGGCCACTATGCATATAACACGTTTGATCATAACGCGATCATGGGGCCGCATACAGAAGTAGAGAATTTCTATTTTCTGAACGGATTTTCCGGACATGGTCTGCAACAGTCACCGGCTATGGGGCGTGGCACAGCGGAAATGTTGGTTCATGGCGAGTATCGCAGTCTGGATCTGAGTCCGTTTAATTTTGAGCGCATAATTAACAACACACCAATCATCGAGAAAGCGATCATTTAGTTGCGATGCATTACCTAACATCGCGACTTTTTCCTGTTAAACCGTCAACTTCGGTTGACCTGGGGTACAGTGGCCTGGCACAAATGACTGTTGTTGATGATAAGAAACAGCACTAAGCAGATTATTATGTTGACTCGCGTATAGTTATTTTTAAACCTGAACCGTAATAAACAGAGGAATTTTGATGAGCGATAAACCCGTTGCATTAATCGTAGGTGGTGGCAGTGGTATCGGAGCCGATGCGGCCCGCAAGTTGTCAGACACAGGTTATGACGTTGCTGTTATGTCTTCCTCCGGTAAAGGTGAAGCACTCGCAAATGAACTGGGTGGTCTCGGCTTTACAGGCTCAAATCTGATAGTTGCTGATCTTGAAAAATTTGTTTCGCAAGCAATGGACAAGTTTGGTCGAATTGATGGTGTTGTGAATTGCACCGGCCATGGCCCCAAAGGCCCCGTTATGGAGATTAGTGATGAAGACTGGCACTTAGGCATGGACTATTACATGTTGAATGTCGTGCGCATGACTCGTCTTGTACTGCCAATTATGCAAAATCAAAAAGCCGGATCAATCGTAAATATATCTACCTTTGCGGCGTTTGAACCGGATCCGGATTTTCCAACTTCAGCTATCTTTCGTGCAGCGCTCGCCGGCTATACAAAGTTGTTTACTGACAAATACGCGGCAGACGGTGTGCGCATGAACAATGTGTTGCCCGGATTTATCAACAGCCTGCCAGAAAAAGAAGATCGCCTTGCTCGTATACCGGCTGGAAGATACGCTGACGTCAGTGAACTATCAGAGACTATTGCATTTCTGATCGGATCAGGCTCCAGTTATATTATGGGCCAGAACCTACGTGTCGATGGTGGCTTGACTGCGTCTGTTTAGGCGCTCAGGGAGTACATCTATAACGATGTCGGTAATCTTCTGGTCGGTTCGGTAACTTCAGAGACCGTTAATTCTTGTTCGCAGCGAAAAAAACTGTGAATCCATCTTCATGCGTTGTGCGTATTTCGATCTTCTTTTTTGCTGTCGAGTGACGCAGTGGAGAGTCAATGAGGTAGAACTTGTTGCTATGGCTAAACGTATGTTTGGTGCGGATTTTACGGTAGCCTTTCACGACAGAAACCGATTCCAGACAGTCAGTTTTAATCTAATTTGACACTGTTTAGATCAAGTTCATGTTTCTACTCTAGTTCATGTTTTTACTATGTTTTTACTATTAAGCCGAATACTGGGCTCCTAGTCATGCTGCCAGTCACATTCCTTAATGGTCGCTCGTTTGTTCTATAGCTTTTTACTTTTGCCGAATCTGTTCCTACTTGCCGATCATTCGATTTATAAGTCGGCCATCGATAAACAGCAGCCCGGTGCCAATTATTAGTGCACCAACTATTTCCTTTAACTGGACTGTTTCGCCTAAAAAGACACTACCAAGCATCAGCGCCGTTACTGGAATAAGCAGCGTAACAAGCATAACGTTACTTGCTCCGGCGCGAATCAGTATTCTGAAAAAAACGATATAGGCTAAAGCCGTTCCGAATAGTGCCAGCGCTACCACTGCCCATACTGTTTCCTGACTCGGTGCTGAAAGTGTCCAGGGTCTATCAACCAGAGCAACAAGAACGGCCATAACGAGTGTTGAACACATAAGCTGGCAAGTAGCGGATTTCACCGGTGGAACACCAATGAGATACTTACGTCCCCAAAGAGCTGCAAATCCATAGCTTAATGCCCCGCCCAGACAGAGCGCGATACCTAGAGTTTGTGTAGCGTCCACTGGACCATCGAGCCCACGCAACACAGCAACACCTGCGACACCCAGCAGTACACCGATGATGCGATTAACGGTCAAGCGCTCCTGTTGAAAACCAGCCATCACAATCACGGTAAACAGGGGTGTCATCGCGTTAATAATTGCGGAAAGCCCGACAGTGATCTGAGTCTGCCCGGCAAATATCAATCCGAATGGAAGCACATTGTTCAGCAGACCCATGCCAAAGAAAGGCAGCCAATCAGTAAAAGATTTAGGCAGTGAATGACCTAAATACCAAAACAGAGGTAGCAGTGCGGCGGCGGCTATAAAAACACGAGCCAGTACCACCGTTAAGGGTGGTAATTCGTTTACGGCGACGCCTGCAAAGAAGTAAGCTCCGCCCCATAGAATGGAGAGCAGGATCAAAAAAAACCAATCCGGACCATCCATTGTTTTTGCAGTATCCACTATCAAACTCTGACTAAATAATTGCTGTTGGCCGTCGGATAGTTAATTGGCTAACGATCAATTGATACGGATGCTGCGTTCCTTGTCACGCTGCCAGTCACGTTCTTTAATAGAGGCACGCTTGTCGTATTCTTTTTTACCTTTGCCAAGTCCAAGCTGAAGTTTGACTTTGCCGCTTTTCCAGTACATTGAAACGGCAATCAGGGTGTAGCCTTTGCGCTCGGTTAAACCTGTCAGTTTTGCCAGTTCCCGGGAGTGCAACAGCAGCTTGCGGCGGCGGGTAGATTCGTTCGTGCGATGGGTCGATGCCGAGACCAGTGGGGTGATGTGGCAGTTGTACAGCCAGGCTTCCATATTGTGGATTTGTACGAACCCATCGGTTAGCTGTATCCTCCCGGCACGGATGCTTTTGACTTCCCATCCCTGCAAAGCCAAACCTGCCTCATAGGTTTCTTCGATTTTGTAGTTAAAGCTCGCCTTTTTGTTGCGCGCAATAGTCGAACTGGAATCTCCTTTATTTTTCTTCTTTTTGGCCATGGCCCATTATAATCTTAATTGTCAGCTCATCCGAAACAAACTCCTGCCCGGTAACAATAGATATGACTGAAGTCAGACGCAGCGCACTGGTAGCAAAGCCCGCCGCCCAGCTCTATGAGCTGGTTCTGGATGTGGATGCCTACCAGAACTTTCTGCCCTGGTGCAGTCGCAGCAGTATTATTGAGCAGAGTTCCACCCGACAAGTGGCGAGCGTCTCTATTGACGTTAAGGTGCGTGAGATTACCTTTGTCACTGAAAATACCCTGGAAGCGCCGTCGCGCATCGCCCTGCAGCTAGTCGATGGCCCATTTAGGTCCTTGTTCGGCGAATGGCGGTTTAAGCCGCTGGCAGAGGATTCGTGCAAGGTTGAACTGGATCTGGACTTTGAAGTAGCGTCTGGTGCCATGAATCTTGCGATAAAGCCCGTTTTTAGCAAAATAGCTGACACCATGCTTGATGCTTTTATTGCTCGTGCCAAACAGCTGGAACGTTGACAATGACGTCTGACTCTGGCGAGCGCGAGGGCAACAAACCCATTTGCTACAGTGTCGTTTTCGCGCTGGCAGAGCGACAGGTCGTTCTGGAAAAATCTGCAGCTGTATCTCTAACAGCCCGTCAAGCTGCAATTTCCTGTGGTATGGAGAAGTATTTTCCAGAGATCGATGCAGGGTCTATCAGTCTGGGCGTGTACGGCGAGCTGGTTGAAGATAACTATTGCTTGCAGGATGGCGACAGACTGGAGTTGCTTCGAGAGTTAATTCTGGATCCAAAAGAGCAGCGCCGGCGACGCGCTACGAAGTGAGAACAGCCGCTGCCAGCTCAGCTGGCAGTGTCAGGTTGGTGCTCGAGCAGAGGAGGGGACTAGGATTTAGCAGGCCAGGTCAGGTCAGGTGCTTTTCGTTTCGGTTGCTGAAACCAGTACCTCGGCTGCGATATTTCACCCGATTCTTCTGTGAAATTTTCCTCGGTATTGCTGACGATATCCTCATCGAAATACACGGTAAAACGTCTGGCCTCAACCAGATGCCCTGCCGGGCTGCGTGTGTATGCGTAATCCCATCGGTCAGTATGAAAAGCAGAAGTAGCTATCGGTACACCGAGCAGGCCCGCTACATCCTGTCTGCTCATGCCGGCTTTGACCGCCTCGACCTGGCGCTGCGTAATCAGGTTGCCTTGTTGCACATCGATTTTGTGGGCGCGCGGCAGCCAGATCGGATCGCCACAGCCGCTTGCCATCAGGCACAGGCAGAACAGGCACGAGCTGATGGTGCATCGAACTGCGACTGCTTGTCTATTGACTGCTTGTCTATTGTAAGTGATAGCGTTCAATTGAATAATCATTAGGTAAAAATAGCACATTGAGCCTTAAGTTGAGTAAAGAACAGGGCCAGAATCGTGTGACCTGTCAGTAACCTCAGTAGGCTGTACAAGAGCTTATAAGCCGATTCAGAGTTAGAGCATGTGTGCTCCAATCACATTTTGAGACCGTTTCTAGTCAGATACTGAGACAATCATTTCTTGTGCGTGTTGGCGGGTTTTGCTGGTAATGCGCTTGCCACCGAGCATGCGTGCTACCTCTTCGACGCGCTGTGTTGCATCAAGTTCCTCCAGCGATGTTCTGGTTTGCCCGTCAATGACGGTTTTGCTGACTCGCTGATGTTGATGCGCTTGTGAGGCTACTTGTGGCAGGTGAGTAACACAAAGTACTTGTGCGTGACCGGCCAGCTTCCTCAGATAACGACCTACTGTCTCGGCGATACCACCACCAATACCGCTATCGACTTCGTCAAATATGAACGCGTTGACACTTTCGTGGCTGCTGGTCAGAAGTTGTACTGCGAGACTGATTCTGGACAGCTCTCCTCCGGACGCAATTTTACTGATCTCACCGGGTTTCTGACCCGGGTTTGGGCTGACAAGAAAGCGTATGCTTTCCCAACCATATTCCGATTCAACAGTTTCATCTGTTGATAACTCACAAACGAATGTGCCGCCCGCCATACCCAGTTCTTCCATCGCAGCGGATACTTGCTTGTTCATTTTCGTTGCGGATAATTTGCGAGCACGTGACAGTTTTTTGCAAGCAGCCTGGTAGACCTCAAGCAGAGCGTCGCATTCACTTCTGAGTGCTTCAATATCGGTATCAGAAACATCCAGAGCATCCAGCTCGTGCTGTAGTGCTTTGTTAACCGCCGGTAACGCTTCGATTGCGACGTTGTGTTTTCTGGCTAATTGATCGAGTGATGATAAGCGTTGATCCAGCCAATCAAGTTGATTGCTGTCGAGTTCAAGGTTACTTAAATATTCGCGCAGGCTGGCGGCTGCGTCATCACAATTGATCATCGCTGAATTGATCGAATCCACCCATGTTTTGGCGTCCCGGTTGAGATGCGCCAAATCACCGAGATGCCTGCTCGCAAGCGTTAACTTTGCATAAGCACCATCGTCTCCGTCGAGCGCTTCGATCACGTGATTTCCCGTTTCAATCAGGCGACCGGCATTAGCCATGCGCCGATGTCTGCTCTCTATGTTGCTGGTTTCTTCAGCATCAATGGTAAGAGCCTGAAATTCCTGTAGCTGGAAGCGCAGAAGGTCCAGACGCTCAGCATGGCGTTTGTTGTCAGTGGTTAGATCGTGCAGTCTTTGCCGCGAAGAGCGCAGCGCGTTGCAAGCCTTTTTTACTTGTTCGATGGGTATACTGTTTTTAAGCGTACTATCAAGCAAATCGCGCTGCGTAGAGCTTTTTGTTAGTGATTGATGCTCGTGCTGACCATGTATATCGATTAGCATCTCACCAACTTTGCGCAGGGTCTGGATCGATACCGGGCGATTGTTGATATACCCGCGTGACTTGCCTTCGCGCGAGACTACCCGCCTCAGGATACAGCTTCGTTCATCGTCAAATTCGTGTTCCGTCAGCCACGGCCAGACGGGTGAGTCATCCGGCGGTTGGAATTCGGCAGAGATTTCTGCACGCTTTGCATCCTGCTTAACACTGTTGGCATCGGCGCGATCGCCTAGCACCAGTCCGAGTGCATCCAGCAATATGGATTTGCCCGCACCGGTTTCACCGGTTAATGCGGTCATACCGGATTGCAGCTCCATTTCGCAGCTGTCGATGATCGCAAAATTTTGGATGCTTAGAGTAACCAGCACGTTTACAGGCCTCTTAACCCCAGTTCAGTTTCTCTCGCAGAATCTGGTGGTAGTCGTAGCTCTCTGGATGCAACAACTTGATACGTTCGGGTTTGACTTTTATTTCGATCATATCGCCAAGACCGGCATCCATGTAAACCTGGCCGTCGCATATGACTTGCGCCGAATGGATTTCGTCGTCCCAGATGTGCACACGGATGGCGCTGTCGGCATTGACCATCAATGGTCTGCTAGTCAGTGTGTGTGGGCAGATTGGTTGTAAAACAAGTGCATCGATGCTGGGACCGACAATCGGTCCGCCGTTTGATAGCGAATAGGCTGTAGAACCCGATGGTGTCGCAACCACCAGTCCGTCAGCGCGCTGATGAGTGACCAGCTGATCATCAATAATGATGTCGTAGTCCATGATCTGAAGCATATCTTTGACCCGTATGACCACGTCATTGAATGCATAGGAATCGGATTGTGATTCACCATCGCGCAAGACTTTTACTTCGAGCAGGAAGCGTTCTTCTTCCTGATATACACTTTCCAGTATGCTGTGCAGTGTTTGCAAATCATTGCCCGGTGGCACGTCCACCAGAAAACCCAGGCGTCCACGATTAACACCGATCAAGGGTATGTTGTAATCCACCAGTTCTCTTGCAGCATGTAGAAGCGTGCCGTCTCCTCCAATGACAATAACCACGTTGCAACGCTCGCCCAATTCGCGCATGGCGACTGTTGGCGCATCCTCAACCAGACTTCGCGTGCTGTGATCAAGAAGCACTTCTATCGACAGCTTGTGAAGCAGTTCGACAACGTCGTGTAGTGTGTTGGAGACGCTGGCATCATTGAATTTGACAATAATGCCGGCTGTTTGGAATTCGACCATGCCGGTAAACTATCAGAATGCACCTTGGCTGTCATCGTCAAGACGATGATCCGTGAGTAAAAACGATCTCAATAAGCACTTGATTTTTCCGAGAAACCAAGTGTTTATTCTTAGCTTGATCAAGCTTCGGTCTATTTTAACAGTCAAGCCTTGACTTCATCAAAAAAATCAAATCCAGTGCAGCTTTCGGGGTTAGCTCATCCGCGTCGGTATCGGACAGGATTGATTGAATATCCTGCATGACAGCACTGTTTAGTGGGGTGAATAAATCCATTTGCGGAGCATCATGAAAGATCGTGCCCGTATTGGACGTAGCTGAAACAATCGGTTTTCGATCCAGGGCCTCAGTATGTTGAATGTCATTGTCTGATTTTTGATCCTGAGGGATATTGCTACTTTCAGAGCTTGGGACAGCAGCAATGTGTTGTTTGCTGTCGGATGTGCGGGTAGCTGAAGATTTGTCATCTGCCTGCGTTTCGAGCTCTTGTAGTTTGGCTGATGCCCCGGCCAGTACCGCTGGCGGCAGGCCTGCAAGCTTGGCTACCTGCAGACCATAGCTACGGTTCGCACAACCGGCTTTTGCCTTGTGCATGAAAACGATTTCACCATCGTGTTCAACCGCATCGAGGTGTACATTGCCTATACCGTCGATTTGATCTGCCAGTCGTGTCAATTCGAAATAGTGCGTTGAGAAAAGACACAAGGCCCGGTTGCGTGAGGCGAGATACTCGGCGCATGCAAAAGCGAGCGACATACCATCGAATGTACTGGTACCCCGTCCTATTTCATCCATTAACACGAAGCTGTTTTCAGTGGCGTTGTGCAAAATGTTTGCAGCTTCGGTCATCTCCACCATAAACGTCGACTGTCCGGATGCCAGATCATCGGATGCGCCAACTCGTGTAAAGATCCGATCAATCGGTCCCATGCGACATGATCGTGCGGGCACATAGCTGCCGCAGCAGGCAAGCAAGATAATGATTGCCGCCTGACGCATGTAAGTTGATTTACCGCCCATGTTCGGACCAGTTACCAGTAGTAGTCTGCGTTGGCTATCGAGCAGCAAGTCGTTGGCAACAAACGGCTCATCTATAAGTTGCTCGATGACAGGATGTCTGCCAGATGAGATGTCCAGATGAATTTCGTCTGTAAATTCGGGTTCTGCCCAGCCCAGAAAGTCTGCGCGTTCGGCAAACGTACTGTAGACATCGAGCAGACACAGTGTGTGTGCAACACGTTTAAGAGCGGGTAGATGTTGTGCAAGTTGTTCGAGCAGTTGCTGATATAAATACTTTTCTCGTGCCAGCGCTTTCTCGCGAGCTCCCAACACCTTGTCTTCAAATTCTTTCAGCTCTGCGGTGATGAAGCGCTCTGTCGACTTGAGTGTCTGGCGGCGAATATAGTGTGCTGGCACTGATTCACTCTGGCTGCGACTGGTCTCTATGTAGAAACCATGCACGCGGTTGTAGCCGACTTTAAGTGTTGCTATGCCACTGTTGTTACGTTCGCGGATTTCAAGCTCTGCCAGAAAGTCGTCCTGATTACTGGATAGCTTGCGCAGCTCTTGTAGCTCCGGATCATAGTCGTCACGCAATACACCACCGTCGCGGATAAGCCGTGGTGGTGAATCCAGCAATGCCTTTTCCAATAAGTCGCAAATCTCGGGCAACGGTTCTGCAATCAGGGTGTCGCGCAGTTCTGTCTGGACATCCAGTTGTTCACTAATAGCCTTGATGTCTGGTAAACATTCAAGCGAACGTTTCAAGGTAACCAGTTCAGGCGGATGGGCAGAGAATAGGGCAATACGCGTCAATATGCGTTCGACATCGCCCACCGGTTTCAGCGCATCGCGCATGTTGTCGTAGCGGCGATTGCTGTGCAGAGCGCGCACGCAATCGTGACGATGTTGCAGCTCCTCGCCGTAGCGCAGGGGTTGATTTAGCCACTGGCGTAAACGGCGTTTACCCATGCTGGTGCAGGTTGTATCCACCACTGCCAACAAGCCGTGTCGCTCCTCACCGGAAAGGCTTTGATTTATTTCAAGATTGCGGCGGGTTTGTGCATCCAGATGTAAAAACCGTTCTTGATGCCTTGGCCTGATGGAATCGATATGCGGCAGATTGCCCAGCTGCGTTTCACTGGCATAACCAAGCACAGCACCTGCCGCACAAATCCCTGCTGTCAGTGACTGACAACCAAAGCCGGACAGGTCACGGGTGCCAAGGTGGCGATTGAGCCTTTCTCTGCAGCTGCTTTCAGCAAAATGCCACGCCGGGTATTGCTGGGTAGAGTAGGCCTCGATGGATACACCCCAGGCAGTCGCGGGCATGTCGTCAGGGACCAGCAGTTCCGCCGGTCGCAGTCGCGCAAGTTCTGCAGCCAGTGCAGCCGTGCTACCGACTTCCTGAACTTCAAATTCGCCACTTGCCATATCGATACTGGCAACGCCGAATGATGGATTGTTTTTTTTGCTGGATGCAGGACTGTTTTTGCTGCAAATCGCCACCAGCAAAGCCGTATCGCGCTCTTCAAGCAGGTTTTCATCTGTCAGGGTACCGGGTGTGACAACGCGAACCACCTTGCGCTCTACCGGTCCTTTGGACGTCGCGACATCACCCACCTGTTCACAGATAGCAACCGATAGACCCTTGCGCAGCAGTCTGCCAAGGTAGTTCTCTGCTGCATGGTAGGGAACACCCGCCATCGGGATGGGCTCTGCGCTCGATTTACCTCTGGCTGTCAGGGTGATGTCGAGTTGTTCTGCAGCAATCCTGGCGTCTTCATAGAACAGCTCGTAAAAGTCCCCCATGCGATAGAACAGCAGTGTGCCGGGGTAGTCTTTCTTGATCGCCAGGTATTGGCGCATCATGGGCGTCACAGTCGCGCCCGATTTGCTGCCCGGTGCTTTGCTGCCAGTGATAGCGTTTGGTTTGTCAGGTGTGGAAGCTGCCATTGGCACTATTGTACAACGGGCAACCGAGGCTGACTTCGGTTCTGCTAGTTTGGATCCATTGCTTCGTCTTTATTTTAACCGGTTAGAGCCCGGTCGCTCGGTCCGGCTGGGCTTCGCGGTGGGCAACAGATGTCTGATTTTTTAGCCGGCTGGCTTATCAAAGGACTAAAAGGCCGTATCTTCAACGGGTAGATCTTCGGTGGTGAAGGCATTCTGCAAACCGCCTCGAATGTTAGGTCCCAGTACAAATTCCAGCGACCTTCTTTGCTGCTCGTATTCTGCCGGGCAGTCACGGCCACCAAGAACCAGTTGCTCGGTTATGCTGGCGATGATCGGGTCGTTCAATAACGAGGGATCAGCACCAACACCCCAGCAGGCGAGATCACCCAGGCGTTGCGGGCCTGCACGATGGCTATCAAAAAACGGCGTTGGGCCCTGGTTGCCGAAAAACCATCCTGCGAAGACCGACGCTTCTGATAATCCGGACTCGCCGACCAATACAGCTGCGATACCATCCACGTAGGATTCCTCAATACCCAGAACAGGTAGATTGAGTTGATCAACCAATGCATGCCCCAATTCGTGCAGTAACACGAATATGCTTGCTGCAAATGCCTGCTCGGTATTGTTGAAAAACTGGCCGAACAATTCGTTGAGTTCATGACACATGAATATGGCGCCACCGGAACTGATGAAGCTGTTCTCTGCGCTGTCATCAGGTGTTGCAAAAAAGGCGTTGGCTGTGCCGCAGTCGCTAAAATTGACATCGATATCTGCGGGTAGCGCAAACGATTCGTTCAGCTGTTCTATTAATGCTGCGCCAGCTTGAGCGTAGGCAAGATTGAGGGAGGTTTGAGTAGGGAATACGCGTGGCAGAAGGTCGCCATTATCCTCAGCCCTCGGTGTGTCGCCTTCGTCGCCAAGTGGTTCGAATGCCAGGTCACTCAACAATTGCGAATTCTGTGTATCGAGCTCGAGCTCGGTGGTCGGATCTATAGTCGGGGGTTGTTCGTCAAGCGCAGGCATTGTGGGCAGATCATTGGCGGTATTGTCAGCGGCGTCGCTTGGCAAGTCGATTGATCCACCGCCCAGCGAATCGAGGTCGCTCAAACCTTCGTTGGAGCTGCTCCCGCTGCAGGCTGCTATGACTAACATCACGGACGTGACGAGAAATCCCTTATAGGCACTTTTGTTCTTGTATCTTTCGGGTTTCATGGCGATTTCGTCAAATAGATGAATGTGTCTTTACACTGAAATGGCTTGATATGCGGGTTAATTCCGCGTCTCACATAATGTGAGACATATTGCTGAGACGAAGGTTCTGGCGGATGGCCGCGGATTACCTGACAACTCTTTAAGTTTGTGGGCGTCTCCCCATTCTTCAATGGTCAGATCATTGTCGCACTTGCACCGCGCGACAGCTTTTATCCTGTTGTATTTACATTACAATCAAACCTTCTGGGTTGAATAGCAGGGGAGATGTTTTGGATGAGCAGATACAACAGGCTTCACAGCGATTAGGTCGCTCGCTGTCGGCAAATGGGTTGCTTATTACGGCTGCCGAATCCTGCACAGGTGGCCTGATTGCAAAATGTCTGACAGATATCGAGGGTAGTTCCAGCTGGTTCGAACAAGCCTGGGTAACCTACTCGAACAAAGCCAAGAGCGAGATGTTGGGGGTGCCTGATGCACTTATCCAGGCTCATGGTGCCGTTAGTGAAGCTGTGGTTGAAGCGATGGCCAGTGGTGCTCTGCAGCGCTCGGGTGCGTCACTCGCAGTAGCTGTCAGTGGTATAGCGGGGCCGGGAGGTGGAACATCGGCAAAACCTGTTGGTACGGTATGGATTGCATGGGCATGTGGCTCTTCAGCGTTGCATCATGAGGCTGTTGCCAAGGCGATGAACGAACAACCTGATAACCATACCAGCGCCCACCTTAGCACCGAGAGCAAATTGATCGCGTCAGACAACAATACACAGGATGCCATACGGGTGATCACCCGGCTTTATCGATTCGATGGTGATAGAGAGTTGGTGCGTAAACAGGCAGCTCTAGAGGTTATACTAGTGTCAGGTAGTTTGCTCGGCGCTTGAAGAGCTGCGGCCTGGGGTATTTACTTGATGCTTACTTGTCAGTAGCGTTGTCAGCAGCACTGCGAGCAAGTAACACTGCGAGCAACACCGCGCAAGGTTGTGTCAATGGTAACCGGGATTCACTGGTTGCCTGATTGTTGTCCCCAGCGAGGATTTGTTGTCGATCTTCTCTTAATCTGATCCATTACAATTTTTGGACTTCCCGACATGTATAGATATGGACAAAAAAACGCTGTATCCCGCGTATCAGGCTTTCCCGTGGGCGCAAATGCAGTAACTCATTTGCCGGCTGATGCTTTGATCAGGCTGTGCGCAATTTGCCTGAGGGGCTTGCGCATGGTGTTGGCTCTTGCGTTGTTTTCTGCGGCCAGTGTGGTGATAGCCCAGTCGGCTGATTCTGGTGAATCTGAGATTGAGGATCCGCAAGCATTGATTAAGGCGCTTGAGGAGAAACTCGCCAAGGAGAAGGAGGAGCTTGAAAGTGCCAAATCCCAGCGAGAATCGATGCAGGCGGAGCAGGAGAAAATCCGTGAAGAGCTGGAAGCAGAACGCGATGCTATAGAAGATCAGGAGGAGAAGCTGCTTGAGTTGTGTGAGCAGCACAATACGCTCAATCCGGATAGACCCAAAGACTGCCAAAAAGAATTGGGGGCTTGACGGGCAAATATGTGATAATTCCCGTGTTTTCGGACGCTGAACAATGGAGTTTGACGCGACTGGAAATTCGATATCGGGAGTAGAACATTGAACTCCTGTCACTCTGAAAGGTTGTTTGCTTTTCGTCGGTTTTATCAGTTGCTAATGCGCTCCAATATGAGTGCAAGCGCTTAGTGATGGATCAGCATCGACTTTAGCCCTGGCGCCACGATCTCGCCAGCATGAACAACACGACAGAGGCACCACAACAACCGACTGACAATAGGAGAATATCGGGTGGATGATCAAAGAAAGAAAGCACTGAGTGCGGCCCTCGGCCAGATAGAAAAGCAATTTGGCAAAGGCGCAGTAATGCGTATGGGTGATGCGACGGATTCGCGCGGCATAGATGTTATTTCAACAGGCACTTTAGGGCTGGATATCGCGCTGGGCATTGGCGGATTACCCAAGGGGCGCGTTTGCGAGATTTATGGACCTGAATCATCAGGTAAAACCACGATGACCCTGCAGGTAGTGGCTGAATGTCAAAAAGCTGGTGGAACGGCGGCCTTTGTTGATGCTGAACATGCACTTGACCCTGACTATGCAGGGAAGCTGGGTGTCAATGTGGATGATTTATTGATTTCTCAACCTGATACTGGTGACCAGGCTCTGGAGATAACCGACATGCTGGTGCGTTCGGGGGCCGTTGACATTATCGTTGTTGACTCGGTTGCTGCACTGACACCGAAAGCGGAAATCGAAGGTGACATGGGTGATTCCCATGTGGGTTTACATGCGCGATTAATGTCCCAGGCGCTTCGCAAGCTGACAGCTAACATCAAGCGATCCAATACCATGGTTATTTTTATTAACCAGATTCGTATGAAGATTGGTGTGATGTTTGGCAGTCCTGAGACAACTACCGGTGGTAATGCGCTTAAATTCTACTCATCCGTGCGTATGGATATACGCAGGATTGGCGCGGTAAAACGTGGAGATGAAATCGTTGGTAACGAGACCCGGGTCAAAGTCGTTAAAAATAAAATGGCGCCTCCGTTTCGACAAACCGAATTTGAAATTCTCTACGGTGAAGGTACATCGCGAGAAGGTGAATTGATTGATCTTGGTGTTGCTAATGGCCTGGTTGAAAAATCAGGTGCCTGGTACAGCTGTAACGGTGAACGTATCGGCCAGGGCAAGGAAAATGCGCGTCAGTATCTCAAAGGCCATCCCGAGATGGCTGAAGGTCTGGATAAGGCCCTGCGCGAATTATTGCTACCGAAGAATATTACCGGGGTCGCTGATGAGGCAGAAGAGACGGACGAGGCATTAACCGAGGCCTGATCCTGTTGTCATCAAAACACGATGGTGCTAGCAGTGTCTAATCACTGGTAGCACTTTCAGAATCAGAATCAAAATCAGAATCGGAATCACATACTTTTTGCTCGATAAGCAGGTTTTCAACAGCTGGTTGCGCACTAATTACTCGCTACGATAGAACCTGCATGGACAGTATCCGTATAACATCTGTCAGTTAAGTCTCTCAATCATAAAAGCGGAACGTAATAATAAAATTCTAACGACGTGGAACAACTGTTACCTGAATCCGCAAAGATAGAGGCGCTGTTCTACGACCGCGCACTGAGGCTACTTTCACGGCGTGAGCACAGTCGTTCAGAGCTGAAACGAAAACTATTGGGTAAGCCTGATCTCCCGGAGAATTCTTCAAGTCTTGTAGAAGCGGTTCTCGACAGACTTACCGAAAACGGATATCTCAGCGATACCAGGTTCTGCGAGATATATATTCGTCAGCGTTTTCAGAAAGGTTCTGGCCAACGGGACATAGTAGCGCGACTGCAAAAGAGAGGCATTGATAGTCGTCTGGCGAGAGAAGCCTTGGCAGAATTTGTCGAAGAAGATGAAATCGACTGGTATCAACACGCGGCCGATGTGTTGTCAGCAAAATTTAATTCTGCTAATGATTTGAAAACAAACAGAAATCGTATGATTCGCTTTTTGCAACAACGCGGTTTCGCTGACGATGAAGTGCTGCATGCGCTCGATTGTGTAGCTGCCTTGCAGTGAGAATTTATGCATAAGTTAAAAAAACGGCATAAAACGCGACATAGAAACTGCATATAAACAACGGTAAGAAAAACAAAAACTGGTATTAATGGAATTTTTACATGAACGCTGACAACGGGCAAACAGGCGCAAGCAGGCCGACGACAGCGCAAATTCGCAAACAATTTCTTGAATTTTACCAACAGCGTGGTCATGAAATTGTGGCATCGAGTTCATTGGTGCCTGGTACAGACAAAACCTTGCTTTTCACCAATGCGGGTATGGTGCAGTTCAAAGACGTTTTCACTGGTGATGAAAAACGTAGCTATCAGCGTGCAACAACTTCGCAGCGATGTGTTCGCGCAGGTGGCAAACATAACGATCTTGATAATGTCGGCTACACGGCACGCCATCATACGTTCTTCGAGATGCTGGGAAATTTCTCGTTTGGTGATTATTTCAAGAAACAGGCAATCGAGTATGCCTGGCAGTTTCTAACCGAAACACTGGGGTTACCCAAAGATCGTCTGTGGGTCACAGTATTTGAAGAAGATGATGAGGCTCATGCGCTTTGGGTGGACGGTATCGGTGTGCCAGCAGAACGCGTGATTAGAATTGGTGCGAAAGATAACTTCTGGGCAATGGGTGATACCGGACCGTGCGGACCTTGTTCAGAAATTTTTTATGACCACGGCGCAGACGTTGAGGGAGGACCTCCGGGGTCACCTGATGAAGATGGCGATCGATACATAGAAATCTGGAACCTGGTTTTTATGCAGTTTGATCGCGATGCCAGTGGGACGCTAACGCCCCTACCGAAGCCTTGTGTTGATACGGGTATGGGACTTGAGCGTATTGCTGCTGTTCTGCAGCACGTGCATAGCAACTACGAAATTGATCTGTTCGAAAACCTGATTGCGGACACGGCAGATGTTCTGCAACTAAAAGATAAGTCGTCGGCGTCGCTGCGTGTCATTGCCGATCATATTCGATCCTGTGCATTTTTGATCGCCGATGGCGTGTTGCCTGGTAACGAAGGCCGCGGTTATGTATTGCGGCGTATCGTTCGCAGAGCCGCGCGTCATGGTCACAAACTTGGAGCGAATGAACCTTTCTTTCATCGTCTGGTTGCACCGCTAGTCGATCAGATGGGTGAAGCCTATCCAGAGCTCGTACAAAAACAATCTTTTATAGAATCCGAATTGCTTAAGGAAGAAGATCGGTTTAACGCAACGCTCGCTTCTGGTATGAAAATACTGGGTGTTGAATTGGATCAAGTGACAGGTGATGGCAAGCAGGTGCTTGATGGTGAGGTAGTCTTCAAGCTCTATGATACCTACGGCTTTCCTATCGACCTGACAGCTGATATTGCCCGGGAACGGGGTTTGTCACTTGACACCGATGGCTTCGATGCGGCTATGGAAAGACAGCGCGATACGGCTCGTAAGGCCAGTAATTTCGACACTGCCAGTCGTGCACGTATTGATCATGATGGCGAGACCACCTTTCTCGGTTATGACAGGCTGTCGCTTTCAACCAGTGTTGAAGGCATCTATGTTGATGGTGAGTCCAAAGAATTGCTGCAAGAGGGAGAAACCGGGTTAGTCGTGTTACGCGAAACACCTTTCTATGGTGAATCCGGTGGGCAATTGGGAGACACGGGTCAGTTGCAGGGCTCAGGCGCTATTTGCGATATCTCGGATACACAAAAACAAGGGAAAATTTTTGTCCATACAACGTATGTAAAACAAGGCACACTAAAGACAGGGGATACCACTGACGCAACTGTCGATGGTGAACGGCGCCATAACATCACCACGCATCACTCGGCGACCCATCTATTACATGGTGGCTTGCGGCATGTACTGGGTACTCATGTTGAACAGCGAGGTTCGCTGGTAGCGCAAGATCATTTGAGATTTGACTTCTCGCACGGCGACCCTGTGAGTGAAGAACAACTTGTCGCTGTCGAGCGCTGGGTTAACGACGAAGTGCGTGCCAATGGTGCGACTGCCATTCGCGAGATGGGTATGGACCAGGCAATCGAAGCTGGAGCCATGGCATTGTTCGGTGAAAAATATGGTGACGTCGTGCGTGTTGTCACGATTGGAGAAAATTCGGTTGAGCTTTGTGGTGGCACGCATGTCAGTGCGGCAGGTGATATCGGAACGTTCAGAATACGTGCGGAAACCGGTGTGGCCGCAGGTGTGCGTCGCGTAGAGGCTTTGGCCGGTACGGCGGCACTTGATTTCGCAGAAGCTGAAAAATCGACGCTGGCGAATCTGTGTACTCTGGTGCGCTCCCCGCGCGAGCAACTTGTCGACAAGGTATCGATGCTGGTGGATCAAAACCGCGATTTAACCCGGCAGCTGGAGAAACTGCATGCGAAAATGTCCAGCGCAGCTGGATCTGATCTGGCATCGCAGGCGCTTAGCGTCGCGGGACTCAATGTGGTTCTACAGAAAGTGGATCAGGCAGATGCCAAAGCACTTCGCACAATGATCGATAAGCTCAAGCAATCGATAGACAATGCGGTTATTGTGCTTGCCAGTGAAGTCGATGGCAAAGTCGTGGTGATTGCAGGTGTAGCCAAATCAGCAACCAGTCAGGTTAAAGCGGGAGATCTCGTCAAGCAGGTAGTGACACCGCTGGGTGGACGAGGTGGTGGGCGTGATGACATGGCGCAAGCGGGTGCACCCAGTCTTGATGGTTTAGATGAGGTTTTCTCATCCATCCCGGCCTGGATTGAATCGAGCGTCGCTTCAACAACTTCAAACTAATATTTAGCAATACATTTTTCTTCTTGGGCGATGCTGCTCCAACGCGGGTAGCGGTGCGTTCAGAATCTTCTTTATGACTTTAATAGTAAAAAAATTTGGTGGAACCTCAGTCGGTACCACAGAGAAAATAAATTCAATCGCCGACAAACTCGTTGCTTCGCATAAACAAGGGGAGCAACAGATTGTTGTGGTCTCCGCCATGTCGGGTGAGACCAATCGTTTGCTGGCCATGTCGCACGAGATGATGCCAAAAGGCACTGATCCGCGCGAGCTTGATGTACTGCTGTCGACTGGTGAACAAGTGACCATGGCTCTTTTATGCATGGCGCTAATCGAGCGTGGTATCCAGGCCAGATCCTACACCGGTGGACAAGTCCAAATATTAACTGACAACAGTCATAACAAAGCCAGGATCCTGGATATTGATGTGTCAGGTGTTGAAGAAGATATTCAGAAAAACACAATCGTTGTGGTTGCAGGATTTCAAGGCGTGGATGCCGAGCGCAACATCACAACACTCGGCAGAGGTGGCTCGGATACATCAGCTGTTGCCTTGGCAGCAGCTCTTAAAGCTGATGAATGTCAGATTTACACCGATGTGGATGGCGTTTACACCACTGATCCGAGAGTAGAACCCCGTGCCCGGAGACTCGAGAAAATAACATTCGAGGAAATGCTTGAGATGGCAAGCCTGGGTTCAAAGGTGTTGCAAATTCGAGCGGTAGAGTTCGCAGGTAAATACAATGTGCCACTGCGCGTGCTGTCTACTTTTGAAGACGGGGATGGCACATTGATCACTTATGACGATGAGGATTCAACTATGGAGCAAGTCCTGGTTTCAGGCATCGCTTTCAGCAAAGATGAGGCGCAGGTCACCGTTTCATCAGTCTCTGACCGGCCGGGGACGGCGTATTCGATTCTTGGGCCCGTCTCGGAGTTGAATGTTGAAGTGGATATGATTGTGCAGAATGCGGCTTTGGATGGGTCCACCGACTTTACTTTTACAGTACCAAGGCAGGATTACGCTCGCGTCATGGAATTTTTAGAGGACAATAAGGTCACAATGGGCGCTAGAGAGATATCTGGCGACGATCAGATCGTAAAGCTGTCAATTGTCGGGGTCGGTATGCGTTCTCACGCTGGTATTGCGAGTCGCATGTTTAAGGCACTGGCAGAGGCTGGAATCAATCTCAGATTAATTTCTACCTCGGAGATTAAAATTTCTGTGGTTATTGATGAAAAGTATATGGAATTGGGTGTTCGGGCACTGCATGAGGAGTTCGAATTAGACTCAGTGTGAGATTGATCAATATTTGATCAGTTTCAGTAGCAGGGATACACAAGATTGTGTCTTTCGGTGTCGTATTAGTTATGCACGTTGACACAAAATTGCCTAGAATTGGCACCACTCAGTTCGGGCACCACTCAGTTCGGCTTATACTGAGTTGCTGGTACTTGCTTGTGGGATAAAAATAAGGCGAGATATCAGCGTGAAAAATGTTTTTTTTCTTAATTTTTTACATCAATCAGTATGTTCAGTGTTTGGTTGATAATCGATTAAACCTGATTCGGAAATCCGGGTACAAAGTTGTACAAGCTTTAATTAGCTGACGCCATCACAGGTGTGATAGTAGCCATAATTTAGTGCGAATTTCAGATGTTTTACATGGATTTGCTCTTGTTTCGCATATAGTTGTGGCTGGGTACTAGTTTGTATTCGATCAATCGTTTACGGCTGACATTTGGCTTCCCCTTAAGTCATTTAGAAACAGTCGGATATGGAGAACTACAGTATGCTTATTTTGACACGCAGAGTAGGAGAGACTCTGATGATCGGTGACGAGGTAACTGTCACAGTGTTAGGCGTTAAAGGCAACCAGGTGCGTATAGGTGTTAATGCACCAAAAGAGGTAGCTGTTCATCGGGAAGAGATCTACGAGCGCATCAAACGTGAACAGCAAGAAGAACCAAATGCTGCATCAGGTGGTGATTCTTAGCCCCCACAAGATTTAGCTTGTGCTTTCCGGCCTTCATCCAGCCAGGTTGATAGCCGGAAACAAGCAACCCC
The DNA here is from genome assembly GCA_964411665.1 of uncultured Granulosicoccaceae bacterium. GTDB lineage: Bacteria > Pseudomonadota > Gammaproteobacteria > Granulosicoccales > Granulosicoccaceae > CALFCE01. The sequence goes on along the minus strand of CAYPMR010000001.1, from coordinate 131,620 downwards.
GAAGCAACCCCTGAAAACTCCATAGAAACAACGACGTAAGCTCGTAAAAGTAGTAGCCCCCGCAAGTACCAGCTGCACAACCTGAAACACTCTCGTTACCCGCTACAAATACCTCGACAACTTATAAGGCCGGACTTTCAGTTACCGTCCATCAAGGCCAGATAATATCGCTACTGGTAACGCTGTTGGAAAACGATCGAGGGAGTGTAAATGAATGTCGATGCCCATCCCCCGTTAATTGGGTAGAGCCCCATTAGGAAGAGACCCATTGGGAAGCGCCTCGTTGGGAAAGCCTGTTTGGGTAAAACTCGGATATGGCGGAGAGGGAGGGATTCGAACCCTCGATACGGGATAAACCGTATACTCCCTTAGCAGGGGAGCGCCTTCAGCCACTCGGCCACCTCTCCGTACCCTTAGTATAATTGCTGTGACGCCGCTAAGCCAGTTTCGCGCTTTGGTTTCGTCTCTTAATTTTGTTTTCTGCTTATGTCGCGCTTTCGTCACGCATTTGTCAGAATAATATTAAACGGTATGGAGACGGCCAATATTCTTTTTTTGTTGTACAATTAGCGGACGCGCCCGTAGCTCAGTTGGATAGAGTACCTGACTACGAATCAGGCGGTCGGAGGTTCGAATCCTTCCGGGCGCGCCATTTTCATCTTCTTCTTTTCGCCTAGTCGTATCATATAGATCGGTATAAATCGGTTATACGGCCTGGCGGCTTCCCTGGTCGCGACCCGACATATTCCTTGAATAGTGAAAATATGGTTGCTTTAGTCGCTGATATTGGCGGTACTAATGCCAGATTTGCTTTGGTAGAACCAGAACGTATCCAGCCAAGTTCAAACGAAACACCTCTTTCACCTGTGATTGAACAATCGGTTGTCAGCTTTGCGGTAGCTGATTTTGAGACATTCGAAGCAGCTTTAAAAGCCTATCTACAGCAATGTGAAGCTCCGCAGATGAGCTCAGGGGTTGTCGCAGTCGCCACACCCGTGCTGGAGGATCAGCTTGTATTCACCAATAGTCACTGGCGTTTTTCTCAAGATGCAATTCGGCATTCTTTTGGCATGCCTGCGCTTAAATTTATCAATGATTTTTCCGCGCTGGCTTTGGCAATACCGCAGTTGAGCCGAAATGATCTTAAACAAATTGGCGTGCCTGCATTGCCTGCACAAGGAAAATCTGACGTTGTCTGTCAGATCCGCGCTGTTGTCGGGGCAGGAACCGGTTTTGGTGTGTCTGCTTTGCTGACAGATTCCTCTGGCTCGCGTGCAATTGAAGGGGAGGGTGGGCATTCGATGATGCGTGTACGAAACGCTCGCGAGTTTGCTTTGCAACAACAACTCACCTTAATGAGACAAACTTCCCATGGTGACTCTTACGTATCGGCGGAAAATATGCTCTCTGGCCCGGGTCTCGAACAGACCTATCGAGCGCTGCTCGCCATTGATGCCCAGCAGGCGCAGGCAAAAGATGCGGCTGATATCCTGCAGGAAGGATTGTCTGGCACAGACGCTTATGCCAGAGAAACACTGGATCTTTTCTGTCAGCAGCTGGGGTATTGTGCCGGTGATATTGCGATCACTCTGGGTGCGTGCTCAGGAGTGTATATCGGTGGTGGGATTGTTCCCAGAATGGCCGAGTATCTGGAGACTTCCTCCTTTCGCAGTTGTTTCGATAACAAGGGGGCGATGACCGGTTATATGAAGCAAATACCGGTCATGCTGATAACCGAGCCCCGTGCCGCCATGCTTGGTGCTGCTACCTTGTTGTAGAAAGCCGAAGTGCGTGCCATACACCTTGAAATCACGCAATTTGGACCAAATATTTACTGCTGAACCTGTAAAGGTAGAAGCCCTATGACAAAAAAATATGAATCGGTAGCAGATTTCGCCGCTTTTCGCCAATTGCGAGATGACATCGCGCGGGGTTTTGATCAAGTCGCTGAACGCGTCCAGCAACCCGGAGTGAGCGACACCCCGGGAGATCTTAGCGGTGTATTTGGCAAAGGACTGGAGGTTTTTTTCAGCCAGGTCGCAGATGGTTTGCGTAACGCCGGTGATGCGGTAGACGAGCAAACTGCTGCCTATTCAACCAGACAGGATGGCAAGGGTGAAATGGACAGCCGTACAGCACATGCGCGTGTTTGGCCTGCCAAACCTGAAATTGATGAGCCTGTTAGTGCGGGAGCAGAGGGTCGCTTCTCATCCGGGCTCGATGATGATCAACACTCGAGCCATAATCTGATTGAACCGTTGATTGATTGTTGTGAAACCGATAGTGCTTACTTGCTGATTGTTGACTTGCCCGGTGTTGATCCGGCGGCGGTCGAGCTTGAAGTTAGAGGACAGCTATTAACACTCTCCGGGGTTAAATCAGCCGTACCGGAAATGAACAACGATACCGACAGGGTTGCGATTCACGAAGCAATTGATACCGCTCGAAAGGTTTCCAGTGATGCGAACGGTTTCAATAGAGCAGAGCGTGCGGTGGGTGCATTGTCACGTGTGATTACGCTACCAGCAGATGCAGATTGCGACTCTATCGTTGCGGAGAGCCACCATGGCGCCCTGATCATCACAGTAACAAAAGCGGCGTCCCAACAGCCCAGGAAAATAACAATTAATCCTGTTGTGTAGCACACCAGATGCGTCATTCCCTGGCGTGCAGTGAGTTTTGATTTGCTAGGAACCCGTAGGCGGATTTCCTTCGCGCAAATCAAACAGTCGACCAGTTATGCGAGCGACTTGCGAGCGACAGTCTCCAACAGTGGCATCGGTTGTTATTAATGAACCACTCTCTATATTGATCACGCAATGAAAACGTTGGAAGATATTAGACATATCCTGCAAGGTAAGAATACCGTCGGCTGACAGATTGTATTCGAATCCTGCTCCCTGCCATGGAGTGATGCTGCCAATTTGAGAAGGCGCCGGGTTAGCTACTGGTATCCAGACAATAGGTAATAGCATCGATGCGCTTTCGAGCCTGCAGCCATTTACATTACCTTCGCTGATAGCACTCTGGCATTCAGCTGTATCGCTGAATTGACCACTGATCAATTGCAGATCCGATGCGTAGACCGACAGACTGGTCTCATCAGCTGCACAATCAATTTGCGTTAACTGTTGTCCAATTGCAGGATCGAATGAGCCGAGACAATTATTCTCGTCAGTATCCAGAAGTTCACCACCGGCCAGTCGGGCGTTTAGTGATAGCAATGGATCACCCACTGCCTGTCTGATTTCATCGAGTAACAAACCAACAGGTGTACTCTCAGCGTTTATCGATTCCTCGATAGGTGGCGAGGCTTCAGAATTGTCTTCGTCTGTTATGTCTGCTGGTTCGCCTTCACTGTCGACTCCGCCATCATCAATATCTGCAATTTCAATGTTTTCGTTAATTTGTGGCGTAACTTCGGCAGCTGGATTCTCACTATTTTCCGAGCTCTCAGTGACCAGCTCCTCAGATTCTGTCGACCCCACTTCTGTATTTGGTGCAGCTGTATTATCCGTGTCTGAACCATTTGCATCAGAATCCATTGGACTTGATTCGGCAATCGGCGCTAGCGGCTCGTCCTGTTGAACAGCGCTGTCCGATCCGCCTGAGCTGCAGCCTGCCAGCAGTGCCAACGAGAAGGTGATGGCAGCAGCAAGAGATCGCCTCGTTGTGGCAAGGTCATTTTGGCGGTTGTTTGAAATTTGGATTTTTTTCAAATACATCCTGGAAATCCTTAAAGATACGAATGACAAACATACTGCTCTTTGTTCCCCGGCGCCATGCTTGTTGAGTGACCGTAATGTGTCAATAAATTGGAAGTTATTGAATACTAAGATTTTATTCGAATTAATAGTAATACGCTTGAGGATTGAAATTGTGTATATCCGGAGATAGACCAATACAGGTATGTACGTCAGCATCAGAGCGTGTCGGTATTTGCTAGTGTCAGGTATCAATTTGAACTGCAGAACCCGTCAACAGACAGTATCATTGGTGCACTATCAACCGCGAATAAAATCGGACACATGACCACAGTAATAGACGGAAAAGCGTTTGCCGCCAAAGTGCGCGAACGAATTGCCAAACAGGTGGCGATTATCAAAGAAAAGGGTGTCACACCCGGGCTTGCAGTAGTTTTGGTCGGCGAAGACCCAGCCAGCCAGGTTTACGTGCGCAACAAGGGCAAGCAAACCAACGAGGCAGGGATGAATTCTTTCGAGCATAAGCTCGATGCATCGACTTCAGAGGCAGATCTTCTCGCGCTGGTGGATAAATTGAATAATGACGATTCTGTGCATGGCATTCTTGTTCAATTGCCGCTGCCTAAACACATCAATGAAGAGGCTGTGCTCAATACTATTAATTTTGACAAAGATGTCGATGGATTCCACCTGACTAATGTTGGACGTTTATCAACAGGTGCTGAAGGTATCGTCCCTTGTACACCTTTGGGATCGATAATGATGCTCAAGGATCATCACGGTGATCTGTCAGGTATGAATGCTGTCGTTGTGGGTCGCTCCAACATTGTTGGTAAACCAATGGCGTCTTTACTACTGCAAGAGAGTTGTACTGTTACTATCGCGCATTCACGAACCCGTAATCTGGAAGATGTATGCCGCGCTGCTGATATCGTTGTGGCAGCAGTCGGCAGGCCGGAAATGGTCAAGGGCGACTGGATAAAGCCGGGTGCCACGGTCATTGACGTGGGCATTAACCGCCTGGAGAACAAGGGCGAGGGCGGTAAAACGAAACTGGTGGGTGATGTTGAATACAGTAGCGCAAGTGAAGTGGCTGGCGCGATAACGCCTGTGCCTGGTGGTGTTGGTCCGATGACCATAGCCTGTCTACTGCATAACACGATGCAACAATGCTGCAGGTTAAACGGTATCGATATTCCGGATGTTAGCTAAGCAACGCATGGCTGTTAAAGGCATTGTTTGCGCAATGCCTAAATGCTTTGCTTGCGTTCCGCAGGATCTAATCGGTAAACAGCATCAGTCATCCACATATCGCTGAATTCCCCCACGCTCTGTTTTCCCAGTCTGAACAGATAGCCGACGATGTTGCCGTCGGCTGTTTCCAGCCAGACACGTTGTTGAGCAACCTTGTCATCAATTTTTATAGGCTCGTATTCACTTGCTACGTGATTGAGCATATCGCCGTAACCCCTTTTTATCATCGAGACGAACCTCTCGATTGGACCGGTAACTTTTTTGTTTTGCGGTGAGGCGAAACAGAATACTTGCATAATGCCATCGTCTTCGTCGCTGTTTCTTTGCAAGGCGTCTATCACTGTTTTCACCACTGTTTGTGGAGACATATCAGAGGCAGGAGTTAGTTCACAGTCCGAGGCAACAGCCGTATTGGTGAACCCACTGGCAACAGAGCAGATAAAGATCACTGCGACAAGTGTTGAGAAACGGCTAGTGAGAAGTTCGCGTAAGGTAAATATTTTTCGTAGCATGGATTCACCATCCTTCGTCGTTTCGACTGCGTGTGGTCTCTGGCATGAACACCTTACATCATGCCTGTAGGTTGTTTTACGGTAGTTTTGTGTGCCTGGATTCTATGCTCGGTTTTAGGCTCAGGGCTATCGATAATGTATCCCCTGTCGCGTTCGAGAGGTGATGCATAGACAAGCAGACGCAAAGGGCCACCCGGCACTGTTGCATTAAAAGGATAGCATGTCACAAGCAGCAATCCGGGTTGCGCCGGATCTATCATCAATTGCTCATGCTGTGTATTGACGATTTTTTTCTCGACAACGGTATATAGCCTCTTTATGCCGTTGATTGTTTCAATACCGATCTGTTGTCCGGTGTCTGTATGCTCCAGAAAACTTAAGTGTGTATCGCGATGACCAGCTATGGCTATCAGGCCAGTACCCTGGTTGTTGTTTCGTTTCCCCGAGGCCATTGGACTATTGATGACTGTATTGACGAGTGACCCGGCTTTTTCGGTTGACGGCAATATCATCGTCGGGCCAAAAGCCAAAGCCTGGCCTGAATTGCCTGCCAGTACAATAGACTCATGGCTTTGCTTGTCGGTATAGAGTCGCGCCACCGGGAAGCTGTCAAATTTTGACCAGGGTTGCAGAGGCATGCCGCTGGCAAGACTTCTTTCCCACGCGTTCTGTAATAACCACTGGGAAAGATGGGCTTTAACTGCAATGCGCCCGGCTTGCCAGGTAAATACGCTGCCCGCTACGATGCCGATGGTCAATAGCAATAGTAATCCAGGGCGTAGAATTGGCGTGCAGCTGTTTATTCCGCTCGTTTTCATGTGCATGGCTTCCGGCTGAACTAAAGGTAGAAAATTCGCGTGGCTTAAGCCAAAAAAGTAGTTTCCATACTGCGACGTTCCAACCTGAACAGACAAATACCTGCCAGCAGGGAAATCAGGAAACACAGAGCAGAAATTAACGACATAAACTCCATTGCTGTTGCCGTTTGCGGTAATGGCAGTAACTGCAGACTACCGGCTGGCACGCTATTGGCCATACTGAATTTTTCGCTGTACTCACCCTCATGTCGTGTTGTGATGTCATCAACTGCAACGAACGCTGTATAGGGTGTAACCAATTGATGATCGAGTGCGATATCGATAATCTGTTCGCGAATTGAATTCGCAGCTAAATCTACACGACCGGGCATGGCGTATTCGTCAAACTCATCGGCAATTAGAGTTCGATTCGGCTGTTTCTCTTGTTGTCGTTGTTTTTCCAGAAGCGTAGTTATTTTTTCTCTGGCCCAAATCGTTGATACACCGCTTTGATCAAAGGGTCGTATATTTTCAGCGCTGGTTACGGCTGAATCAGTACTTGAGAAAGTTATTCGTTTGTGCCATTGACTCCCCGCCAGAGTACCCGATAGTTCAAAGCCACGCGTGTCGCTATCAAGTCGTGCGGAGAACACCAGAGGTTCTCCGTCATGCAAGTCGCGTAATTGGTCCTGGGCTGTGTCTGGGTGTGTACCCAGCCAGGTTAGCTTTACATTGGTCATGACGGGTCGTTTTAGCTTGTCGAACAAGGTGCTCATACTTGTTCCAACATCAGCAAGATCGCGAATATAGGTATAGGTACCTCTGCCTGCCTCAGCCGCTTGTTGCATAAAGTAGCGATTAGGCGCTTGCCCGATACCCACCGTGAAAAGACGCGAGCGACCTAGCTGGTTTTCGATGCGTTTAAATACCGCCTTTTCGTATCCCACGGCACCATCAGTAATAAAAACAACCTGACGCAAAGCAGGACCATCGATTTGTCTGTCGGTCAGTGCGAATTCCAAAGCCGGTATCATTTGTGTTCCACCATCTGCGCGAAACTGCTTCACAAAGCGATAGGCTTTTGACAGGGTTTCGCTATTCACGGGTTGCGATTGACGGAACAATTGCTCGCTGTAGTCAGAGAAGCGGACGATGTTGAAGTAGTCTCCGGCTTTCAAATCTTGCAGTGCTGACTGCACTGCCTGTTTCGCTGTACGTATCGGTGCACCCCCCATAGAACCTGAGGTATCCATAATCATGACCAGTTCACGTGGCAGATAAGCGTCGCTCTGGTCCTGACTCTTCGCACTATTGATGTTGTTTGTAGAAAACGGGTTAACCACACCCAACATATACACGTCTTCGCTAACAGTTTCGGTATAGACACTGACGGCAGGTTGATCTGTTACATCCCAGGACCAGCGTAGCTCGAAGTCACGATCAAGATAGGCGATATCGCTTAGGCTTATTCGATAACCCTCGGTTGCCATTTGGTAGCTGATCGCATGGCTCGGACTTTCCAGTTTCCCCAGTTCCAAGTCTGAAACTATCAACATATTCATATTGAAAGTATGTGTGCCCAGTTTCCCAAGGCTGACCTTATCCAGTTGTGTAACTGGCAGATCGATGACTGGGTCAGAGCTATGTTGTGCACTGTTGTAGCGTGGCGTGAAGGTCAGGGGTAATACCAAGGCGAAGTCGTTATTTTCGACCTGTATGGTTTGTCGGTAATCGAGTTCAACGGTGATCGTTGCATGAGCATCTATGTTTGCGAGATCCACCGAAAAAAGGTTGGGTCGCTGCTGTTTGATAATGCCGGCAGTTTTACCTGCCTTACGCGCAGTCTGGTATATATTCTCTGCTTGCACTTTTTCATGAATCATCCCGTGGATTGTGCGTTCATTGATTCGAATACGCAGGGCGTGCACTGCGGCGTTTGCCGGTAAGGGAAAAACATAGCGGCCTTCGAGTATCGATGAACTCGTGTTGACGAATTGCTGATGGAAAGTCACCTTCGCCATGATGCCGCTGATCAAAATATCAGCCTCGCTGTGAAGCAGGGGGGCAGGAATCAGCTTTTGGTGATCATGGAGCCAGAGCGTACCGGTCCCGGTTTCCTCAACTTGTAACTGCTGCCGCTGAATTAGCTGTGTGTCGTCGAACGGTTCCGAGAGGGTGTCGAGATGTACAGCCGTAAGTGATTCACCACTGGCAGTGTTAGCGCTCGCCTGGTGCACGAAGGTGAGCAACATGCACAGGATCGCCGATAGCAACCAAAGGCTACGTGCACCAAGGGCTTGCCAATCCTTGCCAGAGAGCACACGAGATTCGTTTTTACCTGCTGCGGCAGGATCTGAGGGGTGTTCGGTTTGAAAAAGAGACATGACATTTCCGGTTGTATTAGACCAGTGCCATGAAAACAGCCGGAGTCGACATTAAAGGGGCTCAAGTGTGCTAATCCTGTGACCAATTCTGATGAATTATGACAAGCGACAGTGAATGCTCGTCAGCTGCTGTATATTTGTCCTGTCACAGAGGCTGGCAGGTAGTAGAAGTAGTACGATTACCAGATCGTTTGCCAGATCAACTTGCCAGAGCCTTAGCAGAATTGGTTTGCCCGATAGAGCCATGATTGAGTCGAATGCCCAACTAAAAACAGTAGCGATCGTTGAAGACGATCCGGACTTGCGCGCCAACTATGAGTTGGCCCTCGGCCGGGCGGGATTCAAGATCAAAGCCTTTTCCGATCCTGACAGTGTTCTGGCCTATTTCGAACAACACCTACCTGATTTGATCCTGATAGATGTTGGGCTGGGTGCCGATCCAGAAGCGGGGTTTAGTCTTTGTCAGGCCTTTCGTGCCCGTAGCAGCGTGTTGCCAATTCTTTTTCTGACGGCAAGAGACAGCGAACTGGATGCCATCTCAGGCTTACGTCTGGGCGCTGATGATTATCTGAGCAAAGATATTTCCCTGGCCCACTTGAGTGCCAGAGTAACGGCTTTACTCAAACGCACGGCCGCCAGGCTTTCGCCGGCTAATGAAGCAAACGCAGTTAGTGTGGGCGACTTGGTACTTAATGCAGATAGCCTGCATGCACAATGGCGGGGTGAGGTAGTCAATCTGACTGTGACTGAATTCTGGCTGGTCCACGCACTGGCAAGATATCCGGGTCATGTCAAGACTCGTCAACAATTGATGGATGCGGCGCGTGTCGTATTGGATGACCAGACGATTACCGCGCATATTAAACGTATACGCCGTAAATTTACCCAGATGGATACAGATTTTAGCCGCATTGAAACGGTTTACGGCATGGGTTACCGCTGGTTACCAGTGACAGCGACGAATACCTGACGTGATTCGACTGAATACTATCAGCGCAGATAGAGATCTTTCATGAAACTGCGCACACAACTGTTGCTTGCCAGCACCTTGACCCTGGCATTGCCGGTGCTTGCATACCGCGCAGTGCATCAACTTGATGCTGCACTTCGTCAGAGTCGGGTACATGATCAATTACAGCGGGTGCAGTCGGCTACTGCACTGTTAACTGTTTCGGGTCAGCTAACGGGTATTAATCGCTTTACAGCTAGCCAGGAGAATTTAAGTTCTGACAGCGAGGTCAAACAACTCTCGGTTCTTTATGCCGAGCGATTCGATCATCGAATATTTCTTGATGGTTATGCGGACGACTGGGTGGGGTTGCATCAAAGCGCGCGTGAATTCGTGTTTGCAGCTGGTACTAAACGATCGCCTGATGATTTTCACGGTCCGCCCGCAGAGTTATCACATTCAAAGACTTTGCCTGAAAATATTTCATCCTCATTAGTCTCCGAAGATACGCTTACACAGGAATCAACAAGTGAGACGGGGGTTGTTGCACAAAGCAACTCTTCCAAGGCTGGGGTGAAGTTACGTATTGCTGCATCTGAAAACCATATTTTCCTTTTTATCGAAGTCGCAGACGACAATATTGTTTTCCATGATCCGTCCAGAGGATTGGTGGCGACAGGTGATCATATCGATGTGCGCTGGCAACCACATGCGAGTGGCTCTAATGATTCCACAGTTGTTGAACGTCGTTTCTTCAGTCCGGTTGCTGCCGGAAATCTGTTGTCAACCAGATATGGTCGGCGATTCGAAGGCCTGCAACCGGTGCTTGTGGATAATTCGGCGCGTGGGGCAATGGCGGTTGTCAACAATGGCTATCAAATGGAACTGCGGCTACCACGTCCAGAGAACAATGGTCATTTCTCTATTGCCGTGATTGATCGAGACCAAGCAGATGCTACCCTGGATCCAGGTGGCGAATATGGTGTGGGGAGTAGCGCTTATAGATGGGCGGGCTCGTCCGATCCGGGAATGCCATTAAATTCCGGAAACTACATCGGCTATCCGTTGCGTAAACTCGAAAAAACCGTGTATGACGTGGTACCTGCAGGTTCCAGAGTCCGGTTGTTTGACAGTGATGGCAGATTGCGTGCTGATGTCAATCGCTTGTACGAAACCGATGTGGCAAACGGTTTGATAGATCCACTGCAATCGAATTTTTTCAATGCGCTCCTATTTCGTTTTTTTGAGTGGATTATTCAAAAACAACGCGTTGTCTCCAGTGACCCGTATACACCGTCCAAACCTTTTCAGTTGGAGTTGCAATCGTTAAATGAACAGAAAAATACAGGCGATCCGCTGACCTATCTCACTTATGCTCGGGATCATGTGATCGGCACGCTGTCGCAAATAGGTGACATAGAGGATTCTTCTGTCTGGCTACTTTTTGAAACCAATGAGGACAGAACCAACGCCTTTACAAGTAGTGCGATGGTGCGTGTTTTCAGTCTGGTAACAGCGTTCAGTATGCTGGTTGCTGCTTGTCTGTTGTTGTTTGCCAGTTGGTTGTCATTGCGCATACGCAGCTTGTCCAATCAGACAAGGCAAGTGGTTAACACCGAGGGCAGATTTATAGCGGACGTCAAGGGCACACGCTATCGGGACGAGATTGGTGATCTGTCACGTGATTTTGCCTCTTTGGTTGATCGTTCGCGCGGCTATACACAATACCTTGAATCTTTGTCTGCAAAACTATCTCATGAATTGCGCACACCGCTCAGCGTTGTGCAAACATCGCTTGAGAACATCGATGCAGATGACTTGCGTAGTGATAACCGGGTACTGGTTGATCGGGCGCAATCGGGATCAGCGCAATTGAGTTCCTTGTTACGCTCAATGAGCGAAGCCGCTCGATTGGAACAAAGTATTGCCAGCGCCCAGTTTCGCGAACATGATTTGCAGCTATGGATGACATCATTGCAGGGTGTTTATCAGGATCTATTTAACAGTCAGCGCATAACTGTTCATTGTGAACCCGAGTTGGGTTTGCTTCGAGTTGTGCCGGAATTGTTGCAACAGGCGCTGGATAAACTGATTACCAATGCCAGTGACTTTAGCCCGGCATCCAGTGACATCAACATTGTGCTTGAAAAATTCGGCAAAGGATTTCGTCTCAGTGTTGAGAATGACGGTAGTTCTCTACATGAAGATGTGCTGGATACCTTGTTTGAACCGATGATCAGCCAGCGTCAGCACGAGCGCAATAACGGTTCTGCCGATAAAATGGATGCGCCACATTTGGGGCTGGGTCTGTATATCGTGCGACTGGTCGCCGAATGCCATCGGGGCTGGCCCTTTGCTGAAAATACTAAAAACGGCGTCAGAATTGGCTTTATCTTCTTTTCAGAACCGACCGAGTAAGTCATAGGACTGTCGGCGGCCTCGTATTCCGGGTGCAATCATCCATTGAGGAAAAAAGCGGGTTAGAATACACGCCGCTTTAAAAGACAAAAACCCAAGAAAAGTGCGGTCTTGACCTATTGCGTGGCCGCGACCTTATATCGAACAGGAGATTCATTTGAAAGCTGTCAATGTTGGCTTGCTCGGGCTTGGTACCGTAGGGCAGGGAGTCGTTGGAATATTACGCCGCAATGCCAATGAAATTTCCCGTAGAGCTGGGCGTGAAATCAAAGTAACGCACGCTGCAGTCAGAGATTTGTCCAAAGATCGCTCGGTTGAGATGCATGATATCGAGTTGACCGATAATGTGGATGATGTTGTCAAAGCGCCAGATGTAGATATTCTCGTCGAACTGATGGGAGGCACTGAGCTTGCCAGAACCGCTGTGCTCGAAGCTGTTAGCAATGGTAAACATGTGGTCACAGCCAACAAGGCATTGATCGCTATTCACGGCAATGAAATATTTGCAGCAGCGCAAAAGCATGGTGTTATCGTTTCATTTGAACCCGCGGTAGCTGGTGGCATTCCGATCATTAAAGCTATTCGCGAGGGTTTGACGGCGAATCGAATTAATCAGGTTGCAGGGATTATTAATGGTACCGGTAACTACATCCTGACCGAGATGCGTGACAAGGGACGTAGCTTCGATGAAGCACTAGCTGAGGCACAGGCTCTTGGCTATGCTGAAGCTGATCCCGCCTTTGATGTGGAAGGTACTGATGCTGCGCATAAGTTGACCATCCTTTCGTCAATCGCCTTTGGTATTCCGTTACAGTTCGATGCTGTTTATACCGAAGGAATTGCCGGCATAACAGCTCAGGATGTTAATTATGCGGAGGCTCTTGGATACCGTATCAAGCATCTGGGTGTCACACGTGAAAGTTCAACCGGTATAGAAATTCGCGTTCACCCGACCTTGATTCCCGAGCGTACACTGCTGGCAAACGTTGATGGTGTTATGAATGCCGTGTTGGTACAAAGTGATGCGGTTGGCTCAACGCTCTACTATGGACCGGGTGCCGGGTCTGAGCCCACTGGTAGTTCAGTGGTGGCTGACCTTGTCGATGTGGTGCGTACTTTGACAACGGATCCGGAGAACCGTGTACCTCATCTGGCTTTCCAGGCAGACCTTTTGTCAGATAAGCCAGTGCTCCCGTCTGATCAATTTGAAAGTGCCTATTACCTTCGATTACAAGCCAAGGATCGTGCAGGCGTTATGGCTGATGTCACCCGCATACTGGCTGATAACGGCATCAGTATTGAATCGATGCTGCAGAAAGAACCAGCGACTGGTGAGGATGAAGTGCCTGTTGTATTGCTGACCCATCGCGTCAAGGAAGCTGCCATTAACGCGGCCTTGAAACGTATTCAGGACCTTGAAGCGATAGTATCGCCTGTCTGTATGATACGTGTTGAATCCCTGCAACCCGCAGACTGATTCTGTCCGTAAAGACTTCTATTGCGTAGCTCAAAAAAAAGGCCACCTGATACCCTCAGATGGCCTACATCCCTGGAGAGGATGGACTAAACAAAAAAGTGTCTTTTAAGTCAGGAGAGCTTATCCCCAATGACGCATTTCACCTGTGTCTATGTGTACAAAGTCTGACGAACTGTAGTAGCCAACACCACCGGCTTGTAACATGCGGGCAACGTCTCTTACGCCACGTGTAGAGGAGCCCGGCATACGAAAATCTATTGCACGGCCCTGCATGTGCAGACTATTTCGGGCTACACCGCTGCTGCGACGCTTTAGCATTTGATTGGTCTTGGGTGTTCGGTATCCCGAAATTATTTGAATGGTACCCTGTGGGTTTACTACCTGTTTAATAGCCCAGAGTTGGGTAAACAGCATCTTGTCCATAACAATCGCTTCATTTTCGCGATGATCACGCAGGAAAAGATTAAGCTTTTGCAGCGCACGTTCGTCGAATTTGCCATCACGATAAAAAGTGGCATTTAGAGAATGGTGCGTGTGCGTATTGAATAAGTGCAGTGAGCGCGGGCCCGATAGATCCTGGCCACCCAAGTGTGTGGTAACAGCTGGCTTGGTACTTTGTTCAAGATCAGAGGGGACGACGCTGGCAAACGCCTTATTGACAGCTAGTGACTGAGCGCAGGCTGTTAGCGCAACGCCTCCGGCCAGCTTGGTTAAAAATTCTCTGCGTTGCCCGGTAGCTGTGTTTTCAGAAACTGTATTTAAATTATTCATACCAGCGCCCTTTGTATTTTTTATTAGTGGACTTCAGGATTTGCAGGCATTATAAAGTTGTGCTTAGTGAGTTCCTTGCAATGGTTCAAATTACCAGTCAAGCCCCGCCCCTTTGCTCGGCTTTTGTCTTACAGTGCGAAGTGGCGTTGATTTCGAGCGGTATCAGGTCTCTATGCAAGCGCTAAAACGTGGACAGCATCACTTTTTATTTGATGTGCGGGCAAGCAGCTGAGGCGGTTGTCGGAAAACCCCAGCCTCACATCGCGATTAACTCACATCGTGATTAATAAACTTTGCCGGGTTTTTGCTTGGGCAGGCTGTTGAACAACGTTGGCGAGACAGCCAGTTCAAGGCGCAAATTGGCCAAGGTGCAAATTGGCAAAAAAGGACCAGGCGTCCCCCAGTACCGCAGTTTTTTAACATTCTGTTAGGAAATCGAGCAGTCCAACACCGACTGCACCACAGCTGCCAGGCTCTTCAGCGTATCGCTATCTGTCAGTTCGCTAGTGTTGAATTTCTCATGTGCTGCAGGTACGGCTAGTTGCGTGCTGACGATGGTGACGCCGATTCCTGATAGCAGCGTTCGCAGGGGAATGAGTCCACGAAGCCCCCCAAGCGCACCGCCCGAGGTCGCTACGAGTCCGCCCACCTTGCCTTTAAAGACGGGCGCCTGATCGGGTGTTTCGGGATTGGGGCGACTCATCCAGTCGATAGTGTTTTTGAGCACGGGTGTGAAAAACCCATTGTACTCGGGAGACGCGATGATCAGGCCATCATGCTCCATCATCAGCGCCTGCATCGCGATTGCCGCTTTGGGCAATCCATGGGCCTTTTCATCATCACCGTTATAAAGTGGCATTGAATAGTCGGCCAACTCGATGAGTGTCCCTTTGCCGCCCAGTTCATTGACCAGCTTGCAGGCCGAATTGGCGAGCCTGCGATTGAAGGATTCCTGACGGGTAGAGCCTGCGAAACAGAGTATTTTCTGTGCCATAGAGTAATGTTATCTGAGCGATTGGATTTTGGTGGATTTGCGGCAGTTAACCCTTCAATCACCATCGCATCAAGCGGGACGGCGATGTTATCAGCAGCCCTGATTCTGTCATATCTACTGCTGTGGGATATACTTGTGATGGTGCTGAGATTAACTGCTGTTGTTTACTCAGTGTATATGAGTTCGTGTGGAATATTAAATCACGTTATTGGTGGATGCTGATCGCAAATCTGCCAGTCGTCGATCACGAAAAATCTGATTTTTGCGGCGCTACCACTCGTTTAGTGGCGCGATAGTAAAAGCCTTACCCAGCTGTTACAGCTACAGGAGTGCAAACCATGAACAAAGCTGAAAATTCACCCGGCGATCAGTTAAAAGAGGCACCAGCGCTCAAGCCCAAGGATCAACCGAATCTGTCGGCCTTCTCGTGGCAGGATCCTTTTCTTCTGGAATCGCAACTTGATGAAGACGAAAGAATGTTGCGCGATGCTGCTGCCAGCTATGCTCAAGACAAGCTCGCACCGCGCGTCAAAGCAGCTTACAGGGACGAGCTATCGGATCCGGAGATTTTTCGCGAGATGGGCGAGATGGGTTTGCTTGGTTCCACCATTCCAGAGAACTACGGCGGCATCGGTGCCGGCTATGTGGCCTATGGCCTGATTGCCCGTGAAGTTGAACGGGTGGATTCAGGCTATCGCTCGATGATGTCTGTGCAGTCAAGTCTGGTCATGTATCCGATTTACGCTTATGGATCCGAGGAGCAACGTCAGCGCTATCTGCCAAAGCTGGCCTCCGGCGAGCTGATTGGCTGTTTCGGTTTGACCGAGGCGGATGCCGGTTCTGATCCTGCCAGCATGAAAACCCGTGCCGAGAAAACGGATGGTGGGTATCGCTTGCACGGGTCAAAAATGTGGATCTCCAACAGCCCGATTGCAGATGTATTTGTTGTCTGGGCCAAATCAGCTGCGCACGATAATAAGATCCGCGGATTCATTTTGGAAAAAGGCACGCCCGGTCTCAGTACGCCAAAGATTACTGGCAAGCTGTCATTGCGCGCTTCGGTAACCGGTGAAATTGTGCTCGATGGCGTAGAGGTCGGTGAAGATGCTCTGTTACCGCATGTGTCGGGCTTAAAAGGTCCATTTGGTTGCCTCAATCGTGCCCGCTACGGCATTGCCTGGGGTTGTATGGGTGCGGCTGAATTTTGCTGGCATGCAGCATTGCAGTACGGCCTGGATCGTAAGCAGTTTGATCGGCCGCTAGCGCAAACACAGTTATACCAACGCAAGCTGGCTGATATGCAAACAGATATCGCTTTTGGTTTGCAGGCAGCGCTGCGGGTAGGGCGACTGATGGACGAGGCCCAGGCAGCACCCGAGATGATCAGTATTATCAAACGACAAAATGTAGGCAAAGCACTGGACATTGCCCGCCTGTCACGAGACATGCACGGCGGTAATGGCATTTCAGAAGACTTCGGCGTAATGCGGCATATGTGTAATCTGGAGACTGTGAATACCTATGAAGGTGCTCACGATGTCCATGCACTTATTCTGGGTCGGGCTCAGACCGGACTGCAGGCATTTTTCTAGGGCGATTAAATATCGATCAACTGGTTACAGCGCAAAATCAATCAGACAACCGTGGCTACTGATCCGATAATCTCGATCCGGGATTTAAGCAAGATTTACGCGAGTGGCCATGAGGCCCTCAAATCTGTTGATCTGGATATTAATCGTGGCGAGATCCTGGCCTTGTTGGGACCCAATGGTGCTGGCAAAACAACCCTTATCTCTATTATCTGCGGGCTGGTGTCAGCCAGCAGCGGTTCGGTATCGGTTGACGGACATGACACGGTGCACTCGTTTCGAAAAACGCGTGAGCTGATTGGTCTTGTGCCTCAGGAGTTGACCGTCTCTGCTTTTGACAGGGTTCATGACACCATCAGCTTCAGTCGCGGACTCTTTGGCAAACCACCAAACCCTGAACACATCGATAAATTGTTGGCTGACCTGTCTCTGGCTGAGAAAAGGAACGCGTTTATGATGACGCTTTCCGGTGGCATGAAACGGCGTGTGTTGATCGCCAAGGCGCTCTCCCATGAACCCCGCATACTGTTTCTCGATGAACCAACCGCTGGCGTCGATGTGGAATTGCGCAAGGACATGTGGCAATTGGTTGAAGAGCTGCGTCGTTCGGGCGTCACGATAATATTAACGACTCACTATATTGAGGAAGCCGAAGAGATTGCTGATCGTGTCGGCGTTATCAACAACGGCGAATTATTGTTGGTTGAAGACAAGACAACACTGATGCAAAAGCTTGGCAAGAAAACCCTGGTCGTTGATCTGACGGAATCTATTGAAGCAATCCCGAAGGAGCTAATAAACTTTGATCTGTCCATTGGCAATGACGGACGATCACTCATCTACACCTATGAGCCGAATGCAGAACGGCGAACTGGCATTACGACACTATTGTCGTCAATCCACGATAGTGGTTTGCAGTTAGTTGATCTGCACACCTCGCAGAGTTCTCTGGAAGATATTTTTGTAGATTTGGTGCGTACCGATGACACAAGCGTAACTGCATCGAGTAGTTCAGTTGATACTGTTGTTCAATCAGATAGTGAGGGCGCTAGATGAACTATCACGCCATCCGCGTTATTTACATGAATGAAATGCGGCGCACTCGCAATACCCTGATGCAAAGCATTGCCTCGCCGGTGATATCAACGTCACTGTATTTTATTGTTTTCGGGGCCGCTATCGGATCGCGTATACAAAGTATCGAAAACGTATCTTATGGCGTGTTTATAGTGCCCGGGTTGCTGATGCTATCGCTCTTGACGCAAAGCATATCGAATGCGTCCTTTGGTATTTTTTTTCCAAAGTTCAATGGCACGATTTACGAAATCATGTCAGCACCCATATCCTATGTAGAGATTGTTGCTGGCTACGTTGGTGCTGCTGCGACCAAATCCTTTATCATCGGCAGCATCATTCTGGTGACAGCAAGCTTCTTTGTTGATTTAGAGATAAGACACCCGATCTGGATGATGACCTTTTTCATCCTGACTTGTATTTCCTTTAGCCTGTTCGGTTTTATCATCGGGTTGTGGGCGGAGAATTTTGAAAAGCTGCAGCTCATCCCGCTGTTGGTAATCACACCCCTGGTTTTCCTCGGCGGCAGTTTCTATTCCGTTGATATGCTGCCTGAATTCTGGCAGCAGGTAACGTTATTCAACCCGGTGCTCTATCTGATCAGTGGCTTTCGCTGGAGCTTTTTTGAAATTTCCGATGTCAGTGTGGGCTTGAGCCTGGCCATGATCCTGATTTTTCTGGCCCTGTGTCTGGCTCTGGTCTGGTGGATATTCAAGACCGGGTATAAACTCAAATCCTGATGTTTTCCCTGTCTCTTGCTAGTATTGATAGTTGAAACCCAACTCCAAGAGTCTCCGCAATGACCATCGATAACCCGGTAACCGTACCTGACGGAAGCTTTTATCTCGGCAGTACGTCTGATTCGAACGAGAAGTTGTTTTACGAATCCTCGAACCTCACCACCCATGGTGTCATCGTCGGTATGACGGGTTCCGGTAAAACCGGCCTGGGTGTTGTCCTGCTGGAGGAGAACCTGCTGGCAGGGATTCCCGCCCTGATCATTGACCCGAAAGGGGATATGGGCAACCTGATGCTATCGTTTCCGCAGTTGTTGCCAACAGATTTCATGCCCTGGATCAGTGAGTCGGAAGCTGGCGGGGATGCCGCCGGCGCGGCAGTCGAGAAGGCGCAAATGTGGAAATCCGGTCTGGCAAGTTCGGGCATAACACCTGATCGTATCCAGCGCCTGC
Source organism: uncultured Granulosicoccaceae bacterium (assembly GCA_964411665.1). Lineage (GTDB taxonomy): Bacteria > Pseudomonadota > Gammaproteobacteria > Granulosicoccales > Granulosicoccaceae > CALFCE01. Next base: position 112,507 of record CAYPMR010000001.1, on the reverse strand, counting down.
GCGACACAGCCGATTTCACTATATACACGCCGGGATCTACAGCGGGTGTCAGTTTAAACATCATCGGATCCCTGTCAGCGCCCGGCGATGATATTGATGCCGAGACCTTGCAAGATGAGATCGAAGCGCTTGCCTCGTCATTGTTAGGGCTGATCGGTATCGATGCTGATCCACTCGGTAGTCGTGAGCACATCCTGCTGTCGAACATCATTAACTGGAGTTGGTCACAGGGCAAAAGCCTTGACCTCGGTCAGCTGATCGGACTGGTACAGCAACCACCGATGCGCAAACTCGGCGTGATTGATCTTGATACGTTCTTTCCGATGAAAGATCGGGTCAAATTGGCCATGAAGCTTAACGGGCTGGCTGCGTCCCCCGCGTTCGCCAGCTGGACAGAAGGTTTACCGCTCGATATACAAGACATGTTGTATGCACCGGGTGACAAGCCGCGTGCAGCGATAATTTCACTGGGTCATCTGTCAGAGCAGGAACGCCAGTTCGTCGTCACCTTGTTGTTATCCAAAATGGTTACCTGGATGCGCAAGCAACCGGGCACTAGTGATTTACGTGCACTGGTGTACATGGATGAAGTGTTCGGCTATGTACCACCCATCGGTTCACCACCATCAAAGAAACCGATATTAACCATACTTAAACAGGCACGTGCATTCGGAGTAGGGCTAGTACTATCCACACAGAACCCGGTTGATATTGATTACAAAGCCTTGTCGAATGCCGGTACCTGGATGATTGGCAGGCTACAGACAGAGAACGATCAAAAACGTTTACTGGAAGGGATGTCTGCCAGTGACGGTGCGGTGGACACGGTTGCATTGGGCAAGACCATAGCAGCGCTGGATAAACGTCAGTTCGTCATGCATTCAACCCGCAGCGGACAACCGCAATTGTTCCAGACACGTTGGGCCATGTCTTATTTACCGGGCCCGTTAACGCGTGATCAGATATCACAGCTAACGCCAACTGAGAAAAAAGAAAGCGCCGCGGCAGCCACAGCAGCAACACAATCGGCAGGTGCTGATACGTCTAGTGCAGCGGATGAACCGCTGGCAGACAATGAAAGCCGCACAGCGCCACAAATGGCTGATAACGTCTCAATACGCTATCTGGACCCAGGTGTGCCCTATGCTGATGACATCGGTGCTTCTGCAACCGGTAAACGCCTGAAGGCAGGCATCGCTGTACGCGTGGAAATGTTATTTGATGACACCAAGGCGAAACTCAAGCACAAATCTGAGTGGGAAGCGATTATCACACCGCTTGATGGACCCGCCGATGCCGATGATGCGATAGTCGTCGACTACGATGACAGGGACTTACAGAAAAAAGAACCGGAAGGTGCCATCTACGTTCTCCCTGATGCGAAGATAAAAAACAAAACCTATTTCAAGTCTGCACAAACTGCGATCAAGGATCATCTGTATCGCAATCAGGAAGTTGAGATTTTCATCAACCCGGATTTGAAGATATATTCACGAGTAGGGGAGGCCGAAGACGATTTTCGTGTGCGTTGTCAGCAAGAAGCAGACAACAGGGCGGATAAGGATGCAGCCAAACTCAGAGATGTACTTTCACGCAAACTTGATCGCATTAACGCTTCCATAGAAAAAGCAGAAGACAAAATTCGCGAAGCCAAGTTCGATGCCTTCACACGCGCCCGCGAACAAAAAACCAGCCAGATGCTTGATATAGCCGGCGGGGTCCTAGGTGGCCTACTGGGCGGCAGAACCACAACACGCACAATTACCAGCGGCATAAGACGCAGTCAAAGCAAAGGAAGAATGGCAGGCCGCGCACAAGAACGCGTACGCACAGCAGAAAACCGCTATGCAGATTTAATGGAAGACCGACAAGAGCTTGAAGATACGCTGACTGAAGATCTCTATGAGATACAGGATGAATGGAGCGAAAAAGCAGAAAACATAGAGTCGCAAACTGTAGGACTGGAAAAAACCGATATCAGTATTGATGATGTTGCACTAATCTGGATCCCGGTAGACTAGCCTCTCAATGACGGCCATCATCCTTGCGTATAAACACTAAGGGTGCCGCCCTGCGTATAAACACTAATGTCCTCACCACGTCTAAACAACAACACCGTCATAATAAACAACAACCCCGTCATCCCCGCGTAGGCGGGGATCCATTGTCAATCAGAGCATGATGTTCAGGGTCGAATAGCACCCAAACAACAACCCGACCAGGCCCCTCGCCATGACCAAACGCCTAGAAAGACTACGCAAAGAAATGACTACCCAAAAAGTAGACATAGTCATACTAGGCCCCGGCGCACACCTAGCCTGGCTACTAGGCATCCGGCCCCACGCAGACGAGCGCCCATTACTCTGCTGTATCACACCAGAATATGCCGGCTTCCTGATGCCAGCACTAGAAGCCGAAAGCGCCAGACAACAAACCGAACTCCCTTTTTTCGAATGGTCCGACGAAGACGGCCCAGACGCTGCCCTTAATAAGCTACTAACCACCTTCTCAGCAACTAACGCAAAAACCGCAGTTCTAGACGAAACCATGCGCGCAGACTTTGCAGCGCTAGCCCAACAAGCATTACCACAAGCTAATACCCAATTCACTGCAACAACAGTCGGACTGTTGCGCATGTGTAAAGAACAAGGCGAATACGCTGCGTTAAAACAAAACGCGCTTATATGCGACCAGGCTATGCAAGCCACTTGGCGTGCGATGCATGCTGGTATGTCGGAACAAGAGGTCGCGGCATTAGCCAAAGAAGCATTTGCACAACATGACGCTGATATGCTTTTTGGTATCGTAGGCACCGGTCCCAATGGCGCTTACCCACACCATCACACCGGCACGTCAAAACTGGCAACAGGCGATGCAGTAGTTATGGATATCGGCGCAGGTAGCCTCGGTTACTACAGTGATATGACCCGCATGGCACTTATCGGTAAAGCACCCGATGGCTATGAAGAGGTCCACGAAATCGTTAACGCAGCGGTCGAAGCCGCATTGGCAGCTGCAAAACCCGGCGTTGTTGCAATGACTGTCGACGAAGCCGCCCGCAGTGTTATACGTGATGCTGGTTACGGCGAATACTTCGTCCATAGGACCGGCCACGGACTCGGCACAGAAATCCATGAGCCACCATACATAACCGCCAGCTCCGATACTGTGCTACGAGAAGGGATGGTGTTCTCAATAGAGCCGGGTATCTATTTACCCAACAGATTCGGCTTGCGTCTTGAAGAGATTGTTTATCTTCATGATCATGGAGCAGAGGTGTTGTCTGAATTACCGCGTGATCCTTTTGTTGTTGCTTAGTCCTCCCGTAGTTTCATATTTTTGCGTAGAAAGAATGCGCGAAAGTCGAGAGGTCAATTACAAATCTTTCATTATAAAGCTGGGACTTAACTGTCTGTTTTCTTCCAACAACAGTATAGACACTGCTCAGCTGCTAAATCTTTAGTTTAGTTTGCTGTCAGATTAGAGCATTCTTCGATAAATAATCAGTTTATCGTATATGTAAATATCGTATTATCCTCCACTAGAAGCTAAACCAATGAATAATCCAGAGATATTCATTCCTTGGAAGGCTCTGAAATTATTCGTATATGGAAAAGCATATAAGAATACATAAACGGTGGTTTTCCTTTTATATATGCTGTTAGGCGAGAAAAGTAGAACGTAACATGAACGAAAGAGAGCTCACCTTACTAGGCGCATGTGTGTATTCTGTACAGAAATTTGAATATGGCTTGTACGGGTTAGCATCACACTATTCCCACATTAGTGAAGCGAAAAATAACCGTGCATTTAAGAATCTTGACCCCGAAAAATTCCTCAGGGGAGATCTTTCAGATTTCAGAGCAACACTTGGTCAAATTTCGGGTACTTTTGGGAATGAATTTCACCTGAAGAGTGAATTCCTAGATGGATTTCTGGAGAAAAGAAACCTAATCGTACATCGAATATGGCGTCTCACTCATGATAGAAAAGATGAGGCACCATTCTCTGATCTAGGCGAGTTCTTACAAGACTTTTTGTTGGAGTGTGAAGAATGGATAAAAATATTCAGAGGCTTACTATCCCTAATCATAGAGGGAGCTTGGATTAAATCAGACAAACAAGAAAAATTCATTCGAAGCGAGCAAGATGCCGAGTGTGTTAAAGCGTTTGAGGACTTTCTCGGTGCAAAGTTTATCCGAGCTAAATTTAGAAAGAAACTTGACGGTTGTGATTAAAAACGCCTAACAAACGCTTGCAGCCCGACAATTTATAAGCTGAGCTTATTGCTGTGTCACTGTGCTTCACTGTACAGCAAAACGGCCAGCTTATAAATTGCGACTGAAGCGGGCGTAAACTCAAAGTAAAGGTTTCATGGCGCACTGGAAAAATATATCGAATATCACAAGGCTGAAAATTGCTATTTCCGTGATAGCACTTGTCGCTATTACTCTGCGCGTTCTCTTTCCTAGCCTAAAAATTGACGCGATAACATTAGGTATGTTGCTGGTTGCCGTTCTTCCGTGGCTATCGGCACTTTTAGAAAGTGCGAAATTTCCTGGAGGCTGGGAGATAAAGTTTCGTGATCTCCAAGAGGCAGCGCAGCAAGTTACTTCTGATTCTAAAGCCACTGATCCTCAGAATGAGGTAACTGATCATACAGAGGTGTTTCAACCCCAAAATGATCCAAATCTGGCGCTTGTAGGTTTGCGTATAGAAATTGAGCGGCGAGTGAAAGAACTAGCAATACACCATGAAATCCAAAAATCACATTCCCTTAAACGCATGCTTAACCAGCTACAGCAGCTGGAGGTACTTGATCATCAAGCAATAGGTGGGCTTAGTGAGATCATCATGGCTGGTAATCCCGCTGCGCATGGTGCACATGTTGAGCCTTCTGTTGCCACATGGGCTATAGAATATGGGTCTGATGTAATTGCAGTTCTTGATAAACATATCAATGAGGCATTAAGCACTAAGAGAACACTATGAAAATATCGTATCATTTTGATGCGGATGATGAGTCTTTAGGAAATTATTATGGTGCTCCTATTCGCAAAGCACTGATGAACGCAATTCTGGAATCTCGTGTTATCGATCTTCATTCTAAGATATTTCAGGGTGATCTCCTGCTTAGAAGCAGGAGTGTGGATATCGAACAGTTAGACGAAGATAGGCAGGTCCATCACTTTAACAAAGATAAGTACATCGAAAATATTAATAACCTGTTAAATCCAGATTCTCATATTTGGCGCACTATTACTGATGAAAGCATCGATCGATTTGTGCAAAATAATGTTTGGGTGATCTGCTTCGAAAGTATCAGCTTCAATGATTGCTGCAGGATTGATGAGGCTCTGAAGAAGACTGATTTCTATCTAGGCGCAATTCAGGTAGATGAAACATCTAAAACGCACTGGCTGGCATATCCAGGCTCATTGGTACCTTGTTACCGAATAGTCGGGAAATCCTTGAATGTTTTTTGGGACGGAGTAAGCGATGACTCAAAGGACGAGGGGCACCTAGAAGAGCTTAAAGAGCTTGGATTTAAAGATGTTAGCTTTGAGTCTCTAAATGGCCGGTTTACGATATTTGATAACTACCATAATTACGAACATGCTCGAAGAATCGCGGAGTTAAAGGCAGATTTAGGAGATTCTTTAGCGTCGCTTGCAGATCAAGTAATTAGTAGGCTCTCGGATCCCGCTCCAGAAATTGGAAGTAAGCTTTGGTCTGCCCTACGTAGCTTCAATAGGGCAGAAGTAAATGAAGATTATGCTCATGTAGCAGTCTCATGTCGGCGGATTATTGAATACGTCGCTGATTGCTTGTTCCCTTCCCAAGCTAAAGAAGTAGGGGGGCGTAAGGTCGGAAAAGCGCAGTATAAGAACCGAATCTTGGCCTTTGCTAGTAAAGAACTGGCGAGTAACACTAACATAGAGCTAGTTGCGATTTCAGTTGAAAGTTTAGCCACGCAGTTAGACAAGCTATCCAATTTATCTAACAAAGGTGTGCATGCTGAGGTATTCAAAAGTGAAGCTAGGCGTTGTTTGATCAAAACTATTTTAATTCTGGATGACATCATATCCCTACGTTCTGGTCCGTTTAATATCAAGCTGTGACAAACACCGCGTATATCAAGTTAAGCCCCGCGGGGAGAACTACGTTGAGCAATAGATGTGACGTCGTTGCGCTCTTTTATTAAAAAATCCTCTACTACACCGGCTCTGTGATTGAGGTGTTAGTTTCTATCGACAGTCGATAATAAGGATATTGAATTGAAAATCAAAAACGCCCAAATTAAAAATTGGCGCTCTATTCAATTTGTTGATTTAGATTATCAAGACCTAATGATATTTATTGGTCAGAATAATCACGGTAAATCAAACATATTAAGCGCATTGTTATTCTTCTTTGGAGAGCTAAAGCCACATGAATTGGATTTCAATAACAACACAGACGAATTGTTTGTCGAATTGATTTTTACTGATCTCGATGAAAGTGATAGATCTACGTTCAAGAAATATGTTACCTCCTCAGACGAAATCAGAGTTCGAAAAACTGCCAATATATCAGGAAGCTTTGATTACAAAGGCTATATTCAGAATCCGGTAGAAGAGTGGCTTCAAGAGAGTAATGCAAGTGCCTACACGACGAGATCAACAGCAGAGGCACTGCCTTTTGTGGAATTTCTCCCAGGGTCCGGCAGGATAACACAAGCAAATATAAAACACGCACAGTCAGAATATTTGAACAGAAATCAGGACACAGTCCAATTTAATTATGAGATGGAGGAAGCCAATTTTCTTGGTCAAAAAAATGTAGCAAAGGGAATATTTGGTAAGATATTTCATATACCGGCCGTAAGAAGCGCAACTGATGATTACGTTACAAAGGAAACAAGCGCATTCGGTTCACTGTACTCAAAACTGATCGAGCAAATGTCTTCCACTAACCCTGAATGGATATCTGCTAAGGAAAATATGTCTAATCTTTTTGGTCTTCTTAATAAGACTGATAGAGAAGGAAATCACAATAAAGAGCGGCCACCGGAACTAGCATCATTTGAAGAAAAGTTAAGTGCTCATTTATCAAATTGGGGGGCGGAGATTGATGTCGAAATTGTCGCGCCAAATATTGATGATGTATTCAAGGCTAATACCCATGTTTGGGTAAATGATGGTGTTAAAACAGATATTAATCGTAAAGGTCATGGGCTTCAAAGAGCACTAAGTTTTGCATTAATTAAAACTATTGCGGAAACTCTACGAGAGGAGCGCCTTGTTGCCGAAGAGGATGGCGAGACTGCTGGGTCAAGAAGAGCCTCTAACTCTATGTTTTTCATTTTAGAAGAGCCTGAGTTATATCTACACCCTCAAGCACAAAGAGCACTTTTTGATTCTTTAGTTACACTTGTAGATGGCGGAGCGCAAGTAGCTCTTTGCACTCACTCAAGTTCATTAGTTGATTTGGAATATTACAAGTCAATTTGTATAGTCAGAAAAAATCATGCGGAAGACGGAACAATAGTCTGTCAATGTACTGAGGATATCTTTACTGGAAATGGCAAAAAGGATTTTAATCTTAGTTATTGGGTCAATCCAGATAGAAGCGAACTGTTTTTTGCTGAAAAGGTAATACTAGTTGAAGGATCAACTGAGAAAACTGTTATTCCGTATATTGCGCAGTGCTCAAACTGTTTTAAACATGAATATTCTGTCATTGACTGTGGCTCGAAAAATAATATTCCAACGTATATGGGCTTACTCAATAAATTTAGCATACCTTATATAGCAGTTTATGATATTGATCATCAAGCGGGTAAATCTCTTGACGCGATTAATTCGGCAGATATCGCTAGTACAGCTATTGAGAACGTAGTTGATACTAATTTTGGCCGCACCATTTCTTTAGTTAATGATATAGAAGAAGAACTTGGATTAACACGAGGATCAAGCGGTAAACCTTATGCTGCGCTTGAGGAAATAAGTGCTGAGGAGTTTACTTTAGCACAGCAATTTGTTGATAAAGTAATATCCATGTATGAATAAAATAACTAATGAACGCGTACAGGCGAAATTAGACTATTTAATCCCTTTGCTACCGCTCCGGTCAAACGTCGTAGGAATCGCATGAGAGGCTTACTCCAGTAATAGCCATCATTTTACTATTTACACACTTTCTTCTACCACAACTAGTTGTAATATAACCACATATTGTGGTACCAGGTGGTCAAAGTGAATCCTGTGCTTGAAAGTGTTTTAGGCAGTACATCAGCAACATATGTCCTAATGTTCCTGCAGAACTACGGAGAGGCTCATGCATCTCGAATGGCCACAACTTTTGATGTCTCTGTAATGGGTGTGCAAAGACAACTTGGTATTTGGGATCGGACCATTGTAACGTTATGAAATCCCTGTAATTCCTATCCATCTGTTGCTTGAAATGTAGCTTAGATCTATTTTCAGTGCCGAAAACGCTTTCTAGTGCAATAGATCTATTGCGGAAATCTCTCTAGGGTTAGAATTTGATTAGGGTACTAAAAACAATCTTTAAGCGGTTTATTTGAGTATATGCTAGCGGAATGTTGTTACCTTTCAGACAATTGTGACGGTCCGACCCCTGTTTTCCAGCTGACAAATCAGGCTACCGAAACCCGAATGGCCATTGTTGATCAAGCAAATGCTGAAAACATGAATATCGGTGGTTACCACTTCGGTGTTCCGAATGCTGGAAAAATCGGAAAGGATGATGACAGTCACGTCTGTGTGCCTGCTACCGTTTGATTTTATGTAATTCTAAAGGATTGGGTGTACTGAACGTGAAAGGGGATAGTTTAGAAAACTATCCCCCTTTTATTTTGTTTTTAAAAAAATCTATAGCCTATCAAAATTCTAATTCAGGCTGACACAAACTTATTTCTAATCTGTCAGCACGGCAGTAAACCTGAAACCCGTCATTCCACGAAACCAGTTGAGTCGCTGCAACGCCTGAAACGGTCACGACAGCTTGGGAATCATCGTTTGGTAATGGTTCCAGAGTCACGCTGCTTCCATCGGGTGCAACTACGGAAAAACTGCCGTCTGTCCACTGCTGGGGTCTTTCCTCCTCGATCAAACTGAAGAAAATACCACCGCCCAGTGATAAGTCGGAATTTACTGAAAAAGGCTGAAAGGATGTCCAGTCAGCTGTCACATTAAAGCTCCCGCGTGCGCTAGCACTGTGGGTCTCAGTGTTCGAGAACACAGTACTGCCGTCTTCGAGTTCAATCGGTAGAGAGCCAAAGCCGGAGGTTGGCGCAACAGTCGACTCACGGGTTACATTAAAATCTGTTACCGAATAATTACTCGAGCCTGAGATTTCTGAAAAACTCATATTTGTCCAGCTGATGGAACGGCTTGTGAAGGTCCGGTTAACGTCGGTTCGGTGTTCACCTGAAATCGAAAATTGACTCCCGTCTGCAAAGTTGAACGATGTGCCATCTATAGTGCTTTGAACTCCTTCAGGCCCCCCCGAATTGTGTCGAAAGCTGCCATTTATAGTCACATCTTCGACAAAACAGTTGTCGGTGTTACTAATCCACAGCGATACTGGTGAAAGTGTCAGAGTCAGGGTTCCGCCGTTCGAGCATACGTAATCGAGTAAGCGATCATCATCCGGGTTCTGCAAGGGCTGTAGCGTCAGGCCCAAATCTACCAGTTCTTGAGAACCGGTTGCCGGCCCAAACAGGCTGCTGTCAGCACTAGCAAAGCTCGTTAAGGTCCTAATGCGCTCCAGCACTCGATCATGCAGGTCCTGAACTTGTACACCATTCAGTGTTGTAATAGCGTTTCTCAGTATGTCGGGCCATGTTGTTTGATTGATTATAGGTATGTTACCTGGATCTCCCACAGTTGCCCGTAACCGTTCTCCGGTCGTGTGATTAATCACCCGATAAATACCCGGCGGCACCGTGCACGAACGCTCACCCTCACAAATGTTGACCGATCCATCAGAGGTTTGTACCTGGTAGTAGCCGTTATCCGGCCAACTAATCGTGTTGCCAGTGACCGTGATGATTGATTCGACCGGTGCTGACGGTGCTGACGGTGCTGGATTGGATGTGTTGCTACCAACCACAAAGTCGCTGATTCGTTGGCCGGTCGTGTGATTAATTACGGTATAGGTCCCATTTGGTACTGTACACGAACGCTCACCTTCACAGATATTGCGCGATCCGTCTGATGTTTGTACTTGGTAGTAACCATTGTCCGGAAAGCGGATAACCCCGTTTTCGACAGTAATACCTGACTGGTTGGATGAATTATCAGGACTTCCTGTGTTCCCATCTGATCCGCCATTGTTTCCGACGACGATGTTCCCAAAACGCTGGCCTGTTGTGTGATTAATAACCACATAGGTGCCGTCCTGTACATCGCACGAACGCTGACCTTCGCAAATGTTACGAGAGCCGTCAGATGTTTGTACCTGATAGTAGTCATTGTTCGCAAAGCGGATGATGTTGCCATTGACGGCGATTCCGCCACCGCCGGAATTGTTACCCGAACCGGCGCTACTGCCCGTGGAACCATCTCGACTCCCGACAACCACATTGTTAAACCGCTGTCCCGTTGTGTGATTGATGACGACATAGGTACCGTCTTCTACATCACACGAACGCCGACCTTCACAGATATTGCGTGAGCCGTTGACAGTTTGTACTTGGTAATACCCGTTATCAGGGAACACCAGCGTATTGCCCTGTACGAAGGAGTTTGATCCGCTGGCTTGACCGCCACTACGCGCTGACACCACCACAGTGCGTCGATCCCGTATACGAGGGTTCTGGTTACGCGCCCCATCGCGAGCACGTGCTGTCACTTCAAAGGTACCCGCTGGCAGTGGCACGCTGAACGACCAGTTATCCGTTCCATTCGCTACATTCAGGTGTCTGAAATTAACTGTATCCTCTGGACGGAACGCACCGTCGTAATAAAACAGACCTGCACTATTACGAATAGCGACAAAAACACGATCAACCCCACTACCCCCTTCATCATTGGCTTTGCCACTGAAGGTGACAGTGCCTGCTGTCAGATTGCTCAGGTCTGAGGTGATATGAGTGGTCGGTGTTTCTGTGTCTGCATTGGCTGTTACGCTGACAATCGTGCAGAAAAGAAATACCAATAAGCCGTGTAACTGCTTAGTTACATCCACTTTACGTCTATGCATCACAAGTTCTCTCCTCGTCCTGATTACGCTCTATTAGTGTACCCTTCAACTCTTGTACATTTATTACTGAATCAGCAAAAACCCAATGCAGCGCAGGGACTTTTTACATTGAGACACCTTTTTACATTGAGACATCATTGGTAATGATTAAATACCTTCTTCCTACACTATTCGAACTATAGTTGAGAATACATTACCAAATATTTGAAATGTGGAGTCGCTTTGAAATGCGTGAAGCGATGATGGTACTGGCCATCGAAAAGTAGATGTGGTACTCAAGAACATAAGGAACCGGTCCCAGACTAAACTGCCGTTCTCAATTCGAATTCTGGAGGGTAGACCCAGTGCGAAGGCATGTGGTGGTGTAATTCCCCCAGTTTGCACTGGCGAGTAAAGTAGAAGCTTTTTTATAGGGACTGAGTAGGCAATCCGCCTGCTACTAAGGTTTTTGTGACGGATTTTCATGCGGCACTTTAAATGCGCCAATTTAATGCGCCAATTTTCAATATTACTGACTATGAAAGTCGTTGCACATTCTCCCTCACCATCAAACGAGAAGTTCTATTAGGCAACACCAATACCAAAATGATCCGAATACACATACCTATTTCTTAAACAAATCCTTACGCAACGCATTAATCGCATCCGGATCCACTTTGACATGAATAACGGCAGGCTTCTTTTGCTTAAGTGCGTCTGTTAATGCCGCTGCAGTATCGCCAGGCTGATCGACAGAGTAACCAAGCGCTCCACAGAGTTTGGCAACTTCTGCGTAGTCGGGGCTGATAATTTCTGCGCCTAACAATCGACCGTCGAAAAATTCCTTTTGGTAGGCTTTCTCTGCACCCCATGCTCCGTTGTCAATAACGACGGCAATCACAGGCAGTTGATGCTGCACGGCAGAGGTAATCTCTGCCATGGTGAAACCAAAGCCGCCATCACCAATAACTGCGACAACAGGCCGATCGGGTGCAGCAACCTGTGCACCCAGGGCGGCGGCATAAGCAAAACCGACCAAGCCAAAATCGAGCGGCGTTACCAAACTTGGGCATTGATAGTGTGCCAGCCTATCGGCCGCTTGCAAACAGGCATTGCCGGTATCAATGGTGCAAATCGTATTCTCGGGTAAGACTTCTCGCACCTCGCCCAGCACTCTTCGAGGTAGCAGGGGAAAACTATCATTGTTAGCTTCCGCTTTTCTTTGATCTACCAATATAGACTTATTTACATCGAACCTGGACCGCCATTCTTGCCAATTCTTGTCAATTTGTGTATTGGAATCAACAGCATCTATAAGCGCTGTTGCACAATGTACCGCATCGACTTGAATTCCCAATGTGACTGGAAAGTAACGACCAATATATCGAGCGTCGCTATCTACCTGAATAATCTTTGCACTCGCTGACACATAATCGTGACTATGAAACGTTGAGTTAAACGCCAGTCGATTTCCTAATGCCAGAATTAAATCAGCTGTGCGAGTTAAGCCGCTTGCAACATCATTACCTCGCGGCCCTGCCTGCCCGGCGTACAGAGGATGATCGTGCGGCATTATATCCGCATGCCCTGTAGATGCGACTACCGGGATGTTTAGTGTCTTTGCGAGTGCTTGCAATGTGGCACTTCCATGATCAGATTTAAACCCGGAGCCTGCAAAAATGACCGGTGCTTTTGCCTGCGTTAGCATTGCCGTGATCTGCTTGATCTGAGCGGCAGTCGGTGCCGCAGGTTCTATTGGGGATGGAGGACTCAACCCTTCTTCCATGTCGAAGGTTTCGCCAACAATGTCGTGCGCTACATGCAACACAACCGGACCACGTCGTCCAGACGTTGCAAGGCGAAAAGCATCGTTTAATAATTCTGGCAGTCGATGTGCCATCGGTACCACGATGGATTGCTTACAAATAGATTTAAACAACGAGACCTGATCAAATTCTTGAAACGTATCGCGCCCCTGATGCTTACGCGAAACCATTCCGGCAATTGCAACCAGAGGAGAGTAAGCCAGGTGTGCTTCAGTTACACCGGTTACCAGATTGGCAACACCTGGGCCCGCTTGTGCACCCAGTACGACACCTGGACCGCCATTAATGCGCGCATACGCATCTGCCATATGCGCTGCAGCGCGTTCATCTCTAGCACCATAATAATGTACATCGTCATCTTTATAAATTGCATCGAACAGTTCAAGCATCGAACCACCCAGTAATCCAAAGGTGGCGTTGATGTTGTTGGCCTTTAGGGTCGCTAGAATCGCTTGCCCGCCGTTTACTTTCATCTAATTAATCTCGTAGGCTAAAGTGAATGCGTCGAATATCGCTTCTTCGGCACTGCGTGGTACAACGCAATCACCAATCGGCGTAAAGTGTATACCTTCATTAACGAGCGAGTTGGCAAGTGAGTCAGCTGGACGCACACCCATGGAATAGACAAGCGTATCAACTTCGTCGACAATCATTGGCTCATCAGTAAGGGTGTTTTGAAAATAAACGCTACCTGAGTCGGCACCGAAAAGACGTGCATGTACCACCATGTTAACGCCAAGCTTATACAGCCGCCCTACATAATGATTACGCGTGTAGATCTGCAAGGTTTCACCTACCATCGCAGCGTTCGTATAGAGCGAGACCTGGCAACCAGCTTTAGCAAATTTTTCGGCAAGGCCCAATCCAATCCAATCTCCTCTCCAGTCCGCAACGACCACCCGATTGCCAACGCGTTTACTGTCCAGCAGCGCCTCATCAAAGCGCACCATCATATTGCAATCTAGCGATTCGAAATTGGGTGTATAACATTTCGCACCAGTAGCTAACACCACGTGATCTGCATTGCGTTCACGAATGATATCCGGGCTCACCTTTAAGCCACACTGAATTTTTACCTTGCTCTGCGTGAGCTCGTAATTCAAATTGGTAATCAAGCCACCAAATTCCTCGCGGCCCGGTAAACGTTGCGCCAGTAACACCTGGCCACCGATCTGCGTCGATTGCTCGAACAATTCAACATCGAAACCTCGTTGTGCAGCGGAGACGGCACACTTCATACCCGCAGGGCCAGCGCCCACAACCACCATGCGTTTTTTCTTTGTTGCAGGTAGAAACGTACCCAAAGTGAGCTCTCTACCCGACACCGGATTTTGTATACAAGATATGCCTAGCCCCTTGTGCGCTCGACCAATGCAGGATTGGTTGCAAGCGATGCAGGCCCGAATCGAATCAGCTTGACCTTTAAGCGCTTTGTTCGGCATCTGGGCATCGCATATCATCGCTCGTGTCATACCGCATAAATCTGCCTGCTTGCGCTGGAGTATCTGTTCGGCTTCCTGCGGTTGATTGATGCGGCCTGTGACCATCACGGGCTTTGTTACGCGCCGACGCACCACTTCCGTCATAGAAGCAACATAGGCGGCTTCCACACCCATCGGTGCCACAATATGTACTGATGCACCCAAGGTGGCAGACGAGCCCGCAACCAGACTGAAGTAATCAACTTCTTTATCTAGCGCGAAACATATATCAGCCATAGTCGTCGCATCCAGGCCTTCGGGTTCATAGTCGTCTACAGACAAACGAATGCCTATCACCATATTGGAAGCGCGACATCTGATACTAGTGATACATTGCCGAACAAACGTTAATCGCCGTTCAAAGTCTCCACCGTACTCATCATCTCGATGGTTGGTGGCCGGGCTTAAAAACTGTGCCGGTAAATAACCTTGATTGCCGACAATTTCAACACCTTGGAAGCCGGCTTTTTCAAGTGCTGCGGCACTATCCCCGAAGCCATCGATGATGTCTGTAATCAACGCCGTCGACATCGGTTTGGGGAGTATATGAAAACGTTCTGTAGGAATAGCTGACGGCGCATACGCAATTGGCTGAAACCCTGATTTGGATGCCAATATTTCGCGGCCCGGATGAAATAGCTGAGCAAAGAGTTTGCAATCGTGTTTATTGCAAGCTTCGGCCAGTTGCTGATACTTGCTTAAATTGGTTGCCTTATCGATGTTAAGTAACTGCCCGGAAAAAGCAGCGGTTTCATGTACGGCAATAATTTCGGAGATAATCAAACCAGCACCACCTTCTGCCCGCGCAGAATGATAGGCGATCAACGCATCGTTGGGTTCACGATCTGCTAAGTAGGTATGATGCCCGGTGGATACAATGCGATTCTTTATTTCGCAGTTACCCAGCGTAATCGCAGAGAACAGATTTGCAAACTGTTGGCTCAAAGCGCCTTCCTGCCAATCTGTTCACGGCTAAGGCGGATATCAAAACACGAACGCAAATCACGATCCTGTTCATCTGTTATATGGGTTGGATAATGCGTAGCAAGCAATTCTGAAGCTTTCGCCCGCGCCTGTTCTCCAATTGATTTTGAGCCGTCATCTTGCCATTCTTGTGGTGTGCGCCTATCGCCTACACTCGGATAAAAGTAATCGGACTTCATTCGGTTGAATGTATTTATTTCACCCAAATAATGTCCGGCGCCACGGCACACGTCGTTAATAACAGCTTCCGCGATATTCTCAAGCGTGGCTTCAACACCGCGCACGGTTCGTAAAATATGCCCCAGCATATCATTGTCATTAACGTAAGCTTCTAAGGAGACGCCTAGTAAGCTTGATTGCATGCCACAGGACTGGGTAATTAAATTGGAGCCGGCATGTGCTGACATTGATACCGTCAGGGTTTTTTCCATACCGAATTGAGCATCCATCGTTTTAGCATCGGTGATACCAGCGATCGAACTGGTCGGTAAATTAAAATGACGCCCCATCTGCGCTGCAGCTGCCATCAAAATAGCCTGCTCACCGCCACCACCGCACATTGATCCGGTTCTTAAATCGACGACTAATGGCTTGGGTGCAAAAATCGCTCGTGCATGAGGGTCAATCAAACGGACAAACACAAGCCCGGCAAGTGATTCAGCCACAGCCTGTACAACCGAGCCGGCAATCGTAGCTGGGCTCGTGGCTCCAGCTTGCCCTGCCGAAATAATCTGCACTGGAAATCCGGCAAGCACAGCTGCTTCTAAAGTATTGCAGGCATCTTCGGCAAAGCGCATGGGCGGTACAACATGGCAAACCATAACAGTCAGAAACGGGCGTTCACGAAATGCTGCCTCGCTTCCCGCCAATCGATAACACAGGTCGGCAATAATCGGTACGGTTGATGGGTCGCTAATGCTTACCGAGACATGTTTAGCGGTGCCCATAAGGCAGGCATAAGCGGTATTGATATCCATCACCTGGTTATCTTCTATATCGCGAGCAACAACAGAGCGGCTGAAGTGGTGAATATTTTCCATCGCATCAACGATACGCGCGGCATCGTACAGATCCTGTGTCGTGCTTTCGCGATACTCTCCGCTGTTAATGTCGAATACACCGGGTGCCGCGCCACCCGACGACATATGAACACGCGCGCCAGTCAAATGAATATCGTGTTCACTGCGCTGACCGTGGAGGGTGATATCCCGCCGAGCACCGGCTATGGTTTCAAGCACCAGCTCACGCGGGAAAAGGAGGCGATCGTCGTCGGTCATCGAGCCACCGGCAGCGATGACTTTATCGATCATGGACGGAATGGCTTGCGACAGGCCCAGTGTTTCAAGTAGGTGCAACACTGTTTCTTCAACGAGCTTGACTTCAGCGTCGTTGAGGGGTTTGAATCGGCCGCCAACCACGCCGCCCCACACAGCCGGCGCAACCGCAGCAGAATTATCAATACCGTTGGGCTTGCGCCGCCTGGATTTTCGTTTAGAGCTCTTTTGCTCATCCATAGGGTGAGTTGTCTAATCGCGTCCTACTACACTACTGGCTTTACATCGACACGACAAACGAGAATAATCGGCATCATGGCTGAAAATATTTCATCTGAGAAATATGCGTAACGTTAAATCCGCACAGGCATTGAAGAGTTTTGAAGCCGCAGCTCGCTATTTGAGCTTCAAACGCGCGGCTGAGGAGTTGTTTGTTACACCAACGGCAATTAGCCATCAAATCAAATCTCTAGAACAACAATTGAACTGCACATTGTTCGAACGACAATCCCGACAAGTCTTACTCACGAAACCAGGTCAGGTGCTGTTTAACACGTTGCGCAAAGCGTTCGATGATATTGATGTGTCTATCACCCAAGTTGAGTCATACAACCAACGCGATGTGGTCACTCTCGGTTTGGGTTCTATCATTGGCACACGTTGGTTGGCACCGAGGCTCGGTGATTTTTGGGCCAAAAATAATTCCATAGACCTGCAACTACACAACACAGCCTTTCCAACACAAAACAACTTTGAACGTTTCGATCTGGCAATCGTCTGGGGCAGTGGGTATTGGCCATCAATGGAAGCCGAACTTTTTATAAAGATTAAGCTAACGCCGGTTCTGTCACCTTGTTCTAAACAGCCTGAAAATGAATCTGACTTACTCGATTACCCGTTGATTCACCAAAGAGATCACAAAGCCTGGCAACAATGGTTTGACTCGGCCAATGTTAGAACGACAGAAAATATAGTGGGCACTGTTATAGATGATACCAATCTTGTCTTGCAGACAGCTTTGGATGGTCAAGGTGTTGCTCTCGGCATATTACCTTTTGTTGAAACAGAAATTAAGGAAAACAAACTTGTAAAACCGTTCAACTTATCGATTGAACCCGAGAATGCGTACTATTTAATTTATCGCAAGAGTAGCTTGAAGAAAATTGAGGTGGCAGCGGTATTCGATTGGTTGTGCGAGCAGGTTCAGGAAAGCTGCTAGTTACTACTTAATTTTACCAAAGTATCGATGGACTGTAGATGGTCACTATTTGCGGACTTTGGATGGTTCAGGACCTAGAGAACGCTTTACGTTAAACGATTGAAAAACACATTTAGGCTAAGCAAACTTTGGACGATGGCTACTAAAAACAGTAAAAAAATCGATTCTGAATTTGCACTAAATCACCAGCGGCTGCTTGAAACGTAAGCAATTCACCCGCCCTTGGCTTTACCCACATCTTTTAATTTCAACTATAGCTAGCGTACTTCAGTAATTCTTTAGTCACTTACCGTCTGATCAATAGCACCAAAGATCGATTGACCCTGATCGTCAAACATCTCTATACGCACATGATCACCACTACGCATAAAGGGCGTGGATGGTTTGCCGGTATTAATAGTTTCGATAGTGCGCAGCTCGGCGATACAACTAAACCCAACACCCCCTTCGCTAACAGGTAAACCGGGACCACCTTCGTATTTATTCGAGATAGTGCCGGAACCGACTATCGTGCCAGCCTGCAAGGGTCGTGTCTTGGCTGCATGTGCGATGAGTTGGGGCAGGGTAAACGTCTGATCAACGTGCGCCTTTGCGCGGCCAAACGGTTTGCCGTTGTAATCTACATGCAGTGGCAAGGTGAGGGTGCTGTTTTGCCAGTTGTTGCCTAGTTCATCCAGTGTGACTGCAATTGGGGAGAATGCAGTTGGTGGTTTTGAATGAAAGAACCCGAAACCTTTGGCAAGCTCTGCCGGGATCAGGCCACGCAAAGACACGTCATTGACCAGCATGACCAGGCGTATGGCGTTTTCTGCTGTTTGAACATCTGCGCCCATGGGCACATCACCGGTGATAACGGCAATTTCGCCTTCCATATCGATTCCCCAGGATTCGTCTCCTGCTGGGATATTATCGGTGGGTGCGAGGAAGTTGTCTGATCCGCCTTGATAGAGCAAGGGGTCTTCGTAGAAAGTCGCTGGCATTTCAGCGCCTCTTGCCTTACGCAACAGCTCTACATGGTTTATGTACGCTGAACCGTCTGCCCATTGATAAGCACGTGGTAAAGGTGAATGGCACTTTGAAAAATCCAGTGGTTGATCAGGCGTCAGTTCACTCAGTGCTGGAGAAAGCTTATCCCAGTGATCGAGTGCGTATTGCAGGGTGGGCGCAATCGCTTGCGCATCGGCGTAGTGTTTTAAATCTTTGGAGACAACGACTAGTTGTCCGTCACGACTGTCATTCTTAAGAGTGGCAAGCTTCATAGAATTTCTACTAGACGCCGAGTTTTGTTGCCAGCTCAGTCATCGAGTCGCAGACGAAGGTCCATTCCTGCTCGGCTTTCAGATTCTTATTTTGTGCGGCGCCGTATTCATCAGGTCTGTTGATATACGCAGTAGCAAAGCCCAATTCAGCCGCTACTTCAAGATCTTCGTTGTGTGCAGCAACCATGATGCATTGCTCAGGCGTTAGACCAAACATGGCGGCTGATTTTAAGTAGACCTTGTGTTCTGGTTTATAGCCCTGCGCAGGTTCCGACCCCAGAATGGCATCCCACGGGATCGAGCTGTGTTTGGCCATATTCACAAGTAATGCGATGTTGCCATTCGACAGTGTGCCCAACATAAATTGTTTACGCAGTCTGTACATGCCGGGCAGTGTGTCAGCCCAGGGTTGCAGTCGATGCCAGACTCTATTGAGGTGATCGATATCGTCATCAGAGAGATCGTGCAGATCATAACCCGGTAAGAGTTGCATCAGGTTTTCCCTGTGCATGGTATCGAGTACAACATAACCACGCTCGCCACTTCTGACCCGCTCCATGGCGGGTTGGTACAGTGCTCTCCAATCGAGTGCGAATTGTTCCCAATCTTTCTCTATGCCGCGTTGCCCGAAAAACTGCGTCAGTTCGGCGATGATGGACCTTCGCCAATCAACTACGGTGCCGAACACATCAAACAGCAAGGCTTTATAAGGGGAGGGGAAGGTTGTACTCATGCTGGATTCTCTGCATTAACAATGGTGCAAGTGAGGTCGCCAAAGTCACGATAGTTCGCACGGACCTTGTCACCCGGGTTGACCGCAAAGGCGGGTGTGCAAGTGCCGCAACTAATCAGCATGCCTGCATCCACGCCAGAGTCTGCAAGCCCCGGCGCATTGGCCAACCAGGCAACAATATCCAGTGGATTACCGGCGACAGACAGACCGCTGTGTCCTGTGGCAATTGATTCATCATTGATAAAGAGTTCAACCGGTGATGCACTGAGGTCAATGTCTTGCCAATCCTCACGCTCCAGATCCATGATGAAATCGAGATTGGCACCAAAATCAGCAATAGCAAGAAGGCCGCGATTGCTATCGGTAACCAAGTCCGGGTTGACTCGCGATCCAACGAATTCGAAAGCAACCGAGATACTGGCGACGGCATCAAGGACCTGATCGCGACTGACAGGTTTTCCTTGTGACGCTTTTAGTGGTTTGCCCAGGCGCACAACGAATTCAGGTTCAATACGTGGCAGATGGTCTGGATACACCGCCAGATCACAACCGTTACGTCGGGTGAATTCGCTATAGAGCGGCCCGTAGAAAGGTTCATCCAGTTGCAGAAGTTTTTGTATGTCGGCAACGGTTGCACCGATTTTAAATCCATTAACCTGTTGAGCGCATCGCGTTGTCGTTACACGCTGCAGTGCATAAGCTTCATCGACAGTGGTTGGTGCCTGTAAGTCACTGACGGTCGTTCCGTTCAGGCGTGCTTGCCACAGTTGATCGGCGAGATTGTCGTGGGAAGACATGGGTTGGTCCCTTTGTTTTGGTTTCGTTTCGTTTTGTTTGGCTTGGCTTGGTTTGGTTTGTAACTTCAAGTTTTAGTTTGTCGCACAGATATCAAGCCATTCCTGCACGCGTTGGACGGGATCATCATGTTGCACGACATCTGTCACGACACAAACGCTATCTGCTCCTGCGGCAAACACGCCTTCTGCACGGTCGGGTACTAGTCCGCCTATAGCCACTAGCGGTATCTCCCCGATGCGGCTTTTCCAGCGAGTCAGTTTTTCCAGACCTTGTGGTCGCCAGGGCATTTTCTTTAGCAGTGTTTGATAGATGGGGCCAAGAGCGATGTAGTGTGGGTTCAGCGACAGGGCACGATTCAGCTCGGCTTTGTCGTGGGTAGAAATGCCATAACGTATCCCTGCTGACTGGATGGACGTCATGTCTGCGGTGTCCAGATCCTCTTGACCCAGATGTACCGCATCACAGCCTTCTTCGATAGCCAGTTGCCAGTAGTCATTGACGATCAACTGGCATTGGTGATCGTCACACAGTTGCTTTGACTCGCGGATAGCGGTTTTTAAATCGGCATAGGGTGCAGATTTGATTCGTAGCTGGACGCACTTTAAACCCAGTGGCAAGAACTGCGAGAGGCTATCGACGTTGTCTACAATCAAATAAAAACGACTTAACATATCAAGCGTTCCAGAACGGCATGCCGACTACCGGGGTTGAAGGTGATGCCATATCACGTGCATGCATGGGCTTTGCCTCATAGGCCATTCGTCCGGCAGATATTGCCTGCGCGAATGCTGTGGCCATAGCGACAGGGTCTCCTGCTTTGGCAACCGCAGTATTCAGTAAAACTGCATCGTAGCCGATCTCCAGCGCTTGTGCAGCATGTGATGGCAGACCAATACCTGCGTCAACCACCAGCGGTGTATCGGGGAAGTGGGCGCGCATGGCGCGTAATGCGAATAGATTGTTAAGTCCACGACCGCTGCCTATGGGCGCGCCCCAGGGCATCAGCACTTTACAACCTGCGTTCAGCAGTTGATCGGCAACGCTCAAATCATCTGTTGTGTAGGGGAATACTTGAAATCCATCACTGGATAAAATGCGCGCCGCTTCTATGAGTTCGACCACCGCAGGGTGCAGCGTGTCATCGTTGCCGATAACTTCCAGTTTGATCCAGGGTGTATCAAATAATTCACGTGCCATGTGAGCTGTAGTGACAGCTTCTTTCACCGTATGACAGCCTGCCGTGTTGGGCAGCACTTTAACCTTTGCCTGTTTGATCAGGTTCCAGAATGCGTCCCCCGATTTGTTGGTGCTTGATTCGCGACGCAGGGATACAGTGACTATGTCGGTTGCTGATGCTTTTATGGCATCGAGCATGATTTGCGGCGATGGATACAAAGCTGTGCCCAACATCAAGCGTGATTCAATCGGCGTGTCGTAAAAACTCAGGCTCATTGCTTTAACCACCTGACATCGGCGCGATGATCTCAATCTGATCTCCGCTTTGCAGTTTCAATGACTCGCGCAGAGCAATGGGCACGAATTCGCTGTTGACCGCTGTGGCGACAGAGCCTTCCTTGTGATCAAGTGATTCAAGTAATTCCAGCAAGGTTGTACAGTCAGTATCCATTGCGTCGCCGTTAAGCACGATTTTCATCAATTAACTCGTCATCTATTATATTGTCTAACGCAAAATCAACGGCTTTTTTTGCCATTGCCGGTGCACACAGAAAGCCGTGCCGAAAAAGGCCGTTTACATACAGCGTGTTGCCGCGTCTTCTGAGGCGTGGCAGGTTATCAGTGAAGGCAGGTCTGGCATCTGCACCCATCTCCAGTATGTTGGCCTCTGCAAAAGCCGGATGCAAGGAATAAGCGGCTGATAACAATTCCATTATAGAGCGTACCGTTGGCTCTCCCCGGTAATCACTTTCGAGCATGGTCGCTCCCACCATGAACTTATTGTCCGGTCGCGGCACGATGTACAGTGGAAAGCGCGGATGCAGTAACCTGACAGGGCGATTCAGCGTAACCTGATCGGTTTGTAAAATCAGCATCTCGCCACGGACACCGCGCAGGTCCGTCAGCACATCCCGGGCAGCCAGTCCCCGGCAGTCAATTTGCCAGTCGACATCGTTGTTGCTGGGATCCGTCGTATCAACATGGGTCGAAAATTCCAATTGCACATCTTTTGTTGATTCAAGCTGTTGCAACAACTGTTGTAACGCCTGTCGTGGATTTAAATGACATTCTTGCTTAAAGAATAACCCTGCATCAAAACGACCAGCTAGGTCGGGCTCTAATGCTTCTATGGTCTCAGGGGAAATTTTTTCAAACTCACTGGTGCGGCTGGCAAATTGCTCAAGGTCGGGTAAATCTCTGCGACTGGCCAGCACCAGTGAACCTTTAGTTTCAAGGTCCGGGCAGTATTTTTTCCAGAAGTCTATGCTCTTAATACCCAGGCTGACTATTGGCGGTTCGGCGGATTCGCGTTCACACCAGGGTGCGAGCATGCCGCCAGCCCACCATGAACAACAAGACGCATCCATACCGCCGCTCGCTGAGCGAACAGTCACATGGCAACCGCGCTCGGCAAATAATATGGCACAGCACAGGCCTGCTACACCCGAACCAATTATTTCTACAGAGGCCGTGCTCACAGAATATCGAGACCCATCTGCCAGAAATCAACTTCCAGGCGGGTAGCGGCACCAAAGGTAGACACCAGGTCGGCAGTTCGTTGTTCGGTAAGTTGAGACAGTTCCACCTGGTTAATGATATCGCGATGCGCCTGTGCTACTTCCTGATACTCATCACTGGTGTACATCTCGATCCATGATGCATAGGGGTTGCCTTCGATCTTCAGGAATGATTGTGCGGACAGCCAATTGGCAACTTCAGCGTAACCGATAACGCAGGGCGCTAGTGCAACATTCAGATCCAGAAGATCCCCTGCCAGACCTCTTTCCATGACATAACGGGTGTAGGCCATGTTGGCAGTCGATTCAACGGTGTTCTCCAGCGTTGATTGGTCAATGCCCCACGATTCGCAATATTCCACATGCAGATTCATTTCAATATCCACAATCGCAGACATTAAGCCTTTTGCATGGTTAAGTTCAGCGAGGTTCGAACTTTTGAAAGCAGCCAGTCCATAGGCACGCGCATATTGAATCAG
Source organism: uncultured Granulosicoccaceae bacterium (assembly GCA_964411665.1). Taxonomy (GTDB): domain Bacteria; phylum Pseudomonadota; class Gammaproteobacteria; order Granulosicoccales; family Granulosicoccaceae; genus CALFCE01. Next base: position 88,571 of record CAYPMR010000001.1, on the reverse strand, counting down.
GAATATGTAATCCTGTTTCAGGTAGTGCTCGAAACAGGCGCGATCAAGCGTGCCGTCACCGATTTGACGTACGAATGAATGTTGCACATAACGATTCCAATCAGCTTGATTGGCGGTCATTAGTTTGTCTAATAAACTGCTCATCGCTATTTCACTACCATGGTGTAGCTGTCTACCGCAGGCGTCGAGTCGATCAAGCCCTGGCTTTTCATAAATTCGGCGAATTTTTCATAGCGTTGTACATCCATCGCAGCAGGGCGAAGCGCAAGGCGGGGCAGGGTATCTATCCATGCACGTCGATTCAATTCATTGTCCAGAGTGTCAGGCGAGCTATTTTTGAATAGCTCCCAGGCTTCCTGGGGATGATTGATTATGTAAGTGGTTGCGCGCTGAATAGCTTCCATAAACTGACTCAGGGCCGGGTTGTCACGCTGACTATCGTTTGTGACCAGAATCAGCTCGTCAAATACAGGTACGCCATGTTCTTCCGGGTAAAAGGCTGTGCCGGGGCGTCCTTCAATATCCATCTGATTCAATTCGAAATTACGATAAGCGCCAATAACGGCATCGACCTGGCCGGTAATTAACGATGGGGAGAGGGAGAAATTTACATTTACCAATTCTATATCGTCGAGTTTCAAGCCATGTGTTTCAAGCATGGACTTTAAAAGTGCATCTTCAAATCCGCCCACTGAAAAGCCAACTTTTTTTCCAGCCAGATCCGCTATGGATTTGATTGGCCCGTCTTTTAGTACCACAAGAGAATTCAACGGCGTTGATACCAGGGTGCCGAAGCGTACCAGCGGTAATCCTTGTGTGACTTGTACATGTAACTGCGGTTGATAGGTTATGGCGACATCCGCCTTACCCGCTGCTACCATTTTTGGTGGAAGGCTGGGGTCGGCAGGCTCTATCATTTTTACGTCAAGATCAGCCTCTTTAAAATATCCGATTTCCTCGGCCACTATTAGCGCTGCGTGATCGGGGTTTATAAACCAATCGAGTAGCACGGTGAGCTTTTCAGCACTGAATGCTGAAGTTGAAACGAGAGTAAGTGAAAGAATACAGAGTAAATTTTTCATAGAAGTTATCATCAAAATTAATGTGTCTAAAAATCTTAAGTGTCAGTTTTTCCAGAATGCCAACTCAGACACTTTTCAAGCATTGCGTTGACAATCACGTACAAGGTCACAGCCAGAATACACAGGCAAAACAAGGCAGCGAACATTTCATCGGTTTGCATGCGCCCATTGGCATTGAGCATCGCAAACCCTAAGCCTTGACTTGATCCCACCCATTCACCAATAACAGCACCTATAGGCGCAACGGATGTTGCCACCCGAACGCCAGAGGCAATGGAGGGCAGTGCTGCCGGTAAACGGATATGCCGGATGATCGACCAGGGTGATGCATTCATGGAGCGCGCAAGTTGTAGCATGGCATCCGGGGTGTGCCGTAATCCGTCAAAGCTTGCTGCAACGACTGGGAAGTAAATGATCAAGACAGCCATGGCAATTTTTGAACTCATGCCATAGCCAAGCCATAAGGTCAGCAAGGGTGCTAATGCAAAAACAGGCACGGATTGACTGACAACCATCAAAGGCAAAACCCAGCGACGACTGCTTTTGAACGCCAGTAAAACAAGTGCGCTTAAAATTCCGAGAATGCAACCGAGTATCAAACCGACAATGATTTCAAAAGCTGTGACTGATGCATGTTTCAAAAAATAGCCGAATTTATGAAACAACGTCGAGATAACATCCAAGGGGGCAGGGAAAATAAAGGCCGGTACTTCGGTTACTACCACCAGAACGTGCCAGGCTAATCCGATCGCCGCAACAATCCATATGCCTGGTTGTAGTTTGCCTAGTACAGCTGTCACTGTGTTCATCGCTACCCCACCTCTCGGCTCACCGCATTATCAGCTGACAATGCCGTCCACAGAGCAGGGGTCAGCTCGAGTACTTGCGCGTCATCATGTGCTCGTGGTGTTTGAGTTGTCGGGGTAAATGTTGTTGCACGACTTGGGAAGCCTGAGTGCAACACGGTCACCGTGTCTCCGATGCGCAGGGCTTCAGCTGGATCGTGTGTCACCAGCACGACGGTACGATTGTGTAATAGTTTACAGGCAAGTACCTGTAATTCGTCGCGGGTTATCGCATCAAGCCGGGAAAAGGGCTCGTCCATTAATATAATGGCTCGATCTTCCATCAAGGTGCGTGCAAGTGCGACGCGTTGACGCATGCCACCCGATAAATTTCGTGGATAATGCTTCGCCCAGTCGGCAAGACCGACTGACGAGAGTAAATCCATCGCTTGGGTTGTACTTTCACGGCTTACTTCGCCGCGTAAGCGCAGGCCTAATTGCACATTGTCGACAATACATAACCAGGGCAGTAAACCATCGTCCTGGAACATGTGTGCGATTTGATTGCTTAAGTCCAAACGATTGGACGCTTCAACGGTACCTGCTTGAATAGAGGCTGAGCCTGACAATATATGAAGCAAGCTTGATTTACCGACCCCGCTTTTACCCAATACACAGTGGCACTGTTGTTCAGCAAACTCCAACGACAAGGCATCGAAAACAAGGTGATCCTGCAGTTGCAGGCTCACATTGTCTATCATGATACCGGGGCTATTCATGGTATGGGTTGATGGTCGACTGACCGCTTTAGCTCTGCCGCAGCCACTAACACTGCCACTGTGCGTGGAAATGGTGCACAGGCCCATGACCCTGTCCGATGGACAAACTGTCAGCCGCTAAAATTGCCTGATGTAGATAATCTGTTGCCTGTTGCACTGACTCAACCAGCCCATTACCTTTTGCCAGAAAAGCGGTAATGGCTGAAGACAGGGTACATCCCGTGCCATGTGTATTGCCGGTTTGAACACGTGGGTGAGAGAAACGATGTGTAGCACCTGCGTGGATTAAAATGTCCTCACAAATATCGCCTGATAAATGACCACCTTTCATCAGTACCGCTTCACTACCGAGTCCGGCAAGTTTGTCAGCTTGCACCAGTAGCTCGGTATCGTCAGAGGCGCTATCTGCACCAATCAGGATGGCAGCTTCGGGTATGTTGGGGGTTAGTAGCAATGCCAGTGGGCAAAGTTGTTCGATCAATGCTTGATGTGCATCCTGCCCAAGCAGGTGATCGCCACTTTTTGCAACCATCACAGGATCAAGGACTACCGGTATTGATGGGTGCTCTTTTAAAACTCCGGCAACCGCTTCAATAATGGGTACGCTGGATAACATGCCGATTTTAATCGCATCGACTGTGATATCGCTGAGCACAGTCTCGATTTGATTAACGATAAATTCGGGTGGGACTTCCTGGATACCGGTAACAGCGCAGGTGTTCTGAGCAGTTAGCGCGGTGATGGTGCTAGTGCCATAAACGCCCAGTGCACTGAAGGTTTTAAGGTCTGCCTGAATGCCGGCACCACCGCCTGAATCAGAACCCGCGATTGTCATTGCCACGGGTGCGCGATTCATCGCTATCGGTGAATTTGCTGGCGAATTTGTTGATTGACTATTTACAGAAGTAGTTTCAGTCACTTTGACTGTTCTCGGCCGGGACAGGCCGCGGAGTGTCAATTAGCGTTGCAAGGCAAACTAGGTAGCTGCCGTTTTTGCTATCGCTTACTTGATCCCTTCGCCGGCATTATCCGTGTCAGGTTCAGCGGGATCGAGTCGAATATTTTCGAGCATCATCTCAGCCATCGGCCAGAAAAATCTGGTTTCAAGCACCCCGTCAAGAGAGGTCAGATTAGCATATTAGGGCCTTTCACTGTTAATCATCAGACCTGATTTCCAGCATCATTTGGCAACATATGGTGCTCAAGTCACTTAAACAGAACAACACTACCATTCAGGCTCAAGCGCAGGTTCTTCACTACCCAGCGATTCCTTGCGTTTGGCGACATAGGCTTCCAGTTCTTCACGAATCGCCGGATCAATCGGTGGTGGTTCGAATTCCGCGAGTATCCTTTGCCAGATTTCTGTCGCGCGTTGTGTTGCATCCTTGCCGCCGGATGCTATCCAGTTTTCATAGTTCTGCCAATCGCTGACAAACGGTGCATAAAACGCATTTTTGTAACGAGACATGGTGTGATCGCAACCGAAGAAATGGCCGCCCGGTCCAACCTCTTTCATCGCCTCCAGGCCGATCTCCTCCAGATCTATTTTTATCGGCTGCAGGAATTCAGTCATATGTTGCAGCATTTCACAGTCGATGATGACTTTCTCAAAGGACGCCACCAAGCCACCTTCCAGCCAGCCCGCTGTGTGATAGATAAGATTGCCGTGACCCATGACAGCACCCCACAGTGCCATTTGTGTTTCGTATACCGCTTGTGCATCAACCGCATTGGAGGCATTACAAGCACTGGTTCTGTGCGGTAACTTGTAATAGCGCGCTAGTTGTCCGCCAGCAAGATTAGCCAGTGAATTCTCCGGTGTACCAAAAGCGGGAGAACCTGAGCGCATATCAACATTGGATGTAAATCCGCCGTAAATTACTGGCGCACCCGGACGCGTCATTTGCAGTAATGCAATGCCAAGCAAGGCTTCAGCATTTTGCTGGACCAGCGCACCGGCAAGTGTTGCCGGTGTCATGGCGCCCATCAATGTAAACGGTGTGACAGAAACGGGTTGGTTCAGTGCTGAGAGCTGCATGGCACCGTAAGCCATGCTGTCATCGAGTTTACGCGGCGAATTGACATTGATATTTGTCATCGCACTCGGGCTGTGCGCCATTTCCTCAACACTGATACCTCTGGCAATAGCACACATACGTACCGCATCCAGAGATCTGCCAGCGCCAATGCCGGTTGAGAAAAAGGGCTTGTCTGACAGGCAGATGCTTGCCATCAGCGTATCGAGGTGGCGGGTGTTGACCGGCAGATCAGTCGGTGCGGTTGCCTGATTGCCAAAAAAAGTGATGACGTTGAAGTGTTGCCCGAATCGAACCAGATTTTCAAAGTCCTTAATGTTACCCATACGACGACCGTTGATATTGTCGTGAACATTCGGTGGGCCGGAAACCATACCGAAGTTGATGACATTGCTACCAACCTGCAGTGTATTTTCCTTGTTACGCGATTCGACTTCGAATGTTTCAGGGGCAGTTGCGATGGTTTCCATCAACAGCGCTCGATCGATGGTGACTGTGCCCTTGTCGTCCACCTCGGCACCACCACGACGTAACACATCAAGCGCCATATCGCCGAGCACTTCGATACCCTGATCTTCCAGCAAGGTCATGGTGGCTTCGTGGATCAGAGCGATTTGTTCATCATCCAGCGGCTCCACCGGGGCGAAGCGATTGCGCAACACCTGTCGATCAAGCTGAGGAAAGCTGATTTGCTCTGTCGCAGCTTCTGAGCGGCTTGACTTTCTGCGCCGACGTGGTCGATTCATAGAGGGTACTCGTGACAAGAACCAAGTGGTTGCCGATTACGGCAATAATACGGTAGATGGCCTCTGACTGACATAGAAAGAGCAGAATTCAGATAGGTCCAGTTGCGGGCTAGAGGATTGAGGCCATTTTTGGGTGTATTAATGCCCCCGATTTGGCTGCCACATAAAGGGATTGTCGTAGAAGTGGTACTTCATGGTAGTGTTAGGGTGTATTAACTAACAGGAGGTCTGAAATGAGATATCAAATGAAATCTGTAGCAGCAGCTGGGCTGCTACTTGTCAGCAGCCACGCGGTTCAGGCTGAAAGCGTCAATATCGGGGCACCAGCCTGGACGGGCGCACAAGCCATAGCGCACCTGATTCAGGAAATTGTGGTGACCAAGATCGGTGGTACTGCAGAGCTGGTACCTGGCAACAATGCAGCGATCTTTCAAGCGATGGATCAGGGTAAAGGTGACATAGATGTGCACCCTGATGTGTGGTTACCGAATCAGCAAACCTTCACCGATAAATATGTTGAGGGTGCAGGCACTGTCACGCTTAGCTCCAATAGCTACGAAGGTAAGCAAAGCTTTTGTGTCTCTAAAACATTTTCCGAGACAAATGGCGTAACTTCTATCTTTGACCTGGCGCGTCCTGAAATTGCCAAGCTGATGGACAGTGATGGAAACGGCAAAGGGGAAATCTGGATCGGTGCACCAGGCTGGGCATCTGCCAACGTTAATGAAGTCAAGGTACGTGATTATGGATTAATGCCATTTATGGATCCCATTCGAGCTGATCAGGCGGTTATGACGGCACGTGTAGGGGACGCCATCAAAAAAGACGAAGGTTATGCTTTTTATTGTTACTCACCACATGCCATTTGGTTTCAACATGACATTGTACGTCTTGAAGAGCCGGCATTTGATCCAGAGAAATATGTCGCATTGCAACCTTCTGACGATCCTGACTGGTTCAACAAGTCCAAAGTACAGACAGAAGATGCTATCAAAAATGTTCAGATAGCTTTTTCAAACTCTTTGGCCGATCGTTCACCGGCTATTGCTGACCTGTTAGCTAACATAGCACTTGATGGTGAAACGGTTAGTAGCTTCGCTTTTGAAATTGAAGGCGGAAAAGACCCTGCAGATGTTGCTAAAGAGTGGGTTGCTGCTAACGGTGACAGAGTAGATTCCTGGCTCGGCCTGTAAGGTATTAGTGAGGTTGAGAGGTGCAAGTTAAGTCGCGACTTAAATTGCGAGTCGCTACAAAAATAACTGTAGCCTTTGCAGAATCCTAGCTATCAGGATGGTTACACAACACCGGGCATTGCCCGGTGTCTTCCAATAATCGTTCCATTAATCGTTCCATTAATCGTTTCATTATTCGTTTTATTCATGCCGCTATTGTTGCATTCATGATTTCGATCAACAGTGTTTGGAAAATCTTTGGTGACCAGGCGCAGGCAGCGCTGGAAGACATTCAATCCAGTGGTATTGGCAAGGCTGATGTTCTGACCAAATACAATTGTGTTGTCGGCGTGGCTGATGTCAGCTTTGATGTCGAAGAAGGCGAGATCTTCTGTGTCATGGGTCTTTCCGGTAGTGGCAAATCCACCCTGGTGCGCCATATCAATCGATTGCTCGAACCTACAGCGGGTGCCATATCAGTTGATGGTGAGGATATTATGCGTTTGTCGCCGACTGAGCTGCGCAATTACCGCAATGAAAAGATCGCAATGGTCTTTCAAAATTTTGCACTAATGCCCCATCGCTCTGTTCTCGATAATATTGCCATGCCGCTTGAGATAAGAGGTATTAACAAAAATAAACGTCTTGAAATTGCAGAGCATAATCTGTCACTGGTAGAGCTCGACGGTTGGGGTAACAAGTTTGCCCATGAACTCTCTGGTGGTATGCAACAGAGGGTAGGGCTGGCAAGGGCACTGGCATCAGATCCCGATGTGTTGTTGATGGATGAACCCTTTAGTGCGCTGGACCCACTGATTCGACGTCAGTTGCAGGATGAGTTCATGAAGCTTGCCTCGGTGATGAAGAAAACCACTGTCTTTATAACCCATGACCTTGATGAGGCTGTCCGCATCGGTGACCGGATTGCAATTATGCGTGACGGGCGTCTGGTACAGGTCGGTACGCCGGAATCCATTGTTATGAACCCGGCTGATGATTACGTTGCTGAGTTTGTCGCGGGCATTTCCCGCCTGAAAGTTGTCAGGGCGCACGCTGTGATGGAGCCCATTAGCGCTGATGCTGCTGCAGCATTGCCCAAAAACGCGCCCAGCTTCAAGGAAGATGACAACCTAAGCGACTTAATCACCGCAGCGATTGATTACGAAGGTGTACTTCGAGTGGTAGATGACGGCGGCGACACCATAGGCACTATCAATCGTTCTGATCTGCTTAAAACAGTTATTGAAGGTACCGAAACCTCATGACTATGGGAACTGACATACAAAAGCCATCGGTCGATGAAGCGTCTATTGATTCGCCGATTAGGGACTTTGTAGAGACTAACCCTGACTATTATGAACGGGCATTTGCCAAAATCGGTGCGCATAGTCGCTTCGCCTGGACATTTAATGGGGCCGCTTTTTTACTCGGTCCAATCTGGTTTGGGATACGCGGTATCTGGAAATGGGGTCTGCCATTTCTATTAGTAGAGATATTCGCACTGATTCAAATCGCTCGTGGGTTATTTGGCAATCTGGGTGCGGATGCGCTGTCCCGGGTTGAACAGATTGAAGGTACTCTGGCATTTCGCAAGGAGCAGCTGGCCAGCGCTATCGAGAAAAAAGCCGATAACGTTGCAGTGTTTGAGCGTGCCATTGCGTCACTTGAACAAGCCATAAAAGATTTAAATCTCGAGGCTGTTGCCGCGCAAGCCACAGGTACATCCATCGCTCTTGGTGGTCTTGTGCTGTTGGTATTTATAAAACTTGTGCAAGGAATACTTGCCAATCCGGTTCTTGAAAAACGTTATTTTAATTGGCTGTCTGACCGTACTGTTGTTTCAGGCCTGTCTCGCCAACGTACGGTACTTAGTGTTGGTTTTGTATTGATCACCTTGTTTGCCTCAGTACTTCACTATGCGTTTCCCGGGAAAATCGGAATTTTGGCAGACTTCCCGACAACGGATGCTATTCGACGTACCGCTATCACTTGGGTTGAGACCTTGTTTGACTGGATTATAGAAAAGGGGGATTGGCTGTTTAACATCATTACCTTAGGTATTCGATGGGTGCTTGATGGGCTTGAACTCATTTTCGTGGGTTCACCCTGGATTGTTGTAGCGTGTTTTATTATTTTATTAACCGGTTTGTCAGCGGGTAAAAGAGCCGCCATATTTGCAGGCGCTTTTCTCGCCTACATGGGATTTTTGGGCTTTTGGGAGAAGGCCATGACAACTCTGGCATTGCTCGGTACTGCTGCATGCCTGAGTATTGTCATTGGTATCCCGCTAGGGATGTTCTGCGCAAGACGACCGCGTTTATATTCCTTTATTCGCCCCATCATGGATTTTATGCAAACCATGCCAGCCTTTGTCTTCATGATTCCAGTGATTGCCTTTTTCGGCACAGGCAAACCTGCGGCGGTTGTCACCACCATGATTTTCGGTGGCACGCCTGTTGTGCGCCTGACTGTTCTGGGTTTACGCGGTGTGCCGGAATCGATACGGGAAGCTGCAATAGCCTACGGTGCATCCAAGTGGTATCTGTTACGAAAAGTTGATCTACCGTTAGCAGCGCCTTCCATTCTTGCAGGTGTTAATCAAACGATCATGTTGAGTCTGGCGATGGTTGTTGTGGCGTCATTGATAGGTGCCAAGGGCTTAGGTGAAGATGTACTTGAAGCACTGCAGTATGCGAGTGTCGGGCAAGGAATCCTCGCGGGTTTCGCCATACTCTTTTGTGCCATGATTCTTGATCGGGTAGTGCAAGGGAATCGAGCTTAATGGTGTTTAGTAACCTCCCAGCGTGTCTGTCTTTAGCTGATCAATGTTGGGGCACTTGCTGTGAGGGTCCTTAACCCGGCGCAGGAGCTGGCTGCGCAAATACCCAATGGTTCTTTGGTCGCATTGGCGCCGGATTACTCTGGTTGTGCCATGTCGGTAGTTATGGCATTGGTTGAGCGTGGTGTTTCTGATTTACGCCTGGTAGGTGTGCCTCAGTTGGGTCTTCAGGGTGATTTACTGATCGGTGCACATTGCGTGGCATCTGTTGATGCAGCGGCTGTTACTTTGGGTGAATACGGGCAAGCGCCTAATTTTGTGCGTTCGGTCGTGGACGGGCAGATCACCATGCATGACTCTACCTGCCCTGTTATACATGCCGGGTTGCAGGCAGCTGAAAAAAACATTCCCTTTATGCCGTTGCGCGGTGTTATCGGTTCTGATCTGGTTGTGCATCGTGATGATTGGAAAATTATCGATAACCCGTTTAATAACAAAAACGGTAACAAAAAAGGTGACATTGAAGATCCGCTGTTGCTAGTGCCTCAGATCAAACCGGACATTGCGTTGTTTCATGCTCCCACAGCTGATACTAGTGGCAATGTCTGGATAGGCATACGGCGCGAGTTAATGTTAATGGCTCATGCATCGATAAAAAGTCTTGTCAGTGTTGAGCGCGTTGTTGAGCACAATTTACTTGATGACCCGGTAACTGCAGCTGGAACCATCCCGTCCTTGTACATCGATGAGATTCGCGTCATAGAAAATGGCGCTCACCCGGTGGGTCTGTATTCAGAGTACTCGCCCGATACAGCCGAATTATCAAGGTACGCAAAAGCCGCTCGTGCACAAGACACCTTTGACGAGTATCTTGCCAGTCTCAAAGACAGCTAGTAATGGACAGATTGTTAATACTGCTGCTGGTTGAACGCCTTGCAAATCATCTGCAGGATGCCAGGCATGTTGCTGTTGGTGCTTCCTCACCACTGCCTGCGGCGGCAGCGCTGCTGGCGCGGCATCTCGATCCATCAATTCGCGTATCCTTGCTTGGTGCAGAGACAACATCAGATTTCACCGATGGGGGACGTGAATTATTCGACTGCGCAGCTCAGGGTCGGATTGATTATTTTTTCTTCAGTGGTGTGCAGATAGACGGTGCAGCTAATATTAATCTGGTGGGGCGAGGTAACTACCCAGCTCTTGACCAGCGCTTTGCCGGTTCATTTGGTTCGGCCTATCTTTATCATCATGTACCTAAAGTGATTCTTTTTTGCTGGAACCACGCACTTGCAGCTCTGGTTAACAAGGTAGACTTTATCAGCGCAGCGGGACCACTGAACGACGGTGTCTGGCGACGCGGGGGACCGGTGATATTAATGACTGATCGCTGTGAATTTACCTATCAGCGATTTGGAAATAGCGCGACCAGTGATAGCACGGCGGCAGCGCAGCAAAAAAGCGAAGAGCCAGCTGGTGGATTTGTTCTCTCATCTTTGCACCCGGAACAATCGCTGCAATCCATCGCTGACAATACCGGATTTAGCTACAAGGTTGATCCGAACTATGCAGATTTGGTTACCTCACCAGAGATTGCTCTGTCACGGGTGGAACAATTAATGAGCGATGACATACTGCCTGAACTTGAACAAACCTATCCGCGTTTTGTATCTCGCTGGAAACAGGAGCAGTCTTGAAGATGAATACTGACAACAACACCACTAACACTGTAAATGCTGATGAAACATTACCTGGTGTAGTGTCTGCTGAGTGGCTAAAGCGGCAATTTGCCACGATAAATGCAGATCGGCAATCAGACAACACATTGACCAATGATGACGTTCATCAACGTGTGCATAACGCTGGCTTTGTATTGTTTGATGCGACTTATCACCTGACAGATAAATCAAGGGACCCGCAACAGGAATGGCAGGATGAGCACATTGCAGGCTCACTTTTTTTTGATGTTGTGACCATCGCTGATGTTGATTCAGACTGGCCGAATACCGTTCCCTCTGCAGCACATTTTGAATCTGCGATGCGAGAGCTGGGCGTAAACAATGAACACACGGTTATTGCTTATGATCGTTTGGGGCTATTCTCAGCAGCAAGAGTGTGGTGGATGTTCCGATACTTTGGACATAGTCGTGTTGCTGTTCTCGACGGTGGGCTGCCTGCCTGGTTAAACAGTGGAGGCGATGTCTACAGTGGTAATGCCCGGCCTGGGTTGGGTAGCTTCACCGCAAAATCAGAACGATCTGACTTACTGGTAAGCGCTGAGGAGGTTGCCAAGGTATCGGCCTCAGTTGACGGAACACGCATTCTGGATGCTCGTGGTGCTGGCAGGTTCAGGGGCGAGAGTCCCGAGCCAAGGCCTGGACTCAGGGCAGGGCATATACCTGGCTCGTACAGTCTGCCATATACGTCATTTTTAAACGAAGATAAAACGTATAAATCCCCGGATGTCATTCGGGAGCTGCTGGAGAAGCAGGGTGTCACTGAAGATTCAGCAATTATAACCAGCTGTGGCTCTGGTATTACAGCTTGTGTGCTGAGTCTGGGGCTATCTCTGGCAGGTTTTCCCGATGCCGCTCTTTTTGATGGATCGTGGACTGAGTGGGGCTCGCGAGAAGAATTTCCTGTCGCCACTGGTGATTGATACGTTTACCCGACTCGCTTATTTAAGTGGTATCAAAATTTCGGTGATCAGCTGTTCGGCAGGTGTTGAGGCCGGGTCATTAATATAGCGTTCGAATGGCGGATTATTTTTATCCTGCTTGAGTTTACGCGCTCTGACATGCGCCATTGCACTCGACCATGCGTTACCCAGGTTTTCATAAGATCCAGTATGAGTGACTTTGAAGGCTTGTGCGGATTGAATCGTACCGGTGGTTAGTTTGACTTGATGATTTTGGTTGCTGGTCTGATCCTGTGTCTGATTTTCAAGATTGGAATTTTCATCCACGATAACAGCGCTGGTGAATGTGCATTGCTGTAATTTTATATTCACCTTGTTATAGACGGTCAGGTATTGAGGTTTGTCGAGTGCAGACTTCGCGACCTCCTGGCTCTCCAAAGAATACATCGTATTTTGTATTGCTGATCCAACTTCAGTAATGGCAGCACTGCCAGAAATACCCGCATAGTTTGCCCGATCAATACTGACTACACCATCAAAGGTATTGCAGGAAGCAACCGAACCTGTCTCTGCATATTCTTTTAGCATCATTAGACCGCGTCGATAATCAGCACCGATCATCGCACTGAATGTTGAAGTCATAAAGAACATGAAGAACGGGAGCTTACTCTGCATAAGCCAGTGCACCCGGGTATTTTTCGAATCTAGACTTTCAAGCTCGAAGCTGACATCAGCTACGGACTTCCAGGGTTTGAGGAATGTCAGACCCATATCCAGTGCAGTGTCGGAGAGTTTAGTCAGCTGCATATTACCTGAGCCAACCACGTCTCCTTGCCATGTGTATCCGTGACCTTGCGAGTTAGCAGAGCCTGTGTAAGTGAGAGTGCAGTCTGGCTCGGCGCATAGCCAGGGAGACCATGTTGGCCATTGACGAAAATCGCTCAAAATCGAACGGATCTGCGGGAGCGGGGCATTTATCTCAATAGCCTGTTGAACATTGAATTTGGGCATGGCGAGTCCTTTTTGAGCGCCGAATCAATACACTGGAGCCTGCGCGGTAGAAGTCGCCGTAGCTTCTGCCACGCAGGCTCCCCGACTGGTGGAATAAGCATTCTGATAACCAATGAACCTTGGAACACTGTGTCAGAAGCGACTTTCAGGCTTGATTTGGCAGTCTATCGTTCTTATCTCAGGATAAAATAAGGCTATATGGGCTGTTGCTTCGAAGCAAACAGGATTACCAAATTGTTGAACAATAAGCCAGCAGTCTCCTGTATCCTTCGCACGGCACGTGTTTACGGCGGAAGAAGGGTAGTGAAGCAATCCTACATGCCAAACAGTCGCTGGTAGTATAAATCTTGCAACTATTTTCTGACAACACGTTATACATATCTCGCAGGATGTTGGTTAAAACTACAAAAACCGTGGGCTTTCCCCAAGCTTGCTGTGCGCTGCGCGTCATGGTGACTACAGTGTTGTTTTGCTGTTGCCTGCTGGTCGGATGTTCTAACGATGTCAGACGAAATATTTCCAAAGAATTCGCAGACAACAGTGGACGGTTTGACGGTGTCTGGAAGGCTGATATGATGGAGACAGCCAGTCCTCAGGTTGTGCAGCGATGGCGCATTAACTGTCAATCCTTCGAGCAATCCATACCGATAAACGTCAGCGCCGGTCGGGTCGAAACCCGCATCAACGACACCTTGTACTCAGCCTACATAAGTAATAGCGGTCGATTCAGATTGGAAGTGCCAACCGAATTACGTATGTCGAACTCTTTATCATCCGGCGAATCACTGACCGATGGTCGCGTCACCTTGATACTGCAGGGAGATCTTTTACGCGAACCCCGACAGGGTAGCTTCACTTTCGGTATAGCTGAGTTTGCCAATGCAGGTTGCTCGACGCGCGTCAGTTATAAAAGGGTAGACGAAACTTTTTAATCTGGATTGCGTTCAATCGGGCTGCAGAGGCATGTTCATTTGCTGTCTGTGTTAACTCAATGTGTCAACTCAACGATCGATGCACGAAATACGTCGTTATGTCTTTGTCATGCTCTTTCAAATCCCCGACGAAGCTCCCAATCAGTGACTACCTTTTCAAACTCTTCTATTTCAATTTCTGCGCAGCGCTTGTAGTGGTCAACGACGTTATCACCCATGGCTTCACGAAGCATACTGGAAGCCCCTAATGCGTTCAGTGCGTCTTGAAGGTTACGCGGAATGTCGGGTTGATCTCGAGCATCATAAACATCGCCAACATAAGGCTCCGGGCATTCCAGTCGATCTGTGATCCCTTTTATGCCTGCAGCAATCATGGCAGATTGCACCAGATAGGGATTCATGTCAGCACCTGGTACACGGCATTCTATACGAATACTTTTTGAGTTTTCACCGCAGAGTCTAAAAGCAGCAGTCCTGTTGTCTACGGCCCAAACGAGTTTGGTTGGTGCAAATGTACCCTTGGCAAAGCGCTTGTAACTATTGATATAGGGCGCCATAAAAACCGTGTAATCAGCTGCATATTTGATTAGCCCTGCCATATAGCTGCGCATCGTTTGTGACATGCCCAACGTATCGTCGGGATCGAAAAAGGCAGGTTCATCGTTCTTCCATAAACTCTGGTGCACGTGCGACGAACTGCCAACGCGTTGCATATTCCATTTAGACATAAACGTTACTGCATGCCCCTGTTGCCAGGCAATTTCCTTAACCGCATGTTTAGCGATGCTGTGATGATCGGCGCAGGCCAGTGAATCCGCATAGCGAATATTAAGCTCTTCCTGTCCCGCCTCTGCTTCTCCTTTCGTGCCTTCTACAGGTATACCCATCGCGTACAAATGATTTCGCAGCGGACGCATTATGTGTTCTTCCTTGGTTGTCTGAAGGATATGATAGTCTTCGTTGTATGCGCTTATCGGTTTCAGACTACTGAACCCCTTTGCTGCGTATGCATCCGTGCTGTCAGCGAACAAAAAGAATTCAAGTTCTGTTGCCATTGTTGCTGTAAAACCCAACTCAGCCAGGCGCTCAATCTGTTTTTTAAGCATTTGTCGGGGGGAGTGTTCTACTGGCTCATGTGTTTTATGATCAAGCACATCGCACAGCACCATGGCCGTACCTTCTAGCCAGGGTACTGGACGAAGGGATTCCAGGTCGGGTTTTAAAACATAGTCACCATAGCCGGCACTCCAACTGCTCGACGCATAGCCCTCGGGAGTACCCATTTCTAAATCTGTTGCCAGAAGATAGTTGCAGCAATGTGTTTCTTCGTATCCTGATTCAATGAACATATTGGCATGAAATCGTTTGCCCATGAGCCGACCCTGCATGTCAATAAAACACACAAGTACGGTATCAATTTCGCTTTTATCTACAAGAGATTTCAAAGACTCGTAAGTGAGTTGATTTTTCATATTCATAGGACTGATAATCAGATGGATTGACTTGCGGTTGATATTGAGGCCGGCGGGCAAAGGACACATTGCTCTCCCGCGATATTCAATAGAAACCGATATTCAATGGAAACCGATATTCAATAGAAATATAAGTGTCTACGATGATAAGTGTCTACGACGATAAGTGTCTACGACGTATACGTCGACATGACTGCTTTGCTTAATAAATCAGAGTTTCCTTAAACCTTGATTTTTTTCATTTGTGGGTCAATCAATGGCGCTAACGTCGCTTCTGCCCTGATCCGCTCGGAAGCGACTTCCAGTTCATAATCCGCAGCTAAAACGTCTTCTTTGGTCAGCAAAGAGTCGCTGCGTACATAGCCCATACCTATGCTTTTTCCCACAGTATGTCCGTAGCCTGCAGAGGACAACCAACCACAGGCCTCGCCATTACGGTAGATAGTTTCTCGACCAGATAAAATTACATCACCGTCACAGGTAAATGTCGTCATAATTTTCTTCACGCCCTGCTCGCGTTGTAACTTCACGGCTTCTCGACCCTTGAAGGAAATATTTGATTTCATTTTTACAGCCCAGCCAAGACCCGCCTCATCAGGGGTGTGATCCGGACCGATGTCAGAACTCCAGGCGCGGTATCCTTTTTCAAGTCGCAACGTTTCAATCGCTCTGTATCCTGCATTGCGCATCCCATGCTCCCTGCCTGCTGCATGCAGCGCGTCATACACTGTTAAAGCGTATTCTGCCGGCAAATGCAATTCCCACCCGAGCTCGCCAACATAGGTAATGCGCAATGCCAGAACCGGACAACCAGCAATGCCGATAGTGCGCGCCTGTGCGAAGGTGAAGTTCTCGTGACTTACATCATCACCAGTGCATGCCTGCAGGATTAAACGGGCCTTGGGACCAAATAAGGACAGTACGGTGTTCGAGGATGTCACATCGACAAGCTGTGCATTCATATCATCTGGAATATTGCGCGATATCCAGTCAAAGTCATGAGTTGCGTAACCCGTACCAGTGACGATGTAATATTCATCTTCTTTGGTACGCACACAAGTCAGATCACATTCGATTCCGCCATGATCATTGAGCATCTGTGTGTAGATGATTGAGCCCACTGGTCTATCCACATGGTTGGAAGCGATCCAGTTCAAAGCGGCTTGCGCATCCGGACCTTTGAGAATAAATTTGGCGAATGATGTTTGATCAAAGAGCGCGGCAGCCTTACGCGCCGCCGTGTGTTCGCGGGCGACTGCTGCGTGCCAGTTAGGACGCTCAAAGGTATAGATGTCCTGTGCCTCCTCGCTTGCTTCAGCAAACCAGTTGGGACGTTCCCAGCCAAGCTTTTCGCCAAACACTGCACCACTGTCCTTTAACACGTTGTACAGTGGTGATCTGCGACACGGGCGGCCGCTGGTGTGCTCTTCAGATGGCCATGCCATGGTGTAGTGTTTTCCGTATGCTTCCATCGTCCGTTCACGTACCCAGTCCTCATCTGTGTGAGGTCGGCCAAAGCGGCGAATATCGACCGGCCATAAATCGTAAGGTGGTGCTCTGTTGGCGACCCATTCGGCCAGCGCCATACCAGCTCCACCACCGGCGGCAATTCCATAAGCATTGAAGCCGGCACCAACAAAGACGTTCGCCATCTCTGGTGCTTCGCCGAGGATAAAATTACCATCGGGTGTGAAACTTTCGGGACCGTTGAACAGTGCTTTGACGCCAGCGGTCTCCAGTGCTGGAACTCTTGGCAGAGCAAGATCAACCAGCTGTTGAAAATGATCAAAGTTAGATTCCAGAAGCTGGAAATCAAATGGATCCGGAATACCGTTAACGGCCCAGGGAATACCATTGGGTTCATAACCCCCCATGACCAAACCACCGACTTCTTCTTTATAGTAAGTCAGGCGATCGGGATCACGCAGGGTTGGTAAAGTGGAGGGCACGTCAAAGGGTTCCGTTATCATGTACTGATGTTCTATCGACACCAGTGGTACGGTAACGCCGATTTTTTTTGCCAGTGCGCGTGTCCATTGACCGCAACAGAGCACCAGCTTTTCGCAAGTTACATCGCCGTCAGCCGTACGTACGCCAATTAGCCTGCCTTTCTCGGTCAGGATGTCGGTCACCGGCATATTTTCTATTAACCTGGCGCCTTTAGCTCTGGCTCCTTTTGCCAGGGCCTGGGCTATGTCAGAGGGGCTTGCCTGTCCGTCAGTTGGCAGGAAGGCCGCACCCACGACATCGCCAATATCCATCAGTGGCCATAAGTCCTGTGCCTCCTGCCCAGACATTAACTGCATGTCCAAGCCAAAACTGTGAGCAGTGGTTGCCTGTCTTTTTACTTCTGTCCAGCGTTCCTGATTACAGGCTAGTCGCAGTCCACCGTTCATTTTCCACCCGGTTGCAAGACCGGTGTCTGTTGCGAGCTTGTTGTAAAGCTCAATGGAATACCCCAATAGCTGTGTGATATTGGCGTTTGAACGCAACTGTCCAACCAGCCCGGCCGCATGCCAGGTTGAACCCGATGTTAACTGTGCCTTCTCCAGTAAAAGAACTTCCTGACCCATCTGAGCAAGGTGATAAGCCGTCGAACAGCCAACAATGCCTCCGCCTATGATGATGATTTTTGATGTGCTTGGAACTGTCATAAAAAACCTATAGTTGATCAAAATCGGCGATCGCTGAATTTAACTTCTCCATGTTCTCGGCGGAGTAACTGGCGTAATCCTCGTCTAGTTTCGAATGGATTTCAGAGGTCATCGACCACAGTGTTTCTCGCATTAGAGAGCTACACTTGAGTGCGTTATAAGAGCGCCATCGGGAGCTATCTTCTGTGCCGAAGTATTGTGTGAGCATTGCAAACTCCTGCTGCTGTGACAGCCCGTTGTTGGATGCTAGTCCGGCAAGATCGAATAATGGTGAGTTGAATCCGCCATACTCCCAGTCGATAAGCCACAGTTGTTTTCCATCGTCCAGAATGTTGGCAGCCAGAAGGTCGTTATGACCAATAACAAGATCGATTTTGCCGGTCGCAGCTTCCAGTCGATTATTTAAGGCCAGCATCGCCGGCAATGCCTTGTTGTGTGTTGATCCATCCGCTACGAGCCGCGAAATATAGGTGCGATTTACGTGGTAGGGCCAGAACACCAATGCAGGTTGCGCTAAGTGTGAGTCCAGCTCACGATGTACCTGTGCAATGAGTTCGATGATGCGTGGCAAGTTAACCGGGTCCACTACATCAGCTTGCGTAAAGGTTTTTGCGTCGATGAAATCCAGTACCAATACCCCAGGCTCGTGATGAATCACATTGGGTGATAATCCAGCACGGCTTGCTGCAGTAGATAATGCTAATTCATTCCAGCGCATCACGCCGTGTTCTGGAATGTCTGCGCCCAGGCGTACCACGTATTTATTGTCACCATCGGTGACCAGCACGTTGACATTGGTCAACCCGCCAGCCAGAGGTGTTATTTCCTGCGGATCTTTAAAGCATGCAAGTGCGGCAACTTGATTTTCAATTTCGTTTTTCATAATCCCAACCTCTCGCGCTGTTGATTGGCTAGAGCATTCACCACGCGGTCAGCAATAATGGCAATGAATGCGACTGACAAGCCGGCGACAATACCTGCACCGGCGTTGGCTTTGGTGAGGGCGATATACACCTCTTGTCCCAGATCGCGGGTGCCAACCAATGCAGTAATAACCAGCATCGACAAAGCCAGCATGGTGGTCTGGTTCAATCCCAGCAAGAGATGCGGTGTCGCCAGTGGTAGCTTGATTCGGCGCAGAATTTGACCTGGCGTACAGCCTGCCATTCGGCCTGCTTCGATCAACTGTTCGGGTACTTCACTGAGGCCATGGGCGGCGTAGCGTACTGCGGGAGCAAGTGCATACAAAACCACGGCGATCATGGCGCTGAAATCGCCTACCCGGAACAGCATGATCACGGGAATCAGATACACGAAGCTCGGCAGGGTCTGAAGTGTATCCATAAAACCGAGGATGATTTTTCCAGCGCGTGGTTTTTCTGCCGCCCAGATCCCCAGCGGAATGCCAATTAGTGTGGCAATAAAAACTGAAACACTGCACAGATAAATGGTGATCATGGCTTTCGCCCACAGACCACTGGCGGCTATAAACATCATCATCAATGCGGATGTGATGCCCAGTTTCCAGCCGCCAACACGCCATCCAATCAATCCGGTACAGACTATGCCCCATGCCCAGGGTATGCCGGTGAAAAACCCTTTCACCGGTAGTAATATCCACTGCAGGATCACCACCTTGATGGCCTCAAAGGTGTCGAAAAAGTTAATGTTTATCCATTTGATAGTATCCGACCAAAACGGGCCGGTCGTGATCGTCAAACTATCAGGGTAGCTCTGCAAGGCGGGTACAAAACGCCCGGCGACCAGAACTATCAGTGTGACTATCAGCGCTGCGCTACGCAAAGGATAGCGCTGGAATAAATTACCGGATTTGCCTGTCGTCACCTTACGTTCGGAAAACGCCTGACTGACCCGGTCAAGAGCAATAGCCATTACAACAATTGCCAATCCCGCTTCAATACCTGCACCGATATCGAGGCGCCGCAGTGAACCGAGAACATCGAATCCCAATCCGCCAGCGCCAATCATCGACGCAATGATCACCATGTTCAGTGACAGCATGATGACTTGATTGACGCCCACCATCAGTGTTGGAGTAGCGGACGGCACCAATACTTTCCACATAATTTGTCGAGGTGTGCATCCAGCCATGCAGCCCGCTTCAAGCAACTCATCGGGTACGGATTGCAGCGCAACAATTGTTACCCGTACCATCGGAGGCATAGCGTAGATGACGGTAGCAACCAGTGCTGCTACCGGGCCGAAACCGAACAGAATTAGAACGGGTACCAGGTAGGCAAAAACCGGCACGGTTTGCATCAGGTCAAGGATGGGTCGCAGCGCCAGGTTGAACCACTCGTAACGGTAAGCTGTGATACCTAATAGCAAACCACCAATAATGCCGATCGGCACCGCTATCACGATCGATGACAGTGTCACCATGGCACTTTCCCATTGACCAAAGACAGCCAGATAGAGAAAACATACGCCAACCAGTGCGGCAAGGGACCAGTCGCGTGCGAAACGGCCAATTGCTGCGACGCAAACAATCACAGCTATCCAGCTCAATGACGGCATATATTCGATGGTGGAATCACCGAAGCCAGACGAAAACCCCTCAATTAATAGATTACGGGCAAATTGATAGGGCGCTTCGATGAATGCTGCGATGCCGCGGGTAAGATCTTTGAAAGAGAAAAAATAAAAACCCGCACTCTCAACCAGCCAGTTTAGAAAATCACTGATTTTATCGTCCAGACCCAGTTGCCATTTCTTTGGAAAACGAATGATCCAGCGCGCATCCAGTGCTTTATACAAGGCGAAGGACCAGTTAGATAAACACCAGGTCAGAACAAACAACAAGCCCCAAAAGGCATAGCCGGATTTTAAAATTCTCAGCACTTATCGACGCCCGACAAGTACGTCAACAACAGACTGCCTTGTTAACTGACCGATTACATTGCCGTCTTTGGTAACTGCAAAAGGCATCTCAGCTGCCTCAACCTGATCTGCTATCTTGTCTATCAGATCATCGTGAGCCACCGTGCCGGCAAAAGTTTCACTACTCGCAGGTACTGAAATCGACTCCGCAGTGATCACTTTTGAGCGGTTTACGTGTTGGATAAATTCTGCAACGTATTCAGTAGCAGGATTAAGGAGCAGTTCCTCAGGGGTGGCGATCTGTTGAATTGCACCGTCCTTCATTACCGCTATTCGATCAGCCAGACGAATAGCTTCATCGAAATCGTGAGTGATAAACACAATGGTCTTGTGCAACAGATTTTGCAGGCGAATAAATTCGTCCTGCATTTCCCGTCGGATCAAGGGGTCAAGTGCAGAAAATGGCTCGTCCAAAAACCACAGATCAGGCTCGACGATCAACGACCGGGCAATCCCGACCCGTTGTTGTTGTCCGCCCGACAGTTCTCGTGGATAGTAACTTTCGCGACCGGCAAGGCCGACCAGCTCTATGACTTCATGTGCGCGTTTTTCTCGCGTCGCCTTGTCCACGCCCTGAACATCAAGTGGAAAAGCGGTATTCTCCAGCACAGTCAAATGCGGGAGCAGGGCGAACTGCTGAAATACCATACCCATTTTTGTCCGCCGGATTTTGATCAGTTCGGCAGCATCCATTTGCAACAGGTTTTTACCTTCAAAAAAAACCTCGCCTGCGGTGGAGTCAATCAGTCTTGACAGGCAGCGTACCAGCGTTGATTTGCCTGATCCAGACAGGCCCATGATGACGAAAATTTCACCCTGCCGGATCTGCACGTTTACTTCGCGTATTGCTGCTATCAGGCCGGCCTTTTTCAGATCATCTTTTTGCGGTTTCGGATTTCGCGATAGATAGTTCTCTGCGCCGTTGCCGTAGATTTTCCAAACATCACGGCACTCTAGAATGATCGAATTATCCATATGGGGTCTGTTAGTGGCAGAGTCAGCTGCAACCCCCTGGTGAGCGGCGGTAAATTCTGACTGGGATTTGTGCGTGCGCTTGAACAGCGCACGCACGGTTTTACATCACAACGTTTTTGTTACTTTGCGATCCAGCCAGACCAATTATCGGTGTTAGCATCCATCCACGCAGCAACAGTCTCTTCTACGGTCTTCCCGTTGAGATCAACATCTGCGACCATTGCTCCCATGTCCGCATTGCTGATGTTGAAGTTCTTGATAGTATCGGCGGCGTTGGGCCATTTATCAGCCAGTCCAGCCCAGGATACTTTCCAAATCGGGCCGGTTGGTTTTCCGCAATCATAAGCGGCATCCGGGTTTATCCCTGCCGATGGATCGTTGTAGCATTCGCTGGAATACTCGGGGAATTCAACAAAGCTGCCTTCGTATTTTGATGGTGCCCAGTGCGGAGAATAAATCCATAACATTATGGGATCTTTGCGTTGATAGGCCGATTCGAGTTCGGCGAAAAGCGCTGCATCAGTGCCTGCATGTATCACTTCAAAATCCAGCTCAAGTGCTTCTACACGCTCGTCATCGAAACCACCCCATGTAACGGGACCACCCAGGTATCGTCCTAGTGGCGCTGTTTCAGGCGTTGAAAACTCGGAGGCACACTCTTTTAATGCTTCCCAATCGGGTAAACCCGGGCAACGTTCTTCCATGTAGGCGGGGTACCACCATTCTTCGATCGCTTGCATACCGGTTTCACCCAAATTAACAACTTTACCAGTGCCAGTCGCCTCATCCATGGCCTCTCGGCCAGTGGTTTCCCAAATCTCCATGGCAACGTGTAAATCACCGGTTTTCAACCCTGCGAACTGCGCGATGTAGTCGGCCTGTACGTATTCGATATTGTATCCGGCCTCCTTCAGCACCTCGCCCATCAGCGTTGTTGTGATTAGCTGGCCGGACCAGTCATGGAGTGTCAATTTGATCGGATCAGTGGATTCCTGCGCATGGATCGGGGACGCCATGATAAGTGCGGCGGCGATTATTGGAAGATGTTTCATTTGATTTCTCCGTGGCTTGAATCCGTGCCCTAACGACACGAATCTCGTTCAAATGTATTTGAACAGTCTTTGCCATTCAAATCAACAAAGTTCAACATATCAATTTAATTTATGTTGTTTTTAGTTGATAATGAGAGGCGATTTAATCGCGAAACATTAGGCCACTGGTGAAGATGAGTTAGGCTTGCCAGCGTTTGGCGTGTTCTTGAAGCTTCTGAATGCGCAGGCTCCGCAACCGAGCATGATCCGCATGTCTGCCTTTGGATCATGTTTAGTCGGGCGGGCCAGGGCTGGGCGGGTACTGTACCGGAGACATCAACAGGGTTAGCGCTTTTACTGATTTACTGATTTACTGATTGGCAGGGTGATGCCTTGTCAGTGCAGACGGGTGGGTCCCGAGTACCCTGACTCCACAGCTGCTTGGCACAGATGGTCGCTTTGCGCTTTGTTAATTGATGAGTGAAGAGCGGCTATTGCGCCGTTACAGCATTAATATTTCTGATTTATGACGTTTTCAAATGCCAGATAAAAAATGGATTTTCCTATCACTGAATGTCGCGGTGTAAGGGTAAACATGTCAAAACACAAAGAACACATTCTACAGGCTGTAGATATGCATGGAACGGTAACAGTTCTTGAACTGTCCCGGATACTGGGCGTATCAGATCAAACCGTGCGCCGAGTATCCCAGCCACTCGTGGAAAGCGGAAGGCTGACCAAGGTGCACGGTGCCCTGGTTTCGAACCGCATTGCGTCTGACCCACCCTTTCTGGCACGTATGAGCCTGAACCGGGATAGCAAGGTTGCCATTGCCAGAAAGGCTGTGGAAATTATTAAAGACGAGTCGAGTATTGCAATCGACACTGGATCAACCTCTGGCTACATTGCATTGGCACTACGTTCGCGCAAGAAGCTTACTGTAGTGACCAATTCTGCTTTTGTTGCCAGTACTCTGGCTATAATTCCGGGCAACAGAGTAGCCATGGCCGGTACTCAGCTTCGTGATCATGACGGCGCCGCTTTTGATCGTTCTGCTTTTGAGGTGATTGAACGGATGCAAGTTGACTATGCTTTGCTTTCAGCCTCAATGGTCGATCCGAACAAGGGATTTCTTGTGCACGAACAATGTGAAGTTGATATTGCAAATGCGATGTTCGAGATCGCCTCACAAACAATAATGGCTGTGGATCATTCCAAGTTTGAGTCTCTGGAACGCAGACCAGCCCTGCGGCAGCCGGTTCTTCGTGTAAAAGACATTCTGATCTCAGATCGTGAACCACCTGCAAGATTCGATGAATTACTTAAAGGAATCAATCGGTGCATAGCAGACAAAGCTCACTGAGTAATTACAATGTCTCATTGGCAATACGGCTAATGCCCCTTGCACATCTTGCCGATGTCTGGCTGTCTGACCAACAGAATCTTCACAACACCTTTTTGACGAGGAGCAATAACGGACTTACCTATCTGCACAACATTGTGATGTCAGATAGTCGGCCAGGCCACCTATAAGATTAAATGCCATCGCGGTGCATACGATAAAACGCCCATGCCTGGCCTGGGTGATCAGCCCTGCATCGGTCAACACCTTCAAATGATGTGTCAGCGTTGCCCCTGACACGCCGGCTCGAGCACCGAGCTCGCCGGTGGCTAATCCCTTCGAACCGGCGCGCGTCAGTGAGCGCAACAGCTCAAGTCGTTGTTCCGATCCAAGTGCTGCAAAGGCTGCAGCTGCAGCGACATTTGATACTGCTGGCACGCTGGCTCGGCGAATTTCCGGTTTTTTCATCACGACAATTGTCTGCCCAGAGAACAATTTCATTTGTATATTTCTATATTTAGCAAAATATAGAAATAATGCGAATATTTAGTTGTGATCAATGTGTTTGAGCCAGTGGTTTACGCTCTGTGTCACATTCCGCATAACACTTGCAGCTGACGCCCGGTACGCCTATCGTGAACGTCTGTTGATACAAACTATTGTCTGAAATATGAAACAAAAGCGAGCCTGTGGCACTTGGGAGTCAGCCATCACGACAGAGTTGTTGCTTGATGGTGCAAGAGGGATATCAGAGGTTATACCCGAAAAAGACGCCTGTTGGTGGGTTGAATCCCGCCCCACCGAAGGGGGACGTAATGTCCTGATGCATTGGCAGGATGGTCGCATTCGGGAGATCACGCCAGCGGATGCAAATGTGCGCACAACGGTACACGAATATGGCGGTGGTAGTTGGTGGGCCGAGAAAGGCCAGGCATTCTATGTCGATTATGCTGATCAGCGCGTACGGGTTATAAGCGATGATGCATCGGCCGAGTCTATTCGCCTGCTAACTCCGCAACCTTCGGTCAAAGGCGGATTACGCTTTGCAGATTTACGCCCCACACCAGATGATCATTGGTTACTGGCTGTTTGTGAGAAACACAGTGAGTCTGGTGGTGAGCCTGTTAACTCGGTGGTCGCTATCCCGACTGACGGCTCAATGCAGTTAGTGACATTGGCTGAAGGAGCTGACTTTTATGGTTCTCCAAGAGTGTCACCGGATGGTATGCGATTATGCTGGGTGCAATGGAATCATCCGAACATGCCGTGGGACGATACCGAGCTGTTGCAGGCTGAGTTAACAACCACAGCAGACAGTTGTTCATCCACCCAACCTCAAGTTATAGCAGGAGGAGAAGGACTGGCTATTGTGCAACCGGAATATTCGCCAGAAGGCGTGTTGCATTTCGTGTCAGACAAAAATGATCTGTGGCATTTGTACAGTGAAGCAGGTCCTGATCCTGTGCAGGTCTTTGATGGTGAAATCGGTTACCCACCGTGGGTGTTTGGTTTATCGCGTTACTGTTTTGACGATAAGTCTAATGTGCTGGCTGCGCGTTTCACTCGAGGGCTTGAATCACTTAAGGGTGCAGACCGGTACTCGGCCTTTCATGCGCTACGAACTTGCCAGGGTACTTTTTCCTATGTGGGTTGTAGCTGGCAACGCGAGGCAGCGATAGTTTTTAATGGTGCCGAGATCGTTGAACCCAGAACACTCAATTTCGATGCTGAGTATCTAGGTACGCCGGAGACCATAGAATTTCCAACCAGTGATGGTGACACGGCCTGGGCCTTGTTTTTTCCGCCGGCCAATCCGGATTACATAGCGCTCGATGGCGAGAAACCGCCGTTAATTGTGTTGGCTCACGGTGGACCCACATCTGCAGCTCGCTCGCATTTGAATCTTTCCAGACAATTTTGGACCAGCCGTGGATTTGCAGTTGTCGATGTTAACTATCGCGGTAGTTCCGGTTTCGGTCGAGCCTACCGTAAAAAGCTGGAGGGCAAGTGGGGAGTTGCCGACGTGGCCGATTGTGTCAATGCAGCGAAATTTCTTGCTAACCGTGGCGATGTTGATGCGAACCGATTGTTGATTCGAGGCGGCAGTGCGGGTGGTTATACCGTCCTTTGTGCCATGGCCTTCTACGATATGTTTGCCGCCGGTGCCAGTCTTTATGGCGTGGCAGATCTTGAAGCACTTGCCAAGGACACGCACAAATTTGAAAGTCGGTATCTCGATGGCCTTGTTGGTGCTTACCCGAAATTGAAAGAACTTTATCAGGAACGTTCACCGATTAACCATCTGGATGGTTTCGATGCACCAATGATTGTATTGCAAGGTTCGGAAGATGCGATCGTGCCACCGAATCAATCTCGCATGATTGTTGAAGCTTTGGATAAACGCGGTGTACCTGTCGCCTACATTGAATTTGATGGTGAGCAGCACGGGTTCCGCCAAGCCAAGAATATTAAGCGCGCCTTGCTAGCAGAACTGGAATTCTATCTGCGTGTGTTTAAGCTTTTGCCGCCAGAGGAGCAGTCTGATTTGCCGATACGCAATTTGACCTAAAAGATCAGGATGTGTTTGCAGTTGGCTTAAGATCAAAGATACCCATTTCACAACGAGTGCCTAGTCTGAATGTCGGCCCCCAGGTACCTGTGCCGCTGGATACATACAGTGATGTATCACCGTCGCGATACCAGCCTGCAATCCTGGGGAAACGCATTTTAACGAACAAGCCCAACGGCCATACTTGTCCGTTATGCGTGTGGCCTGCAAGCATCAGTGGCAAATTATGTTGTTTGACGGCATTCCAGCCATCGGGGCGATGATAGAGCACAACATTGTAAAGCGATGTTGGGATAGTCAATTCCTGTAATGCAGTTGCTACATGTTTCGGGTCATCGAAATCATCGATCCCGATAAAATTAATCCCCTCGAGCTCTATAGATTGATCGCGCAATACGTTGACATTGCAGTCTTTTACCGCTTTCATCGCAGCTTCCAGATCGACATAGCGTTCATGATTACCAATGCACATCAATGTTGGACATGATAGCTGTGACAGAGGAGCAAGGTCAGTTTTAATAACACGTGAGCGGTCTACCAGGTCGCCTGTAATAACCACGATGTCCGGGTTGTGGCTGTTTGCCTGAGCAACCACTTTCTTTAAAAACCCGGCACTTCGCGAGCCTATATGCACATCACTGAGTTGCAGCATGCGCACGGGTTTGTCGATACGTGAGTCCTCGATATTAAAAAACAGATTTTCAATATTCTGTGCGCGATAAAAACCGTAAGCCATCATCCCCAGCCAAATTAATCCTATTGGCAGCAATGGTTTGAACGATGGCACGAGCGCCTCTGTCAGCAAGCCGAGTAAAACCGGTATCCAGCCAATAGAACCCAGTCCCATAAACTGCATGGATAGCACAGCCAACCAGTCCGGGCCGTTGCGCAACACTTTCAAAGATCCGTATGTGTAGACTATGGTTATTAACAGACTAACGGGTATCAACACCGTCCACGACCAATCAAAAATCCAGTGTGAAAAGGCTACCCACGGTAAAATACAGACCGGCCAGACTGTAGCCAGGAAGAATGCGTTGAAAAACCAACGTTGAGCCATAACAGGATTAGCGCTTTGCTGTTAGGTAGATAAAGGGTTCTTTTTCACCAGCAAGACCTTTTGCGCTGCCGGTGCGCTGGTGTAAGACCTCGAAGCCTGTGCTCGATAGCATGGATAACAATTCCTGTTCTGAGTAATAGCAGTAGTATCTACCAAGAGGGTCGCGTTTCGCACCTTCGCCTAACTTCATTCCCAGTACCAGTAAACCGCTGGGTTTCAATGCATTGTGGATTTGCTGGATGTGGCGATAACAATCGTTGCGTTCAACATGCAGCAGCGAAAAACTTGCCCAGACGCCATCGTATTCTCCCGTTTCCGGTATGCCACTGAAATCCTGTCGAATGAGGGGTGTGCCGGAAGCTGCAATAAGGTCTGCGAATTCCGGTGTGGGTTCAAGTGCTGTGACCTGCAGACCTGCTGCGCGCATTGTAAGCGCATCTTTTCCCGGTCCAGCACCGGCATCGAGTACCTTGCCTGCCTTGGGTAATGACGCGATGAATTTTTCCAGATCAGGATTTCTGATGTCTTTTACCAGACCCCGATAGTCGTCAATTCGATCTGTGTAAGCTTGTATGGTGGCTTTGTCTATCGCCATGCTGCGACACTCATCTGTAGTGCATGGTGCACGTTATGCAATCAGCATAATCAGTGCAAGGTTCTTGTTTACTTTTTGCTCTAGCTTTAGCTCTAGCCAAATCCTGTTCATTTTCTTGTTTATCACTTTTATTTTGCTACTGGGCAATAACAGGACTTGCAACCAAGTCTGGTTCTCTGGGTGGCAGGTTGTCAAATCGTGTGCCGTGCTTGAACCAGCTACTTGGTGCTTGAGCACCCCACAGTGTTTGTCTTTGTGGATCTTTCAGATCCCATCGAATCGGTTCGAGATCCGGGTCGACCGTCTGGTAGTCAGAGCAGTATATCTCTATGCGGTGTCCATCTGGATCCAGTATGTACAGGAAAAATGCATTGGAAATACCATGTCGTCCTGGCCCACGCTCGATGTTCGCAACGTAGCCAGTAGTTGCCATTAGGTCTAGCAGATCAATAATGTTAAGTGGTGTCGGTACCCAGAAGGCGACGTGATGTAGCCGTGGCCCCAAACCATTGGTGAAAGCTACGTCGTGTACACCGCCTTTACGATGTAACCAGGCTGCCCAGATAGCACCCGTTCCTTCATCTTCTGTGTACTCTGTAGTGCGAAATCCAATCTTATGGTAGAAGGCAACGCTCTCATCGACATTGGGTGAGAATAAGTTGAAATGATCGATGCGCAGAGGTTTAACACCGCGGTACTTGGCATAGTGCTGTGAGATATTTTCCAGGCGATCCATCTTGAAATAAAACTCAATCGGGATGCCGTGGTTATCAACTGTTGCCAGAGTTCTTCCTTGAAATGGGCGTTCGACCCAGCTAAGCGGTTGTCCGATGGACTGGAAATAAGTGTACGCTTTATCGAGTTGCGCTTCATCAAACACCTTGTAGGCGAGATAGGCTGCCGTCGCTGTGTTGGCCTTTGTCAGAATGACTGAATGGTGACCGCGCTCTTCCATGGCACGTAGAAAGATCTGGCTACTATCCTCGTGCGTGACTTGCAAACCCAGTGTATCGACGTAAAAGTGTCTGCTTCTATCCAGATCAGTGACCTTGAGTTCGATATGGCTCAACCGAATACAGTTGAAATCAGGGTATAGATTTAAAGGTGGTAGTGGCATCGTTTAGCCCCCGAGTTTCGGTACACGGTGTTCGCTGGTGGCAAAGCTGACATTGCGCGTTTCCATATAAAAATCAAATGACCAGTCACCTCCGTCCCGTCCAATACCACTTGCTTTTGTGCCGCCAAAGGGTGTTGGCAAGTGACGAACGTTCTCGCTATTGACCCACACCATGCCGGTATTCATTTGCGAGGTAAAACGCATGGCGCGGGTTAGATCAGATGTCCAGACGTAGCCTGCCAGGCCATAAGCGATATCGTTAGCCAGCGTCAGGGCATCGTCCTCGTCACGGAACGGGATGGCGGTTAGCACAGGTCCGAATATTTCTTCCTGTGCAACACGCATACTGTTGTTTGCCTGACTGAATAGTACCGGTGCGATCTGGTTGGGGCCACAGCTTTGAGAACCTTCAAAAACTACAGCACCTTCCTGCTTTGCAAGATCAACATAACTGCGTACTTTGTCGTAGTGTTCATTGTTGATCAACGGACCAATAACTGTATCCGGGTCAAGCGGGTGACCGACTTTGATGTTGCTTGCCTTGTGTTTGACCATCTCGATAAATTTATCGTGTATTGATTCCTCAACCAGTAAACGACTGGATGATGTACAGCGTTCACCATTGAGTGAATAGATCATAAATACGGCGGCATCAGCTGCTCTTTCCAGATCCGCATCGTCAAACACCACTACCGGATTTTTGCCACCGAGTTCAAAGTGCACACGTTTTAAAGTATCTGCTCCCTGGCGCATGATGTGGCTGCCAGTCTGACTTTCACCGACAAAGGCGACGGCCTTGAGCAACGGGTGTTCTGTTACTGCCTTGCCCGTATCCTCACCAAAACCATTAACGTTGTTCCATACGCCTGGTGGGAGTCCGGCAGATTCTGCAATCTCCAGTAGCAGTCGAGCAGTAATTGGCGATAATTCTGCGGGCTTGTGCACCACTGTACAACCTGCTGCCAGGGCTGGCGCGATTTTCCAGGTAGAGAGCATGAACGGGGTGTTCCAGGGCGTAATAACACCGACTGGCCCAATGGGAAAACGTCCGGTAATGTTGGTTTGTGTCGGCGTGTAAATGGATTTGCCATCTCGGGCAGATTCGGCCATGTCAGCAAAAAACCTGAAATTTTCAGCCCCTCGCAACGCCGCTTTCGACATGAATCGAAAGGCTTGGCCAGTATCGACACATTCGAGCAGGGCAATTTCATCAGCCCGCTCGACAATCGCATCGGCAATGGCGTGCATAAGCTTCTTGCGCTCTTTGCCCGGCAGGGCAGCCCAGTCGGCAAATGCAGCATTAGCCGCTTGTGCCGCTGCGTCCACATCAGCAGCGCTGGCACGAGCAACTGATGCTAAACGGGAATCGTCTATGGGTGAGTGTGTCTCGAACGTGCCAAGACCACCCTCGATATCCTTGCCGTTGATCCGGTTCGGTATCGTCTCAGCGGCGAATCTCTGCAGGAATCCGGCAGCTTTTTTCTGATTTTCTTGCAAAGTCATGATATTGCGCAAATCCGGTCACGCGCAGCGGGCAGGTTTGGATCACCAGCTGGCTCAAGATGGCTAAGTGACAGAAATTCTACAGGGAATTGATTCGTACGAGGAGTACTTGCTGCAGGAATTACAGTAACTAGCGGGTTTGACCGTTGGATAAGTGCTGACCTGAGAGGGTAGAAACCGATCCGCTTACGGCTAAGCGGATCTGCTTCATTGAAGGTTTGGTGTTACGCCCGTTATCATCCAGAGATATGGCATTATTATCTGCCCTGCGTATTCGCTTCTGTCGGCCGCGTGTACCGAATCTTCTGTGTACCTGTGTAGACGAATCTGTCATGTCCTTATCCTAAAAAACAGTCAGTTGCCGTTATCTACCGAATGCATCCGGCTAGCCGGAGGATACTCATTCGTGCCGTTTGTACAGAGTCACTGTCTGTGCCTCAACAACACATCAGTAAAACTGCTTTGACGAAGGATTCAGTTGAGGGATCTGCGCATTAGCGCAGCTGCTGTTTAAAAAGGCCATTAAAAAACACAAAACATGAAAAAACAGTGTTGTAATTTTTCAACTATCCAAACAGCGAATCTTTCGTCCGGCCTTGTTATGGGGTTTCCTGTTATAGATACCTCCTAGGGTGAGTTGCGGTTCCAAACCGCAGGTTCAGTATCCTCACGAACAGGTGTCTTTGCAAGACGAAAAAAGACGTGTAATTAAAAAATATTTTCAATTCTGGCATGCGTTGTGATTTCACGCCGCCGCCGCTCGCATGAATTGTCCGCTCTTGGTGTCAAATTTGCGGCACGGCAAGCCTGCCTGTTATTTACTAATTAACTGCGTTGCCAGCGACCCATGTTTGTCGAATAGCTCGATCATCTCCCAGCATTTGCAAAACAAATAATTTCTCTTGCAGTGTCGTGCAATTTTGTAGTCGCGCTCGAATTAAGGGTGTGGCGTTGTAGTCAATGATATTGAAATCAGCTTCCTTGTCTTTAGTAAAATTACCGATGTATTTATCCAGTGAAAGTGCAATAGCACCACCAAGTGTAGATAGGTAAAAAGATTTTAAAGGATCAAGTGATAAACCCTGGAGCTGTTGTACCTTGTAAGCCTCATTGATTGTGCGAAGAATCGAAAAACTATCTCCTCCACCCACATCGGTTCCGAAGCCCAGCTTGATATCATGCGCAAATGCCTGTTGCATATTAAATAAGCCTGAGCCGATAAACAGATTCGATAACGGGCAATGTGCAATAGAAGATCCGGTTTCTTTTATACGTTGCCAGTCTTCATTGTCCAGCTCAATGCTGTGTGCAAACAGGCTTCTGTCACTAAGCAAACCATAGTGATCGTAGACATCGAGATAACTTCGTTGCTCCGGAAATAACTCTTTAACCCATGCACACTCGTCGGTATTTTCTGCCAGATGCGTATGCAACATGACACCGGGATACATATCAAGTAACTGTGCTGCTACTGTCAATTGATCGGGCGTACTGGTCGGTGCAAAGCGTGGTGTGACGGCGTAACCCAAGCGTTCACACCCGTGCCAGCGTTTAATCAACGCTTCGCTTTCAATTGCCGATTGTTCTGCTGTATCGAGTAGGTCTGTCGGGGCGTTACGATCCATCATGACCTTGCCGCAAATCATCCGAAGTTTCCGTCTTCTTGCCTCGTCAAAAAAAGCGTCGACAGATTCCGGATGGACAGTGCCAAAAACCAGCGCGGTAGTTGTGCCATTGGATAAAAGTTCGTCAAGAAAACTACTGGCTACCTGACGAGCATAAGTCTGATCAGCAAACTTCATTTCTTCTGGATAGGTGTGGGTATTGAGCCATTCAAGCAATTGCGTGCCGTAAGAGGCGATGACCTGGTACTGCGGGTAGTGGACGTGGCAGTCAATGAAGCCGGGTGTGATGAGCGCGTTGCGATGATGGATTATCGGTGTGTTCTCGGGCAAAGCCTGAATAACATCCTGTGCCTGGCCCAGGCCTTCTATATGTCCATTGGCAACCACCAGAGCGCCATCGGGCAAAAACTCGATGGCCTCCGGGTTGTCCGCTGGATCAGACAGCATATGCAGGATTTCACCGCGGTGTACCACGCGTTCACCGATGGGCTCTGGCAGAGGTCGTGTCTTTTGTGGAGAATCGCTTTCAGTGTTTTCGGTTGCTGGCACGTGGCATCTGGTCCCGGGTTTGGCCATATTGATAGTGTAGCTGTAGTAACAAAACTAACAGAATCGTCTCAGCTGGCTGCGCTAAATGGGTTATTAGTATGTCGTAACGTGAACTACCGGTGCCAGGATCATTCGGTAAACTCGCAGTCGTTTTCAAGCGCCTAACCTGGGCGCTTATTCCAGACACTTCCGCGTTTGTTTTGAGCTTGTACTGGCGGATACTGATCGAATAACAGGCCTTTAAAACTATGGCATTTTCAATCTCCCCATCGCCGCGCGTGCGACGTAGTCCATTTTTTGAGGCGACTGTTGCCGATGGCGTAGTCTCTTTCTCACCCTACAACCATATGCTGATGCCAACCAGCTATGGGCATCCGGAAGTGGAGTACGACAGGTTAATTAACCATGTCGCCATGTGGGATGTAGCGGTGGAGCGTCAGGTTGAATTGCGTGGCCCGGATGCTGCCAGGCTTGCGCAAGTGCTGACACCGCGCAAGCTGGATAATCTGCAGATTGGTCGAGGTTGGTATGTGGCCTTGTGCGACCATCGTGGTGTTCTTATTAATGATCCGATACTGCTTAAGTTAGCGGAGGATCGTTTCTGGATTTCTATCGCTGACAGTGATGTTCTTTTTTGGGCACGTGCGGTAGCAGGAGAGCGATCCTATGATGTTGAGATCTTTGAACCTGATGTCTCACCACTTGCGATCCAGGGCCCCAAAGCAGATCAGGTCGTTGGTGCACTGCTGGGAGAGGAGGCAGTCAGTATCCGGCACTTTCAGTTTAAGGAAATGTCTTTGGATGGCATTCCGTTAATGGTGGCGAGATCCGGCTATTCGCTTCAGGGTGGTTTCGAGCTTTATCTGATGGATGGTGCTAAAGGTACTGAACTATGGCAACGGGTTAAAGAAGCTGGCAAAGCGTTTAACATTGGGCCGGGTAATCCTAATCCGGCTGAAAGAGTGGAGGGTGGACTGCTGTCATGGGGCGGTGACACGGATGATCAAACCAATCCTTTTGAAGTGCGTATGGAGCGCTATGTTGATCTTGACGCACCTGATGATGTCATAGGCATTCAGGCGTTGCGACGATTGCACAAAGAAGGCATCAAACGCCACCAGTTGGGCGTTCTTTTTGATTACAACGAAAAATTTGGTTTGTTTGATCGCTCCAGCGTGATCAGCATGAATGGTACTGTTTGTGGTGCTGTAACTGCGCACACCTGGTCACCACGACTGGAGCAGAATATCGGATTGGCGCTAATAGATCGCACTGCTGTGGTGGGAGACAAAGTATCGATTACCTTGCCTGATGGAATTGAAACATCGGGTACGCTGTGCGATTTGCCGTTTATCTAAGCGCTCCCGTCCCATCCATTTAAAGATTTCGAATTAAAGAATTACCGCATCAGATCGGTAGTTTGCGAGCCAGCGAGGTGATTGAGTCAAACGCGCGATCGATATCCGATGCTTGCATATCAAACTGTCCGGCAACAAAACGTATAACATAGTCACTGTCATGGTCTGACTGTGTTAAATAAATAGTGCCGTCATCATTTATCGACGCCAACAGGCGAGCATTCACATCAGCAAGTCTGGATCGTTTTTCACGTTCGTCTTTTAGCACCCACAGTGCTTCGGGTATATAACGAAACGAGAACAACGATAGCATGGGTGCTGTAACGATTTGAAAATCAGCTTCCTGGCGCAAACGTTCTGCGAGTTGTTCCGACCATTTGATGTGATTGCGAATGCGTTGCTGTAGACCTTCAAGCCCATACGCACGCAGCAAAAACCACAATTTTAGCGCACGAAAACGTCTACCCAGCTGTATACCCCATTCACTAAAATTAATAATGCCGTCTTTGCCATGGGTTTCAAGGTAAGCCGGTTGTATAGCAAGTGTCTTAACCAGAGTGGACGGATCACGTACAAAATGTGCTGAACATTCCATCGGTACACCTAGCCATTTATGCGGGTTCCAGACAATACTGTCCGCCAACTCGATACCATCCCAAAGGTGACGGTACTCTGGGCATATCATCGCTGAGCCTGCCCAGGCGGCATCGACATGGGTGTATAAATTTTCCTGCTTTGCGATTTCGCAAATCTCGCGCACATTATCGGTGGCACCAATCGATGTTCCGCCTACACAAATCACAATGCCGCCTGGGGTGAGGCCGTTATCCCGGTCTGCTTTGATAGCCTTGCGCAAATGATCAGCATCCATGGCGTAGGATTGATCGGTTCTTATTTTTACCAGATTGTTTTGCCCGAGGCCGGCTATCCAGAGCGCCTTGTCGATCGAACTGTGAGTTCTTTCGGAGGCGTATATACGGATGGGAGGTTTATTGAATAAGCCTTCCTCGTTACCTTTAAAGTGGGTAGCTATTTCACGCATTGTCAGGATCGCACACAAGGTACTGGTTGATGCCGTGTCTTGCAGTACCCCTTTGAAGTCTTCTGGTAGTCCTGTTGCCTGACGTAACCAGTCAACCATACGCACTTCAAGTTCGGTTGCAGCAGGTGAGGTCTGCCACAGCATGCACTGGGCGCCAATAGCCGTCACCAGTACCTCCGCAACAAAGGCGGCTGGTGCTGAATTACTTTGGAAGTACGCAAAAAAACGTGGATGCTGCCAATGCGTCATACCTGCGGGGATAATCTCTTCAAAGTCTCGAAATATCTCTTCCATAGACTCAGCCTTACGCGGTGGCGACTCGGCGATCTGCTGAGAGATATCACCCGGTTGTACTTGCGCGCGTACCGGGCGTGATTCCACCGTGCGACGGTATTGCGCACCCCATTCGGCGGCCCGTGTCAGCCAGTGCTCAAGTTCACTCTCTTTCATCGATGCATTATCAGGTTGTGCTCGCGCTGCCAACAGAGGCGCCGCCAGATTTGGTAATATGTCACCAATGACACAGCATTACCAGACTGTGTTTGAAAGTGTGTTGAAAAGGAGAACAGTATCATGCCCATACGCAATCGCCTGGCTGACCTGCACGATGAAATCACGGGTTGGCGCCGTGATATCCATGCACATCCAGAATTGCAATTCGATGTCGAACGAACGGCTGGCTTTGTCGCCGAGAAGCTACGCGAATTTGGTGTCGACGAGATCGTTGAGGGTATCGGACGTACCGGCGTTGTTGCAATCATAAAAGGCAAAAGCCAGCAGTCGGGTAAAGTTATTGGTCTGCGGGCAGATATGGATGCCTTGCCTATCATTGAGGCGACATCCTTACCTTATGCATCAACGGTTGCAGGAAAAATGCATGCTTGTGGACATGATGGGCATACAGCCATGTTACTCGGTGCTGCCAAGTACCTTTGCGAAACACGCAACTTTGATGGCAATGTTGCGGTTATTTTTCAGCCAGCAGAGGAAGGTGGTGCCGGTGGCAAGTTTATGGTTGAAGATGGCATGATGGAGCGCTTCGGTATTCAGCAAGTCTATGGTATGCACAACATGCCGGGCATGCCGATCGGCCAGTTCGCAACCCGTGTAGGGCCCTTGATGGCATCAACCGCAGAGTTTGTTATCAACATCGAGGGTAAAGGTGGTCATGCTGCTATGCCACATATGTCTATTGATACCACGCTGGTTGCATCACACCTGACAGTCGCCTTGCAATCGATTGTCTCGCGTAACGCTGATCCCAAGGAATCTCTGGTCCTGACCGTTACAGCCATGCGCACAGAAGGTGACTCGTTCAATGTTATTCCGCAAAAAGCCAGATTGCAGGGCACTGTAAGAGCATTAACCAGCGAAATGCAGGATCTGGCGGAAAACAAGATCAATCTTCTGGCACAGCACACATGTCAGGCTTTCGGTGCGACTGCAAAGGTTAGCTTTAGTCGGGGTTATCCAGTAACAGTCTGTCATGAAGCTGAAACCCATTTTTCGGTTGGCGTAGCAAAACAGCTGGTAGGTGATGATCGTGTTGATGGCGAGACTCGACCATTGATGGGTGCCGAAGACTTCTCTTATATGCTTGAAGCGCGTCCTGGTTCTTTTATATTCATAGGAAATGGTGATACTGCAAATGTTCATCACCCCGAATATGATTTTAATGATGATGCCATACCGTTTGGCTGTAGTTACTGGGCTGATCTTGTAGAATCTGCAATGCCAGCGAGCTAAAGCGAGATCATCTTATGCACCGACACTATTTGAAAAATTGCCCAAAACTTTTAATTACCCCGATCAAGGTTGCGATTGCCCTGGCAATGCTGATAGCAGTAGCGATTGCGCAAGCAGATGATAGCTCCGCCGAACAGGTTGAAAAGGCTGCGCTTTTTGACAAACTTCGACATGCCAGCACCGAAACGCAAGGGCGCGATGTCGAAGCACAAATCTGGAAATTCTGGTTTGACCAGGCACCAACCCCACAAGCTCGTGAAGCGCTCGATGCCGGTATGGAGCGTCGTGAGGCTTATGATTTTGAAGCTGCTGAAAATCATTTGGATAAGGTAGTCGAGCTGGCTCCAGATTATGCAGAAGGTTATAACCAGCGGGCATTTGTTCGCTTTCTTCGCGAAAAATACTCTGATGCAAGAGACGATCTTGAAAAAGCTCTTGAGTTGGAATCAAAACATTTCGGTGCCATGTCAGGTCTTTTTCATGTTTTGCGTATCGAAAACCGTCGTCAGGCAGCTCTGAGTATTTTGCGTCAGGCAGTGTCATTGCATCCCTGGATCAAGGAACGCCATGGACTACCTGAAGACATGTGGCCTGAGCATTATCGACAATTGCACGAGGAAACAATCTGAACTGCACTATAGAATTCTAATCTAATGCAATAGATCTGATACCGAACTATTAATATCACAAATTGAAAGTTCGTCTTTGAAAGGAACTATCCGGTTATTCTCCCATTGTTGTCTTTTGTATAACGTAGCGAACCTGATTCTACTGGAATATTCACCATATCCGTTGAACAATTCTGAACCGCGTCTAACGTTGTCACACATCCATGCTAGTTGATTGAGGTGATAGGGGTTACGTTGTACCTCGCCTTTGTGACAAGCAATCGCCTCTATTAATATCGCAACCTGCTGCTCCGAGCTTTCGATCATTAAATTGGAGTCACTCATAGCATGCCAGTACTCGGTTTGAAATAACGTTGTGGCGCCTTCTACAGGTCTGTTAGCTAGAGCATCCATAATAAGTTGATGGACGCCGACGTGTGTGGGGTGATGATCTTCACGATGAGGGAAGATGAGTGCTTTGGGTTTGTATAGAGATATTATCTCGGCCGTTTTTTCCACGTAATTGCTCCATTTGCTGATGTTTTCGTTTTTAGTTGTCAGGTTTACGTCGGAAAACCCCTCATCAGCTATTGGGTGATTGACGAACCCTAGATGTCTGCATGCCAATAACAGTTCATTTTTTCGTTGTGTCCTGCGAGCGATGTTTGCGCCGTAAGTAACTGGTACATTTACCACATCAAATTTGTTTTCCTGTTTGAGGCGAAGAGCCAGACCACCTGTAATAGCCTCATCATCCGGATGTGGCGAAAATATCAGGATCTTGTCTTTACCAGAGGTTGTTACCTCGTCATACAGTTCTTCTGGCTCTAAAGATTCTGCCTCTTCCATCAGAGCTATTTGCTTTCTTACATAGTCTTTGAAGGTCATTGCTGGCAACTTTGATTTGTATGAATTATTTTGGAGTCAGGCTTGCTTGAAATAGCAGTATTATACATTGCAATAAAGAGAAACTAATGACTTTGACCGGAGAGAAAATGGCTACTGATGTTAACTAAAATTACTAATCGTCAGGAGCCAATATGTGAAATAAATCCAGCATTGAATGCTTAGTCCATAATGCAGATCCACCTTGTATCCGGGTGTAAAAAGCGAGAATTTCGAGGCATAAATATTGCTGTTCTTAGTCTTTTTTTTACGGTGTTTGGATCCTTGAAATTACAATTTAGATTCCTTTGGTTCTTACCACTTTTTCTGATTTCTTTTAAGTCACTGGCAGATGATATCAGCGCGATATCTGTGCCTAGCGCAAAGCCTAATGTGCTACTGGTACTTGATTACTCCGCAAGTATGAGAGGCCGACTGTTCGGGGTTAAAAAGATAGATTCTTTGCGATCGACTGTCAATCAAGTGATTGCCGAGTATGCCAGTCAATTCAATATCGGGATCGGTCCGATGTTTAACCAGGAGGCAGGCGGTATTAAGTGGCCCGTTTCGGATTTAAGTGCTCCTGCCAGCCTGGTTGATCCGGATATTACGGATAATTCCATCACAGGACAGGATATTGTTCTGGATATTGTCAATAATACGCCTTTGGCGGGAGGAACTGCTTCGGTACCTGCGCTCGTCGAGGCCGCGCAATATTTTCGGGGAGGAGCGGTAACTTTGGGAGGTGCCGATGATCGCAATGTGACTCTATTCAAACCCGATATATGGGATCCTGCAACCCAAACGTATGGTGGTGGAAATATACTTTCGGCTCATCAATCAAGCTATGATGGGGGTGATGTCTATCAGG
This sequence comes from uncultured Granulosicoccaceae bacterium, assembly GCA_964411665.1. Lineage (GTDB taxonomy): Bacteria > Pseudomonadota > Gammaproteobacteria > Granulosicoccales > Granulosicoccaceae > CALFCE01. The sequence continues at coordinate 48,711 of CAYPMR010000001.1, read as the reverse complement.
CGGGTACTGCGCCGGGCTCAGTCGGTGTATGTCAGAAGTTTTCAAAATTTGGCGACAGCGCTGGACCGGATTTTTGTCGAGATCGCAGGACATTCAATTGTAAACGTCAGACTACGGTTGATGGGCTAGTGCACAGAGTGTGTGAATATAACCACTCCGATGTTTGGTCTGGTGCAAACTACGTTTCGCCGATAAAAAATCAATGTGACGCCAACCATATCATTTTTGTCACCGATGGTGAGCCTGTTAGCAGAGGTAATGCTGGTGGTTTCGAAGATATCACTGGGATATCTGCAGCAGACTGCACAGACCTGGCATCTTTCGTAGGGAATAAACGTGGCACGCGCGGTAATTGCGGTCCCGAATTGCTGTCGCATATGAGCAGTAATGACCTGATCCCTTCTTTGTCCAATAGTAATGTGATTACTCATACTGTTGCATTCGGTGTTGAGGGTTGGGCGCAAACCTATCTGGAGGCACTAGCTGCAGCAGGACGCGGAACATTTTATAACAGTCGAAGTCAAGAGGAACTTTTAGAAGCCTTTGAATCACTGTTTAGTGAAATTGCCAGTCCGATAGATAACATAAGCCAGTTCTCTATTGGAGTAGATCGCATAAATGCATCTCACGATGACCGTATGTATATTCCGTTAATAGCACCTAGTGCAGATAAAGTTTGGAGCGGTAATCTAAAGGGATATTTTTTGGATAATGATGGAATTAAAGACATAAATGGAAATCCGGCCACCAGCGTGGTTGATGATAGTTTGTCATTTACTGATGGAGCTCGTAGTTTTTGGTCCGATAGCAGCGATGGAAAATCTGTATCCTCTGGAGGTGCTTCAGGCCAACTTGATGCTGAAAGTCGCAGGCTCTACACATTCATCGGCAATCCGGATGCAATCTCGCCGGCCGGTGTCTCACTGTCTGGAGGTAGTGGTACCCGTCTTGAGCCAAGTAATACGAATCTGACACAAGATTTATTTTCAACTAGTGTGGATTATCGCGATTTGCTTGATTTAAGCCGGGCTTTGCCAATGGGTGATCCATTACACAGTGATGTCGTTATTGCAGACTACGCTGACGGAAAGCGAGTTGTGTATACCGCTACTAACCAGGGTTTTATACATGCCATAGACGCAACGGAACCAGCTACAGGTGAATTCAATAATTCAAATGGTGGAAATGAAATATTTGCATTTATGCCCCAGGAGTTACTACCGAATATCCAATATCTTGTATATGGTGGTTTTACTGGCGAGCATTTATACGGTCTGGATGGAAACATTGTCCCGATACACACGGACGATAACAATGACGGAATAGTCAATGGCAGGGATAAGCTGATGTTGATCATTGGTATGCGCCGCGGCGGCAGTAATTACTATGCGCTGGATGTAACCAATCCTGCATCACCACGCTTTATGTGGCAGATAAGTGGAGGGACAGGTCAATTTGAGAAGCTGGCGCAAAGCTGGTCAAGACCATCTTTGATATCAGTGAAAAGTGGCGGCTCAGAGAAGAAGGTGCTGGTATTTGGAGGCGGTTATGACGATACGATTGATGACAGACACGAGTCGACGCCGTCGAATGGCAACGCGATTTACTTTGTAGACACTGATGGTGATTTTATTCGTGAGTTAACGCATTCGAATATGGATTATGCGATACCGTCGGATTTGAGAGTACTTGATACGGATGGTGATGGATTAGCTGATCGAATCTACGTGGGTGATCTGGGGGGACAGGTATGGCGTCTGGATTTTAACGATGTGTCCCGGGCCAGTGACTTTAAACTGGAACCGTTGATAGATGTGTCGGGTATTGGGTATCAGCCGTTTTTCTATCCACCGAGCGTATCGTTACAAGTAGACTCTCAGAGAGAAACCTATTTCGCCGTATCGATTGGATCGGGAAACAGGGATAACCCGCTGGCGGATCAAAATCGGGGCGCACTGTATTTGATTGAAGACAGTACACCGCAAAACGATGCTGTCAGAACCTTAACGGTAAGCGATCTGTATAACGCGACCAGTGCAGATTTGCAATCGAGCAATGAGACGGTGGCAGCAACGGCACAAGAGCAACTGGACCGAAGATCAGGCTGGTTTATCCAGTTAAATCCGGGTGAGAAAATTCTCAGTGAAACGATAACACTGGACAACAGTATATTTGCGACAAGTTTTACACCATTGGTCGATGGAACGGCTGCTTCAGTTTGTGATGTGCCGTCATTGGCTCAAAACAGATTATTGGGTGTGAATCTGACCGATGCTGGGCCTGCCAATAATCTGTCTGGTGATGACACACGGGAACCTGGTACAAGCACCACAACAAACCGGTTCACGGATCTGGTAGCGCAGGGCATAGCCAGTCAGCCACAGTTAGTATTCAGCAAGGATTCGGCATCGGCTCAATTGTTTGTTGGCAAAGAAGACGTTACCTCAATTGCACCGGTGATAAGAAAGTCATCCTGGTACGAGAAATAATTGAAGTTTGATTTTTACAGGTAAGGGCTGCCAGGACATTTGCAAAAAATTCCTGTATGACGCCTGTATTGCGCCTGGCCTGTATCACGCCTGTATTGCGCATAAAGTAGCCACTCAGTAACCGGCATTGATTTTAAACCGGATGAGGCTTGGCCGGAGGTATATTCCGAGCCACTAAGCTTGCTGTTTTTCTGTTTCTGAATTGCCTAAGCACAGCATAAGTCTTGTAGCCAAAATTCAACCATACACCGCAATAGAAAGTGAGACTTGACGTAGACTACAAGCCTCGTGAAAATACGCCAATTAGTCCTTCAATTGTTTTTCGTAAACCATCGATAGCGTATAACAGCGCGCTTATAAATAATTGGCAGATGCGGGTTTCCAGTGAATAAAATCAAAGAACTGTTTCTACATAAGCAGGATATTCTTCGTAATCGCCCTGATAAAACGCGTGTTGAAGTCTCGGCGGAAAGTAAACTCGTCGAAGCTTTTCGTAGCCATGTCAAAGTAAGAGACTTTGAGGTTATTGTTGATCAACCCGCTAATATGGAAAGCACCGACAAAGGGCCACGTCCTAGCGAATATGTACTGGCAGCCTTGGCAGCGTGTCATGAGGTGACTTACAAGCTTTACGCCGATGCTATGGAAATAGCACTTGATAGTGTTGCAGTTAGCGTAACCGGTGTTTCAGATGCAAAAGGTTTTTTCTCGCTGGACGAAGAGACACCTGCTGGATTTTCCGAGATAACTGGCACAATAGCCATCGTAAGCGATGCGTCAGATGAAGATATCGAACGACTTCGCCAAGCGGTTAATCGCCACTGCCCGGTACTGGATGATCTTCGTCGCCCGGTTAGTGTGGATTTAAAACTAGAGCGTCGGCTGAGCGCCGAGCAATCCTAAGCCTAAATACTCACGGAAATAACCTGTGATTTATTCAGTTTGATTGTCGTTCCGGCAATAGCTTTAACTGTTGGCGTTGAAAAAACCAGCACCTATGAACAGTATAATGCTGACTATCATGCAAGCATAAGATAACTTGTTCAGCCAATAAACATGTTGTTCTGTCAACATACCTCGCGAGTGACACCAAGAGCCCAGCATCGAAATTACAGCTCCAACGATGGCAAGAGTAATGATTGTCGGTCTAGTCAATAACCAGTCTGGCATAATGATGAGGCAAGCGTGGGTTTACGTCAGCTGCTAAGTTTGCTTATTTTTTAATCAGTTTGCTGGCTTGTTTACTATCTTTTTTATTTTTTACTCTATTGGGTTATGGATAACCGACTGGTAGATAAGTTTGTTTCTAAAAGTCCGGATTATTCAGCCCGTTTTGAATAGGCTTCCAGAAAATCGGCTGCCGCTTTGCTGCCACCAGAGAAAGATTTCATAGCCTCTTCGTGCAATAGGGTCATAACCTCTTTCTTGATTTCATTTGCGCGAGGATTATCACTCATATCATCAATTCTGCGCGGTCGCGGTATATCAATATCAATGACTGCACGCGTGCTGGTCGGAAGATTCGTCATAATCAATAGACGATCAGCCAGAAAGATCGCTTCATCAATATCTGTGGTAACGAAGAAGTTCGTGTTGCGTTCTTCTTCGTAGAGTCCTGCGTAATATTCCCACATAAGTTCTTTGGACATATTGTCCAGGCCGCGAAAGGGCTCATCCAGAATCATGACCTCGGGTTTGTTGATCATAGCTCTGGCAAGTTCTGCCCGGCGTTGCATACCGCCGGAAAGTTGTGTCGGATACTTATCCCTGAAAGCGTCTAGTCCTACTTTATTGAGCAGGAATTCTGCTTGTTCAGCCGCTTGTTTGTTACCTTCGCCGCGTGCTCGTGGGCCGTACATGATGTTGTCGTAAGTAGTCATCCATGGAAACAGAGCGGATTCCTGAAACAGTACGAGTCGATCCTTTCCGGGGTCGGTGATCTTTTCCCCGTTCATGGTTATCTCGCCACTAGTCGGCGTCTCGAAACCGGCAATCAGCTGGATCAGGGTGCTTTTGCCGCAACCTGACGGGCCAATCATTACGGTGAGTTTGTTACTTTCGATGGTAAAAGAACAGTCTTTTACGACCTCCTTATCGAAAGGTCCCGTACCGTACGTCTTGCCGACGTCGGTAGCGACAATTTCACTGGCGTCTTGAACACGCTTTGTATTTCTGGTCCGCGCTGAAGGAATTTCAGTAGAAGCTGTACTCATAGGAATTACCAGGGTTTACCGTGTTTTTAACCAGGGCGTCAGAAGGCCGCCGAGTTGTCGCAGCAGCTCGCTGCTGAAATACCCGGCAATTCCAATGCTGATCATGCCAACAATAATCTGCTCGTACGAACCGCCGACGTAGGAGCTCCAGATAAAGAAACCCAATCCGCCGCCAGCGCCTCCACCCGAGCTGCCACCACCTGAAATCATTTCAGCTGCTACCACAACTTCCCAGGTAATACCCATGCCGACCGCTGATCCAACAACAATGGAAGGCAGTGTTGCCGGTAATACGATGCGACGGAAAATATCCCATTGTGACGCTCCCATTGATTGGGCCGCCTGTAGAAACTGTTTGTTTATTGATTTCGCACCACCGAGTACGTTGATCACAATGGTGTAGAAAGCACCAAGAAACGTAACAAACGCGATGGAGAGCTCTTGTGTAGGCCAGAAAATGATTGATGCAGGTACCCACGCCAGCGGTGGAATAGGGCGCATCACCTCGAAGGTTGGAAATGCCATACCGTAGAAAGTTTTATTGACCGCCATAAACAGCCCGAGTGGTATGCCGATGATGACAGCGGCTATAAAGCCACCGAAAACACGCAAGAAGCTCATGTACCAACTCTGCCAATAGCTTGGATCGCCAATGAGTCCTGCCCAACTTTGCGCAACAGCACTGGGTGGTGGAATCAGACCCAGAAAGGGGAAGCGGAAACCAAACAACTGTTCTGATCGTGCGCCTATCTCCCAGATAGCTACGAAGATCGTAATTGCGATAATTCCACGCATCACCTTTCGGCTGAAAAGTTTGTCTGCAAATGTAGTTTTGCTCATTGTCAGTTACCCTTCCTTTTCGCCGGCGTCGAAGGCCTTTTGTGCTTCTTCGTGAACGACTTCTTTAGCTTCGTTCATTATTTCTCTGAACCTATCGGAAGTGAGCACGCTATAGTCGCGCGGATGAGGAATATCTACCTCTACGATCTTTTTTGGTTTACAAGGGCGGGACGACATGATGATGAGTCGATGACCCAGGAAAATAGCTTCTTCCAGATCGTGCGTGATAAAAAATATAGTGACCTTGTTGCGATAATATATTTCCAGCAAGGCTTCATGCATAACAGATTTGGTCAGTGAATCGAGTGCTCGATAAGGCTCATCAAACAACAACACTTTCGGGTTGTTCATCAGTGCTCGAACAATTTCAACACGGCGCCGCAGACCAGAGGAGACCTCCCCCGGGTAATTGTTTTCAGTGCCGCTTAGCCCCGCATCGGCCATCATGCTGCGAGCCCGATCATATATGTCTTTTTTACTTTCCTTGCCAGCCATCATTGGGCCGAAAGCGATGTTGTCGAGGTTCGTTTTCCAGGGGAATAAAGCGCCGTTTTGGAATACCACTATACGGTCAGAACCTGGGACTGCCTGTGGCTTCTCAGGGCCACAAAGAAGCTCACCATCGAGATGAATGGAGCCCGCGGTAATGTCATGAAATCCAGCGATGGCGTTTAAAAGGGTTGTTTTTCCACAACCGGATGGGCCAACGATCATACAAATTTCGCCAGCCGGGATGTCTATCGAGCAATGATCCACTGCCATAACCGCAGCGCCATCTGGATCATAGATTTTTACAACGTCTTCTATTTTAATGGCACCGCTTGTAACACTTGCATCTGCTTGCGGGCTTAATTCGGCAGTAGCACTCATCAGCTATCTCCCAACGCAAGTTCGCGAACTCGCCACTGCATTAAGTAATCTCCCATGATCCGTACCATGGCACTGGTGGTATATCCAACAACTCCCAGAGTAATCATTCCAATAATGATTTTCGGGTATTCAATCATCATGTAAGAGGTATTTATTAGGTAGCCAAGGCCAAATTGTCCTGAAACCATCTCTCCGGCAACTAATGAGAACCATGCGACTCCGATAGAAATTTGCAGGCCGGTGAATATGTATGGCATCGCGCCAGGGATAACGACTTGTCGAAACACTTGCCAACGGCTTGCACCAAGGCAATAAGCGGCTCGACTATATGATTCATCGATAGATTCAACACCGAGCATGGTGTTAAGGGTTGTTGCAAAAAACGACGCGAGGAAGGTCAAAAATACAACCGGTGTTTCTGATCCTGCGAAAATTATTATGGCTAGTGGTACCCAGGCCAGAACTGGAATGGGACGCAGTAATTCGAATAAAGGGAAAATGAATTCGCGAAACGTTTTCGACCAACCTAAAAACAGACCCAGGGTGACACCTAAAACGGTGGCCAGAAAAAAGGCATAGAAAATCCGGCGTAAGCTGATACCGATGTGCTTATAGTATTCAGGGGTGTAAATTGATAATCCGTAGTAAGGGTCTTTACTGAACCACTCTGAAAAGACTTCGGTTAAACCGGGCATGTCTTCGAAGCGTGGTAATTTCCAGACTTCAACGGCGAAAAACCAGAAAGCCAACACAAAAGCGAAACCAATCAACATCAAGTACGGCCGAGGACTTTTCAGCCAGGTTGATATGCGATACATGGTGAGACCAACGGCTGAAAGACCTGTATCTTGCGTGGCAGTTGCTACGCCAGTGCTTTCCAAAGAACTTTGCATGTTTATATCCTCAGTCACTTAGATCTGGACAAATGCGCATGGATGTTTAGATGTAAACGCGCGTGCCGTTTCGAATGACATTTTTAGTATCGAGGTTTTTTAAACTCCAAACAAAGTGGAGTCACTGTCGCCCATCACAAACTATGTGATGATGGGCGACAGTTTGTTGCTAACAGATAGCTATTACTAGAATAAATCTAACAACCGGCTGCCATCTGTTTAGGTCCCCTTACTCTTTAGGTCCCGTGTAGGCCGAGTCTGGTAGAGCATCGATTTGTCCAATCGGTGCTGTTAATCCGCGCTCTTTCAAAATATCTTCAGCAAAAGAGGTCATCACAGCGTTGTCGCGTAATTTGTCGACCTTGATAGTTTTGATTGAATGCAGGAATACAGTCGCTTTGTCGATGAGATCCTGTGCCTTAGGCGTAATGGCAAAGGCCATCTCATTACGGACTTCAGTACCGCCTTGTGCCTCTGGTGTGCTACCAGCCATGGCTTTCCACAAAACCTCTTGAGAGAAGCCAGTGGTCTGTTCTTCTGCCATTGCCACAACAGCCATTGCGTTTGCCGGGTCCGCCATAAACAATTGCGCGTCCAGTTCTGCGTTCAACCAGGCTTTAACGACATCAGGACGTTGGTCGATCAGATCGCCACGCATATCGATGAAGCCGCCATCGTTTTCATCAACTGATGCACCTGAAGCTACCTTGCGAGCAAGGCCTTCGTGTACCAGACGAGATGCAGTGGGTTCCCAGATAGCAGCTGCGTCGAGCTTGCCGGCGCGAAAGCCACTGGTGATAACTTCGATGTTTTGGTTGAGGTAGCTTGAAGGTTCGATACCTTTTTTCTCGAATACAGCCAATGCAAATCGATCAGTACAAGCGCCTTTTGGCACTGCGACAACCTTGCCGTCCATCCACTGGATAGCGTCGTCGGCATTTGCAAATTCTGGTGCGTCGTTACTAACCAGCATGTTGTTACACTGGTCCTGTGCCAGGCCGGCAGTTGCGACGATACGGATATCCGCTACACGATCTTTGGTAGTGGCGACGATGGCTGGCATGTCACCCATGTAACCGATGTGTTGTTTTCCAGCAAGCATGGCATTAACGATGATGCCGCCTTGCAGACCGATCTGGAATTCAACAGTGGAACCTTCAGGAAGATATTTTTCGTAAAGCTTCAGGCCCTTCATGACGACACCGGACCAGGCTTCTGTGTAATAGGGTTGGTAACCTACAACAAGATTAACAGGATCACCAATTTCACCGTATTCAAGCTCGGCGGCGGATGCTGAAGATGTGTAGCCGGCGCAAGCGACTCCTGCTGCTGCAAATGCTGCAAGCATCGTCCTGCGTTTGATCAGTTTCTTTGACTTTAAAAATTCGCTAAACATTGTGACTCCTCCCGATTAACTTCGGTTGATATTTTAAGGTTCTAATGTGGCGCAGATTTCTAGTGTTTCAGATCTGTTCTTTTTGTGGAATTGTTACTATTACTTTGCGTTCACCTATCATTTTATTGTTGATAAGTATCTAATCAATTAGATTTGACCGGATATTATCGGATTAAAAAATTATTGCCTGGATCAAAATATTACAACTGAAAAGTTGCAACAGCCAAAGTAATACAACCACTTGCCTGAACCAACTTAACTCCCGCGGCTGTTAATAACAGGCTACAAGATGCTAGTTTTTATCCTTTTGCAATTTCGTTCAACACTTGGGTTTTGTGTTGCACAACACTTATCCTACTTCAAAAAAATATTGTTCGTAAGATTAATTGCCGAATTTCATCCCAAAATTCGATAGCACCTCAAGACAGCGCTTCAATCGAGGCATAAAAACATTAAGTGCCAGCGCCCTGATCCTATATAACCAACGTCGTTCGGCAGTCATAGACTGATTTACTTGCCGCGTGTTCGTATTGAACTGTGCTAATGCTTTGGATGGTCAGCTAACGAAGAGTAATTGTCAGGAAATTGTCAGGAAAGGATGATTAGTTTCGTTAGTCGCATGATAGATTAGACGAATAACGAGATAAGTAGTATCAGGCTCAACCCCGTTAAAACCAGCACCAGTAGTCTAAACAAACTGCCGAGAGTTCCTGATGCTGGACCAAGATGGTGGTTGGCCTGATACTGATTGAATTTGCTGTCGACTTTTTTGCTCATCTTTTCAGCATTTGCCTGGGCTTGTGTAGTTACTGATTCTGTCCATTGGCTTTGCTATTGCGCGCGTCACTCGATTTCAGTGCTGCTTGTAGTTGACCACTACTGACGGCCTCTTCCATCAGGTCTACTGTTGCTTTTGCCATCGGTTGTATAGGCGTACCTTTTGCCCATACGAGACCTATCTTCTGACTGACTGTTGGATTGCTTAGCACTTTTTCGTGCGTGCCTTTGAATGCGTTGTTGGCACGTGTGAAATTTTCCGGAACGATAGTCGCAACGTCACCACTCATAACGTGAAATGCTAATTGGAAAATAGAATTGGATTCCATCTTTGGTCTGGGTTCGCAATTAGCTTCAGAAAAAGCATCATCCATAATGCCGCGTTCGTGCATAAACGGTGATAACAGACACAGTGGAAGTGTTGCTGCATCTTCCCAGGTGACAGTGGATTTTTTTTCCAGCCAATCGTTGTCAGGCAACAACAGACTTAACCTGTCTTCGTACAATGGCATGGTCATAAAACGATTGAGTGGTTGTTGATCGAGGTAGGTTATACCAACATCAAGTTCAAAGTTGGTTAAGCCGAGAGTCATTTGATCGAAACCCAGAAACTGTATGTCAATCTGAACCGATGGGTAACGCTCGCTAAACAAGCGACTGAAAATAGGCAGTAACGGTGAACTCATCGGCATCGCACCAATGCGCAGTCGACCTTGCATGGAGTCTCGCATGATTGCGAGTTCTTCCATCATCGCAGCACGATCTGCCAGGAGTCGTTTGGACCATTCCACAATACGCAGTCCTTCGTCGGTAAACCCCTGGAATTTTTGATGACGAAGAATGATCGGAATACCCAATTCTTCCTCTAAATGCTTTATTCCACTTGAAAGCGTTGGTTGCGATACATTACAGCGCTCCGCAGCCCGGCCAAAATGGCTTTCCTGTTCAAGGGCGACTACGTAGTGGAACTGGCGAAGAAACATGTGCTGACTCCGTGAATGCTCCTGACATGGTACTGTTGTGACAGTAGGTCCCGCAACTCCAAGTCTCTAATGCGCGGATTTTTACCCCGGTTGGCAACTTTAAAGGGCATTAGTGGTTTTAATTGCTTTTTTACTCTCACTAATGCACTGATCAGTTGATGATATAGATTGAAATAATGGAATACTTGTACCTAATTCCGGTCATTTTGTTGGTTGGCGTTCTCATCGGTAGTATCGGCATCGGTGGTGTACTGCTGGTGCCAGCACTGTCATTGATCGCAGGCATTGAGATTCATATTGCAATCGCTGCCTGCATGCTTAGCTACGCGTTCAGCGGCACGGTCGGCGCCTGGATCTTCGCAAAACACGGCAGCATACGATGGACAACGAGTTTATGGCTGTGTCTTGGAGCGATGCCCGGTGCTTATGCAGGCGCTTTTGTGGTATCCGGTTTGCCCGTACGAACGATCAAAATGGTTATAGCCTTGTTTGTCCTTGTTGCCGGTGTGCAAGCACTGCGTAAGCACAATGAAGTGTCGGTACAGGATCGAGCGCAATCGAGAGTCCTGATGCTATTGGTCGGTGCAGTCGTTGGATTCGGTTCGGCTTTGTCGGGAACTGGTGGGCCGTTACTATTGGTACCGTTGCTTGTCTGGTTAAACTGGCCTGTACTGGCAGCTGTTGGTTTAAGCCAGATAATTCAACTACCGATTTCTGCGCTGGCCTCAGTAGGGAACTATCTTCACGGTGATATCGACGTTGCGCTTGGCCTTGGTATAGCTGCTGTGATGATCATTGGCGTTACTGTAGGTGCACGCCTTGCGCATAGATTCCCTGCGCTATTGTTACGGCGAATCGTAGCGATGGTGTTAATAATTTTAGGCGCGTGGATGCTATGGCAAACAATGTAGAACTCGCTCTGGTTCGTGATTACGGCAATTGGCAGGAAGAAGCACATGCGTGTCGACATGATTGTGCTTTGTTTGATTTTTCTTTTGTCTCACGCGGGCGAATTTGTGGAGACCAGTCAGCTTCTGTTCTTGGTGACTATCAGAATCGAAGGATCGACGATATGCGCGACAATGGTATTCGCTACGCACTGCGAACCAACGGCGATAACCAGGTGGTAGCAGATCTGACTGTGTGGCGGCGCTCTGATAGTGAGTACGAGGTCATGAGCGGACGTCCCATCGATATCTCTGACCTTGTCGCTATGAACAATTCGCACTGTTACTGCACTGATCTAAGTAACGAGTGTTCAATATTTGCCGTGCAGGGTCCGACGTCGTTAACGGCGTTGCAACCATTGGTGGATGTACAAAAACTTATCCTGCTGGATTACTTTTGCTTCGATTCTATTGAAGTGGCTGGTATTCCCTGTGAGGTTGGTCGTCTCGGTTACTCGGGCGAGCAGGGCTTTGAGATAATCGTGCCGTCATCAGACGGCGCCCGTTTATGGCAAGCGTTGTCCGATCGAATAAGGCCTGCCGGATTTGCCGCCATTGATAGTCTGCGTATAGAAGCAGGTTTTATGTTGTTCACTAATGATCTTGTACTGGCACCAACCATCTCCGAATTGGGTGTTAACCCCGGGGCTGCCGGGCGTGGCGAAAATGATCGATTCGAGTTTATCTGCTGCACGGCGAATACCGATAGCCAACCCATCCTTTGGCAATCGCCCGATGCGCATCCTTTGGCACCTGATGGCAATGACATTGTCATCACATCCGCCTGTTTAAGCACGGTGGGTGAGTGTGTTCTCGTGCTGGGATTTGCCTGCCTTGATCGGAATCCGGCTCAGGGGCTGTCTGACCCCACAGGCCAGTTCAGAGATCTTTGTCAGGTATCCAGGCCGTTTTATGATCCCCTCAAAACGCGACCAATGGGGCAGCTCGGTTTAGGTGAGGATATGGGGTGAGGTCTTGAGATAGGCTGGATGAATCAAATAAGCTTGCATATAGATATTATCTATCAAATGATCATTTTCATCAGGTTGACACATTTGAGGTCAGGTCGTAGGTTGTAGCTGTTAGATAGCGGCAGGTGCCGTAGATACATATGATTATTTTATAAAAATCAAGTGCTTAGCTATTTTTAACCACAGGAGATTGCAGTGTCCGAAGCCCCGAAGAAGCGCAGGAAAGTCACCATTCGAGAGCTCCAGCGCAAAATGCGTGAGAAGGAGCAAATCGTGCAATTGGCGGTGTACGACTACCGTAATGCGGTCATCGCTGATCGATTGGGCGTGGACATTCTGTGTGTCTCGGATACAGGTGGCATGGTTTTGTTTGGCCACAAGAGCACAGTCACGGTGACTTTTGAGGAAGTCATGTTCATGGCTATGGCTGTCGACAGGGGCAGCCAGTATGGCTTGCGTATGGTGGATATGCCCTATTGGAGCTTCCATGTGTCTCCCGAGCAGGCAGTCGAAAATGCCGGTAAGTTTGTAGCTCAAGCGAATGCCGAAGTCATGAAGTGCGAAGGTAATCAGCACCATGCAAGAAACATAGAAGCAATCGTTAAAGCCGGTATCCCTGTGCAGGGACATATCGGCATCACACCGATGCGTATGCCGCAACTCGGTGGTTTCTTTGCTCAGGGCAAGAAAGCTGATCGCGCCAAGGAACTGATTGATGATGCAATGGCCATGGTGGACGCAGGCTGTTTCTCGATCATGTGTGAAGTGACCAGTGAAGAGGTGTGTGAGTATCTGACTGAAACCCTGGATGTGCCTGTCATCAGTCTGGGTGCTGGCAACAAAGCACATGGCGTACACATCATAGGATCTGATTTATTCCATCTCTACGAAGAACACTTACCGCGCCACTCCAAAGTCTATACAGATCTCATTCCGATAATCGAAGATGTTTACAAACGCTATATGGAAGACGTTCGCGGGCAGACCTACCCGGGGCCTGAGCACACGGTATATATGGAAGAAGACGAACTACGCAAATTTGCTAAAATGATGGACTGGAAACCTTCTAAACTCAGTTGATTAATTGAGTTTAGGGCAGTCAGTCCGTAATCAGATGAATATTAAGTAACCGCAAGACAACGAATCGAAGATTCATGATTCAGGAGAAAACAGACCATGGCTCGTAGCAGAAATCACGAACAGTGGAACGCAGCACCTCCTTTTACCTCGGATGAATATGTCGACAGCAGAATTTATTCTGATCAGGATATCTTTGAAGAGGAGCTGGATAAAATCTTCAAAAAGACCTGGCTTCCTGTGTGTCACGAATCCGAGATGCCCGAACCCTACGATTTTCGCACGGTAACTATCGCGCGTGAGCCGGTGGTCATCACGCGCGGCAAAGACAAAAAGGTCAGAGCATTTCTCAATGTTTGTCCTCACCGCGGGAACATGATCGAGCGTCGACCTTCGGGCAGCTTTCTCGACGGTCAGCCATCGGGCAACCCTAAACACATGACCTGTATGTTTCATGCCTGGCAATTTGATATGAAGGGACGCTGTGTTTATATCTCAAGACAGGAAGAAGGTTATCAGGATCGTTTGCAGAGAGAGCAGGTTGGTCTTCGTGAACTGAAATGTGAAGTCTACTTCGGCGGTTTTATATGGGTTTGTCTCGATGATAATATGGACAAAACAGTAGAAGAATGGGCTGCTGGATCACTTGAGTGTTTGCGCCCTTCACTCGATGAAGAACCGTTGCAAGTGTTTCACTATCACAAGGCAATCATCCCGTGTAACTACAAGTTATGGCATGACACGAACTGCGAGTTCTATCATGACTACTTGCACTACCACAATCGCATAACCGGTTTTAACGATGGTTATTTCGCGAGAAAAAATATGGGCTTCGATAATGGGCACATCAATGTAGGTAGCTTTGAAGTTCAGTACGATCAATACGAGGGTTTTGATTCACGTGCTCAGATCTCATTCCCGCATCTACCGCCTAATCACTGGTACATGATTGACATGTTCCCGGGTGTGAATTTCAATCTGCGCGGATCTTCACTGCGCTGTGATCTGGTCACACCGCTGGGTCCAAATGAGGTCATGATCGAGTTCCGTGGTCTAGGTTTGAAGAGCGATACACCGGAAATACGCAAATCCCGAATTGAACATCACAATAGTATCTGGGGTCCTTTCGGTCGAAACCTGCACGAGGATCTTCTGGCTGTAACAGGCCAGGGTCAAAGCATGCATCCAAAAGCTGAAGCACGTCAGATTCTGCACGGACGGCATGAGAATGAGACTATCCATGATGAAAACGGTATGCGTCACTTCTACGAAGAATGGGGCCGCTGGATGGATAGAGCGCCGAATGATCCGGATAAGAAATTCCAGGAAAAGGCGTAAATTAAAAGTACCCCGGTAAAAGTACGCCGGTAAAAGTACGCCGGTAAAAGTACACCGCCAGTATCCAGTGTATGCTGGCGGTGTACGGATTTAAAGAATAACCGTACGGGTTTAACCATACGCAATAATCCTCTGCGAATAATTTTCTGGAGAACGACCGATGTCCGGCAATGGCGCTGAAACAAAAAATGCAGTTCGCGAAGCAGTCTGTAAAGCCTGTCTGTACAAGGATGATATGGAATGGCAAAAATGGCTGGATCTGTGCGATGACGAGTTTCAGTATGCAATAACAGCCTACAGCCCTGAAATCAGCAGCGATATGACCTACCTCAGTGGAAGTCGTAGTGACATGCTGACAATGATGGAGATGCTACCCAAGCACAACACAGATCACTCACCACTGAAGCGTCATTGCTCTGTTTATTCTGTTGAGGTGAACGAATCGAATAACACAGCCTCTGCGGTATCCTCAGTAGTGGTTTATCAAACAATGCTTGATGGTATTAATGCACACGTTGATGCCGGAGAATCCAAGATATTCGTGGTCGGGCGTTACTACGATACGTTCAGAATTTCAGGTGATGAGGTTAAATTTATCGGCCGGGAAGCACGTCTGGATACTCGACGTCTGGATAAGGGCTCACACTATCCAATCTAGGCAAATTTGCAATTATCCTGTTTGCCTGTCGTTTCAGTTTAGTAAATATCGGTCAATCGATTACCGGAGTCTCATCTTAATATGAGTTGGAAAGCTGCTTGTACCGTGACCGATGTCGAGTCACAGAGCTTCAAGTTATTTGATGTAGAAGGTGTGCCGATCCTCATCGCCAACATCGATGGTGAATGGCGCGCTTATCCTCCTGTGTGCCCGCACATGGAGGAGCCACTGATGGATTCCGGTCTGTGTTCCAAAGGTATTCTGACCTGCACCAAACATCTTTGGCAGTGGGACATGTTAACCGGTGAAGCCAGAGGTCCGGCTGAACGTCCAATGCTGATGTATGACGTCAAGCTCGAAGGTGATCAGATCATGGTCCTGGTCGAACAGGAACTTGATTATGACGACGATGATGATGACGATGACGACGACTACTAAGCGCTAAGCTAATGGTCTTAGATTTTTAGTCGTGAATGTTGTTTTGTAATTGCCAGTCCCGGACGCAGACTCTTGAAAGTCACCGTTACAAAGAAAGACGCTAGTTGGGAATTTGATGCTAATCCCGACGAAAGTGTTCTGTATGCTGGCCTGCGACAGGGCCTGAACCTTCCCTATGAATGTGCCACAGGTACTTGTGGCTCCTGCAAAGCACGTTTGGTCAAGGGTGAACTAACACCTGGCTGGGATAGTGCTCCCGGAAAATCCTACATAAAGACTGAACGTGGCGAGTTTCTGATGTGTCAGTGTTCTGCGCTCGACGACTGTGAAATCAGAGTGCCGGGCAGTTTGTCCCAGTCGAGTGACGAACCTGACTTGCCAGCACACTATGACGGTGTGCTTAAAAACCCTGTGTCTGCTACCGCCGATGTGATTCGTTTCGACATCAAACTGGACAGGCCCATGCGTTGGAAAGCAGGCCAGTTTGTTGTTGTTTCAAGCCCTTCACTTGATGGCTATCGTGCTTACTCGATGGTCAACTATGTTGATGAGGGAAGTGGTGCGCTTGAATTGGTTATCAAGCGTCTGCCGGGTGGGAAGTTTTCTAACTGGTTGTTTGATGATGTTAGAACTGACATGCCACTATCAGTTTTTGGGCCTTTGGGTACTGCTGTATTTGAACCCAACCTTGACAAGGACATCGTCTGTATTGCTGGTGGTTCGGGAATAGCCGGCATGATGAGCATCCTGACACACGGGTGTCAGGCTAATTACTTCAAGAACCGGCATGCAAATCTGTATTTCGGTGTGCGAACGCCCAAGGATATTTTCTTTTATTCAGAGTTGGAAGAGATGGCGCAACAGTTTCCCGAAACACTGCAAATTACCATCGCTTTGTCAGATGAGGCACCTGGTGCATTAGATCCTCAGCAACCGGCAAACATCGTTATGACCACAGGATTTGTTCACGAAGCTGCCCGGAGCTGCCAGTTAGAGACGGATAACTGCATGGCATACGTGGCTGGCCCGCCACCGATGGTTGATGCTGCTCTGCGTGACCTGGTTGTCGAATCCGGTTATGCAGCGGAGCAGATTCGCTACGACAAATTCGGTTAAAAACCTACCTCAAAATCAGAGCCTGCTCGCTGATACTGGGTTGAGCTCTGTTCATACAGGCACGCTGGTCGACCTAAGACCAGTATGTACTCGGGCATTACTTTGCTGAGGGCGCCGTGAATACGTCCTTGTAGGCTTGGCAATCGCATCCCTGCGATTGAAACCTCAGCAAAGCAACCCGAGTACACACTTCACCGTTTCAGCATTCCACCCATCAGCTTCCGAGCTAGAGACCAGTGGTCGAGCCTAGT
The DNA here is from genome assembly GCA_964411665.1 of uncultured Granulosicoccaceae bacterium. Classification (GTDB taxonomy): domain Bacteria; phylum Pseudomonadota; class Gammaproteobacteria; order Granulosicoccales; family Granulosicoccaceae; genus CALFCE01. Next base: position 31,454 of record CAYPMR010000001.1, on the reverse strand, counting down.
AAATTTCACTGCGCAGCGAATCAGATAGATCTTTTAATTCATCAGCGCTATGACGGGTGAAGAGTTTCGCAGCTTCATTCAGTGATCGCGAAGCGTTCTTCATGTTGTCGTTTGAGTTGTATAGCAATGCGATGATGCCGGTTTGTCTGCGGTGCATGGCAACGCGGGACACGCCTTGTAAAGACTCGCGGGATTTTAGCCGGAACTGCCATGCGCGGACAGGATCTCCTTCATGCAGGTAATGGTGATAGAGCTGTTCGTAGTTTCTTGCCTGACCCAATTGCCTGATACCAGATTCGTAGTCCTGCTGGCGAGTGCTTAATTCTGCGCCAAGCTGTTCGATCAATCCCGCGTCAGCACCCAGTTTATCAATTTCTGCTAACAGACTTCGCGCGCGTCGCATACGGTCAGAGGAAGCGTGTAAACGGGCAGCTTCAGTTGCGGCTTCTATTGCCTCAGATTGCCTATTGTTTTTTAGATAACCTTTATAAAGCTGTTCGTAAGCCGCTGCTGCTGCGCCGAAACGATCAAGCTCCAGATTTGTCTCTATAGCAGTTCGTAGCGCTGGTACCGCCTCACCAAAGCGATCTTTGGCGATTTTCCATCCAGCAAGCTGCATGTCTTCCTGAGCATAGGCAGCTTCGCGTGCCTGCCAACGTTGTTCAATATTGAGTTGTCCACGTAGCAGCTCGACACCTGCAGTTCCCAGCTCATCATCTGATAAATCAAAAATTTCGAGCGCTTCATCGAGATAGACCGATGCGGCTTCGATATCTTTTGCCAGTAATGAAAGGCTCCCTAACTGGGCAATGGTGCGCCCGAGAATATCATCGCGCCCTTCGCGTACAGCCTGTGCGGAGAGTTCCAGTAGCTCCTGCGTCACTGTTGTTGTGTCACCTGCTGCCAACAGGTCCAGATGGGATTCGCTCAGATTGAAGGGCAGGTGTTGGGCAAGCGTGCGTGCGGTCAAGCGCTTCTCTTTCCCTTCAGCACGTCGTTGCTCGTGTTGCGCGCGCACGTCTTCGGTTGATTGACTGGAATTACTGTCAGTCAAACCAGCCGGGTTGCCGTCTCCCTGAAGATGGGTTGAAAACGGTGAAGCAGATGAAGTCTGGTTGGCTGTAGCGCGGTCGTTTTTACTTTGGCTTATCTTGCCATGGAGCAGCATGATCAGCGCTGCTGAAAACAGCAACGCACTTGCCGACTCAATGTGCCTTCTTTTAATCATTTCAATTCCGTTGATACGGCTGAAATCAGATCACCGTATCTCTGATCATTGCCTTGTTATACCACCCAGGAAACGTGCGTTCTATATATTGTTTAATGTGCGTATTATTATATTAAATATCTGCCTTTATGCACTGTGATCCAGAACAATCACAGAATGGCGTGTTTTTTGTTCCTTACTTGATGTACAAGTCTAAACCCCTGTGCAAAATTCGCGACCACTTTGCGCGAACTATAATTTTTGTTCATCAAATTTAGAACTTCACCTGCATTTTTAACACGACTCAACGCTTATGTCTGGCTCAACAGCTACTGAACTGATTGCTTTATTCCTGAAAGGGCTTGCGATGGGCGCGGCCAACGTCATACCTGGGGTTTCCGGCGGCACTATTGCCCTTATAACGGGTATTTACGAACGCCTGATTAATGCGATTAAAGCATTTGATCATAACGTTTTGAAGCTCTTGCTACGGCGTGACATAAAAGCTGCCTGGCACAAGGTGGATGGCAGCTTTTTGTCTGCAGTACTGGCGGGAGTTGCTATCAGTATTGTGTCCTTGGCCAAGCTTCTTGAATACCTGCTTGAACACCACGAGTTGTTAACCATGGCGTTCTTTTTTGGCTTGATTTTATTATCGGTTTATTTTGTGGGTAAAACCGTTCGTCACTGGAACACAGTATCAATGGTTTTGCTGGGCTTGGGTACAGCGGTGGCAGTCGCCATCGCGCTGCTTGCACCGGCAACAGAAAACGCATCATTTTTCTATGTGTTTGTTTGTGGAATCGTAGCGATTTGCAGCATGATATTGCCTGGACTGTCGGGTTCTTTCATTTTGATTATTATGGGCAACTACGCTTTGATCCTTGGTGCGATTGGCAGTGCTGATCTTGGAATATTGTTACCGTTGTTACTAGGGTGTGCTGTCGGACTAGTGGTCTTCAGTCATGTGCTGGCCTGGGTCTTCAAGCACTTCCATGATCAAACCATCGCGCTTATGACAGGGTTTATTCTGGGATCGCTGGCAATAATATGGCCTTGGAAAAACACGCTGACAACACAAATTGAACGTGAAGGAAAAGCAGCTAAAGAGGTTGTCACGGGTTACGACTGGTACCTGCCGTCGTTGTTGGAATCAATCAATTGGCTGGCAATTGTATTGGTTGTTATAGGCGGGATTGCTATCTATCTGATGGAGCGATTTGCCGGTGGTGGCAATAGGGGTAGTAAACACCAGGGTCAGTCATGAAACCAATGGAAAATGACCTGTAAAAATGTCGACCCCAAATCCCACGACCTAGCGTTTTAGTGCATACTAATTCGAGATTCAGGGTACAGAAGGTCAGGAAACTACTGTTCCGGACGCAACCTTTGCGGTTGCTGTTTTTTCATTAAGGCTGGATGATTGCGGCTTTCCCCAGGAATTCTGGATTCTGCGATACACTTCTTCTCTGTGGACAGTTACATCTTTGGGTGCATTAATACCGATACGTACCTGACTGCCTGTGACACTGAGGACAGTAACTGAAATTTCATCCTCGATTCTGATGGTTTCACCAACTCTACGCGTAAGAATTAACATGGGATTCCCTCCGATACTTCTACTGTTTCTTGCGAGAAGGTGAAGGATAAGATCAAATTGAGTAGTGTGTAACCGTGTGAACCCGGTATATCACAAGTGTTTACATTCGTTCTGCAACAAGTAGTTGTCACCCAAAAGGATATTCAGATCCCTTTATAAAATAGGGTCACTTATCAGCTGCAGACGACAGCAAACAACCCAGCAGCGGTGATGTTTTATCCTCCATAGCGTCTATCACGTTGAAGTGGTTTTTACCAGGTTCTGCTATAAGCTGCGTTTGTATGTCGAAACCTGTCCATATATTGGCTAACAAAGCGCTTTGACGTTTCAACTCTGAAAGTTCATCGTTACCAACCCAACAGGTAAGTCTGGTATTGATAGCAGGTTGCAACAATGCAGGGCTTGTATAACACGCAGTCTGCTGATCCAGTCCAAGGGTTGTATTCATGTCAGTGTTAATAAGTGGTCGCAAATCATGAATGCCGCTGATAGAGATGACATGTCTAACCCGTTCACAGGTAGTGCCATCAAGTAGTGGATCTTCCTGGCTGTCTGTAGGCTGGGATACGATTCGGGTAACCAAATGCCCGCCAGCGGAGTGGCCGGACAGATGGATTGGTTTGCCCTTGAACTCAGGTAAGTTGGCAACACAAGTGACTGCGTTTGCCACTTGTTTACTGATCCCCTCGATATCAATGTCCGGGCAAAGATCATAGCCTGGCATAGCCACTGCCCAGCCGCATTGCGTAGCCCCAGCAGCCAGATGGGAAAAGATTCCTCGCTCGAGTCGCATCCAGTAGCCACCGTGTACAAACACTATCAATCCGACCGGGTCTATCAGAGGTAGAAACAAATCAACCTGCTGACGTTCGCTGTCACCATAGGGCAGGCCAAGACGGCAACTGTATCCATCCGCCCGGTGTTTGAATCTGTTGGATCGTTCTTGCCATTGGCTGATAATCGGCTCGGATCCACCGACAGCGTGGCTATTGTCGTATGCGCGGGTCCAATCACTTGTTTGCATTTCTGTTCCTTAAATCGGGTAATAGCGGTAATTGCATGACCAATGGCCAGTATATACGCATGGATGATGATTTCCCGATGTGAAGGTGGCTTGTTTTCGGCGTCTTTTCAGAAGGAGTTTGTTACCATATCGAGGTTCCAGCGTGGCACAGCGCCTCGTTGCCATTCTGATTTTCACACCATTAACAACACTACCGGTTTTTTACTGCTTTAAATGAATAAAATTTTGCTTTCCCTGCCCGTGGGCGAACGCGTTGGTATCGCCTTCTCGGGCGGCCTGGATACCTCTGCTGCCATCGCCTGGATGCGGCACAAAGGGGCTGTACCCTGTGCCTACACCGCTGATCTCGGGCAGCCAGACGAGTCAGATTTCGATGATGTCATGGCTCGCGCAAAAATTTACGGTGCCGAACTGGCGCGTACTGTTGATTGTCGCGACGTGCTGGTTCATGAAGGACTGGTGGCGAATATGTGTGGTGCTTTTCATATTGAGAGTGCCGGTAAAAAATACTTCAACACCACACCACTGGGGCGTGCGGTGACGGGTACATTACTGGTTAAAGCCATGCAGCAGGACAGTGTCAACATCTGGGGTGATGGGTCGACTTACAAGGGTAATGACATAGAACGGTTTTATCGTTATGGATTATTGGCAAACGCATCCCTGCGAATTTACAAACCCTGGCTTGATCGTGATTTTGTGAATGAGCTAGGTGGGCGCTCGGAAATGAGTGAATTTCTTCAGGCACACAAGCTTCCGTATCGTGCCAGCAAGGAGAAGGCTTACTCGACAGATGCCAATATGCTCGGTGCGACACATGAAGCCAAAGACCTCGAGTTTCTGGATAAAGGGATGGATATTGTTGAACCCATAATGGGTGTGCGTCACTGGGATGCAGCTGTCAGCATTGACGAAGAAGAGGTAACTATTGTTTTCGAACGTGGCATGCCGGTGTCTATAAACGGCAAAACATTTGAATCAACAGTTGCTTTGCTGGAAGAGGCTAATCGTATCGGTGGCAGGCATGGTCTGGGTATGAGCGATCAGATCGAAAATCGTATTATTGAAGCCAAAAGCCGTGGCATCTATGAAGCACCGGGTATGGCTTTGTTGCACATAGTCTATGAGCGCTTGTTAGCCGGTATTCATAACGAAGACAGTATCGACAATTATCGTATGCTCGGGCGTAGATTGGGCACCTTGTTGTACCAGGGCCGCTGGTTTGATCCGCAAAGCATGATGCTGCGCGATACCTTACAGCGTTGGATAGGCCAGGTTGTTAGCGGTAGTGTGACGCTTCGTTTACGCCGAGGGGACGACTACACATTAGTCAGAACCGAGAGTGACAACCTGACTTACAAGCCGGAAAACCTTTCCATGGAACGAGTTGAAGACGAGGCGTTCAGCCCGGTTGATCGTATCGGTCAGTTGTCGATGCGAAATCTCGATATTGAAGATTCACGACAAAAACTCGGTATCTATTCTGGTATGGGTGTTTTACCTAGCGGTACTGATATAAAGGGATTGGTGGATGACTCCTGACAGCAATGATAGTAGCAGTATTTCTGGCGGCCAACTGCTGGCTGAATGTCTTGTATTGAATAATGCCCAACTCGGATTCGGCGTGCCCGGGGAGAGTTATCTTGCGGTACTCGATGCGCTGGTGGATATTCAGGAACACTTCGAACTGATGGTTACCCGTAACGAAGGCGGAGCGGCTTATATGGCCGCGGCCTATGGCGCATTGACCGGTAAACCCGGTTTATGTTTTGTCACCCGTGGGCCTGGAGCAACCAATGCCGCTGTTGGTGTGCATTCCGCAGCTCAAAATTCGGCACCGATGATTTTATTCGTAGGTCAGGTCGGGCGCAGCATGAGCGGTCGTGAAGCTTTCCAGGAAATAGACTATCAGGCGTTTTACGGGTCCGTTGCAAAATGGGTGGTGCAGATTGAAGAAGCTGCACGAATACCGGAACTTATTTCCCGTGCATTTACAACCGCGACAACTGGCAGAGCAGGGCCTGTTGTTGTTGCATTACCAGAGGATGTATTAACCGAGATGACAACTGCTCGCGCTTGCGTTGCCTGCAAACCCGAATTACCACAGGCTAACCAGCACAGTGTTTCCCAGATGGTGCAATTGCTGAGAGAGGCGAAAAAGCCACTGGTGATAGCCGGTGGCAGGGATTGGCAGGGCGAAGCGCTCGAAGCGCTACACAGTTTCATAGAGTCCAGCAATATTCCGGTTGTGACCTCTTTCAGGTTTAATGATCTGTTTGATAATCATTCGCCTTGTTATGCGGGTAATGCGGGCGTCGGTATGCATGCACAGTTACAGCAGCTTATAACAGATGCCGATGTGGTACTTGCGCTGGGTGTACGGTTCGGTGAGATATCAACCCTTGGTTACACGCTGTTCACACCACCTGTTGCCAAACAAAAGATTATTCACGTGCATGTATCTGATGCAGAACTTGGCAAGGTGTATGTACCTGAGCTTGCTGTGCATGCGTCCCCGGGTGAAGTTGCACGGCAATTGACTGAGCAATCGATTAACGGTGGATGGCACGACTGGTGTCAAGCCGCACGACAGCAATTTCTTGATTCTCTTAATTGTCCAGTGCAACCCGGTGATGTTGATATGGGGGTTATATCAGCGCATTTAAGAGAGGTGTTGCCCGATGATGTGATCGTTACCAATGGTGCGGGTAATTTTACCGCATGGCCGAATCGCTTTTTGACTTATGGCCGCAGCGCGCGATTGCTGGCGTCGCAAAATGGCACAATGGGATTTGGTCTCCCCGCTGCCATTGCTGCAAAGAAAGTACTTCCGTCGCGCACTGTTGTGTGTTTCGCAGGCGATGGTGATTTTCAAATGAATTGCCAGGAATTGGGCAGCGCCATGCAATACGATGCCCGCCCTATCGTACTGATCGTTAATAACGACAGCTATGGGACTATTCGTATGCATCAGGAAGCCAACTATCCCGAACGCCTGTCCGCCACTGATATTGTCAATCCTGATTATGTAACACTCGGGAAAGCCTATGGTATGCACGCAGAGGTAATAACGAAGACCAGTGAGTTTGCAGCTGCGTTTGAGCGCGCTTGTAATAGTGCGACAGGTGCTTTGCTGGATATCCGCATCAATCTGGAAGCTCTCACACCTGCACGTTCCTTAAGTGATATTCGAAACACGGCGCTCGCCAATCAGGCAGCTGCTTCGGAATAAGGCAACATGCATCTCAATCGATCAGTTCTTTTCATGCCCGCATCGAATGAGCGGGCACTGGATAAAGCGACTTCACTGGTTGTTGATACCATCATCGTTGATCTGGAGGACTCCGTCGCTGCTGATGTGAAAAACAATCCGGCAGCGATGTTAGGAAGAGCCCTTAAAAGAGACTTTGGCAAACGCCGGTGTCTGGTCCGCATTAATGCGATTGATACGCCTTTTTGGCAAGATGACATAAAAGCCGTTCTGCAGGCGCTGGACAACGGTGGTCATTGTGATGGCATTGTCTTGCCCAAAGTTGAATCTGTCGAACATATTGATCAGTGTGTCGAGCAACTCGGTTCAACTGTGGGGCTTAGTGTTTGGATAATGATCGAAACAGCCACCGGTTTGCAACAGGCCGCCGAACTATGTAACTACGGCACACCCGTCGAGGCGGTGATTGCCGGTACTGCAGATCTGGCGCTAGATCTTGGACTGCCGTATCCTCGCTTTGCTATACATCACTGCCCTGAGGCATTCCAGCCAGTGCTTCCGCGTCTCGGGTTACTCACCTCGTTATCCACATTGATTATTGCTGGCAGAGCAGCAGGAATCATTGTCATTGATGGTGTCTATCCTGATTTCAGCGATAGTGAGGGCTTTGAGCGAGAGGCCTGGCAAGGATTGCAATTAGGATTCGATGGCAAGGCGCTTATTCATCCAGTACAGCTTGAACAGACTCATCGCGTATTTACTCCGAGCGCTGTAGAAATTGACGAGGCACGAAAATTGATTGATGCCTGGCAGGCAGCCACTGGCGGTAGTGGCGCTGTGTTCAACTATAAAAATACCATGGTCGAGCAATTGCACATTCGCCAGGCGCTCGCTCGTATAGCAATATTCGAGGTAGCCAGAGCTGACAATCATGCCGACTAAAATACCATTGGCACGATATAATGAGGGGTTAATCTTTTAAGGTAAAAACTAATTCCAATGAGCGAAAAAATCCAAGATAATTTTCTGCTGGATAGATCAGAACGCATCACCGGTAGTGGTATAGCGCTCCTACGGATATCCTCTGGATTGTTCTTTCTTCTTCCAGGGCTGTACAAGCTACTCAGCCCCGGCGACTTTCAGGCCATGTTGGCCAACTTCCCCGAATTCATACAGCCGATTCTGCCGTTGCTGTTCAATCTGGTGATTGTGGCGGAGATTGTTGGTGGTATTTTACTGATTGTTGGATGGAACAGCCGCATTGCAACGATACCTCTAATCGTTATAACGCTGGTTGCCGAATCGATCGTAGTTGTTAACGATCATGAATCGCAGATGCGCCTGCTCAGCCTGTCAGCCCACTTCATGGGAGCGGGTTTATACACTGCCATTAGTTTTCTCGGCTCTGGTCGTTGGGCGCTCGCTGGGCGTTTTAGTTTACTTAAAGCTATCTCGGCGCGTAGTGGTGGCCGCCTAAGCCGCTTCGCATATTGGGCAGTTAGCGGTTCAGGAAGAAATTTTGGTGTTTTTCTGTTGCGTGCATCAGTAGCAATACCTTTTATTGCTGCATTTTTTCTTGGGATTAGTGATAACAACTACGCTGACCTGTTGATCGATAACGTCTGGGTGAGAAGTATTTTACTTGTGCTGTCCTTACTCGGTGGCCTGTCGATGTTGGCAGGGTTTCAAGTAAAAAGCATCGGCTGGTTACTGGCGGCTCTTACTGTATTACACTTCCTGACAATAGGTCTTGCAGATGCCGCCGTCTCACAGATCGGATTGATCAATTTACTGTTTCACTTCCTGGTGTTGGCAGCTGTAATTTCTCTTCGTCTAATCAGCTTTGGCTCAGAGCTGGAAGTCGAACATATACTGTCACAAGACAAGCGCAATGTAGTTGTCATTGGTGGTGGTTTTGCTGGTACCCAGCTGGTTCGTAAACTTGAGCGCCTGCTATCTCAGGACTGGCAGGTGGTATTGATAAGCGAGGAAAACTACACCACATTTAATCCGATGCTTGCTGAAGTTGTCGGTGCCAGTATATTGCCCAGCCATGTCATAGCTCCCATTCGTCGGATGATCAAACGCACGAGATTCATTTCGGCCCGTGTTACAAGTATTGATAAGAGCAACTGTTGCGTACATTTTGAGGGCGAAAATTGTCGCGACAGTATCCAGTTCGAGCATGTTGTATTTGCTTTTGGTTCGCGTGCGAATATGGATTTGGTTAGTGGTATGGCTGAGCATGCCATGCCCTTCAAATTATTGGGTGATGCGCTTAACCTTCGTAATCGTGTCATTCAGCAAATGGAAAAAGCCGACCTGGAAGCTGATGCGCAAAAGCGGCGCTGGATGGGTCATTTTATCGTTATAGGTGCTGGCTTCAGTGGTGTTGAGGTCGGTGGTGCTATCCAGGATTTTATTCGTGCTTCGCAAAAACATTACCCGCGACTTCATGACAAGGATTTATTGGTAAGCATTATCCACCGTCGCGATGTGCCGTTGCAGGAAATGAGTGAATCTCTTGGTCAGCATACCCTCGATCAGATGCCAAAACGCGGTGTCAACATGTTGATGTCGTCTGGCGTTCAGGCTGTTGATGCTAATGGCGTGGTACTTGCCGATGGCGAAAGACTGGAGGGGGCTACTGTGATCTCAACTATCGGTACACGTCCTAATCCGCTGATGGATCAACTTGATATTCCGGCCGAACGTGGTCGTATTCAAGTCAACCCTGACATGTCGGTTGTCGACTGCGCAAATTACTGGGCACTGGGGGATTGCGCGCTGGTCCCGAATGCGTTTGACGAGAAATTAGCGCCGCCAACAGCCCAGTTTGCGATTCGGGAAGGACATCAATTAGCAGCAAACATTGCGCGCAAAATAGAAGGTGTCGAAACCAAACCATTTAATTATCAGTCGCGTGGCAGCATGGCAACCATCGGTCATTTGAATGGCGTTGCAGAGTTATTCGGCAAAATACGATTGGGTGGTTTTTCTGCCTGGCTCGTATGGCGGGCTTTTTATCTTATGCTAATGCCGACATTCGCCAAGAAGACCCGTATATTTTTCGAATGGACATGGAGTATGTTGTTCTCACCGGATATTATTAACCTGCGCTTCACAACCACTCGTTCTGTTGATAAATCCCGCTACCAGTCCGGTGACGATGAAGAAGCAGGTGTGTGGTCTGGTGGTGAAAAATAGGCCTGATGTCCATGGACGCAGCCAACCCGGCACTGGTTGTTGGTAGTGGTGCCGGTTTTGCCGGTGATCGCTGCGATGCAGCATTGGCGGTTATAGAAGCGCTGGCTACATACGACTGCGCCCGGTTTCTCATCTATGAGGTACTGGCTGAACGCACCCTGGCAATTGCACAACGACTGAAGCAGGTTGACTCTTCAGTTGGCTATTCCCCCTGGTTGCACAAGTACCTTGTTACAGCCTTACCCGAATGTTTGAATAATGATGTAAAAATCATTGCTAATTTTGGGAGTGCGAATCCACAGGCTGCAGCACGTGAAGTGTTGGCGATAGCGAATGCTGCGAACTGTCGTACTCCACGTATAGCATTTGTAGAAGGCGATGATCTTTTACAGACTTTCGATGTCGATGCGCTGTGCCAGTTTGATTGTATAGAAGGCACTTCCATTGCCGGACGTGAGCTGATTGCTGCGAACGCTTATCTTGGTTGCCGTGGAATCCGCGATGCATTGGCCTTGCAAGCTGATATCGTACTGGTCGGTCGGACAACAGATTCAGCGCTGGTTGCAGGAGCAATACAATATATTCTCGACACACCGGAGCATGATTTCAACGCCATTGCATCTGCCACATTAGGTGGTCACCTTATCGAATGTGGCTCACAAATTACGGGTGGCTATTTTGCTGATCCCGGTTATAAACAGGTAGAGGGGCTCGCCAATATGGGTTTTCCATTGCTTGAAGTGTATTCGGATGGGAACCTTGTTGTTACCAAGCCTGCAGCTACCGGTGGTGTAGTCAACCGTGCAACGGTTATTGAACAGTTGTTGTACGAGATTCATGACCCATCAAATTATCTGACACCCGATGTCATTCTTGATGTAACTGACGTAGAGGTACTTCAGCTATCAAATGATCGCGTATGCGTTCGGGGCGCGCGCGGGAGTGAACCCACTGATACCCTGAAAGTGACCTTGTCGCTTGACGGTGGCTGGTTGGGAGAGGGGGAGATTAGCTACGCAGGCTACAATGCGTTTGCTCGAGCGAGACTTGCTGAGGGTATTTTGCGAGAACGGTTGCTAGACAATAATGTGAATAATTCTGATACTTTACGAATCGATATTATCGGCACACGATCAATATTTAACGCAACTGTCAATGCCGGATCAGATAGCAGTGATATTGCCCCGGTTAGTTATAACGATAGCGTTAAAGATAGCGATGGCGAATTTCGTGTACGAGCGGCCCTAAGCAGTCACAAGCGCGAGCGGGCTGAAAAATTGTCGGATGAAGTCCTGGCTCTCTACTGTTGTGGACCAGCTGGTGGCTGTGGAGTGCGTCAATCGGTAATGCCACGTGTTTCGACTGCTTCAGTGTTGATCGATAGAACGTTGATTGAACCGAGCATGGAAGTGAAGCTATTAAATTGAGCCTATGCCATTGTGGCGACCTTACTATATAACATTGCACATGCACGCTCGGGTGATAAGGGTAATCGTTCAAACATTTCATTGATACCCTATGATTCTGATCATTATCCTGTGTTACTCGAGCAAGTGACGGAAGAGGAAGTGCTTAAATTGTTCCGCTCCAAGGGTGCAACAGCCGTGACCCGCTATGAACTCCCAAAGCTACCAGCCTTGAATTTCGTCATTGAGGATGTGCTGGAAGGCGGGGTCAACGAATCGCTAAATCTTGATGGGCACGGTAAAGCGCTTTCTTATCTCTTGCTTGAATTAACCATTGAGATGCCGGAGGCAATATGACAGCGGAAACCGATCTTGCCAGATTACTTGCCACGCTTTCGCCTGAACTGAATCCGCAAGAATATGTATTCGCAACATTTGCCGATGCGCGATACGGTGATCATAGTGAATTGCAACCTCTTGCAGCCATGCATGAAGAAGAGGGTTTGACGCTAATAGTCCCAAGAGTGTTGGCGGATGCACGTCAAATTAGCTATGAGGGGGTTTTTAAGTGCATCACGCTGAAAGTGCATTCCAGTCTGGCAGCAGTGGGCTTGACGGCGGCGTTTTCGAGCATGTTAACCGATCATAAAATTAGTGCTAACGTTATCGCCGGTTTCTATCATGATCATATCTTCGTGCCAGCGGAGCGGGCGGATGATGCTATGCAGGCGTTGCGCTCTCTGAGTGAGAAGGCATAGATGGCCGCTTGATGGTATGCAGTGTGACTTCGGGCTGGCAATTAAAACGTGCGTCTATAATCGAGGTGCCCGAACCTCTTGAGGTGTAACCTCGCATGTGACCTTTTTGCCATGCACCGTTACAAACGTCCCAAGGCAAATTATCTTTGACATGTACTGGCTTTCCAGATGGCCAGCAAAACTGCCCGCCGTGCAGGTGTCCTGCCAAATAAAGATCAAACGGAAATTTCATCGCTGCATCGATGACATGTGGTGAATGTGCCAGCAGCACTGAAAAATAGTCACTGGGATTGTTCAGCCAGTGTTCGTGGTCAGCGCCATTTTGAATACTCGCCTGTAAATCGTCATAAGCGTAATTGCTTGGATCATCAACTCCGCTTAGCCACAGTCGAGTAGTGGCTAACTGTACGACGATTGACTCATTGATTAGACAGCGTATTCCCATATTCTCAAGGGGTGGCACAAGTCTCAGGCTGTCATGGTTGCCCAGTATCGCGTAACAGTGTTGTCCGATATTAGGAATGGAAGGCGTTAACTGCTCCATGATTGAGAGCGTAGGCTCGTTGTCACCAAATGACCGTGCTTTGAAATCCCCGGTTATTACGGTGATATCAGCTTGTTGGTTTTCGATAGTTTGCTTGAGCACCTGGGCGAAATTTGGATTGGCATCAATGTGTAAATCACTTAATTGCAATATGCTGAGTGCTTTGTCCCCGGTTGTTGAGGCAGTGTTAGTCCAGGTCGACGGGGTTGCCGCTTCGGCATTATAAACAACAGTGTTATTTTCCAGTTTAAGATCCAGGGCATTGCGTTGCCCGCGGCGACGCAGACCCAGAAGATGCAAGGCAACTCGCAAAAGCACCCGTGTAGAAAATATCTTTTTTAAACGTGTGTTTGAATATTTGAACCAAAAGTCACGGCTGACTTCCCGGTTAAGACGTTTGCGCAGAAAGTCAGCGCTTACCCGTTCGCCAAAGTAATGTTGTAGTTCTGTGCTGATCGACTGAACTCGCTCATTGATGTCTGACTGAATCATAAATTACTTAACAGCCTGCCGGACAATGATCGAGAGCTTTAAGGATGTGAATAAGAACGGGTGAATCATGGGCGTCATTCTTTTCAGGCAAGCAAGCTCATGGCCTGTTGTAGTGTCCGTGCGTCAGTATTGCCGCCTGAAATGACGGCGATGATTGTGTCTGCATCCAGTTTGGTACTGTGAAAGAGAGCTGCCGCCAGTGCCACGGCGCCACCAGGTTCAGCGACTACTTTAAGACGCTGCATAGCGTGTCCCATTGCCTGTAAGGTTTCCTGGTCAGTGACGGTTAAACCTGTTTTGCAAAGCCTGTGAATGATCGGGAATGTTAACTCACCGGGGGCGGGTGTGACGATGGCATCGCAGATGGTTGCTTCCCATTTGGTGACAAATTGCCGGGTTCCCGCTACCTGCGAGCGTATGACGTCGTCGTAGTCCCGCGGCTCAACCGGTCGCACATCGAAACCGGGGGCCTCGGCTTCCAGTGCGATAGCGATACCTGAAGTCAAACCACCACCGCCACAACAGGTCAGCACGTTTGCCGAATCGATATCCATGGCTTTCGCCTGGGCTGCTATTTCCAGTCCACAAGTGCCTTGTCCTGCCATAACATAAGCATTGTCATAAGGCTTGATTAGGTGCAAGCCTCGTTGCTGCGCCAGGGTCTCACCGAGCTGTTCGCGGTTTTCGCCGCCAGGTCTGTCATACAACACCACTTCTGCACCAAAACTGCGCGTGTTATCTATCTTCAGTTGTGGCGCATCATTGGGCATGATGATGACCGCATTGATACCCGCAATTTGTGCAGCTAGAGCTATCCCCTGAGCGTGGTTGCCAGAAGAGAAAGCCAGTACCCCGCGATCGCGGCTTGTCCTGTCCAGTGCCGAAATGGCTGACCAGGCACCTCTGAACTTAAATGAGCCTGTGCGTTGCATGCATTCGGCTTTGACCAATACGCGTTTGCCGGCAATTTCGTTTATAAACGGATTTTCAAGCAAGGGCGTTACGATTGCCTGACCGCTCAGGCGTTGTGCGGCTGCGCGCACGTCGTCGATGGTGATTGCTTCAGCTGGAGTGTTCATCTCTTGTCTTTCGCAGGTATTCCAAGCACAACAAAGTAGTGAAAATCAAGTGTAGCTGCCGTTTTTGAGATGACAATCACCCCAAACAGCATAGAAAGTGTACCTTACCGACCGTACTGCAGATAGCTGGTTGACCGGTGGCCAGTCGCGGTACAATAAATAAAAAATTACTATTCGTCGATTTTATGCCACCTGCCAACGATCATAACGCTATTGAACTGGAAGACGTCAGCAAGCATTACGCGCGTGTTCAGGCACTGGCGGATGTTTCTCTGTCGATCGCAGATCGTGAATTTTTCACACTGCTGGGGCCGTCCGGTTGTGGCAAAACAACGTTGTTGCGCATCATTGCCGGATTCGAAACTGTATCCAATGGCAAGGTCTCACTATTCGGTCAGGAAATCAGCGGTTTACCACCGTTCAAACGCCCGGTCAATACAGTGTTTCAACAGTATTCACTGTTTCCACATATGACTGTGCGGGACAATGTATTGTTTGGTTTGCAGATGAAACGAACCGAAACGAGGCAGGCATTGGCACGTGCGGATCGAATGCTCGAACTGGTGCAATTGTCGGAGTTCAGTGATCGCAAGCCGGCGCAATTGTCAGGCGGCCAACAGCAACGGGTAGCTCTTGCTCGAGCACTGGCTCCGGAGCCACAGGTACTCCTGCTCGACGAGCCTTTATCCGCTCTGGATTTGAAGTTACGTCAATCGATGCGCGGTGAGCTCAAACGTATTCAGCAAGAGGCAGGTATTACGTTTGTGTTTGTGACGCACGATCAGGAAGAAGCATTGACCATGTCGGATCGTATTGCGGTTATGTCTCAGGGATTGGTGCAACAGGTAGGAGATGCTGAAGCTATCTACCAAAGACCTGCCAATCGTTTTGTCGCCGATTTTATTGGCGATACCAATTTTCTCTCTGCTACTGTCGTCTCATCGCAAGCAAGTGATGCTGTTGTCTCGCTTGCTGGTGGTGTGGAATGTACCTGTCAGACATCCGATAAAGTCAATATTGGCGAGGCAGGCGTACTCTGTATTCGACCGGAGTCCATTAGTCTGCAATCCAGCGGTAACAGTGATACTACGCTACTATCCGGGTCGATTGTCGAGAAGGTATTCCTGGGTACGGACACGCAATACACGGTAAAAACGCCAGCTGGGGAATTACTCAAGGCAAGGTTACAGAATGCGGGTGACAAAGCGCTGGATTTTGCTATCGATGAGCGTGTTGCCATCAGTTTGAATACTCAACAGGTTCGGTTTCTTGCACACTAAAAACTCCAACAGCATGCCTGAGCAGTTGATCAAGACGGCTGCCACAAAGCAACAGGCGACAACCGGAAACAGCTCGGGCACGGTCGCTAACTCAAATGCAGCAACTGCATCGACAGTGGCTTCGGGTAGCTCATTTCAGGCAGGGTCGTTTGATGGCATGCAGTACCGACTGTTGCTGCCTTCCTGGCTCATCATCGGTTTTTTTCTGGTTGTACCTGTGCTGTTGATGCTGACCTATTCCTTTTTGACCAAGGAATTTCGTGGTGGGGTGATTTGGGAATTTACACTCACGGCTTATGATCGTTTTTTTATTGATCGGGGTTTGTTTGGCGATGAAGCAGCGCAAATCGAATGGACCTACCTGCGTATCTTCTGGCGCTCATTAGTGCAGGCGGCCCTGGCCACATTTTTCTGCTTATTAATTGGTTTTCCTACAGCGTGGTTTATTGCAACCCGCTCGCCCGCAGTTCGCCATCTATGGGTTTTCCTGATTACTATACCTTACTGGGTGTGTCTGTTAATCCGCACCGTGTCAATGAAGTTTTTGATACGTGATAACGGACCATTAAACGAATGGATGTTGTCGCTGGGTCTGATCGATCAACCTATTCATCTGATCAACACTAATGCAGCAGTGCAATTAGGTCTTTTTTATTCTTACCTGCCTTTTATGGTGTTGCCCATTTACGCATCGATAGAGCGCTTCGATTTTTCTTTGGCTGAGGCCTCTTCCGATCTCTATGCCGGAAAGTGGGTAACGCTGAAGCGTGTCATCCTGCCTGTTATCAAACCCGGCATAATTGCAGGCTGCATTCTTGTGTTTGTACCCAGTCTCGGTGCGTTTTTGGCGCCGGACCTGTTGGGTGGTGCAAAGAACTTCATGATCGGTTCGTTGATTGAGGAGCAGTTTAAAGGTGCTGCAGGCAACTGGCCATTTGGTGCTGCCGTATCCATGATTTTACTGTCAATGGTAATGGTCATACTGGTTTTCCATGCACGTAATCAGTCGCGTTCGAGGGCTTGACGAGATGGCCATTGCGAACGCGACAGTCAAACGTTATCCCGGATTTGCAGCCCTTACCGGTCTGTGTCTTTTACTGTTGTATGGCCCTTTGATTGTGGTCGCATTGTATTCATTCAACGACAGTGAATCGATTACGCGCTGGGGCGGTTTCAGTCTGCGTTGGTACAAAGAAGTTTTCTTCGGTATCGAGTCAGCTAAATTCAAAGCAGCAGCCTGGAATTCGCTGACCATTGCATTTATGGCAGGCGTTTGCGCTACGGTGGTAGCCACCTCCGCAGCTGTGGGTATGATTCGAAGTGGTTCCTGGCGAGGTAAAACAGGCAGTTATGCGTTGCTGGGATTGCCGCTACTGGTGCCCGAGATTGTTACTGCAGTGGCCACATTGATATTTTTTAGCACAATCGGATTTCGCGCTGGCTACGCAACTATCCTGGTAGCGCACTGTGTGTTCTGCATTCCATTTGCCTACTTGCCAATTGCTGCACGCCTGGAAGGTATAGAAACGGTATATGAGCAGGCAGCACTGGATTTGTATGCCACACGTTGGCAAGCCTTTCGAAGGGTATTGCTGCCCTTGATGCTACCCGGCGTGATTTCGGGCTTTCTGCTGGCATTTATCATTTCGCTGGATGATTTTATTATCACCAATTTTGTTAAGGGAGCAGGCGTTGAAACCCTGCCGACGGCCATATTCGGGGCTGTCAAACAGGGTATAAAACCCAACATTATGGCTATTTCAACGCTGATGCTGCTGGTATCAACACTATTTGTTACGGTATCCTACTTTTTGGGGCGTACTGGCAAGGCTTCAGGCTAGGGGTGTTGCGTCTGATTGATGGTGCCAGGGCAGAGGAATTTGGCTCGCTTCAACATAGAGCTTGGACATAGAACTTCGACATAGAGCATGGACATTATAGATAATTACTGCGCAGGAATGCGGAGCTAATCGGTAAAAAACAGATTAAAAACAACCGGACAACAGGTACATCTAAATCACGTACATAAAAAATGTACATATAAGTAAAAATCGAGGAGGAGATTATGAAAGTGCAAGTGAAACAGGTACGCAATCTGATTGCTACTGGACTACTGGTAGCAGGTAGCACTGCTGCATTAGTTACACCGCAGATAGCCAGTGCAGCTGGTTCACTCAGTATCTATCACTGGTTTGAGTATATTCCGCAAGAATTGCTCGACAAGTTTGCCAAAGAAAATGATGTCAAAGTCACGATGGATACGTTTGATTCAAACGAATCCATGCTGGCTGCGTTAAAGGCGGGCAAACTGGGTAGCTATGACGTTGCTGTGCCGGGTGATTATATGGTCGAGATTATGCGTAACGAAGGCATGCTCGACAGTTTCGAATCCTCTGAATTGCCAAACTTTGGCAACATAGAAGACCAATGGGTCGATGTGGCTTTTGACCCCGGTCGCAAGCATTCGATTCCGTATCAGTGGGGCTCCACCAGCTTCATGGTCAATCGTGACGAGTATACGGATGAAATTCGTACTACCGACATACTGTTTTCACCACCAGACGAACTCAAAGGCCGCATTAATGTTCTGGACAGCCAGGGTGAATTACTGGCGCTAGCCTCTTTGCATCTGGGCATCCCACAATGCAGTCAGGATCGCGAGCAGTTAAAGGCGCTTGACGCATTGCTTCAGGAAGCGAAACCGCATTGGGCATCTTTTAATAGTGACGGTGCCAAGGATGTATTGGTATCCGGGGACGCAGCTGTTGGCATGATCTGGAATGGCTTTGGTGCAAAAGCTCGTGAAGAAGGTGCTAACGTTGAATATTCCTATCCAAAAGAAGGATATGTCGTCTGGATGGACAACGTTGTTCTGTTGCAGGAAGCACCAAACAGAGAAAACGCGCTTAAATTCATGAACTTCCTGCTAGAGCCTGAGAACATCGCTGCAGTTACCAACTTTGCCCGTTACACCGCTGGTGTTAAAGGTGTTGGTAGTTTGCTGGATGCGGACCTCAAAGCGTCTCCTGAAGCTAATCCTCCAGCGGACGCGCCTGCGGGTACATTTGTCGCTGTTTGTGACGAAGGTACACAACGCCTTTATGATCAAATCTGGACTAATCTGAAGAAGTAAGCGAAAGACCTGTAGTACAGCGTTGATGCGCATAAACTCACTGTTGCTATATAAAGTCAGTATTGGGTTTGTGTGCGTTGACGCTTTCTTAAACGTTATGTTTATTCATGACGAATCTGATTGATCTGAGTACCTTAGCCGTATTCCTACCGGCCGCATTGATTCTGAATCTAACACCTGGAAGTGATTTTCTTTACTGCCTGGGGCAGGGTATCAAGGGAGGGCCGTTATGCGGCGTTAGCGCCAGCTTCGGTATCGCAACCGGATCGTTAATTCATTGCCTGTTGGCGGCGTTCGGGCTGTCTGCTGTATTTGCACTTTATCCTGTCGCTTTTGAGGTCCTTCGCTGGTCAGGCGTTTGCTATTTGCTCTGGCTTGCTTATCAAACTGTGCAAGAGTCAGGCAGTTTGATAATTCCTGAAGAGGGTGAAATCCGCAAGTGGTTACCTGCCTGGCGCGATGGTGTCATGGTTAACCTTCTCAATCCCAAGGTAGCGATATTCATATTGGCTTTTATTCCACAATTTATCGTTGCAGCTAAAGGTAATCCGATCCTGCAGTTTTTGATTCTGGGTCTGGTTTTTAATTTCAGTGGTACGAGTGTTAACGCTGTCGTTGGATTATCGGGTGCTCGTCTTGGTAATTGGTTACGCCGCTCACCGGGTATTGCAAGACAATTACAAGTTATCTCGGCAATTGTTTTTGTTGTCATTGCCATTCGTCTGGCTATGGGGTAGACCATGTTTAAAACTGTTTGCTCTGAAGAGCATAAACACCATTTTCCAAAGGGTGAACTCTCTGGTGGTCAGCTGGTGAGACCATTTGAATGCCCGGAGCGCTGGGAATATATCCGTAATCGACTCACAACACAGGGACACACGCAATTTGCCTCCCCGAATGCCGTTGCTGAGGCGTTACTGACAGATGTACACACGCCAGATTACATAGAGTTTCTCAAGACAGCCTGGCGTGACTGGGAAGCAGAAGGGTTTGAAGGTGAGGCAATACCGACTGTATTCCCTGCACGGCGCATGCAACAGCGTGTTCCCTCATTTATCGATGGAAAGTTGGGCTACTACGCAATGGCTATGGAAACTGCCATTACTGCCGGGACATGGCAAGCGGCGATAAGCAGTGCCGATTGTGCGGTAAGTGCGCAACGCGAAGTCAGTGCCGGTGAGCGTGAAGTGTTTGCGCTATGCAGACCACCCGGTCATCATGCAGCATCTGACCTCTATGGTGGTTACTGCTTTTTCAATAATGCGGCGCTCGCAGCTAGTGGCTTTCTGCGTGATGGTGCAAAACGTGTGGCTATCCTTGATGTTGACTTTCATCACGGCAATGGAACCCAGGATATTTTCTATAATCGCGATGATGTGATGTTCTTGTCGCTTCATGGTGCACCTGCTGATGCATTTCCGCACTTTCTTGGGTATGCAGATGAAACGGGTAATGGTGCTGGAGAAGGCTATAACTTCAATTATCCGATGCCCCCCGGAACACCATACGCAGTGTGGTCTGACGCACTAAACCAGGCTTGTCAGGAAATCGATAAATACAGTCCGGATGCCCTGATCATATCCCTTGGCGTTGACACTTTTGAAAAAGATCCCATTAGTTTTTTCAAGCTTAAAAGCGAAGACTTCATTCGCTATGGAGAAGTATTGGCCAAGCTAAAGCTTCCGACTCTCTTTGTTATGGAAGGCGGTTATGCGGTTGAGGAAATTGGCATTAACACGGTGAACGTTCTTGATGGGTTTAGTGCTGCTTGTAGTTAGGTACGAACATTAAGGTCAGTAGCAGTGGTTGAAAGTGTTGACAGTTATTTATTTGAATATTCAAATAATAGAAAAATGAAAGTCGTAAAAGAAATGGGCTATACCCATGCTGAATTTTTCAGACTTCTACCTCGGGCAATGGGTGAGAATCCGTATGAAATTAATGGCCTGGAGGTAAATTGTAAATTGGCGTCAGGCACATTAAAAATTACTCTGGGGGAAGAGCGCGAACGAAAACTGGTTCTGGTTGTTATGCCGTGTACAAACGTGACGTTTGAGTATCAAGATGTGAAGGATGAGGATCAAGAGGCCTTTGTTAAGTACTTCAATGCGCGCTTCATGAAAGGCCTGGGTTGATCGAAAATTAATAAATGGGGTGAGCACTGCATAGCCTGGCTGTAAGGTCACGTGCCTGGCTTAGGCGATTCTCCCGGTTTGTATCATCAGCTGTTAGAACCTCGGCAATAGTTTGACCGACCAGCTTAAACTCAGCTTGCTTGAAACCCCGTGTGGTGGCTGCAGCTACTCCCAGACGCAAACCCACCCAGTCATTGGGATTGGATACATCGAATGGCACAGGGTTTTTATTCGATGTGATATTTACCTGGTCAAGTAGTGCTTCAGCCTCTCGCCCCTTCAATCCCAGTGTTTCTAAATCCAACAATACAATGTGCGTGTCTGTACCGCCGGATACAATGTTGATCCCACCACTTTGTAAAGTACTGGCTAGACTGGCAGCATTATCAACCACCTGCTTTGCGTAATCACGGAACTCCGGTTGAAGTGCTTCACCCAGACAGACAGCTTTGGCAGCCAATATTTGTGTATGTATGCTGCCCTGAACACCGGGAAATACAGAGGATTGAAGTTTTTTGCGCCAACTGTCATCCCTGCTCAAGATCAATCCACCGCGTGGACCGCGCAGGGTTTTGGTTGTGGTACAGGTGACAATATCTGCATATTGCAGAGGCGATGCATGAACCCCACCTGCAACCAGGCCTGCAATGTGCGCCATATCGACGAGAAACAGGGCATCAACCTTTTTGGCTATTGCCGACAGTCGTTCAAAATCAAGCTCTCTTGGATAGGCCGATCCACCGGTAATAAGTAATCGGGGTTTTACTTCCAATGCCCGCGCTTCAACATCGGCATAGTTAATGGTTCCAGTGTCTTTGCTAACACCGTAATGATGTGCTTCGAACCAGCGACCAGACAGGTTGGCCCCCAGGCCGTGGCTAAGATGCCCGCCGGCTGCAAGATCAAGGCTCAGTACCTTGTCTCCGGGCTTTAGCATGGCAAAGAACGCCGCCAGGTTTGCCTGACTGCCAGAGTGTGGTTGAACGTTGGCGTAAGCACAGTCAAAGAGTTCGCAGGCGCGGTCAATGGCAGCTTGCTCTGCCACATCGACGTTCTGTCCACCACCATGAAACCGCGCACCTGGATAGCCTTCGAGTGTCTTGTTTGTCATCTCATGGCCCAGTGCATCCAGTACTGCGCGACTGACTATGTTTTCAGACGCGATCAGTTCAATCTGCGATTGTTGCCGTTTTAGTTCATTGCCAAGGGCTTGGGCAATGACCGGATCAGTTTGCGAAACGCCAGCTGAAAAAAAGTCTTTCATAATTAATTCTTAGTCTTTACTGACACGATGCATCATGAAGCAAAAGGTGTTCTTCGAAACCGTGTAGTTGATCAGATCCTATGAAATGCATGTTGCCCGATAAGCATGTCTGGTAACCAAGTATTCGTAGATTGTGTGCAAAGCTGGGAATGGTGGCCGGGTATTCAGTGCCATTATCATAAAATCACTCTGAAAAGGCAAAAGCCCGGACATCATCGATGCCCGCGACGGTCCACATAGTGGATAGTTAGCATAGGAGTGTTTGAATACAGTGCCTCTGTTGCAACCAGCTTGTTCGTGATTGTTAGGGAATCAAAATCGTCGAGCCTGTTGTTGCGCGACCTTCAAGCGCATCATGTGCTTGTGCCACCTCTTTAAGCGGGAACTCTTGATGGATACTGATCTGGATCTTGCCAGATTCAACCAGATCGAAAAGTTCAGCTGCCATTGCACGCATATCAGCGGGTTTGGCTGTATAGGTCATAAGAGTAGGGCGGGTAACATAGAGCGATCCCTTGGCGGCTAAAGTACCAAAATTAAAGTCTGTTACCGGTCCTGATGCATTACCGTAACTGACCAGAAGGCCGCGCGGTGACAGACTGTCCAGTGAGGCTTCCAGTGTAGATTGTCCAATTGAATCATAGACTACAGGTACTCCCTTGCCATCGGTTATCTCTTTAACGCGTGAAGCTACGTCTTCATTTTTATACAGTATGGTGTGGTCACAACCGTTTGCTTTTGCGAGTTCTGCCTTTTCTTCGCTTCCGACCGTACCGATAACCGTAGCACCCAAGTGCTTGAGCCATTGACAGGCTATGAGTCCAACTCCACCGGCTGCAGCATGAAACAGTACGGTTTCACCGGGCTCAACATGATAAGTCTGACGAATAAGGTATTGCACAGTCATGCCTTGCAACATCATCGCAGCTGCCTGCTTAAATGAAATTGCATCGGGTAGTTTAACCAATGCATCAGCGCGGATTGACCTGTCACTGGCGTAGGCACCCGTGGGTAAGGCGGCGTAAGCCACCCTGTCACCGGCTGCAAAATCACTGACGCCTGGACCGATTTCGCTGATGGTGCCAGCGCCTTCCATGCCGATGATTGTGGGGAATGAATTTATCGGATACAGGCCAGTACGAAAATAGACGTCTATAAAATTCAGGCCAACTGCTTCGTGATGCAGGACAACTTCATTGTCTGCTGCAGACGGCTTGTCGATTTCAGTGTGTTTTAGTACGTTTGAGTCACCGCATTCGTCCAGGGTAATTGCGTATGCCATTTTTGTTGATCCTGTGTTGCTTGCTGGATTGAGTTGATTCGGGTGTTTTATTGTAATTCAGCGATGCGCTCGCTCAAATAACTACCCGCTGTATAGCGTTTGGAGAGTACAACCTCTGGTCTCGGGTGCAGGAACAGCGGTAGAGAGACTCTCGATTTCTGTCTGTTGGAACCATCCGGGTTAATGACCCGGTGGGTGGTGGATGGGTAATATCCATCGGATACTTCCTGCAGCATGTCACCGGTATTAATGATCAGATGGCCAAATTCACAAGGCACATCGAGCCACTCGCCATTGCGCGATTGTACCTGTAAACCGGGCTCGTTGGCCGCGGGAAGAATTGTTAACAGATTGATGTCTTCATGTGCCTGGGCACGTACTGCATCAGGTGAGTGATCACTGTCGATTGGCGGGTAATGCAATATGCGCAATAGAGATTGCGAACAATCCTTGATCATGCCTGACAAAGGCTCAGAGAAATTTGTTTTCACCTGTTCAGGGGTATGGTTATGTATCCAGTCAAGCAGTTCGCCAGCAAATTTTGTTGTTGCAAGGTAGTAGTTTTCGATTTCCTGACGTAGCGTATCCGGACATTGACCCCAGGGGTAGTAATGGAAGTACTCTTTCAGATCCCGGGTCGAGTGCCCTTTAGCGGATTCTGCCATGTTGGCTGGAAAGAATCCGTCATAGCGTTCCTTGTTGAACAGGAAATTGTGCTTGGTGTCGCCTTCAAAAAATGACTGCCAGTTAGTGTAGATTTGTCTTACGTTGCGCTCGCTAATAGGATGGTTTTTTAAGACGCCAAACCCTGTGTCACGCAAAGACTGTGTGAACAGGCGCGGTGCATTTGCATCGCTGTAGTCAATGGCATTCAGATTCATAGGGTCAGTATAGTTACAGACGACTATCTAAGTAGCGTAACAGAGGATCAATTCCAAAACTGCAGGAAATCAGGCCACTGTCAGTTGATCTTCCAAACTCGAGCGCTCTTGCTGGAAAGCAACACCTATGTCGATCAGCTCGCCTACGGTTGTATCGTCTACTTCTATGCCGTTTGCGCCACGCTCTTCACGTGCCCGAAGTTCTGGCTCGCCCGGTAGCAGCACCTCGTCAGTCCCTTTGGCCGGCTGCAGTCGTTTGATGTAGTCGCAAAAATCGCGTGTCCGTTCTTCGTAGGCACTGACATCATCAAAGGCTGCAGGATCAATGATAATTGAAAACAACGCATTGATAGCACCATCAGGCATATGTTCAGCGGTCGATGCGGTGTCACGACTGACAAGAGCACCGGCGAACAATTCAACAAATAGTCCCAGACCTGATCCTTTGTGTTCACCAAACGCTGTCAACGCGCCATCGCGCCCCTCAACCATGGGTGACGGGTTGTTGGTAGCGACTCCCTCTTTGTCGATAAGACAACCATCTGGCATCTCAACACCCTTGTTGTGCGCTACCCTGGCTTTGCCGAATGCTACTTTACTGGTAGCCATGTCCAGCATGGGTGAGGGTTCCTTGTTGACTGACATTGCCATACTGATCGGGTTGGTAGAAATAGCGCTCTCGCGTGATCCGAACGGAGCAACTATCGAGTCGTGACCCACCACGTTGACCATATGTATGGAAACATAACCTTTTTGTGAACAGTATTCCGAATAGGTGCCGACGCGTGAAACATGGCCGGCATTGCGCATCCCGAGAATAGCCACTTTGTGTTCCGGAATGGTTTTCATGGCGTGATCAAGCGACAGGATTGCCATGTGATGGCCAAATCCGCGCTTTGCATCCACGCACGTGACAGCGCCTGTCGGAGCAAACAGATCAGGTGTCTGATTGGGAATAAGATCGCCGTGGCTGACCTGTTTGCCATACATGGGCAACATGCCAATGCCGTGGGAATCATGGCCGGATAAATTCGCTTTTACCAAATGATTAGCAACGATATTTGCTTCTTCTTCATCGCAACCAAAGGCGCGAAGCAAGGTCAGTGACAGCTGTGTCAGGGATTGTGCCGTGTATCGCATGATGCAGGTGTGCCTCTTTGTTCTTATTCAGAGAGTGGTGGTAGCTTGTTTCAGGAATCAGTGTTCAGCTGAAAATCATTTCAGCTATAGTACCGTGCATAGTTAAAATTCGCAGAAATTATCTTATGCCATCTGATTGGCTCGACAACAGCGAGATCCTTCGATTCGTAATGGACTGCACGGGTTGCGTTGATTTCTCCGCTGCGCAGCAGGTACAGAGCCTGTGGAGTGACTATGGAGAAATTCGTCGACTGCAATTGGCGTATGAGCAAGAGGATGGGAACTTGCCAAAGTCGGTTGTTGCCAAGTGGATAAATCCGCCCGAAACGCCAGTTCATCCCCGTGGGTGGGATAGTGATGCCTCACACCAGCGCAAGCTGGAATCCTACCGTGTTGAAAGTAACTGGTATCAGCGCTACGCCTGTGGATGCACAGATGAGTGTGTTGTTCCAATCTGTCTGGGACAGTCTGGCTTTGATGGTGCAACATTATTGCTGTTGAGTGATCTTGATGTTCATTATCCCGAGCGGTATTCGCGGTTAAGCAGGACAGGTGTGACTAGCTGTTTGCATTGGTTAGCTCATTTTCATGCACGTTTCTTTGGAGCAGCGCCCAGCGGCTTATGGCCAACAGGTACCTACTGGCAGTTGCTGACTCGCACAGATGAATTCAATGCCATGCCTGACGGGGACTTAAAACAGGCAGCTGCATGGTTACATGAAAGGCTTGAGAGTTGCGTATACAAAACTTTGGTACACGGTGATGCAAAGGTTGCTAATTTCTGTTTTGAATCTTCCGGTAACAAGGTCGCAGCAGTTGATTTTCAATATACCGGTGCAGGTGTTGGCATTCGTGATGTTGTCTATTTTCTCGGCAGTTGTCTTGATGAAACTGAGCTGGCAGACAACGAGAATGAATATCTCGATATCTATTTCGATGAACTCGGCAAAGCACTTCAACATTATCATCCAGATGTGCAGGCATTACGGGTTTGCGAATGCTGGAGAGATTTATATGCGATTGCCTGGACAGATTTTTATCGCTTTCTGGCGGGTTGGATGCCTGATCATCCCAAAACACATGCCTACACTCGCAAACTTGCTGATCAGGCTTTGAACGAATTTTCAGATTCCGGTTTACATTCCGGGAATTTTTCTTCTTAAATCTGGACAGTAGCAGTAATAATAGCGGGATAAGTTCAAACGATAACTGCACCAGCGTCCTGCATAGCTGTCAATGCAGCATCTACAGAACCGTCCATATCGATACCCCGACATGCCTGCTCTATAACAAAAGTCTCAAAGCCACAGGCGCAGGCATCTTCGGCGGAGAATCGTACACAAAAGTCAGTAGCAAGGCCGCAGCAAAAAACACGCTCTATGTTGCATTCCTGAAGATAGCCTTTAAGGCCGGTGGGTGTGCTTCGATCGTTTTCGTAAAATGCCGAATAGGAATCGATCGATTTGCGGAAGCCCTTTCGAATGATGATGTCAGCACTGTTGGTGACCAGGGCATCGTGAAAATCCGCACCGCTGGAACCCTGTACACAATGATCCGGCCACAGAGTTTGTTCGCCATAGGGCATCAGAATTGTCGAGAAAGGTTCTACATCATCGTGACTGGATGCAAAACTACTGTGTCCGGGTGGATGCCAGTCTTGTGTCAGAGCAATATGGCTGAAGCGTTGCATCAACTCGTTAATACTAGGTACCACTGCATCGCCATCCGGGACAGCCAAGGCACCGCCATCGCTGAAATCGTTTTGTACATCGATTACCAGCAAGATATCGTTTGCTTTAACGTCAAATGATGCCATGTCTTCCTTATCCGCTCGCTATGTCAGTATGTCGCTATGTCGCTATGTCGCTATGCTTTGTATCCCAAGGTGTGCGTTTGGGATCAAATTCCAATTTTTATCACATTCGGACGAAAATAGTCGGTGCAGCGATGCTTTAAACGTTGATCTTGCTTTGCCCTATTATATAATTATACCGATTACTATCTGTCAACACTTCCAGCATACCAGCTAAACTTTAAACGGCTGGACCTGCAAGTAAATACCGATATTAACGTTTCCTGACGTGCTACTTTTTGCGGATAGCGGAGGTAGAATTACCAATTAAAGGTTTTTTATGACAGTGGATCGTTTCAGTGGCGTGGTAACGC
Source organism: uncultured Granulosicoccaceae bacterium (assembly GCA_964411665.1). Taxonomy (GTDB): domain Bacteria; phylum Pseudomonadota; class Gammaproteobacteria; order Granulosicoccales; family Granulosicoccaceae; genus CALFCE01. The sequence goes on along the minus strand of CAYPMR010000001.1, from coordinate 3,645 downwards.
CGGTTCTAACCCCGTTTAATGACGATGGATCTGTAGCTGAAGATCTGTATTTTGCTCACTGTACTGCGATGCTTGCAGAGGGCAGTCATTACTTATCGCCATTTGGTACAACTGGAGAGGCTTTAAGCCTCTCGATGCAGGAACGCTGTACTCTGCTGGAAAAGTTGATCGCCGGCAATATTGCAGAACCTGGCCAACTGATGCCAGGCACAGGCTTGTGTTCGATAGCCGACACACTGTATCTAACCCAGCATGCGCTGGATAATGCTTGTGCGGCAGTAATGACATTGCCACCATTTTTTTACCCATCGCCATCTGATAACGGATTATTCAGGTATTTTAGTCAGCTAGTAGAAAAAACGGCTGCCAGCAATCCGAAATTCTGCCTTTATCATATTCCTCAGAATACAAATGTAGGCTTTAGTCCCGCATTAGCTGCGCGTTTGAATGAGGCTTTTCCTGAAACAATAGTGGCATACAAAGATAGCTCAGGTGTTTGGGACAACACGCGGTCAGTTATACAGCAAGCACCCGGCATGTCGGTATTTCCTGCTTCTGAAAGTAGTCTGGTTGAAGCGATACCGCTAGGTGCGGCCGGTTGTATCTCGGCGACTTGCAATGTAAATGTTGCGCAGATCAGGCGGGTTTATGATTTACTGGTTGCTGATAATGCACAAGCGCTGTCCACAGAACTAAATTCTCTGGACAATATTCGCCAATCCATCCAAAAGGCGGGGTTAATTCCTGCTCTTAAAAGTATCAAAGCGGCACAAACCGGTGAAAAGCGTTGGCTTAATTTGCGCGCGCCGCTCACTCAGGCCGATCCATCTATCGGTGTGTCGCTGATAGAGTCACTGGACTTGTAAAGGTCGTTGACACGAAGAGCCTACCTGCGTTTACCAGCTGATGCGTTTACCAGCCGAATTCTGAGTGCAAGAAGGTTACTAATCTGATGAAAGTAGGTGAAGCCATAGTCGATCTGCTGGAAAGCTACGGGGTGCGATATGTTTTCGGTATCCCGGGTACCCACAGTATAGAAATGTACCGTGGGCTTGAGCAAAGCGGGATCACGCACGTATTGCCACGCCACGAACAAGGTGCTGGATTTATGGCTGATGGCTATGCGCGCTTGAGCGGGCAACCTGGCGTATGTTTTGTTATTACAGGACCCGGTGTTACCAATGTAAGTACGGCGATGGCGCAGTCCTGGTCTGACTCGGTACCGATGCTGGTTATCTCGCCAATTAATGATCCTGTATATGCTGAGAGTACAAGCGCACTAGTCTATCAGGGACGTCTGCACGAACTTGTAGATCAAACCACTGTCACTGAATCCTTTACAGCATTCAGTGAAATTGCCGGTGATATAGCGTCAGTAGAAGAACTCATACATCGGGCTTTTCATCTGTTTTGGTCCGCCAGGCCGCAGCCAGTACATATTCACGTGCCTCTTTCAGTGTTGCGATCGAACGTAGAAGCTGCATGGCAGCCACGTACCATTGACGTGGCCCAATCAAATGATGAGATTGAATTACAGCAGGCAGTTGCTGCAATTCAAGCAGCTGAACGCCCGGTCATTGTTGCTGGCGGAGGTTGTCGCCATTTCAGTGAATTACTGGTTGCTCTGGCTGAAAAGATTCCAGCGCCGGTGGCGACGTCGGTTGCTGGTCGCGGCGTGATACAAGGTTCCAATCCTCTGGGTGCTGGTGCGCAACCAGCTTCCGAGAGTTGTCGACAGTTAATAGCAGAGTCTGATTTGTTACTCGCCATCGGTTGCGAAATGAGCGAGACCGATTTCTGGTCAACACCGGTACTTCCTGAAAAACAGGTGTGGATCAATCTCGATGAATCGGTACCATTTGAGTTGGTATTTCCAGCGGGAGCTCCAGATCAGGCAAAAGCTTCAAACGAAAATGTCTTGAAGATAACAACAGATGCGGGTGAATTTTTACCTCTACTGTCTGCCAGCCTCGATTCACCCAATCGCGAGGCAATGATTGAAGCGCATAAACGAGCAGCGTACGTTCGCAACTCACATGTTGATGAACTTCTACCCGTCGAGCGTAAGCATTGGCGAGTGCTCACAGAGTTAATAAAACGCTTGCCAGAGCAAGCGATAGTCACCAGTGATATGACACAGCTTGCTTACACAGCCTGTAATCATTTGCCGTTGCAACGTTCAAACAGCTGGTTTCATCCGAATGGTTATGGAACTCTGGGATATGCTTTGCCGGCAGCTATTGGTGCAATGCTCGCCCATGAGGATACGCCGGCATTGGCCATTGTTGGCGATGCTGGATTTCAGTACACCTTTGCTGAATTGGCAGTGGCTGTAGAGCGCAAACTTTCTCTGGTTGTACTGCTTTGGAATAATGACGCCTTACAGCAAATTGCAGACGATATGGTGGCGGCTGACATTAAACCAAATGCTGTTGTTCAGGTTAATCCTGATTTTGAAATGTTGGTAAAAGCCATGGGTGCAGACTACAGGCGTGTCAAGGGTTTGAGCGACCTTGGACCACAGGTAGAGTTGGCTTTTAATCTTGATTCACCGGTAGTGCTCGAGTTGCATGAATCCAGAATTTAGTTAAAGCCCTGCCAGTGCATTTGTTGTGTTCCAGAGTTGTTTTTTACTTTCGGCGACAAGTATCGAGAACACCATCTAACCGCCCATAGAAAACTTGTAAGTAGCATTTTATTTACAGAAAACAGGTTTTGTTTTCGCACACCTGAGCCACACACTACACCATCAACGCGTCGTGAACAGCACCACAATTTAACTGTGACGCTGTTCAGGTTTTCTACATATTGTTTATTCTTTAACACTGGCTGTATAGCCATAAATACAGTGAGAGTTGATAATTGCAGTGCCGATTATTTTAGTGACATCGACTAGCTGTGTCGTGATGTTATTAATGATAAACGAGCAAATCCCCATTGCCGACAAATGCCCTTTAGTTAAATGAAAGTGGTTAAATGAAAGTGCGGCTCAAATACGAAACTGCATCTATATGTATTTACCAGTAAAAATCCCGGTTACCCAACCACAGCGCGAACCACAGCGCGAAGCACAGCGCGAAGCATCCCGGTTAGTTAAATTCCGAGCGCAATTCTGTGCAGACAGGAAAATCCTTTTCGCTAATGTGATTATTGCTCTGTGCATTGTTATCGGTGCAACGTCAGCCGTTAATGCACAGGAGACGTCGTTCGGTGCGACGCAGCAATTCAATGCGGACAATACGACCTTAATATTGACCCGGATTACACCACGCCGATCCTGGGCTGACAGTTATTCCAGTAACGGTCAATGCTATTGTGATTCAACTTTTGATCACGACGCAGGTGATCTACTAATAGATACGCCGGCTGGTACCAGAACAGCAAGGCAAGTTTGTGCGGTTATCGGCCGAGGCCCTGGCAAAGCAGGAAATCCGATTTACAACGACTTACAGTGTGGTCACGGACCGCCCAATACAGCAGGTGACGAACATGTCTGTCCGGGGCGAGTGGATCAGGGTGCATCAGGGTGCTCGGTTTTAGGGCCAACCTGGAATCTTGCTCGATTTTTCTCTGCTCCAGCACCAGCTCCGGCACCAGCTCCGGCACCAGCTCCGGCACCAGCTCCGGCACCAGCTCCGGCACCAG